>CAMYOG010000053.1 GCA_947259925.1 Thermoanaerobaculia bacterium
GGCATCCATAACGAGGCGTCATTGCTGCTCGGCCACCTAAGAGTTCGGTCACTATCGCAGTGATTGGCGAAGCTAACGGACACCCGGAACGCGAAGTACGTCTCTTTCTTTCGTTCGGGTTCGGGCCTCGCAGGGTCTACAAACGGCCAACGCCACTCGTGCACGTCGAAGTTGGTGAACATGAAGTGATCGTTCACGTGGACTTCTACATTGGTGAGTCGCGCAAGCTCGCTCTCTAGGTTCGCTATGCGTTGAGACGCGACTGCTATCTTGCCCCGGATCTTGCCCCGAGACGACGGAAACCACGGGAGCGGCGGAACCGTCGGAAGCTTGCACAAGCCAACAGTTCCGCACGGATTCGTGAATCGCCTGTCGTTGTTGACCCTACGGAAACCGGCCGCGGAGGGCTCAAAATCCGTTGTCCGCAAGCGCGTGGGACAGCGGCACCGCAAGCGGACTGTCCCCCTGCTCGTTCAGGGCCGGCCAGCAACATCAACCTGCCTTCGCGATCCCCCACATTCGCGCGAACCCAGCTCCCAGCCCGCAGGTCATCTACGACGGACTACGACGAAACGCGACGCAGAGTGTTTGCTTGTTGTTTGCTCGCCCCGAAATCGGGACCAGCAGCGGGCTTCCGAGATCCCTATAACTGTTTAAATAATAGAGACTTAAATGGTGCCCAGGGGCGGATTTGAACCACCGACACCCTGATTTTCAGTCAGGTGCTCTACCAACTGAGCTACCTGGGCACGGGGCCGAGGCCGGGACGGCCTGAAAACCCCAGGCGGTTTATAGCGGCCGGAGGACCCCGAGTCAAGGCTGACGACGGCCCGGAGATTCCGATGCGCGCATGGCAAAACGCTGAAGTCCACTCGCATTTTCTCTGCTATCCTCACCCCTTCGAAGGCTTGTTGAAGAGCTAGGGATTTCTCTGGGGGGCTCCTGACCGCTCGGGAGGAAGAGAGGTGCAGGTGGCCTTCACCCGGAGCTTGTGACACGCGAGGGTTCTAGGTGAACGGGACGCAGCTCTTGGCCGTAGGCGCGGGGTTGGTGGTGGCGGCACTCCTGATCGGAGTGGTGGGCCTGCTCAAGAAGCGCCTGCGCCTGATCCAGCAGCTCTCGTTTCCACTCGCGATCGCGGCGATCGCCGCCGGGCTCAAGGTCGTCACCCTGATCCAGCCGGGGACCTTCGGCCGCCTCGAAGAGAACCTCAACTACGTCTTCCTGTTCGCCGCCGCGGTATTCGCCATCCGCCTGGTCGCGATCTACTACTTCGACGTCCACCTCTACCACAGCCGCGGTGTGCGGCTGCCACCGCTCCTGCCGCCGGTCTTCGTGGCAGTGGCCTATCTGATCACCGGGTTCATCATCTTGAAGGCCGCCGGCGTCCAGCCAACCGCCATCGTGGCGACGAGTGCGATCACCTCGCTGGTCCTCGGCCTCGCCCTGCAACCGATCCTCGGGAACTTCTTCTCGGGTCTGGTGATCTCTCTCGAGCGACCGTACCGGATCAACGACTGGATCAAGGTCGGCGACACCGAAGCGCGCGTGGTCGACATCACCTGGCGGACGACGCATCTCCGAACCCGCGACAACGACAACCTGATCTACCCGAACGCGGAGATCGCCAATCACGAGATCATCAACTTCTACTATCCGCATCCGCTCCACCTCGAGCGGGTCGAGGTCGGTGTCCATTACCGGACGCCGCCCTACCGGGCGAAGGCGGCGCTCCTGGCCGCCGCGCGCCGGGTCGAGGGGGTGCTCGAGAAGCCGTCGCCGGAGATCTTCATCCTCGAGTTCGGCGACAGCTCGATCACCTATGAGGTGCGTGCCTGGATCGAGGACATCGCCAACCGGCCGAGGATCGAAAGCGACATCCGGACCGAGATCTGGGAGGAGTTCCATCGCCGCGGGATCACGATCCCGTTCCCGATCCGCACGCTCGAGATCGAGCCGCGGGTCGGAACTCTGGCGATCAAGCGCGCCAAGGAAGGGCCGGGCGAGGGCATTCCCGAGGCGCGTCTCTACGTCGCCGCCGGGCCCGATCACGGCCGCACGCTCCATCTGGGGGAGGAGCCGGTGGTGATCGGCCGATCGAGCAGCTGCAACATGCAGCTCGAGGTGCCACAGGCGAGCAAGGCGCACTGCCGGATCGAATGGCGCGGCGATGGCTTCTACGTCATCGACCTCGGCAGCCAGTTCGGTACCATAGTCAACGGAAGAAAGGTGAAGGAGCACCGGTTGAACGACCTCGACGGCATCGACATCGGCGAGGACGCGATCCGGTTCGAGTCTCATGGCAGGTAGCAAGAGTTCAGATCCACCACGCCGGATCGGTCAGTACGAAGTCGTCAGCGCGATCGGCTCGGGCGCGATGGGCCAGGTCTACAAGGCCGTCCAGCCGTCGCTCAACCGCGTCGTCGCGATCAAGGTGCTCCCCGGCGAGTTCGCCGAGGACGAGACCCGGGTCGAGCGCTTCAACCGCGAAGCCAAGGCGGTCGCGCTGCTCAACCACCCGAACATCGTCCAGATCATCGACAAGGACCAGGACAAGGACACCCTCTTCTTCGTCATGGAGTACGTCCCGGGCTCGTCGCTCGACGACGTGCTCCAGCAGCGCCGGCTGTCGCTCCAGGAGGCGTTCACGGTCTTCCGTGGCGTCTGCCGCGGGCTCGAGGCGGCGCATCGCCAGACCGTCATCCACCGCGACCTGAATCCGCGCAACATCCTGGTCTCCGACGACCTGACGATCGTCAAGCTGGCGGACTTCGGCATCTCCAAGGTCGAGACGATCTCGCGCGAGATGGGAACCCTCTCGACCGCGGAATCGAGCATCGGCACGCTCCACTACATGGCGCCGGAACAGGCGGTGAGCTCCGGCACGGTCGATCACCGCGCCGACATCTACTCGGCCGGCGTGGTTCTCTACGAGATGCTGACCGGGCGCGTCCCGGTCGGACGGTTCAACCTGCCCAGTCAGCTCAACAGCGAGGTGCCGTCGGAGATCGATCCGATCGTCCTCAAGTGCCTGGCGACCGACCCCAAGGACCGCTACGGGTCGGTCTCCGACCTGATCCAGGCGGTGGAGCTGCTCGAAGACCAGCTCCGGCTCGGACTGGTCAACGAGCTCAAGGGGATCTCGCGGTCGACCTCGAAGATCTTCAAGAGCTCGACCCAGACGCTCACCCGCAACCGCAAGGTGCTGATCGGGGCCGGTGCGGGCGTGCTGCTGCTGGCGGCGATCGGGATCGCGGCGCTGGTCTTCAGATCCTCGGAGCCGGAGCCCGCGCCGCAGCAGGTCGCCGAGGTCGCGAGGGGGGCCGCGTTCCAGGTCGAAGCGGTGCCCCGGTTCGATCCGGAAGCGGTCGATTCGCAGCTCGATCTCGGCAAGTTCGAGCCCGAGGGCGAACCGACCGAGGAGCCGGCGCAGCCGGAGCCGCCCGCCGCGCGAGCGGCCGAGCCGGAGCCCGAGCCCGAGGTCGAGGCGCCGCAGCCGACGCCAGAGCCCAAGCCGGCGCCGCAGCGGTCGACGACCAACGCCGGCGACCGTGAGTACAAGGTCGCCCTCGACAAGCTCAAGGCCGGCCTGTTCGATCCGGCGATCAAGGACTTCGAGGAGTTCCTGCAGCGCTTCCCGAACAGCTCGAGGGCGCCCGGGGCCTATCTGGCGATCGCCGAGTGCCATGTCGGGGCCGGACGGACGCAGGCGGCGCTGGCGGCGTTCGTCGAGGTCCAGAGCCGGTTCCCGAGTGCCAGGGAGACGGCGCAGGCCACCTACCGGCACGGCGAGCTCCTGATCGCCTCCGACCGCGGTCGCGCTCCGGAAGCGATCGAGATCTTCGAACGGGCGGCGGTCAAGTTCCCGAACTCGAACTGGGCGCCGCTCGCGCTCCTCGCCAAGGCGTCGCTCGAGCTGGCCGAGAAGATCCAGGTGAACGATCCGGTGACCGGCGGGCGGGTACCGCGCGCCCTGATCACCTATCGCAACGTCACCGAGCTCTATGGCAGCACGCCGCACGCCGAGAAGGCGCTGCGCCGGCTGGCCGAGCTGTACGCCAACGAGAAGCGGCACGACCTGGCCGCCCAGGCCTGGGAGAAGCTCGGCACGAGCTTCCCGAACACCAAGATCGACTGCTGGTGGGAAGCCGGTCAGCTCTACGACAAGAAGCTCGACAACGACCAGCGGGCGATCGCCGCCTATCGCAAGGTCCCGAAGAGCTCGCGCAACTACGACGCCGCCCGGAAGCGCATCAACAAGCTGTCGCGCTAGGAAAGAGGGAAAAAGGGGGACACAAACCCTATTGGGAACAGGGGACACGTATCCTGCTTCGTCGAAATAGGTTTCGTGTCCCCCTTTTTCCCCCTGCTTCCCGACTACAATACGCTCTCCATGGCCGTGCGCTCCGACCTTCGTCGACCGCCGTTCCTGGCCGCCGGAGCTCTGGTGCTCGCCGCGCTCTGCTGGGCCCCGGAAGCGTGGGCGTGGACCCCTAAGACCCAGGTCCTGATCGCCGACAGCGCCGCCGCGGTCGCGCCGCCCGACCTGCGCCGGCAGATCGAGAAGCACATCGGCCAGTTCCGGAGCGGCGCGGTCGATCCGTTCCAGGACTTCGACGCCGTGGCCCACTGTGGCGACCGTCAGGGCGGCGACATCGATCAGTGGATCTTGGCGAGCGCCGAGCGGGCGGTCGGCGCGATCCGCGCCCACCGTCCGTTCCGCGACATCGTCTACGAGCTCGGTGTCCTCTCCCACTACCTCGCGGACGCCAACAATCCGCTGAGCGCCGCCGATAGCGATCCGCTCGAGGAGCGCTATTCAATCGACTACCTGAACTACGTCGAGGACGCCCAGGAGCGGTTCACGCTGGCGTTCTACAGCGACGGTCGAGAGGTCGAAGACCCGGCCGCGCTGGCGCAGATGCTCGACCGGACGCGCGCGCGCGGCCTGCGCTTCTATCCGCAGATAGGCGTCGACTATCGACGCATCGGCGGCCCGCCGGGAAGCGAGAAGTTCGACGACAAGTCGGTCGCCTTCGCCATCGGCTCGCTCGCCCTGAGCCACGCGGTGAGCGATATCGGCGCGGTTCTCCGCTACATCTGGATCGAGGCCGGCGGCGCCGATCAGAGAGAGCTGACCCTCTCTTCGCCGACCGACGGCGACCGAGGGCGCTGAGATGCTCAAGGCCAAGCGCGCGCTGCTCTCGGTCTACGACAAGCGCGGCCTGGTGGACTTCGCGCGCGGGCTGGCGCGGCTGGGCATCGAGCTCATCTCGACCGGCGGCACCGCCAAGGAGCTCGAGGCGACCGGCCTCCACGTGGTCCGGGTCTCGGAGGTCACGGGCCATCCGGAGATCCTGGGCGGTCGGGTCAAGACCCTTCATCCGCGCATCCACGGGGGCCTGCTCGCCGACCGCGCGCGATCGTCGCACCTGGCCGAGCTGCGCGAGCACGGGATCCACACGATCGATCTGGTGGCGGTCAATCTCTACCCGTTCCGCGAGACCGCCGGACGCGAAGGCGCGAGCTTCGAGGAGATCGTCGAGTCGATCGACATCGGCGGACCGACCATGCTGCGCGCGGCGGCGAAGAACCACCGGGGCGTCGCGGTGGTGGTCGACCCCGACGACTACCCGCAAGTCCTGGCGGCTCTCGAGCGGAGCGACAGCGTGATTCCCGAGCCCCTTCTCCGACGGCTGGCGATCAAGGCCTTCCGGCATACGGAGTCGTACGACGCGGCGATCTCCGAGTGGCTCGAGCAGCGCAGCCGGCGACCCGAGGAGACCTTCCAGCCCCACCTGCTGATCGATCTCAAGCGCGAGATGGAGCTGCGCTACGGCGAGAATCCGCATCAGACCGCGGCCCTCTATCGCCTCCTGAGCGGCCCCGGCGTGCTGGGCGGTTTCGAGCAGCTCCAGGGCAAGGAGCTCTCCTTCAACAACCTGCTCGACGCCGACGCCGCGCGGCGCCTGGTGAGCAGCTTCCGCCAGCCCGCGGTGGTGATCGTCAAGCACGGCAATCCGTGTGGAGTCGGCACCGGTGAGAGCACGCGCGAGGCGTACGAGCGCGCCCTGGCGTGCGATCCGACCTCTGCCTTCGGCTCGATCGTGGCGCTCAATCGCCCCGCCGATCTCGAGCTGGCCGAGACCATCGCCAAGCTATTCGTCGAGGTGATCGTCGGCCCGGCCTTCTCCGAGCGCGCGACCGAGCGCCTGGCGAAGAAGAAGAACCTCCGCCTGGTGAAGAGTCCGCTGTTCGATGGCACGGACACGCCGTTCGAGGTCAGGCCGATCGACGGCGGCTTCGTCGCTCAGACCCAGGACACCGAGCCCGACGACCCGGCTGACTGGAGCTGCCCGACCCGCCGGCAGCCGACCGACGCCGAACGGCGCGCGATGTCGCTCGCCTGGCGGGTCTGTCGGCACGTCCGGTCGAACGCGATCGTCATCGCCAATCCGCATCAGACGGTCGGGATCGGCGCCGGTCAGATGAGCCGGGTCGACTCCTGCCGGATCGCGGTCGCCAAGGCCGAGCTCGAGATCGCCGGGTGCGCCGCCGCCTCCGATGCCTTTTTTCCGTTTCGTGACGGTCTGGACGTGCTCGCCGAGGCCGGTGTCAGCGCGGTCGTCCAGCCGGGCGGCAGCAAGCGCGACGCCGAGGTGGTCGCGGCGGCGAACGAGCACCGGATGGCGGTCCTGATGACCGGTCGGCGGCACTTCAAGCACTGACACCCCGAATAAGCGCGACCTCGATTGCGTTGTAGCTTGCGGACCGTGAGAGCTTCGACCCTCCTCTTGATCGTCTCCCTGGGCCTGACGGCGCCGATTCGCGCCGACGATATCGACGCCTGGACCCACCTCGCCGCGGTGCGTGGCGGCCTGACCGCCGCCTCGCCCCTGGCCACCGATTTCGTGCAGAGCTACACGCCCAACGGATTCAGTGTCGCCGACGAAGAGAGCGGTGTCCTGGCGATGCGGCTCGGCGGCGATTCGAGCGGCGTCGAGGAGTGCCTGCGCTGGGACTACGAGGAGCCGTTTCCCAAGGGATTCCTGCTCTGCGACCGGGTCGCGTGGACCTGGAATCCCGGCGAGGAGAGCGGCCGGAGGCACCTGATCGCGCGCTCCGACAGCTTCGGGCTCGATCTCCTGCGACTGAGCATCAATCAGCTCCGCGGCGCCTACGTCGCGACGGTGACTTCGCGCGCGGGGGATCGGGTCGAGGTCGAGCTGACTCCGACCTCCACGACCGCCGCGGCCGAGATCCGGGACGCCGCGCTCGAGCTCGATGCTCGCGAGCGGCGCCTCCTGTCGCTCAGCTATCACGACGTCGAGGGCAACCTGACCCGGTTCACCCTTGGCGACTACCGCGCGATCGATCGGCCGGAGCTCGTTTTCACACCGCCCGCGGACGTCGTCTGGCTCGAGGAATAGGCCCGCACTGGCGGGACGCGCCCTTCTGCCCTGCCGTATAATGCCGCATCGGGCGGGCTGTGGTACGAGTGCGCCCTTCCGGGGAGGCAATCGCACCTGCGTGTATTCGTTCTCTGCATTTCGCTGGCAATGCTTCCGGTGCAACCGGCAGCCGTGGCTCAGGCGAACTCAAGACCAGGAGTCGTTCAGATCACCGGCAGGGTGACCGATGCGTCGGGCAGGAGCCTCTCCGATCTCCAGGTCGTGCTGGAAGCCTCACACCGGAGCTTTGACTTCTCGACGTTGACCCGGGTCGAGCGCGGCCAGACACGGCGGACGACGCGCACCGATGCTCGCGGCGAGTTCTCGCTCCGGTGGTATCCGAACGACTACTTCAATCAATTCGACCTGAAGATCGGCATGACGGTTCGCGTCCCGGACGGAGACCAGTTCTACACCCTCGAGCAGCGGTCGCTCGACGGCCTGCAGCTTGAGGAGGGGCCGCTGGCGGTCGACGTCACGGTCGCCGATACCAGCTTTCTCTTGCGCTACCGGAGCTTCGTCGCCGGCCTCGACAGCGAGGACGAGCACAAGGTCTACTCCGAGATGGGCATACCGGCCAAGATCGATCGAATTGCGCTCGCCACGCACGAAGAGGTGACCTGGTGGTACTTTGAGGCGGGTAAGGCCTTTCGCTTCAAGAACGGAGGGCTGGCCGAGGTCTCGAGATTCGAGCCCGTGGAGCCTTTCGGGGAAGAGAGCGACCCACAGTGACCGTCGATCACAAGCCTTCCGCACTGGCGTACCCCTCCAAGAACGCGCCGGTACCCTCCGCTACGCAGTACCTCGGGCTGGTCGCCGACAAGCTGGCCCAGACCGAGGAGCTCTTTCGCCGCAACCTCGAGTCGGATGTGCCGTTCATCCAGAGATCGGGGGAGTACATCTTCGCCGGCGGCGGCAAGCGCATCCGCCCCGCGATGCTGCTGCTGTGCGCCCGCCTGCTCGGACGCGACAGCGACGAGGAGGTCACCTACGGCGCGGTGGTCGAGCTGATCCACAACGCGACCCTGATCCACGACGACATCATCGATCACTCCACTCTCCGCCGCGGCCGCGAGACGGTCAACCAGAGATGGGGTAACGGCCTCACCGTGCTGCTCGGCGACTGGCTCTACACGACGTCGATGCGGATGGCGATCGAGCACGGCAACATCGAGGTTATCCGGGTGCTGTGCGACGGCGTTCTGCGGATGACCGAGGGCGAGCTCCTGGCACTGCAACGCCTGGCCAAGATCGACCTCAGCGTCGACGAGTACCTCGAGATCACCCAGCGCAAGACGGCGCAGCTGTTCGCGGCGGCGTGCTCGATCCCGGCGGTGATGCAGCCGCAGCGGAAGGAGCTGTTCGAGCCCCTGAGCCGTTACGGCCGATCGCTCGGTATCTGCTTTCAGCTGGTCGATGACCTGCTCGACTTCACCGGCCGCGAGTCCGAGCTCGGCAAGCCGGTGCTCTCGGATCTCAAGGAAGGTCGACTGACGCTGCCCCTGATCCTGCTCCTGCCGCGAGTCGATGCCGACGCGCGAGCGCTGATCCAGCAGGTGCTCGACGACCGCGGGTTCGACCGCGTGGCCCCGGAGCAGATTCTCGAGCTGGTCGAAGCCCAGGGAACGGTGGACGAGGCCTACGCGCTGGCGGTCGAGTACGCCGACCAAGCGCGTCAGGCCCTAGACGCCCTCCCCGGCGGCGACGCTCGCGAGGCGCTCGAGTTCGCGCCGGATTTCGTCCTCGACCGGCGGTCGTAACCGGAGCGCCTCGAGTCCGAAGACGCCTTGGTGCGGAGCCGCCTCGGCGAGCGCCTGCTCGGCGAACTCGGGCACGATCGGCAGGACCCGGGCACCGACCATCTCGGCGGTAGCAATGGCGGTCAGGTAGCGGAAGCGCCGCGGCCGGGTGTCGCTCCAAGACTTGCGGCCGACCGGGTTGAGCAGGTAGGCGACCGGCCGGTCGACCGCCGGGTCCGGCCGCTCGACGCCGAGGAAGATCAGCGCCTTGGCTCCTTCCTTGCGGCCGAAGACGACGTTGGGGTAGCCGACCACCTCGCGTCCCCAGTCGAAGGTGACCGCGCGGCCGAGGGGTGGCGAGCTGACGTTTGGGGGATCCAGCTCCCGCCACTGCCCACCGGTCGCGTCCGACAGCGCTCGCGGAGCATGGCGCACGTCGGCCAGCGACACCAGGTCCGCGAATCCGAGCGTGGGCGGCCCGATCCGCGGTAGTCCCCAACGGCCGGTCGGCGGCGCCGACAAGGAGATCGCCGATTCGACCTCGGCGGTCGCTCCCCCGGGCGTGAGCAGCTTGTCGGTGTAGGCACGGACGACACTCCAGGTGTCGTCGGTTCCGAGCCTGAGCGGCTCTTCGCCCTCGATCTCGAGATCGAGCAGAAACCCACCGACGCCACGGCCGCTGCGCAGCTCGGCGGCTACGCGGTTGACGCCGGGCTCGAGCAGATAGCCGACCTCGAAGGTCGACATCGGCTCGCCGTCGCGATAGCTGCCGCTGCCCACCAGCTCGCCATTGAGGTAGAGGAAGAAATCCTCGTCCGCGCGGCAGGAGATCCGCGCCCGGCCCGGGTAGCCGCCCAGCTCGAAGTCGCGGAAGACGAAGAACGAGACGCCACCGTTCGATTCGCCGGTCTCGGCCCAGATCCACTGCGCCGCGCCGGTCGGTGCCCAGAAGCGACCGTAGGCGCTACGCAGACCGCGCTCGGCGATCGCCAGCACCGGCAACGCGAGTACCAGCAGCACCCAGAGCGTGCGGGAACCACCGAGTGCGCGGACCTGGCGAGCGGCCATCGGCAGATTCTAAATCGCCCGGAGGGTTTGTGCCCGCCTGGCTTTTCCGCCAGAATCGCGCTCGGTGACGTCTCGGAGCGAGCTCGACCTCGGCGCGGCGGCCCCACAGGCGGCCATCGCCGCACTGGTCATCCTGGTGGCAGCGCTCCTGACTGCCGTCGTCCGCTACCGTCCCGACCCGGCGGTTCAGGCCGTGAGTGCCCCAACTACCCGGGTTCTGGGCGAGGCACACCTGCCGTCACCGACCGCGGCGGCCCTGATCGACGCGATTCCGTGGGGCCGAATCGAGCGGATCGAGACCGCCGGCGGCACGCTGCGACCGCTGCCGGTGCCGCGCGAGACACCGGTCCTGCTGGAGCTCCCCGCTGGAGAGTGGCGCGTCGCGCTGTCGAATCCGAGCTTCGAGGGAGAGCTGATCTGCGACTTCACCCTCATCGACGGCGCTCGGCACGACTGCCTGGTCGAGTTCGAGCGTCTCTCCGTCGACCAGTATTTCAAAGACATCGGGTGGTGGCGGTGAGCGGCACCGGTCGCGTATGGGAGAGAGCTTCCGCGAGGCGTCGGCTGCTCGTCGGCCTGCTCGGCGTGATGCTGCTCGCGGCGCCGATCGCCGCCGGGCTCCGCGACGTCTACGGCCGCGCGCTCGACGCCATGGAGGCTGGTGACTGGCAGCACGCCGAGCGCCTGTTCAAGGAGGCGGTCGCGATCCGGTCGGAAGAGGCACGGCGGCTCCCGCTCCGACGCATCTTCCGACCCTACCTGCCGCACTACTACCTCGGAGCGGTGCTCGCCGGCCAGGGCGACTGCCGCGGAGCGCTCGCGGAATGGACGCTGTCGAGCCAGCACCGAGCGATCACCGCCGCCGGGCTCGCCGGAGAGCTCGCCCGCCGCCGTACGGCGTGCGAAGACCGCCTCGCCCGGTTGACCGAGCTCCAGATCGAGATCCGGGCCGAGTTCGGTGTGATCGCGGAGAAATCGCAGCGCCTCGCCGATCCGGGTCGCGCTCACCTGCTCCGATTCGGCTACGAGAGCGGCTTCGGATCGCTCGGCCAGCGCCTGGAGTCGGCGCAGGCGTCGCTGGCCGAAGCGCGCTCGCAGCTCGCTCGGGCCGAGGCGAACCAGGATCCCGAGCTGGCCGAGGCCACGCTGCAGCTGGCCCGCGAGACCTCTCTGCTGCTCGACGAGGCGCTCGAGGAGTTCGACCGGGTGGCCGAGCGGTTCGCCGCAGCCCGCACCGAGCGGCTGGAGCGTAGCGGCGAGGTGCGCGACCTGGCGTTGGAGGTCCGCGGGCTGTTGCGCGGGCGCAGTCCCCTGCCGCCGGTGCTACGCGGCCGGCGGCAGGAGATCGAGTCGCTGCTGTCGGTCGCCACCGACCTACCGGCAAGCGTCACGCTCGAGCAGATCGACGGGCTCGAGCGCCGGCTCGAGACCTTCCATCGCCAGTTGCAGAGCTCTGCGCCGCCGCCGCCAGGAGCTCTCCGCTCGGGCGCGATCGCCTTCTTGCGCGCCGACTACGAGTTGGTTCTGGAGCGCCTCGACGAGATCCCCTACAGTGATGACAAGACCCGCGCCCATTGCCTGCTGCTGCGGTCGGCCGCGGCCTTCGCCCTGCACGTAGCCGGCGGCGAGGTCGAATCGGAGCTGCTCGAGCGGGCCCGCGAAGACGTGCTCGCCGCCAAGGCGAGCGACCCCGACCTGGAGCCGGCCGAGAGCGCGTTCTCACCCCGGTTCGTGCGTTTCTTCGAAGCTGTCTCGGCGGCCGTGCCCGGCGCCTGAGAGCAGGAGACCAACCCGCATGAGCAAGAACGGTCACGACAACATCAAGCGCTTCATGCGCGGCCTGATCAAGAGGAATCCGGGCGAGCCCGAGTTCCATCAGGCGGTGCACGAGGTGGCCGAGAGCCTTCTGCCCTTCATCCGCGAGCATCGGGAGTACCGGCGCGCCCGGATCCTCGAGCGCATGACCGAGCCCGACCGGATCGTGATCTTCAGGGTCACCTGGGAGGACGACCGCGGCCGCTTTCGCGCCAACCGCGCCTGGCGCGTCCAGTTCAACAACTCGATCGGCCCGTACAAGGGCGGCCTGCGCTTCCACCCCAAAGTCAACCTGAGCGTGCTCAAGTTCCTCGGCTTCGAGCAGACCTTCAAGAACAGTCTCACCGGCCTGCCGATCGGCGGTGCCAAGGGCGGCTCGAACTTCAATCCCAAGGGCAAGAGCGACCGCGAGGTGATGCGATTCTGTCAGTCGCTGATGCTCGAGCTGCATCGGCACATCGGCGACGACATCGACGTGCCGGCGGGCGACATCGGCGTCGGGCGCCGAGAGATCAGCTACCTGTTCGGCCAGTTCAAGCGCCTCCAGAACCGGTTCGCCGGCATCCTGACCGGCAAGGGCCTCTCCTTCGGCGGCAGCCTGATCCGCACCGAGGCGACCGGCTACGGCTCGGTCTACTTCATGGAGAAGATGCTCGCCCATCGCGGTGAGGACCTCGAGGGCAAGACGTGTGTCGTCTCCGGCTCGGGCAACGTCGCCCTCTACACCATCGAGAAGTTGAGTCAGCTGGGCGCCAGGGTTGTGGCGGCCTCGGACTCGGGCGGTTTCGTGCACGATCCGCAGGGGATTCGCGACGAGAAGCTCGAGTGGCTGAAGAGCCTCAAGGAGGCTCGGCGAGGCCGGATCAGCGAGTACGCGGAGGAGTTCGGCTGCGACTACCACGCCGGCAAGCGCCCGTGGGGAGTACGGTGTGACCTCGCCTTCCCCTCGGCCACCCAGAACGAGATCCGCGGCGACGACGCCAAGGCCCTGCTCGACAACGGCCTACTCGGGCTCTCCGAGGGCGCCAACATGCCGAGCACCGTCGAGGCGCAGCGTCGTTTTCACGCCGCGCGCATCCTGTTCGGCCCGGCCAAAGCGGCCAACGCCGGCGGGGTGGCGGTCTCCGCTCTCGAACAGAGTCAGAACGCTCTACGGATCTCGTGGTCGCGCGACGAGGTGGACAGCCGGCTCAGAGAGATCATGAAGAACATCCACGAGAAGTGCGTCCGCTACGGCGAGGAAGACGACGGCTACGTCGACTACGTGCGCGGTGCCAACATCGGCGGCTTCGTCAAGGTCGCCGACGCGATGCTCGCTTACGGGGTTGTCTGACACAGGGGAGGGCCCTCCCCTGTGTACCCCTCCTATCGGATAGGCGGCCGCGGTTCCCCGATTGGCAACTGCCGCTTCGTCAGTCGCCTACGTCGATCAACTCGAGGACGTCGTCGAAGACCAGTCCGACGTTCGGGCAGTAGATCTTGAAGCTGAACTCCCCCGGTCCGTCGAGCGGCGAGCTCTCTTTCACCATCACGCACTCGGTGAAGACGCCTGCAGCGGTCGGCATGGTGATCTGATCCTCCACGTGCCGCGCCCGATCCATGGCGACCCCGGGTGCCGTCTCCTGGTGGTAGCGCGATCCGAGCAGGAAGGTGCCGGGCATGATGATCCCGGGCCGGGCGCCGTCGACACCGGCGCGCCAGGCGCCGTCGTGGTCGACGATCTCCCCGTCCTCGTAATCGTCGACGTCCTCGCCGAAGTAGTAGACGTCGCCGGTCTCGCGGCAGATGGCGAACCAGTTCCGCGACACCTCGACGAGCTCGCCGTCGACCCATTCGCGCTCCTCGATCACGCGCGCCCTGACCGAGACGGTCACGCCGCGCGGGCTCTCGAACGTCACCCGCTCGGTGCGACGCAGGGTGGTCATGATCACTTCGATCTCTTCCCCGTCCTCTTCGCCTTCCAGGGTCACCTGGCGACCGGGGATCAGCGGGAAGTACGGATTCTGCGCGCCCCGCGCTCGCCAGGTGCACTCCTCGAGCCGGAAGCGGTCGGTGAACCCGTCGCGGCCGGCCGCGGCGGCGATCGGCAGTAGCAACGGGGCGACAGAGAGCACACAAACAGCCTTCATGAGTCGCTTCATCATCGCAGTCTCCTCGGGACTCCTGCGGTGGCGACCGCCGGCCCGCCGACCAGAGCGGCAGGGCCGAGCGGCCTGGTGCGGACGGTGGCTACTCGATCGAGAATTCGGTCTCCGAGATCGTCTGGTTGCCGCTGTCCTCGATCGCCAGCACCTCCCACTTGCACTCGTCCGCGTCCTCCTGGCCGAGCATCTCGGGCGGCACGGTGATGCTGGTGACGGCGGCTCCGACCAGCGTGCTCAGCTTGGTGAACTCGGGCTCCTCGCACTCGATGACCACCTCGTAGCCGACGATCTCGCTGCCCGGCGGGTCGGCGACCGGCTCCCAGCTGAAGACCGCGTCGTCGGGATCCACCTCTTCGCCGTCGACCGGCGAGATCTGGACCGGAGCGTCCGGGAGCCGATGCGTCAGCCTCGCCTTGCCTACCAGCCTACGGCCCTCCGTGGTCGCGCCCCGGAACCGGTAGAGACCCTGGGGGAAGAGCTCGAGCAGCTCCTCGAGCGACTGCTCTTCGAACGACGGCTCGGCGCTCTCGAAGAAGAACTCCGTGATCCCCTGGAAGCCGACACTGTTCTCGGCCAAAACACTGAACTCGACGCCGTTGGGGCCGGTCATCTGCATCGTGTCCCAGCCCTCGCCGTCGAGAAAGACGTGGATGCCGGCGTCGCCGTCGGTGGCGTTGATCTCGATGTAGATCGCGGTGTCGTCCAGCCTCTTGGCCAGTGCCTCGGGTGGTGCCCCGAGGGCAAGCACAGCGATCGCGGCTACAGCAACCATACTCCTGGTGGTGCGCATCTCTCGTCCTCCGTTCTTGGATGCGGAATGTCGAATTGAAGGCCTCCTATCGGCCTCCTGACCCCTTGGATGCACACTCGCCGGGAATCCTTCGGCAGGTTTGACTCCACCGGCAGCCCAGAGTACTCTGGGCCGTGCACCCCTCATCTACCCCGGCAACGACGGTCATCGGCGCCATCCCGGCCCGCTACGGCTCCACTCGGATGGTCGGCAAGCCGCTGCGCCCACTCGCCGGCAGGCCGCTGATCGAGTACGTCTACGAGCGCGCCTCGCGAGCCTCGAGCCTGAGCCGGGTCGTGGTTCTGACCGACGATGAGCGAATCGCCGCGGCCGTCGACGCCTTCGGCGGCGACGCCGAGATGACCCCGGTCGAGTGCGCGTCGGGCACCGACCGGATCGCCTGGGCGGCGCGGCGGTGGGAGGAGGGCGCGGTGGTCAATATCCAGGGCGACGAGCCGCTGATCGACCCAGAAGCAATCGATCGGATCGCCCGCCACCTGATCGAGGCTCCGGACGATCCGATGGTCACCCTGGCCGCGCCGGCGGCCGCGGACGAGGCCGCCGATCCCAACGTGGTCAAAGTGGTGACGGACGCCGGCGGCAAGGCACTCTACTTCAGCCGCGCGTCGATCCCCTACCCCCGCCAGCCGGAGCAGAGCCGGCCGCTCAAGCACATCGGCATCTACGGCTACCAGCGGCAGGCGCTGCTCAGGCTGGCCGCTCTGGAGCCGTCGCCGCTCGAGCGCGCCGAGTCGCTGGAACAGCTGCGGGCACTCGAGAACGGCATCGATATTCGGGTTTTGACGACGTCCCACTCGTGGCTGGGCGTCGATACAATGGAGGATCTCGAGAAGGTCGAGGAGCTCCTCCAGAAAATGAAGGCTGACAGCGGGGAGCATTCGAAGGTCACGCCGGCCTAGCGGACGGTCCCGCGAGTCGTTGTTACCCGAAGGAGGAGATCTGGGAATGGCCACCAAGTACATCTTCATTACCGGCGGCGTCATCTCGTCGCTGGGTAAGGGCGTGGCGGCGGCGTCGGTTGGCGCGATCCTCGAGTCGCGCGGCTTCTCGGTCACGTTGATGAAGCTCGACCCGTACGTCAACGTCGATCCGGGGACCATGTCGCCCTACCAGCACGGCGAGGTCTTCGTCACAGACGACGGCGCCGAGACCGATCTCGACCTGGGCCACTACGAGCGCTTCACCAACGCGATCACCAGCAAGTTGCACAACACCACCACCGGCAAGATCTACGAGACGGTGATCAACAAGGAGCGTCGTGGCGACTACCTCGGCAAGACGGTCCAGGTGATCCCCCACATCACCGACGAGATCAAGGAGACGATGCGGCGGGTCGGCGAGGGCGTCGACGTCGTGATCGTCGAGATCGGCGGCACGGTCGGCGACATCGAGTCGCTGCCGTTCCTCGAGGCGATCCGTCAGTTCCGGATCGAGCTCGGCCGCAACAACGCCGCCAACCTGCACCTGACCCTGGTGCCGTTCATCCCGACCTCGGACGAGGTCAAGACCAAGCCGACGCAGCATTCGGTGCGCGAGCTGCGCGCCATCGGCATCCAGCCCGACGTGCTGATCTGCCGCTGCGACCGGCCACTCGCCGACGAGGTCAAGGAGAAGATCGCTCTGTTCTGCAACGTGCCGTCGAGCCACGTCATCGCAGCGCTCGACGTCCAGACCATCTACGAGGTGCCGCTCACGTTCTGCCGGGAGGGGCTCGACGAGGCGCTACTCGAGATCCTCAATCTGCCCCAGTACGAGCGTGACATGTCCCGCTGGGAGGACCTCGTCAACCGCACCAAGAGCCCGCAGCACAGCGTCCAGATCGGCATCGTCGGCAAGTACGTCGACTACCCCGATTCGTATAAGAGCCTCAACGAGGCGCTCACCCACGGCGGCATCGCCAACGGCGCCCGCGTCGAGCTGGTCTACATCGACGCCGAGGAGATCGAGACCGGCAACTGGCCGCGCCAGATGTTCGAGGTCGACGGCCTCCTGGTGCCGATCGGCTTCGGTCCGCGCGGCACCGAGGGCAAGATCAGCGCGACCCGCTACGCCCGTGAGCATGGCGTGCCGTTCTTCGGCATCTGCCTCGGCATGCAGGGCATGGTGATCGAGTACGCCCGCAACGTCTGCAACATCCCCGGCGCGACCTCGGCCGAGTTCGACCCCGAGGCCGCGGACCGGGTGATCTACATGCTCCGCGATCTGCTCGGCGTCGAGGAGATGGGCGGCACGATGCGCCTCGGCGCCTATCCCTGCAAGCTGACCAAGGGCAGCCTGGCGTACGAGATCTACCAGCAGGGCGAGATCAGCGAGCGCCACCGGCATCGCTACGAGGTGAATCAGAGGTACCTGGAGGCGCTGACCAGCGCCGGCCTGCGGGTCGCCGGCATGAGCCCGGACGGCAAGTTCGTCGAGATGGTCGAGCTGCCCGATCACCCCTGGTTCCTGGGCTGTCAGTTCCATCCCGAGTACAAGTCCAAGCCGACGGCGCCGCATCCGCTCTTCGTCTCCTACATCAAGGCGGCGCTCGAGGAGCAGGCGCGCCGCCGGGATCCGGACCGGGTGAAGGAGCGCGAGCAGATCACTCTGGCCGAGGAGACTGCGTGACCTTGGACGCTTTCGAGCTGGCGCCGGGGGTGGCGATCGGCGGGGACTCCTTCCCGGTCATCGCCGGCCCGTGCGTCATCGAAAGCGAGTCACAGACCGTGGCGACCGCCCAGAAGGTCGCCGAGATCGCCCGCCGCGAAGGACAACCGACGATCTTCAAGGCCTCGTTCGACAAGGCGAACCGGACGTCGATCCACAGCTTCCGGGGTCCCGGACTCGAGGAAGGACTGCGGATCCTGACCGCCGCCAGGGAGGCGAGCGGGTTGCCCCTGCTGACCGACGTCCATTCGCCGGAGCAGTGTGGACCGGCGGCCGAGGCGTGCGACGTCCTGCAGGTACCGGCCTTCCTCTGTCGCCAGACCGACCTGATCGTCGCCGCGGCCCGCACCGGCCGGCCGGTGAACATCAAGAAGGGGCAGTTCATGGCCCCGGAGGACATGGCGCGCTCGGTCGAGAAGGCGCGCGAGACCGGCAGCGCCCGTGTCAGCGTTACCGAGCGCGGCTCGAGCTTCGGCTACCACAACCTGGTGGTCGACATGCGCAGCTTCCACATTCTGCACGCCGAAGGGATCCCGGTGCTCTACGACGTCACCCATTCCTTGCAGCTGCCGGGCGGTGAGGGCGAGTCGACCGGCGGCCGCCGGGAGTTCGCCGAGCCGCTGGCGCGTGCCGCGGTCGCGGCGGGCGCCGACGGCGTCTACCTGGAGGTGCATCTCGATCCGGACGCGGCCCTCTCCGACAGCACCACGCAGCTCGATCCCGAGAGGGCGGCCATCCTGTTGGCGTCGCTGCGGGCGGTGCGGGCCGCGGTCGGAATGCCGTCGGAGGTTGGTGCTTGACCGACTCGCCCGGCCGGGCGAAGCGCGATGTCGCCCGCCAGGTACTCGAGACCGAAGCGCGCGCTGTCGAAGGGCTGATCGAGCAGCTCGACGAGACCTTCGATCGGGCGGTCGAGATCCTGGCCGCCTGTCGCGGACGCGTCGTATGTAGCGGTATGGGCAAGAGCGGCCTGGTGATGAAGAAGGTGGCGGCGACCTTCTCTTCGACCGGCACCCCGGCGCTCTTCCTCCACCCCGCCGAGGCCGTGCATGGCGATCTGGGCATGCTGACCGAGGACGACGTCGTGCTGGCGGCGTCCTACTCGGGCGCCACCTCCGAGCTGGTGCGGCTGGTCGACACCGTGCGCCGCCTGGGCGTCCGGCTGATCGTCATGACCGGCAAGGCGGACAGCCCGCTCGCTCGCCACGCCGACCTGCACCTACCGGTGGCAATCGACAAGGAGGCGTGCCCGCTCAACCTGGCGCCGACCGCTTCGACGACCGCCACCCTGGCGATGGGGGATGCGCTGGCCATGGCGCTGCTCGAGAGCAAGGGGTTCACCGACGAGGACTTCGCGCGGCTTCACCCCGGCGGCGAGCTGGGCAAGAAACTGCTCAAGGTCGGGCAGCTGATGCACGTCGACGACGGGCTGCCGTCGGTAGGCGTCGACGACGCCATGCAGACCGCCTTCCATGAGATGTCCGAGAAGGGCTTCGGGATAACCGCGGTCGTCGAGAGCGACGGGGCGCTGGTCGGATGCATCAGTGACGGTGACATCCGGAGGCTGCTCGCCGCCGGCCGGGACCTCCGTGACGCCCGGGTCGGCGAGAGCATGACCGAGGGGCCGCAGACGATCGGTGCCGACGAGCTCGCCTCCGCCGCCCTCAACCGCCTGGAGAGCCACCGCATCACCTCGCTCTTCGTCTGTGAAGAGGGGGATCGGCTCATCGGAATCGTGCATCTGCACGACCTCTGGCGCACGGAGATGTTCTAGAGAATGCGGTATCCACCCGGATCGCCGACCGCGGGACCGACCTCCGAAGGCATCTTCGACACTCGAGACTGGACCTGGCTGTGCCGATCCTGAACGAGGAAGAGCTGGTCCGCCGGGCGTCGGAGCTCGAGTGGATCCTGCTCGATATCGACGGCGTAATGACCGACGGGGGTCTCTACTACGACCGCTGGGGACCGGCGTTTCTGCGCTTCGACGTCCGGGACGGTCTCGGCATCCGGCTGGCCCAGAAGGCAGGACTCAAGATCGGAGCGTTGACCGGCAGATCGGCTCCGGCACTCGATCGCCGAGTGAACGAGCTCGATTTCAACGTCGTGATCAAGGGCTCCGAAGACAAGAGTGCCGACTTCGACGCCTTCCTCGAGAAGCAGGGAGTCAGCGCCCGTCGCGTCGCCTTCGCGGGCGACGACCTGCCCGACCTACAGGTCCTGGGACGGGCCGGCCTGAGCTTCGCACCAGCCGACGCCGCCCCCGAGGTCCGCGCCGTCGTCCATCAGGTCCTCGACTCGGCCGGCGGAGACGGAGCCGTCCGTGAGCTCGTCGAGCGGGTGCTGCGAGCTCGCGGCATCTGGGAATCGTTGATCGCCGCCTTCTCCTTCGACGCCTGATCCGTCGACCCGGGGACAGGTGGCCGACTCCGCGAGTTGCGTATCCTGTCACCGTAACTCCTCTGTGGCCGAATCGCGGGCTGCTTTGCGGCCGACGAGGGCGGCGGCACCGACACCCGCCAGGTAGAGCACGATCGTCGGCAGCGCGAAGAGCAGGAGGTTGACCACGTCCGGCGTCGGCGTGATCACGGCCGCCATGATGAAGATGATCAGCACGGCCCAGCGGAAGTGGCGCATCAGGAAGGCCGGGGAGACGACGCCGATGCGGGCCAGGAAGAAGATCACGATCGGCAACTCGAACATCAGGCCGAGACCGAAGATGATGTAGAGCAGAAAGCGGTAATAGCGATCGACCGTGATCTGAGGCTCGAACGCGTCGCCCATCTGGATCAGGAACTCGAGGGCGAAGGGGAAGGCGACGAAGTAGGCGAAGGTGCCGCCGCCCAGAAAGAAGAGGGTGCCGAAGAAGACGAACGGGAAAGCGTAGCCCCGCTCGCGCTTGTAGAGCCCCGGAGAGATGAAGCGCCATGCCTGGTAGAGCACGAACGGCGTCGCCAGGAAGAGCCCGGCCAGGAGCGCGACCTTCACGTACAGGATGAAGGCGTCGGTAACCCCCAGAAAGACGAGGCGCTGGCCCTCGGGGAGGACCTTGTAGATCGGCCGCGCCAGGACCTTCGCGATCGGCTTGGCGAACGCCCAGCAGACCAGAAAGCCGATGATCACGGCGGCCAGCGACCACAGGATGCGGCGCCGCAGCTCCTCGAGGTGCTCGAGCAGGCTCATCCGCGAGAGCTCTTCGGGCTCCCCTGCCGAGCCGACTGGCGCCTTCATCGCAAGGCGAGGCTAGCCGGCGTCACGCCGAGCTGTCGTCCTCGGGCTCCTCTGTCGCGGTCTCGTCGGCGGGCTCGTCGTCCTCGACCGTCGCGGTGGTCTCGTCGTCGTTCCGGGCGACCGGTGCCGCGGCAGCGGCGGCAGCGGCAGCGGAAGAGGCCTGGGTCGAGGGCTCCGGTCGAGTCGGCTCGGTCGACATCACCTCGACGTCGATCGAGCGCTTCAGGTCGGTCGAGGCCCGGCGGAACTCCCCCAACGCCTTGCCGATCGTACGGCCGAACTCCGGCAGCCGCTTCGGTCCGAAGATAAGCAGCGCGATCACCAGGATGAAGAGCATCTCTGGAACACCGATGGGGCCCATTTCGTCTCCGATTCCATGATCGAGCGCCCGCGAGGGAAAGTCAAGCCGGGGGCCAGAACCCAAGGGGCCCGCGCTACGTACCCTGTTAAACAGCGGGTCCCCAGGACCCTCTGGTATTCTCTGCGGCTATGAGAAGCGGCTGGCGCGTTGCGGCGATAACCCTGTTCACCCTGTCGATCCTCCTCGGTGGCGTGTTCGGTGACCGAGTTCTGGCGCTCACCGACGAGGCCCGCGAGATGCTGCGCGTCTACACCGAGCTGGTGACCGTGGCGCACGAGAGCTACGGCACCGAGATCGAGTACGACGATCTCGTCACCTCCTCGATCAACGGCATGGTGCGCACGCTCGACCCCCACACCAGCTTCCTCAGCCGCGAGGCGTACGCCAACATGCGCGAGCGCCAGCGCTCCAGCTTCCACGGCCTCGGGATCCTGGTCGGCATGCGCAAAGGCCAGCTGACCGTGATCACCCCGATCGAGGGAACACCGGCCTCGCGCATGGGCCTGCGCGCCGGCGACATCATCAGCAAGATCGAGGGTGAGACGACCGAGAGCATGAACATCGACGACGCCGTGAGCCGTCTCAAGGGACCCAAGGGGACCAGCGTCCGGGTCGAGATCGTGCGCCAGGGACTCGACGAGCCGCTCGAGTTGACCATTACCCGCGCCGAGATCCCCCAGGACACGGTCCGCTACGTCTACATGATCACCCCGACCACCGGCTACCTGACGATCTCGGACTTCAACCGCGGTACCGGCAAGGAGGTCGCCGAGGCGATCGAGAGTCTCAGGGAACAGGGGATGGAGCGGCTGATCCTCGATCTGCGCAACAACGGTGGCGGGCTGCTCGACCAGGCGATCGAGGTGGCGGACCAGTTCCTGCCCGACGGCGCCAAGATCGTCGAGACCGGCGGCCGAACACGCGAGTCGTTCCAGGAGTTCTACGCCTCGACCCGCTACGACGACCTCGAGCTGCCGGTGGTCGTGCTGGTCAACGACGGTACGGCGTCGGCGGCAGAGATCGTCGCCGGCGCGATCCAGGATCACGACATCGGCCTGATCGTCGGCACTCCGACCTGGGGCAAGGGCCTCGTACAGACCGTCTATTCGCTCTCCTATCAGTCGGGCATCGCCCTCACTACGGCCAAGTACTACACGCCCTCCGGGCGCTTGATCCAGCGGGACTACAGCTCGTGGTTCGACTACGCGACCCACGGCAACGGTCACGGCAGCGGCAACGGCACCCCGCCGAGAGCGGACGACACCGAGCGCGAGATCTTCCTTACCGACCTGGGACGCGAGGTCTACGGTGGCGGCGGCATCATGCCCGACATCGAGGTCCAGGGCCAGGAGATCTCGACGCTCCTCCAGTACCTCCTCAGCCGTAGCACCTTTTTCGACTTCGCCAACTCCTACACGGCGACCCACCCGATCGAGAGTCCCCAGTGGACACCGCCGGAGAGCCTGATGGCCGAGTTCCGCGACTGGCTGCTCGCCGAGGGCCTGGCGACCGAGGAGGAGATCGCAGACCTGGCCGAGCCCGAGAACGCCGAGATGGCTGCACGTTACCTGCACGCCGAGATCTTCAACTCGGTCTTCGGCATCGAGGCCCGCTATCAGATCCTCGCGGCCGGCGACCTCCAGGTGATCCGAGCTCTGGAAGCCCTCGAGGAAGCGACCAATCTGCTCGCCCGACGCCAGGAGTTGAGCGACGGCGGGCGGCGAACGGCCGCCGCCGGGGTCTAGCTCTCCGGCTCGCGGCCGGAGGCGGTCTCCCCCGCCAGCTCGCCGGCGAACTCCGCCGCGAGCTCTCCGAGCGCGCTCAAGTCGTACCCGCCCTCGAGCACCGCCAGAGCCCGGCCGTCGCAGACCTCGGACGCCAGCTCCCCGAGGACCCTCCCCCACCGCCGGTACTCACCCTCGGAGACCTGCATACCGCCCAGCGGGTCTCCACGCCAAGCGTCGAACCCGGCCGAGAGCAGCAGAACGTCCGGCCGGTAGTCACGCAGCGCGGGCAGGATCCGGCCGTCGATCGCAGCCGCGTAGCCGGTATCGTCGGTACCCACGGGGAGCGGGACGTTGACCGTCGCGCCCTGGCCGTCACCCCGACCGATCTCGTCGGCGGCGCCGGTGCCCGGATAGAACGGAAACTGGTGGGTCGAGGCGTAGAGGACGTCGCCTCGCTCTTCGAAGATGTGCTGCGTGCCGTTGCCGTGGTGGACGTCGAAATCGAAGACCGCCACACGCTCGACGCCGGCCTGACGGCGCAGGTAGTCGGCCGCGACCGCCACGTTGTTGAAGTAGCAGAAGCCCATCGCCAGCGCGTGCTCGGCGTGATGCCCGGGAGGACGGGTGGCGACGAAGGCGGTCCGGCCCGCTCCTTCCGCCACCCAGTCGGACGCCTCGAGAATGCACTCGACCGCCGCCCGCGCCGCCTCCCAGGTCGTCTCCGAGAGCGGATTGTCGCTGGAATCGAGCAGGCCATCGCCCCGCTCCACCGCTTTCCGGAACCGCTCGACGTAGCCGACGTCGTGGACCGCGGCGATCGCCTCGTCGACCCCGCCGTGCCGAGCGGCGCCGGGTACGACCCAACCTCGAGCCTCGCAGGCGGCCCGTACCCGGCGGAGTCTCTCGGGCGTTTCCGGAAAGCCGGGCGGCATGTCGTGCTCGAGACACCGGTCGTCGCTGAAGATGCGCAGCATCCGGCGATCTTAGCCCGCCCCGGTCCACACCAGGGCCGACGGCCTGCCGCGCGGCGGAACGCCGATACCCTTCGCCGCCAGCCGCTTGCGCGCCCGATGGACCAGTGAGTCGATGCTGCTGGCGGTCAGCCCCTGACCGAGGGCGCGGGCGATGTCGCGACTGCACCAGCCCTCGACGCAGGCGAGGTAGAGGACGCGTACGTCGCGCGCCGCCTGGCGCGGTCCGACGACTTCGCGACAGCGCCGCAGAAAGACCGTGCTGCACTCGCGCTCGAGCAGCCGCTGCTCGGGACCGAGCGCCGGATCGACGGTATCGACCTCGCCACGCTCCTGGGGATAACTGACCATCCGATTGCGGCCTCGCTTGGCCGCGATCTCGCTCCGCACCCGATCGATCGCCACGGTCTCGGCGATCCGACCGAGGTAGGCCGAGATCGCGGCTTCGGCCCCTCCACGGCACCGGAGCAGGTAGCGCCCTCCGTTGTCGAGCAGCTTGCAGTAGACCTCCTGCAGGAGATCCTCGACCTCGACCGGGGGATTCCACATACCTGTCCGGCGCAAGCCGCGGCGGACTCCGGCGAGCAGCCGTACCTCGTAGCGCCTCCTGAACTCGTTCCAGGCCGTCCCGTCGCGCTGCACGGCGCAGCGCCGCAAGAGCTCGCGAGCTCCGTTCGTCTCCATCTTCCGCTCCTTTCGTCCAGGGAGCGGAGGTGTGCGGCGGCAGCGAGGGTCAGCGGCCGGTCGGTCGACCGGCACGACGGCCAGAGGGCCGGGATGGTAGCACAAGAGAGCAGCGATTCGCCGGCCGATGTATCAGATCGCCCCCTCACCCTCCACACCCGCCCAGTGCCCGAACGCCCCTCAGGCGCTTGGATCGACTCGTCAGCGAGCCGTAAGGCGAAGCTAATCCCTCTCCCTCCCTCGCGGTAGGAGAGGGACGCCTCCACCCGGCACCTGTGCTGCGAGGCTTCAGTGGAACGGATCGCCCGCCTCACCCTCGTGGTTGGGCGGCCGGGGGCTACTCGGCGTGGACGCGGATCGTCTGGCCGATCTCGTCGCAGATGCCCCGCAGGGCGTCGTAGTCGGGGTGGCGCAGCCGGATCCAGGCGTTCGCCATGTAGCCAGCTTCGATCGGCTGCGTCGACGATCCGGGCGGCGGCAGGTGGGCGTCGATGATCGTCTCGCCGTGGCGCTGATGGATCGCCTCGACGCCCTCGTAGCCGGTGATCCGGCCGTCGCGGGTCGGACGGAGGGCGATCATCGCGGCCGCGTAGTTGCGCGAGGGTGGCGATGCTGCCCGTCCGTGGGCGATCGCCATCCCCCACTCGCGATAGAGGTCGATATCGTTCGCCGCCGAATAGAGGTCCCAGACCGAGACCCCCGGCGGCCGGCAGCCGATCTCCGAGAACTTGAGTCCCTTGGGCCCGAAGAACCACTCCATGTGGGTCGCCGAGGTGCCGATGCCGAGCGCCCGGTTGACCTCGTAGCCCATCGCCTTGACCTCGTCGTAGCCCGGCGCCCCGACCCGGTTGGTGGTGATCACGTACGGCGTAATCCACCGATTGCGCATCGATTCGAGCACCCCCGGGTAGTAGTGCGAAACGAACTCGTGCGCGACCTCGCCGTTGATGCTCAGCGTGTCGTAGAAGCCCTCGTGCCCCTCGATGAACTCCTCGGCCGCCACCGAGTGGCCACGGTCGATCCCGTGGCGGTGGATCGCATGCTCGAGCTGCTCCGCGGTGTCGATGCGATCGGTTTCGGCGGCGCCGGCGCCACCGCGCGGCTTGAGAATGATCGGGAAGCCAACCCGCGCCGCGAACGCGCGCGCTTCGTCGGCTGACGAGACCCCATCCGATGCCGCGCACGGAATGCCGTTCCGGCGCAACACCTCCTTCATCGCCGGCTTGTCGCGGCAGAGGAAGGCGGTCTCGACCGAGGTGCCCGGGATGCCGGTCGCCTCGCGCACCTTCGCCACCGGCAGGATGTGCGCCTCGACCGTCGCCTCCATCCGGTCGACCCAGCCGCGGGCCTGGATCCGTCGCACGGTGTGCAGGAGCGCCCCCTCGTCGCAGACCGACCCGACCTGCTCGTAGTCGCCGAGCCAGTCCTTGAGCTCCGGGTCGAGCGCGTCGACCGGCGCCTCGCCGATGCCGGTCACGTGCGCACCGACCGAGGCGAGTCCGCGCACGAACTGCCGCTGGTTGCTGGGGAACTTCGGCTCGATGAAGATGACGTGCACGCCCCGCTCCTTGCGGCCTACGGCCGGTCTGCTAGCGCTGTCGTTTTTCCGGAGCCGCGATTATATGCCCGCCCGGTGCCGAAAAACCGTGGGCGGGTCCGTCTAATTCGGAGCATGGCTCCGGTTGGCCGCACATTGTGGGTTGCTCTCGCGGTGGTCGTCGCCACCCTCGGCTGCGATCTCTGGGACCAGAACACCTCGCCCGTCGCTCCGACCGGGACGGTGCTCACGATCCGAGCGAACCCGACGTCGCTCTCGCTCGATGGCGTCTCCGAGATCACCGTCGTCGCTACCCACTCGAGCGGCGTGCCGGCGCGCACCGGCACCGAGATCCGCTTCAGCACCGACCTGGGCACATTCGACCAGATCGTCGTTCCTACCGACGGCCAGGGGGTGGCCAGGACCATGCTACGGGCGGACGGGCGGGCTGGAACCGCGCGGGTCCGCGCGGTCTCGGGCACCGAGGCGGCGATGGACGGGACCAACAGTCAGGTGTCGGTGGCCATCGGCACCGCGGCCCTGACCGCGGCGTTCGAGTCTGAGGTCGGCGCCGGCCTGACCGTGGCCTTCAAAGACAAGTCGACCGGCGACCCGACGGCATGGGAGTGGGACTTCGGCGACGACACCCATCCCGTGAACCGGACCCAACCCGACCCGGCCCATACCTACCAGGAAGAAGGCACCTACCTGGTCCGTCTGATCGTCCGCAATCCGGATGGCGAAGACTCGGCGAGTGAATTCGTCACCGTCCCGGCCTCCGATGGGATGCTTTCGGCCGCTGACTTCACCTCCAAGGTCGACGGCACCAGGTCCGTGATGGTGCCCCGAGGACGGAACAACCGGTGACGATCCGACTCATTCTCACGGCTCTCTTTCTCCTCCTGGCGACCGGAGGCTCGCTGGCGTCGCCCCGCCCGGTCCCCGGCGACGACCAGGTGAGGTTCGTCCTGGACGGGACCATCAAGGATCCACCGCCGAAGAGACCATCGGCAGCCCGGCCGGCAGTCCGCGAGCATCAGTTCCTCCGGCTCGAGTTCCGGTCGGAGGTTCGGGTCGAGCGGTACCTGCGGACCGCCATCCGGCGCTACCTGCTCGGGGACGCCTACGCTCCGGCCGAGTGCATGGACACCAGCGGCGCTACCTCTCACCACTGCTTCACCAGGACGACCCTGGAGGCGGTCGACAACGAGCCGCCCGTGACGACGGTCGAGACCCTGGAGCTCGAGCTCCACGAGCATCCCTCGGGCGGCTTCGAGCTCTACTTCTTCGGTACCGAGGACAACGGCGCCAAGAAGAGCTCCAAGCTCAAGGGGATGATCGGGCGCTTCGCGACACTCCTCAGCGAGCTCAAGACCGCGAAGCTCGGAGGCCCGAACGACGAGTTCTTCCTCTACTCGCTGAGCTACGTCCAGGCCGACCGGGCGGTAGCCGTGCTGAAAACGCTCGGTTACTCGGTGATCGAGTACTCGAGCAAGGCGGAGACGAACGTCACGACCGCCGTTCCCGACAAGATCTACGCCTCCAAGGGGAGCACTCTCAGCCGTCCCGCGATCATCAACATGATCGACCCCGACGCCACCAGCCTGGTCGAGAAGCAGGCGGGCGCCTCGTCGCTCGGGGGCACCACCGAGAACCGGCCCAAGGCCAGCGTGCTAACCGGTGGCCAGCGGCTCGATGCGGTGACCGACGGAGTGCCGCTCCAGCAGCTCCTGATCGTGTACGACAAGGACGATCGCCCCGCCCTCTACCAGCTGTTGAAGACCCTCAACGAGGAGATCGACGTTGCAGCCAAACAGATCCTGATCGAGGCTCTGGTGGTCGAGCTGGATCGCGACAAGCTGAAGGACATCGGAATCCAGCTCCGGGCGAGCGAAGACGGCGGCACGCTCGAGGCCAGGGAAGAGGACGGCATCGTCGAGCCGCTTCTTCTGCAGATCGTACGCCCCTCGCCCCAGACCCTGTTCGAGTTCGATCTCAGGATACGCGCCCTGGTCGACGATGGCACCGCCAGCGTGCTGTCGCGGCCCTCGGTCCTGGTTCTCGACGGCCGCCAGGCCCGGATCAAGGTCGGTGACGAAGTGCCGTTCACGTCGCAGGTCGCCGTGGCAGGGAGCGGACTGACCACCACGAACACGGCATTCCTGTCGACCGGGATCATTCTGAATCTGCGGCCCCGGGCCTCCGCCGACGACTCGCAGGTCACCTTTCAGGTCGAGACGATCATCAGCTCGGCCGGGCCCAGCAGGGTACAGCCCGAAACCGGCATCCTGATCGCCCCGGTCATACAGAGCCGCCAGGTCCAGACGCTCGTCCGGGTCGCCAACGACACCCCGTTCGTCATCGGCGGTCTCATCGATCGGGGCGTGCAGGAGGATCTCTCCAAGGTCCCCGTGCTATCGAAGGTGTGGGGGCTCGGGCGCCTCTTCCGCAAGAAAACCTTCGTCAAACAGGACAAGGAAGTGATCGTGGTGATCACTCCGCACATCATCCCGGTCGAGGACGACGACTCCAGCTTCGTCATTCCCAGGGACTCCGATCTCCTGGACAACTTCGGCTCGAGGCTGTTCAGGGACTCGTACCGCCTGCGACAGAGCGATATCTTCGACCTGGAGTTCATCAAGGCGAATCCCGAGTACAAGAACACCTCCGACGAGGTCCGGAGCGTCGTCAAGCGGGGAATCGCGCTCACCGAGCTCGACAAGGCACCACCACTCGACCGATCGGCCATCGTCCAGGAAGTGCTCTCGGCTCTCGAAGAGCTGAAGGAGAACGTTCCCGAGTTCAGCCGGCACCTGGACGAAGCCAGCCTGAAAGAGCGCAGAAAGACCATCCTCGAGCTGCAGGAGGCGCTCTCCAGCCTGGACGGCAGCGAGAAGATCGAGGCTCTGCCGCACGCACTCGAGCTGGAGATCGGCGAGGACGATGGCGACCCGACCCTCGCCCTGTGGAGTCTCGCCGAGAGGCTGGAGAGCGAGAAGCGCAGCATCGATGCCTGGCTCGAGTTCGCCGCTTTCCTGGATCTCGAACGAAGAGGCCAGAGGAACTGGCCCACCGAGAGCGAAGTGGAGACGCTGATCACGTTCTACAACGGCGACATCCCCGGAGAGGAGATTCTCGTCCAGCGGATGCTCATCGGGCTGCTCGAAGGGCCCTGTCCTTCCTCTGTTCCCGAGAAGCTACGGTCGAAGAAGGTCGAGGATCGCCAACCTGCCAAGCCGTGCGAGATCGGCCAGGGTATCCCCCTGGGGAGGATCATCTACCTCCAGGAAGAGGACTCTTCGCTCGACGTGGCGTTTCTGAACGACCTCTGGAACGGCTGTTCGAAAGACGAGACGGCCTTCATCCGATTCGGAAGGCAGCCGAAGGTTCTGAAACAGCCACCGGTGCCCGTAGCCAGGTGCGGGCCGCTCACCGGCAAGTACGTCAACGCACTCAAGAAGGGAAAGGCGCTGGCCCTCAACGACACCTTCGATGGGCGTCGAGGCTGGAACCCTCTCCAGATGCTCCGCAGCGTCCTGGCGCTCGAGCGGACGCTCGATCTCAATCCCGAGGAGACGTTCCCCCGCACCATGAGTGCCTTCCACGTGGGCCGAGAGGTCATCCTCCCGACCCAGGAGGACCTTTCGACCCGCACCCACCTGCTCGATCGGCAGACTGCCAGGCTCTACTACGAGACGTTGCACTATTACGACGCCTTCTACGGCAGATTCCGTGAACGCACGGCCGGCCTTCAGCTGGTCATGCCGGTGTTCAGGGTGATTCCGGAGCAGGAGTTTCTACTGGGGCGCTCCGCCGCCGACCGCAGCGCGTCCCGAGCCTCACCCGCGGCTGGCGCAGAAGTCGCCGCCAACGTCGTCGTGCGGGTCGACTATGCCAGCCCCGGCGGGGGCCCTCGTCCATCCGAGCCCGCGACCGATCTCGAGCGACTCGAACAACGACTGGTCATCGCGCTCAAGGCTCGCCGGCCGGCCAGTGGCGGACAGCGCTAGACCGGCCTCTGATCCGACACCGGCTCCGTAGACGTAAGATGGCGGCCCCATGCCCAACGTCATCTTCGTGGCCCCGTACACGGCCCGTGCGACGCTCCGGTTCACCCTGAGCGCCGCGGCCGAGCGCGACGTACGTCTGGGCCTGGTGAGCCACGAGCCGCTCGAGGCCCTGCCCGCGCCGCTTCGCCGACGGCTGGCTGCCCACTGGAGGGTCGACAACGCGCTCGATCCCGACCAGCTCGAGTGGGCGGTCCGGTCGCTAGCTGAGAAGCTCGGCGGCGCGGATCGCCTGATCGGGGTCCTCGAGCATCTGCAGGTTCAGCTGGCCGAGGTCCGCGAACGGGTCGGTATCCCGGGCATGGACGCCGAGACCGCGCGCAACTTCCGCGACAAGGCACGGATGAAGGACGTCCTGCGGTCCGCCGGCCTGCCCTGCGCCCGGCACCACCTCGCGGGCTCGGCGCGCGAGGCGCTCGAGTTCGCCGCTGCCACAGGGTTCCCCCTGGTGGTCAAGCCGCCTGCCGGCGCCGGCGCCAAAGCGACCTTCCGGGTCGACCGCCGCCGACAGCTCGAGGAGCTCCTGACCGCGGCGCCGCCGTCGCCGGCGCACCCGGTACTGCTCGAAGAGCACCTGACCGGGCGCGAGCGCACCTTCGACGGCGTGATGCTCGACGGCCGTCTCGTCTGGCATTCGATCTCGCACTACTACCCCACGCCCCTCGAAGTGCTCGAGACTCCCTGGATCCAGTGGTGCATTCTCTTTCCGCGCGAGGTCCACGGTCCGGAGTACGCCGGCATAAGGCGCCACGGCGCCGAGGCGCTCGCCGCCCTCGGGCTCGAGACCGGCGTCTTCCACATGGAGTGGTTCGAGCTGCCGGATGGCCGGCTGGCGATCTCCGAGGTCGGCGCGCGGCCGCCCGGAGCGCAGATCACCTCGATGCTCGGCTTCTCACACGGCTTCGACTTCTATCAGGCGTGGGCACGGCTGATGATCCACGCCGAGTTCGACATGCCTGAACGGGAGTTCGCGTCGGGCGCGATCTTCCTCCGCGCCCAGGGGAGCGGTCGCCGCATCACCCGGGTCCGGGGACTCGACGAGGCCCAGCGCGAGCTGGGCGAGCTGGTGGTGGAGGCGAACCTGCCGCAGCCCGGCCAACCGCGGCGCGAGGGCTACGAGGGCGACGGCTACGTACTGCTGCGGCATCCGGACACCGCGGTGATCCAGAACGCCCTCGGCCGCCTGGTCACGCTCCTGCAGGTGGAGACCTCCGTATGAACGTCCTCTTCTTCTCGCCCGGCTTCCCGATCGAGATGCCGTTCTTCGTCCGCGGTCTGGCCGAGGTTGGCGCGCGGGTCATCGGCATCGGCGACCAGCCGGCGGGAGCGCTGCCCGAGGTCGCGGGCTCGGCGCTCGCCGGCTACATCCACGTCGGCTCGCTCTTCGACGAACAGGCGGTTCTCCAGACGGTTCAGCGCGAGCTCGGCGGTCGCACGGTCGACCGTGTCGAGTCGGTGTGGGAGCCGGGGATGCTGCTCGCCGCTCGCCTGCGCGAAGCTCTCGGCGTGCCCGGTATGACCGTCGAGGAGACCCGACCCTTCCGCGACAAGACGGTGATGAAGAACGTCCTGCAAAAGGCGGGGCTGCGCACGCCGTATCACGCCCGGGCGGCGACCGAGGCCGAGTGTCGCGAGGCGGCCGAGCGGCTCGGCTACCCGCTGATCGTCAAGCCGGTCGCCGGCGCCGGCTCCGCCGACACCTACCGGGTCGACGGTCCCGACGACCTCGAGCGGGTCATCCCGCGCGTCCGTCACGTCGCCGAGCTGAGCGTCGAGGAGTTCATCGACGGCGACGAGCTGACCTTCGATACCATCTGCCACGACGGGCAGATCGGCTACTTCAACGTCTCCTGGTACCGGCCGCGCCCGCTGCTGGCCCGGACGCTCGAGTGGGTCAGCCCACAGACCGTCGCCCTACGGCGGGTCGAGGCCGAACATCTGCAGCCCGGCATCGAGCTCGGTCTGAAGACGCTTCAGGCGCTCGGCTACCGGACCGGCTTCACCCACCTGGAGTGGTTCCTCAAGGAGGACGGCGAGGCGGTCTTTGGTGAGATCGGCGCCCGACCGCCCGGAGCCCGCTCGGTCGACCTGATGAACTACAGCTGCGACATCGACCTCTTCCGGGGTTGGGCCGAGGCGGTCTGCCACAAGCGGTTCTCGCAGCCGGTGGAGCGCCTCTACAACACTGCGGTCATCTTCAAGCGTGCCCAGGGCCAGGGGCGGATCCAGCGCGTCGAAGGGATCCGCAGCCTCCACAGCCGCTTCGGACCCCACATCGTCGGCGCCGACCTGCTGCCGATCGGGGCCTCACGCCGCAACTGGAAACAGACTCTGCTCTCGGACGGCTGGGTGTTCGTCCGCCATCCCGATCTGCAGACGACGCTGCACATCGCCGACGCGGTCGGTACGGATCTTCAGATGTTCGCCGGCTGAGGGGCCAACCTGAGGTAGGCCGGCAGGCCGGGATCGGGTTGCTCCGACGGAACCATCGCCTCGACCTCGGCGTAGGACTGTAGAGGCGTAGGACTGTAGAGTAGCGGCAGGCTTCGGGTCGAGAGCCTCTGAATGGCAGTTCGCAAGCGCAAGTGGGTTCTCCTGAGCGTGGCGCTGGTCGCCGCGGCCGTCGCGGCCGGGCTGCTCCTGACTCGCCCCGCGAGGCTCGACACCCGGTTCAACGGGGCCTACCGCCTCGACGACGGCCGCCTGCTCATCGTGACCCCGCGTGAGGGCGAGACGCTCCGGTACCGGATGATGAGCGGCGAGAGTCGGGCGCTCTGGCCGACGGGAGAGGCGACCTACGAAGCCGGTCCGGGGTGGAGCGACCGCGACCCGATCGAGGTGACGATCGAGTTCGACGGCGCACCGGGTCACGGCCTCGAGCTCGACTCCACGGTCGGTTCCCAGCAGCGCGGAGCCAGGCTCGAGCTACCCGAGTCGATCTTCACCTTCCAGAGCGGCGACCTGGAGCTGCGCGGCAAGCTGGTGCTGCCGCTCGGCTCCGGACCGTTCCCCGCCGTCGTACTGGTGCACGGCTCGGGCAAGGAGAGCGCCGTCGACAGCTACTACATGCCGTACCTCTTCGCCGCCCACGGCGTCGCCACCTTGGTCTACGACAAGCGCGGCACCGGTGAATCCGCGGGCGACTACACCCAGAACTTCGACCTGCTCGCCGACGACGCCGTGGCCGCCGTCGAATGGCTCCGAGACCACTCGGACGTCGATCCGAGCAGCATCCACCTGGCGGGATACAGCCAGGGCGGCTGGATCGCGCCTCTGGCCGCCTCCAGGATCGGCGGCGTGCGCGGCCTGCTCCTCTGCTACGGCCCGATGGTCCCGGTCCTACAGGAGGACCGGTGGGGCTACGTCTACGCCCTGCGCGAAGCCGGGTTCGGCGACCAGGCTATCGCCGAAGCGGACCGCGTCAACGACCACCTAGGGGGGATCTTCGACCGCGCAGAGGATCGCTGGGCCGAGCTCGGGGCGGCGCTCGACGAGGTCGAGAACGAAGAGTGGTTCGAGGTCGTCAAGACGAGTGACTCGATGCTCGGCTTCGTCGCCGGGACCGGTCTGCCGATCCCGGCAATCCGCCTCTACCACTGGTGGATGACCCGAGGTCGAGTTCCGTACATCGACCGGCTGTACGACCCGGTGCCGACCCTCGCAGCGCTCGACGTGCCGAGCCTATGGATCTTCGGCGGCGCCGACTCCAGCATGCCCACCGAATGGTCCATCCGGGAGCTCGAGGCGCTCCAGGAGAGCGGGCTGCCGATCGAGATCGATGTGTTCCCGAACGCCGAGCACGGGATCCTTCTGTACGAAGAGAGCGACTCCGGCGATCGGAAGCTACGCGGCTACGCGCCGGGCTATTTCGCCAGGCAGGTCGACTGGTTGCTGTCGAACAGCGGCTCCTAGCGGGCTGCCGGTCCGGCTAGCGCATCTTCTCTTCGACGAACTCGACGTGCTTGCGGATCTTCGGGTCGTACTTTTTCAGCGTCAGCTTGCCGGTGGAGAGCTTCTTGTTCTTGGTGGTGACGTAGAAGTACCCGGTGCCGGCAGTGGAGACGAGCTTGATCTTTTCGCGCATGGTCTGGTCCTCTGATGGTCGCTCGGGAGCGCCGAGTAGGAGGGAGGCTAATGGCGGGATCGACGGGATTTGAACCCGCGACCTCCGGCTTGACAGGCCGGCGTTCTAACCAGCTGAACTACGACCCCGCTCTAGTTCCCTATTCTACCGTTGCTCCGGACCTTCCGCCGACCTGGTGGGAGGTGAGGGATTTGAACCCACGACCCCCTGCGTGTAAAGCAGGTGCTCTCCCACTGAGCTAACCTCCCGCGAAAGGTGCGCCCGAGCCGACCGATAGTACGGATTGGGGCTCCGCAAGTCAATGGAAACAGGGCCCTCCAGCCGGCCCCGTGCCCTCCTCGGCGGCAGCTGCCGCCGACGCCCGGAGCGACGGTGTCGCGTAGTGCTCCCCCACCCTGCCGGCGCGGCTCGGCGAGACAGCCGCCCAGCGCCCGAATCCGTGAAAGAATCCGGGGCGTACGGACGAACATCGAAACCACGAGAGGAGTGTCTCTGGATGCACGAACTGCCTGATCTTCCCTACACCTTCAATGCGCTCGAGCCGCATCTCGACGCGCGCACGATGGAGATCCACCACGATCTCCATCACGCCGCCTACGTCGCGAATCTGAACAAGGCGCTCGAAGGGCACGACGAGCTCGCCGCCATGAGCATCGAGGAGCTCCTGGGCGCGATCGAGCAGGTGCCGGAGTCGATCCGAGGTGCGGTGCGCAACAACGGAGGTGGTCACGCGAATCACAGCCTCTTCTGGCAGACCATGGGCATCGGCGACAGTCAGCCCAGCGACGAGCTTGCGGCCGCGATCGACGGCGCCTTCGGCAGCTTCAACACGTTCATGGAGACGTTCTCGTCCAACGGCGTCACCCGCTTCGGCTCCGGGTGGTCGTGGCTGGCGGTCGGACCGAACGGCCTCGAGGCGTTCAGCACCGCGAACCAGGACAGCCCGCTGATGGACGGCAAGACGCCGATCCTCGGGCTCGACGTCTGGGAGCACGCCTACTACCTCAAATACCAGAACCGCAGGCCCGACTACATCCAGGCGTGGTGGAACGTAGTCAACTGGGACGCGGTCTCTGCCCGCTTCGCGGCCGCGTCCTAACGCGATCGGCTCTCACCGGAGAGCCTCGAGCCCCCTCGCCCACGCGAGGGGGCTTCCTCGTCTGGCGGGCGGAATGAGCCGGAATTCGGGCGATCGTCACCGGTTTTCCAACTCGTGGCGCACCGGAATTTTCCGATCGGCGATGAAGTTGACCGCACCCGAGCATAGCCGCAAATATTTTCTTCCCTCCTTGTAACTCTTTGCATATCCGGTACATGCGGATTCATCTATGGTTTCCCCCGTGACTGCTTGCTGGGTCTCCAGAGACTTGGCACGACCGTTGCCCTAAGGCTTGGCCGAAGGAGGCACCAGTCAAGGAGCCAACCCATGGACGCGATGACCGAACCCGCCCAGCTCAATGCCCACAACGGACGCCACCTCAACAAGTTCTTCAAAGCGCTCTCGGACGAGACCCGCCGGCGCATCCTGCGCCTGCTCAACGAGGGCGACCGCACGGTCGGCGAGATCGTGAGCAACTTCCACCTCTCGCAGCCGACCATCTCCCGCCACCTCTCCGTCCTCAAGGAGGCCAACCTGGTCGTCGACCAGCGGCAGGGACAGCACGTCATCTACCGACTGAGCCCCGCCTCGCTCGCTCGCTCGGCGGAGACGTTCTTCGCCGACTTCCGGCCCAACCGGGACGAGCAGCCGTCAGAGTCCACGCCCAAGCGCGTGGCCAGGTAGTCACGGACACGAAAAACGAAGGCCTGGAAGGGCCGCGTGGGTATATACTCGTCGCGGGCACCCTTCCGGGCCTTCGGGTTGTCTTTCTCCAGTCTATCCTCAACAATTGCTCTCAGGCGGTGTAGCTCAGTGGTTAGAGCGAGCGGCTCATAACCGCTAGGTCGGGGGTTCAAATCCCTTCACCGCCACCACTAAGGACCCACCCTATGTCCGTCGCCGTCTCTCGCGGCGGGCTGGTGCCCGCTCTCGACCGCTTCTTCAGCGAGCTCGTCCCGCCCGGATCGGACGCCAAGCTCCTGGTCGCCTTCTCCGGCGGACCCGACTCGAGCGCGTTGCTCTGGGGCCTCGAGCGACTCCGGCAGACCCGACCTCTGCGGGTCGAAGCGGCTCACGTGGACCACGCGCTGGATCCCGACTCGCCCCGGCGCGCTCAGCGAGCCCGCGAGATCTGCCTGCGCCTCGAGGTTCCGCTGACCGTGGTCGAGAGGCGAGTCGACCCCGAGCTGATCAGGACCTGGGGGCTCGAAGCGGCTGCCCGGGTCGTCCGCTACGAGGCTCTCGAGGAGGCTCGGGGCCGCCGCGAGGCCACCCACCTGGTGACCGCCCATCACCGCGACGACCAGATCGAGACGGTCCTGCTTCGGCTCCTCCACGGCAGCGGCTGGCAGGGGCTTGCCGGGATCCAGGTGCGCAACCGGGCGGTCGTACGGCCGCTGCTCGATTGGACCCGGGATCAACTCCGACAGGAGCTCTCCTCCAGCGGCCTCGAAGCCGCTCGCGACCCGGCGAACCAGGACCTCGCGGCCGAGCGGAATCGGCTTCGCTACGAGCTCCTGCCGTATCTCGAAGGATTGGAGCCGGGTGTGGGCGACGTCTGCCTGGGGGTCGCCGAGGCGGCGGCGCGCGCCCGCCTGCAAGTGGACGAGCGCCTCGAGTGCGAGCTCGCTCCTAGCAGGTCGGGCGACGGCGCCAGCCTGCCGCTCGAGGCGCTCGCGCGACTGCCGGCCCCGCTGCTGCCAGCGGCGGCCGGCCTTCTCCACCGAATCGCCGGCGCCTCCTACCCGCCTTCGTCGGCGGCGATCACCGAGCTCACCCGTCAGCTCCGGCTCGGCCACCGCATCGGCAGCGACTGCGGCCACGGCTGGCGCTGGCAGCAAGAGCGCGGCCGTCTGCAGCTGTACCGTCCACAGGCAAGCGTCGGGCAGTTCACCTATACTCTTCGAGTCCCGGGTCAGGTCGACCTGGCGGAGATTGGCCTCCGGCTCAGGATCGACCGTTCGTCGGTCGCCGACTGGATGTTTCAAGGATCGCCGACAAGAGCAGGCCTCGGAGCCGCCCTCCGCGACGGTCAGACCGTCGAGGTGCGCAACCGGCGGCCGGGCGACCGCCTGCAGCCGCTCGGCTGTTCCTATTCGCGGCGGCTCAAGGACGTCCTGATCGACCGCCGGATTCCCCGAGCCGAGCGCGATCGGATCCCGCTGCTCTGTGTCGACGACCGAATCGCATGGGTCCCGGGCGTCACGATCGACGAGTCGTTCCGCATCGGCAACGAGGACCGGGCCTGGGTCGCGGAACTGGCGCCCGTTTGAGCGAGTGATCATGAACGAACCCGAAATCCAGCTGCTCTACGACGGTCCGACCATCGAGAACAAGGTCAGCGCAATCGGGCGCGAGCTCGAAGCCGATCTGGGCGAAGAGGATCCGATGCTGATCTCGGTGGTCGGCGGCTCGGTGGTCTTTCTGGCCGATCTCGTCCGCTCGATCCAAAAGCCGATCCGGTACGAATTCATTCAGGTGCAGTACTCGGCGGGCTCGAGCAGCGATGAGGTGATGGAGATCCACTACCCGATCTCGATGGACGTCACCGACCAGACATTGGTGCTGGTCAAGGACGTCGTGACGACGGGCGTCATCGAGACCTACCTCCGTCAGCAGTTCCTGCAGCGCCGCGCTGCCAAGGTGATCGTCGCGGCCTTGCTCGACCTCCCGGAGGAGCGACGGACCGACCTCAAGGTGGATTACCGGCTGTTCACACCCAAAAAAGCAGGACTTTTCGTCGGCTACGGCCTGAAAACCGCGGGCCGATACGGTAATCTCCCCTATGTCGGCCGGCTCGCCGAGCAGCACTCGGGAATCGAGGTGGGCGCGAAATCGTTGGAATAGACGACGCTACCGGATCCCACCCGAGCCGGTACCGATGCAGGCCCACCGCCAGATCGAGGAACCCACTTGAATCCCACCGTTCGCACACTCATCCTCTGGATCGCCATCTTCGTCGTGGTGATCGTTCTCTGGAACACCTTCCAGGCCGGCCGCGGCCGAGACCAGCAGCTGATCTTCACCGAGTTCATCGAAGAGGTGAACAACGGCCGGGTGGCGGAAGTCACCATCCGGGGCCAGGAAGTGACCGGCACCTTCAAGGAGGGCGGTCAGTACAAGCAGGACCAGCCGTTCTCCACCAACGTACCCGACTATCCGGAGCTGGTCTCGGAGCTGCGCGCGGCCAACGTCCGTATCAACGTCGAAGAGCCGCGCGAGAATCCCCTGCTGCAGTTCCTGTTCGGCTGGGCGCCGCTCCTGCTGATCATCGGCCTCTGGATCTTCTTCATGCGACAGATGCAGACCGGTGGCAACAAGGCGCTCTCGTTCGGTAAGAGCCGCGCCAAGCTTCTGAGTGCCGCCGGCAAGAAGGTGACGTTCGCCGACGTGGCTGGGATCGAAGAGGCCAAGGAAGAACTCTCGGAGATCGTCGACTTCCTCAAGGAGCCCCAGAAGTTCCAGAAGCTCGGCGGCAAGATTCCCAAGGGCGTGCTGCTGATGGGGCCTCCGGGCACCGGTAAGACCCTGCTCGCCCGCGCCATCGCCGGCGAGGCGAACGTGCCCTTCTTCTCCATCTCCGGCTCGGACTTCGTCGAGATGTTCGTCGGCGTCGGCGCCAGTCGGGTGCGCGATCTGTTCGACCAGGGCAAGAAGAACGCCCCCTGCCTGATCTTCATCGACGAGATCGACGCCGTCGGACGCCATCGGGGCGCCGGCCTCGGCGGCGGTCACGATGAGCGTGAGCAGACCCTCAACCAGCTGCTGGTCGAGATGGACGGCTTCGAGTCGAACGAGGGGGTCATCCTGATCGCGGCGACCAACCGGCCGGACGTCCTCGACCCGGCGCTGCTCCGGCCCGGTCGTTTCGACCGCCGCGTGGTCGTCGATCGGCCGGACATCAACGGCCGCTTCGGCATCCTGAAGGTCCACACCCGCGAGATCCCGCTGCACAGTGACGTGCAGCTCGAGGTCATCGCCCGCGGCACCCCCGGCTTCGCCGGCGCCGACCTCGCCAACCTGGTCAACGAGGCTGCCCTGGTCGCCGCCCGTCGGAACAAGAAGAAGGTCGGCATGGACGACTTCGAGTACGCCAAGGACAAGGTCCTGATGGGCGTCGAGCGGAAGACCCTGATGCTGACCGACGACGAGAAGCGCGTGACCGCGTTCCACGAAGCCGGCCACGCCCTGGTCGCGGCGTTCTCGGACGACGCCGACCCGCTCCACAAGGTGACCATCATCCCGCGCGGCCGGGCGCTCGGCGTCACCATGCAGCTCCCCGAAGAAGACAAGCACAGCTACAAGAAGACCTATGTCGAGACCCAGATCCGCGTGCTGATGGGCGGTCGGGTCGCCGAGGAGCTGACCCAGGAGGACATCACCACCGGGGCGGGGAACGACATCGAGCGCGCCTCCGACATGGCTCGCAAGATGATCTGCGAATGGGGCATGTCGGAGCTCGGCCCGCTGTCGTTCGGCCGCAAGGAGGAGCCGGTCTTCCTCGGCCGTGACTACGCGCAGCGCGCCGACTACAGCGAGGAGACCGCGATCCGCATCGACCGGCAGGTCGAGACGATCGTCAGCAGCGCCTACGAGAAGGCGCGCAAGATCCTGACCGAGAACCGCGCGGTCCTCGATCGGCTGGCGGAAGAGCTGCTGGAGATCGAGTCGCTCGACGGCTCACAGGTCTACGCGATCATCAAGGAGATGACCGGCAAGGACCTCGCGCCGGTGGCCCCGCCGAAGCCCGAGGTTGCGCAGGTCGAGGAACCAGTGCAGGAAGTCGAACCGGCGAGCGAGCGTAAGCCGCAACCGGGAATCCAGGTCAACCCCGACCCCTTGCCGTCCACGGAGTAGTCAACCGCAACCAGACCCGATGCTGCCCGGATCGACAGTCGCAGATACCCGCCGTTGGATTCTGCGTCTGGCCCGAGACCGGGAGCTGGTGCTCACCGGCCGTCCGCTGGTGATGGGCGTGCTGAACATCACGCCCGACTCGTTCAGCGACGGTGGGCGATGGCTCGAGCGCGACCAGGCGGTCGCCCGCGCGCTCGAGATGGTCGAGCAGGGCGCGGAGATCCTCGATCTGGGCGCCGAATCGACCCGGCCCGGGGGCGGTGTCTACGGCGACGGCGCGGAGAACGTCGCGGTCGACCGTGAGCTCGAGCGACTGTTGCCGGTGCTGACCGAGCTGCGCTCGCTGACCGAGCTACCGATCTCGGTCGACACCCGCAAAGGACGGGTCGCCGCCGAGGCGCTCGCGGCCGGGGCCGACCTGATCAACGACATCAGCTGTCTCGCCGATCCGGCTCTCGGCGAGGCGGTCGCGGCGGCCGGCTGCCCTCTCATTCTGATGCACAGCCGGGGCGAGCTCGGCGACATGCAGCGCACCATCGTCTACGGCGACGTGCTCGAGGAGGTCGCCTCCGAGCTCTACGAAGCGATGCAGCAGGCCGAGGCGGCCGGCATCGACCGCGAGCAGATCGTCCTCGATCCGGGGATCGGCTTCGGCAAGAAGGTCGCCCACAACGTCGAGCTGGTCGGCCGCCTCGACCGGCTCTCCCAGCTCGGCAGACCGGTCCTGGTAGGCGCCAGCCGCAAGAGCTTCATCGCCGATCTGACCGGTGCGAGCGTGGACGACCGGCTGCCCGGCAGCCTGGCCGCGGTCGGCTGGGCGATGGCGGCACGCGCGGCGATCGTGCGGGTCCACGACGTCGCCGAGACGGTCCAGTTCATGAAGGTCTTCGGCGCCTTCGACCAGAGCCGGCGGGGCGGCGAATGAGCTTCGGCGGGCTCACCTGGCGCGACCTCGCCGACATCGCGCTGGTCGCGATCGTCATCTACAACCTGCTCCTGCTGATCCGCGGAACCCGCGGCGTCCAGATCCTGTTCGGAATCCTCTTTCTGGGCGGCATCTACTGGGCCGCCGGCTACATCGGCCTACCGACCCTCCAGGCGCTGCTCGGGAACTTCATCTTCATTCTGCCGATCGTGGTCATCATCCTGTTCCAGTCCGAGATCCGCCGGGCGCTCGCCAGCTTCTGGCGCAGCCCGCTGTTCAGCATCAGCGCGCCGCATGAGGTCGACCACACGATCAACGAAGTGGTCGTGGCGGCGACCACCCTGGCGTCGCGCCGGATCGGGGCGCTGATCGTCATCCAGCGGCTCGAGGGCCTGCGCAACTACGTCGAGAACGGCATCCAGCTCGACGCCCGTATCTCCTACGATCTGCTGATGAACATCTTTTCGCCCGACACGCCGCTCCACGACGGCGCGGTGGTCGTTCAGGGCGAGCGCATCGCCGCCGCCGCCTGCTTTCTGCCGCTCACCCTGCGCCACGAAGTGTCGAAGGAGTTCGGCACCCGCCACCGCGCCGCGATCGGCATCAGCGAGGAGACCGATGCCATCGCCGTGGTCGCGTCCGAGGAGACCGGCATGGTCTCGGTGGCGCTGAACGGCGAAATGCTGGTCGATCTCGACGCCAAGGGTCTCCGGAACACCCTCTACCAGCATCTGGTGACGGATCAGAACGCGCCGCTGGAGGCGACGACGTGAGTCAGTTCTGGTCGGCGTGGGGCCTCCGACTCCTGGCGCTGGCGCTCGCGGTCCTGGCCTGGTTCATCATCAGTGTCGGGCCACGCGAGCAGATCGGGGAGACCAGCGTCGAGACCTTCGTTACCTATCGTCCGCCCGAGGGCTTCATGATCCTCGAGCCGCCCGACCGCGTGCGCGTCCGCATTTCGGGCCCCGAGAGTCGCCTCGCCAACCTCAATCCGCTGCAGGTCAGCGTGATCGTCGAGCTGCGGGGCGCCGATCTCGGGCGCCAGGACATCTCCCTGACGAGCTCCAACGTCGTACTGCCGACCGGCCTGGAGGTCGTCTCCATCGATCCCAACGCCCTGGTCCTGCAGCTCGACCGGGTGGTCAGCATGCTCAAGCCGATCGACGTCGCGATGACCGGTGAGCCGGCGGCCGGAGCGGTCGCGCAGGAGCCGACCATCTTCCCGCTGCAGGCGCTGGTGACCGGACCGGAATCGCGAATCGACGCACTCACCGCGCTCACGACCACACCGATCAACCTGGACGGTCACGCGCTGGACTTCCAGGCCCGGGCGGCGGTCATCTCTCCCGACCCGCTGATCAAGGTCGTGGACCCGGCGATGGTCGACGTCGACGTGCGGCTCGACATCCCGGGCGCGCCGCTCGACGCGAACTCCGACCCGACCGGCTCCAGATGACCAGGCGGCTCTTCGGCACAGATGGGATCCGCGGTCCCGTCGGCACCTTCCCGCTCGATCGAGCGACCGTGGTGACCCTCGGCTCGGCTCTCGGCACGACGCTCGCTGCAGGGCGCGACCAGCCTCTCGTGGTGCTGGGCGGCGACACCCGCGAGAGCACGCCCGAGCTCTGCCGCTGGCTCGCGACCGGCCTGCTGTCGAGCGGCTGCGAGATCCACTACGCCGGCACCGTACCGACGCCCGCGGTCGCCTTCGTTACCCGTGAGCTCGGCGCCGCTTGCGGAGTCGCCGTCTCCGCCAGCCACAACCCGATGCCGGACAACGGCGTCAAGCTGATCGATGGCGACGGATTCAAATGGACGCCGGAAGCCGAGAGTGCCCTCGAGAAGCGGCTGCACGCAGGAGCGGCGCTCGAGTCGCAGGACGCCTCGATCGAGCCGGATGCCTCGCTGATCGAGGGCTACATCGGCTATCTCGCCACGTCGCTGCCGAGCGAGCGTCCGCTCGCGGGCCTCACGGTCGTTCTCGATTGCGCCAACGGCGCCGCCGCTCCGTACGCCCCCGCCCTCTTCGAACGCCTCGGGGCCGAGGTGACGGTGCTCTGCGCCGAGCCCGACGGCGCCAACATCAACCAGGGCTGCGGCTCGACCCACCCGCAGGCGATGGCGGCTGCGGTCGCCAGCGGTCCGGCGGTCCTGGGCATCGCGTTCGACGGCGACGCGGACCGGGCGCTCTTCGCCGACGAGACCGGCACGGTACGGGACGGCGACGCCACCCTCTACCTCTGGGGTCGCGCCCTCGCCGAGCGCGGCGACCTCGACGGCGGAGCGATCGTCGCCACCTCGATGAGCAATCTCGGTCTCGAGGTCGCGCTGCGTGACGCCGGTATCGAAGTGGTGCGCTGCGACGTCGGAGATCGGGTCGTGGTCGACACGATGCGTCGCCGGGGCTTGGTTCTCGGCGGCGAGCAGTCGGGACACATCGTCGAGCTCGGCCTCTCCACCACCGGCGACGGCATGCTGACCGCGATCCAGCTCGCCCACATCGTCCACGAGTCGGGGCTGTCGCTCTCCGAGCTCCTGAGCGAGCTGCCGCGCTTTCCGCAGACCCTGCAGAACATCCGGGTCCGATCCAAGCCCGATCTACTGTCGCTTCCCAGCGTCGCCAAGGCCGCCGCCGAGGTCGAGCGCCAGCTGGGAGACCGGGGCCGTCTGGTTCTGCGCTACAGTGGCACCGAGCCGCTGGCCCGGGTGATGATCGAGGGGCCCGACCAGGAGACCATCGAGCGACTCGCGGGGCAGCTTCTCGAGGCGATCGGGAGTGAGATCGGAATGCGATGACCCTGCTATCGGTCAACATCGATCATGTAGCCACGCTCCGGCAGGCGCGGGGCGTCAGCTATCCGAGTCCGAGCGAGGCGGCGCGACTCGCCGAGGGCGCCGGCGCCTCGGGCATCACCGTGCACCTGCGAGGCGACCGCCGCCACATCCAGGACGCCGACGTCGAGGAGCTGCGCGAGGTCGTCCGCGGCAAGCTCAACCTCGAGATGGCCGCCACCGAGGAGATGCTCGAGCTGGCGATCCGGTGGCGCCCCGACCAGGTGACCCTGGTACCGGAGCGGCCCGAGGAGGTGACCACCGAAGGTGGCCTCGACCTCGTCGCCGCCGGCGACTCGATCCCCGAGGCGGTCGGCCGACTGACCGACGCCGGGATCAGCGTCTCGCTCTTTCTCGATCCGGAGGCCGCCCAGATCGAGCGCCTCGCGGACCTCTCCCACGATCTGGCCAACGGCTTCGAGATCAACACCGACCACTACACGCGCCCGGGCGCCGACTCGGAGAGCGAGCTCGAGCGGATCGTCGAGGCGGCGGCGCTCGGCGCCGAAAGCGGCCTACGGGTCTACGCCGGCCACGGTCTGACTACCGACAACGTCCGCCGGGTCGCCGAGATCCCGGTGATCGAAGAGCTCAACATCGGTCACGCTATCGTCTCGCGCGCGGTCCTGGTCGGGATGGAAGCGGCGGTCAGAGAGATGCTCGCCGCGATCGGCTGAGCCGAGTGATCCACCCTCGCTACTCACCCGACGGGCAGTAGCTGACGTACACGTCGGGCGAGAGCCTCATGATGCTCGACGCGGCGACAGGAGCTTCCCCGCTCCGCTGAGGCGCTTCGGGCAAGCGCCACTTCAGATCCGGGAACCGTGCGTAGTCGCGATCCAGCGTGACCCACTCGCAGCCGGACTCGACGGCCAGGGCGGCGAACCAGGCGTCGGACACCAGATTGCCTCGCGCGTCTCCGGACCTGCACAGGCGAGTGAAGATCTCCCAGTGTCGAGCTCCCGGCCGCACGAGGATGGCGTGAGGCTGGTCGCGCAGGAGATCGCAGAAAGCGACCGCTTCGTCGAGGGGACTCGGTTGGGCGAACACCCGCGGATGGGTGACGACCCGGATGACGCCGCTCAGCGCCTGAGGCGACAGAGCAAAGCGCCCGTCGCCGTTGACGACGCGATCGAGCCAGCGGTGACAGAGCTCGTGGTCGCTCGAGTCGGACCGGAAGGCATGGATCAGGACGTTGACGTCGGGCAAGATCATGACTTATCCATCAGCTCCTCGAGCTCCGCTGAGCTGTTGAGGTCGACGCCGGGGAGCACGCCCCCGCGAGCAGTGGAGATCGGGAGCCTGACTCGCTTGCGACGGACCTTCTTGCTGTCTGCCAACACCAGGCCGAGACCCTCCTCCAGAAGCTCGGGCAGCTCTTCTCGGCTACGCAAGCTGCAACGCGGTCAATAGAAAAACCCGCGCGGGATCGCACCCGGCACGTCAGGCACCCTCTACTCCACTGCGACGCATGCGGTACTCCAGCCGTAGGAACAGGCGCCCGAACAGCCACATATCGTGCCGCGCCGTCAGATCTGCGGCAGACACCTCTCCCAAGTCCGCCTCATCGGTCGTGCGCACGGTGATCGTCTCGTCGATCGGCAGGCGCCACGGGCGCAGGCCGGCGAGCTGCAGGTAGACGCCCTGGTCGCCGAGGTCGTCCGAAGCGCGGCGAGTCGTGAGCGCAAGTTGCCCGCCCTCCCGATTCTCCAATCGCAGCAGCGAGGTCATGCACGCCAACGGCAACGGAAAGGCGATGTTCATGTAGCGCACGTCTTCGCGGGCGTGCTCGCTGTACAGAGCGGCGTACAGGGTCTCACCCGTCGCCCTCCAGGTACGAACCCAGGCCCGAACGTCCAGCCGCCCGTCGCGGGCGTCGTCCACGTCGCAGATCTTGTTGGTCATATCGCCCGACGGCGTGTCCGGCCCCGGCAAGCCCAATTGGCCCAGCCGGCGCGAGAGCTGAAAGAAGAGCCTCCCTCCGAAGCGAAATCCAGCCTGCCAAGCGTGCCGGGCGTCGAGCTCGTACTCGGCGGTGTGCTCGTAGAACCGCCGAATTCGCGGGTCCACGCGCTCGGACAGGAATCCGCCTCCGGCGTATCGGGAGAAGTCGTCCGTCAGCCCGGTCCTGGGCTGCGGCCGGGCGGGAGCGAGCGAGGCGACGAACGCCGGACCGATCCGGCGGCGGGCGTAGGCGAGGGAGAACGGGGCGCCGACCGGAGCGGACCGCGGCGACGCCTGCATGCGGCCAAACCCGAGAAGACCGAGTACGCCGTGGCCGAGCGCATTGACCACACCGTGCATCCACGCCATCTGCCCGAGGTCGAGGTGGCGACCGCCAAGGGCCCAGTCGAACGCGAGGCAGAGCGCGCCGACTGGCACCGTCAGCGCGAGCAGCACGATGACGCCCCCTCGTCGACGGGCCAGGCGCGCACCTAACGCCACCACCCACTGTGCTACGAACAGTACGATGTAGCCGACGGTGCCGATCTGCTCGAGCGCTCGCATCCCGGTGAGCCCCGCGGCGACGAGCGCGAACACGATCGGATGAATCACCAGAAGCCAGCGACCACGGTCTGTCGCGCGCACGATCAACGACGTCAGTGAGATGGCCGCGAACCCAGCAGCGTGGAAGTGCGCGGCGGTGAGCAACGCCCACCTTCCGCTGAAGCCCAGAAGCGAAGTGTTGGCGGCGTAGACGTAGAGCCAGACGCCGCCGCCGACGACCCACACCCAGGCGAGGGCCAGCGCGGCTTCTGACGCCTGGAGAATCGGGCGCGAGAGCGCGCGCTGGAGAGCCTGAAACCCGACGACGACTCCCCCGACCGTATAGAACGCGGCGAAGCCGGCACCCAGGGTGCCGCGCGTGGCGCCCGAGACGGCGAGCGCCGCGACGCCGAACATGAGGACCGCCGTGCGAGCCGCCAGCGGGTCGCGACGCGCCTCGGCGTCGATCAGCTGGCTGAGCGGCACCGAGACGGCCGCTGCCAGAAACCCGACGACGATGGGATCGAGCATTAGGCCAGCCAGCCCGATCGATGCCAGTCGCCCGTGACCGCCCTACCGCTCCACTTCCACCGACGAGGCGGCGGTGTCTTCCGGATTCTTGGCGATCAGGACCGTGTCGCCGACCGGCAGCAGAGCTCGATGAAGGTTCTCGCCCAGGGCGATGTTGACCTCGTAGTAGCCCTCCGGACAGATCTTCAGGAGCCGGCCGTGGCCGCCCTTCATGCCGAGCTGCGTGTTGTGAATGACGACTTCCGCTGGTAGCTCCATCTACTCCTCCACAAAGCCCTGCTCGCGATACTCCTTGAGCTTGCGCTGCAACGTTCTGAGACCTATGCCGAGGGTCTTGGCCGCGTCGACGCGCCGCCCCTTGGTCAACTCGAGCGTCTCGAGGATAGCGCGTCGCTCGATCTCGGCCATCGTCCTCGGGGATCCGGACAGGTTCTGGACCGGGCCGCCGGAGATCGGTCCGCGCGCCCCTTCGCGCAGCTCGTTCGGCAGGTCACCCGGCTCGATCGCGTCGCCACGATGGAACACGACGACCGATTCGAGCACGTTCTTGAGCTCGCGTACGTTGCCGGGCCACGGATAGCTTGCCAGCACCTCCATCGCCTCGCCGGAGATCGTCTTGGGGGAGCTGCCGTGCTCGTGGCAGAAGAGGTCGAGGAAGTGCTCGGTCAAGAGCGCCAGGTCGCCGCTCCGCTCGCGGAGCGGTGGCACCTCGAGGCGCACGACCTTGAGCCGGTAGTAGAGATCCTCGCGGAAGCGGCCTTCCGCGACCTCTTTCTCGAGATCCCGATTGGTCGCCGCGAGCAGCCGGAAGTCGACCTCGATCAACTCGCTGCCACCGACCCGCATCACCTGCCGCTCCTCCAGTACCCGCAGGAGCTTCACCTGGAGTTCGGGATACAGCTCGCTGATCTCGTCCAGGAAGAGGGTGCCGCCGTGCGCCAGCTGGAACTTGCCGATCTTGCGGTTGACCGCGCCGGTGAACGCGCCCCGCTCGTGCCCGAAGAGCTCGCTCTCCAGGATGTCCGACGGGATCGCTCCACAGTTGAGCGCCAGGAACCGCTCGTCACGCCGCGGGCTGGCGTGGTGGAGGGCATGCGCGACCAGCTCCTTACCGGTGCCGCTCTCGCCGACGACCAGGACGCTCGAGCGGGTCGGCGCGACCAGGCGCATCTGGTCGAAGAGTTTCTCCATCACCGGCGACTTGCCGATGATGCTCTCGAAGCCCCACCGCCGATCGAGCATCTGGCGGAGGGTCGTCACCTCCTCGCGCAGCTCCTGGTTCTCGAGCAGGTTCGCCACTCGCTGGCGCAGCTCGTACAGGTCGACCGGCTTGGTCAGATAGTCGTCGGCGCCGACCCGCATCGCCTCCACCGCGTTCTCGATCGTGCCGTAGCCGGTGACCAGGATCACCGCCAGCTCGAGACCGCGAGCCCGCACCGTGCTCAGGAACTCGAGACCGTCGGTCCCGGGCATCTTGAGATCGCAGATCGCCAGGCGCGTCTCCTCGTGATCCTGGAGGAAGCGCAGCGCCTTGTCGGCGTCGTCGAAGGTCTGCACCCGCAGGCCGGCCTTGTCGAGAGCCATCGCCATCGACTCTCGCGAGCCCGCCTCGTCGTCGATGACGAGGATTCTCGGGCGGATTCCCTCCGACATGACCCGGCCATTCTGGCACAGAATAAGAGGCTTAGATGAGTCCCGCGAGGCCGGAGTCAGCCGGTAACGAACAGGCGCTCGAATCACTCGATGCCGCCATCGAGAGGATCGTCTTCCAGTCGGAGGAGAGCGGCTGGGGGGTGCTACGCGTGAGCCGGGACAACGGCGTCACCTCGACCGCCGTCGGCCGGCTCTACGGCCTGCAGCCGGGCGAGCGGGTACGCCTGACGGGCTCCTGGGAGGACGATCGGAAGTACGGCCGCCAGTTCCGCGTGGTCTCGTATCTGAGCCTCCTGCCCGAGACCCTCGAGGGGATCCGTCGCTACCTCGGCTCCGGGCTGGTCCCCGGCATCGGCCCGGTGATGGCGGAGCGCCTGGTCGAGAAGTTCGGCCTCGACACGCTCGAGGTGATCGACAACGAGCCCGCCAAGCTGAGCCGGGTGCGCGGCATCGGACCGAAGCGCTCCAAGCAGATCCAGCGGGCCTGGCGCGAGGCGCGGGCGGTCCGCGACACGATGGTCTTCCTGCAGGGTCATGGTCTCTCGGCGTCCCACGCGATCAAGGTGTGCCGGACCTACGGCGAGGCGGCGATGCAGATCGTCAAGGCCGAGCCGTTCCGTTTAGCCGAGGACGTCTTCGGCATCGGCTTCTCGACCGCCGATCGGATCGCGGGCAGTCTCGGCATCCCCGCGGACGCACCGCAGCGAGCTCAGGCGGGGCTCCTCTTCGTGCTCGGCCAGGCCGCCGAGCAGGGGCACGTCTTTCTCCCCAGGGATCGACTGCTCGAGGGCGCGCGCGAGCTGCTGGCGATCGACGAGGCGCTGCTCTCGCGCGGCGTCGACGAGCTGGTCGAGCGCCAGGCTCTGGCGAGCGCCGGCGGCGATACCGAGGCGGCGATCTACCTACCCCAGCTCCACCTCGCCGAGGTCGGTATCGCCAGTCGGCTGCGCGAGCTGTCTCTGGCCGAGATCGACGCGCCCGACATCCACGTCGACCGGGCCCTCGCCTGGGTCGAGACCCGTCAGCAGCTACGGCTGGCGGAGTTCCAGCGCCGCGCCGTCCGGGACGCCATCCGCCACAAGGTGCAGGTAATCACCGGCGGGCCCGGCACCGGTAAGACGACGCTCGTCCGCTCGCTGGTGCGCATCTTCGATAGGAAGGGGCTACGTCTCAGCCTCTGTGCACCGACCGGCCGTGCCGCCAAGCGCCTCGGCGAGGCGACCGGCGAAGACGCCAAGACGATTCACCGGCTGCTCGAGTACGATCCGCGCCGGGGCGGCTTCCAGCGCACCGCCGAAGCACGGCTCGACACCGACGTCGTCATCGTCGACGAGGCCTCGATGGTCGATACGACGCTCGCCTACCATTTGCTCGAGGCGGTCCCGGACGGCGCCCGCCTGGTCCTGGTCGGGGACGTCGATCAGCTCGCCTCCGTGGGCCCTGGGAGAGTGCTCGAGGAGCTGATCCGCTCCGGCCGCCTGGCGGTCACCCGGCTGACCGAGATCTTCCGACAGGCCGAGGAGAGCCGCATCATCCTCAACGCCCATCGCGTTCACCGGGGAGAGATGCCGGAGCTGCCGTCCGAGGGCCGGCGGTCCGACTTCTTCTTCTTCCATCGCCAGGAGCCCGAGGAGGTGCTGGAGACGCTGCTCCACCTGGTCACCGAGCGCGTGCCGCGCGGCTTCGGACTCGATCCACTGCGCGATCTCCAGGTGCTGACCCCGATGCGGCGGGGCCTGCTCGGCGCCGACAACCTGAATCTCGAGCTGCAGCGCCTGCTCAACCCGACCGGCCGTGGCGCCGAGGGTCTGCGCCGCCTGCGCCACGGCGATCGCGTGATGCAGATTCGCAACAACTACGATCTAGAGGTCTTCAACGGCGACATCGGTCGCATCGACCGGATCTCGGAGCACGACCGGCAGATCGTGGTCGACTACGACGGGCGGCAGGTCGTCTATCACTTCGACGACCAGGACGAGCTGGTTCTCGCCTATGCCTGCTCGGTGCACAAGTCACAGGGCTCCGAGTATCCATGCGTGATCATTCCGCTGCACACACAGCACTACGTGATGCTACAGCGCAATCTGCTCTATACCGCGATCACCCGCGCGGCACGGCTGCTCGTCCTGGTAGGCGATCGCCGCGCCCTCGGAGTTGCGGTGCGCAACGACCGCCAGCAGGACCGGCACACCCGACTCGGAGAGCTGCTGCGCGCCTGGCCCTGAGCGGACGGCCCGCCGGCCGCTACGACTTGGGCTCGGGCTCTTCCGGCTCCGGCTCGCCGGTGGCGGGCTCGGACGACTCGGGCTCCTCGATCTCGGGCTCCCAGGGCTCGGTGCTTGGCGGTGTCTCGCTTCCCTCCGCCTCGTCCCAGTCGAGATCGGGAGCCACGTCCGCTTCGGCGCCACCGCTCGGCGGCGTCGGCTCGGGAATCGGTGGCAGCGCCACCTGCGTGCCGCCGAGCCCGTCGTCGAGCGTTCCGAACCGCGTCAGCAGCGCGGCACCGAGTCCGACCGTCCAGACCACGTATTTGAGCACGCAGCCGAAGGCGACGAACATCAAGGTGAAGAACCAGAACGGACCGGGCAGGAAGTCGAGGAGGTCGCCGATGAACGAGATCACCTGGATCAGGCCGACACCGACGACGATCGCCACGTACGGGCTGACCATCTTCCAGCCGAAGCGCTCCTCGGTCCAGCTGCCAACGGTGTAGGCGACCGACGTGTAGCCGAGGAAGGCGATCACGATCAGGCCGAGAATCGCGAACGGGACCAGAGCCAGCAGCGGGATGCCGATGATCGACACCAGCAGGATCAGGCAGACGAGCGCGAACAGCGGCACCACCAGGATCTCGGCGACCAGCCCGACCAGCCCCGCCTTCCACGGCTCGGACCGGACCTTGCGCGCCATCCGCTCCACCGGGCCGCGCGCCAGCAGGTATGCGAGGCAGGCGAGCAGCGCCAGCATCAACAGGCCGAAGAAGTTCCAGAACAGGCCGAAGACCCGGCTGAAGCCCCACCAGCTGTTGTAGCCGCCGTCCCACCAGTCGTTGTCCCAGTCGAACTCCCAGTCGCCCGCTTCCGGCCAGCCGAAGGAGATCTGCGGACCGAACGGCACCTCGACCACCTTGCCGCCGACGATCGCCGAGTCGGCGACCGTCACCTCGTTGCCGACGCTGATCACGTCGCCCCGGACCTCGGCGCCGTCCTCCAGAGTGGTGAAGCCACCGATCGAGGCGGCGTCGCCGGTCACTTCACCGCCGTTCTCGACGATGACCGAGCCGCCGATCGCGACCGCGTCACCGATCACCTGGCCGCGGACCGTCAGTCGGCCGCCGAAGACGACAACGTCGCGGGCCTCCTCGTCGGCATCGATCACCACCGAGTTGCCGACCACGACCTGCGAATCGGTTCGCGACCGTGGGCTGCGACGCCGGGGTGGTTTCGGCGGAGCGGGCTCGTCCGGTGGCGCCGGTGGTGCCGGTCGCGCACGTGGCGGGCGCTCGCCGCCGAAGGTGTCCGGGCGACTGCGAGCCTCGAGCTCGCCCAGGCGCCGCACCACGTCGGCCGCCGAGCCGAGCCGCGCATCGAGCTCGCCCGGGCTGACCGGGACGCCGTCGATGACGAAGGTGCCGTCCTCGATCTCGATCGCCGCAACTCCGTTGATGTCTTCACGCGGCTCGAGCAAAACGCCGTTGCGGAGGCGCAGGACGCGGAAGAGCCGATCGACCTCGGCTCGGATCTCCTCTTCGGCGGTAGTCGCGGGCGCCTCATCCGGCTGCGCGACTGCCGGCAGCACCGCCAGAACGGCGAGGAGCGGTAGTAGCAGCCACCAGCGGCGGCTCGACATCATCCAGAGATCAGTTCGATTGGACATAACGAGGATTCCTATCGGGAAGCATGAGACCGTGCAGCAATCGTAGCGCCGTGGCGCTGATCAGCGCCGCCGCCGCGATCGCTGCCATCATCGAAGGTGAAGTGAGACTCTCGGAGACCGTCCGGGCGACACCGGAGAGCGCGCCCCAGACCACGACGCCCTCCGCGAAGCGCGCGCTCAGACCGACCACCAAGCCGGCCGCGAGATCGATCGCCTTCCCCGGCCCCAGACCGGCCCAGAGTGCTCCGACCATCCCGGGCAGGAGACTCCCGGCGAGGGCGACCAGCACGAAGCAGACGACGATCGCGACCTTCCATCGCAAGGTCAGCCTCGGCACGGCGAGGAGCCCGGTGGAGGCCAGGCCCAGGCTGGAGAGCACGCCTGCCACGAAGTCGGCGGACGGGGCGTAGCGGGGCAGGCGGAGGAAGACCCGCCGGAGGGCGCTCTCGGCCCGGTAGGGATCGTCGCCCAACTCGGCGTTCAGCCAGTTGTTTATTGCCTTCTTGAGCGTCCTCTCCACCACGTATCTCCTCTAGTGCGCCTTACGAGGCGCCCACTTCGAAAGTTTCACCGGTTTCGCTCGCTTTCATCAGGCTTTTTCTCCGGTCCGAAGCCCATCCGGGTCAGCTCCTGGGCCATCGCCCTGCGAGCCCGGTGGAGGTGGGTCTTGACCGTGCCCAGCGGCAGGCCGGTCACCTCGGCGATCTCCTCGTAGGCCATACCCTCCTGGAAGCGCAGCACCATCACCTCGCGATACGCCGAGCGCAAGCGGCCGAGGGCGACCTCGAACGCCTGGGCCAGCTCGCCCCGCTCCACCGCGATCGAAGGGCTCTCGGCGTGCCGATCCGCGATCAGCGTGAGCGGATCGGCCTGGTCCTCGGGAGTCTCGAGCGGAACGGTGATCGGACGCTTCCGCCGCAACCGGTCGATCGCGGTGTTGTGGGCGATCTTGAACAGCCAGCTGGAGAACTTCTTCGAGCGATCGAACCGGTCGAGGGCGCGGTACGCCTTGATGAAGACGTCCTGAGCCAGCTCCTCGGCCTCCGCCGGATCTCGCACCATGCGCAGGATCAGGGCGTAGATCGGTCGCTGGTAGCGGCGGACGAGGTCGCGGAAGGCGTCCTCGGAGCCGCGAAGGACCAGCTCTACCAGCTGTTCGTCGGGACGGGCCATGCGCTGCTACCTAGCCTAATTCGGGGACAGGTTTACTATTTCACCGAACCTTGCGAAGAGGGCCACACCCGTGCCCACGGAGGGTCCTTCGCAAGGTTCGGTGAAATAGTAAACCTGTCCCCGATTTAATTTGGTACGGCCCGAGACGTCCCGAGTTGCCGTCAGTATGTCGTCAGATAGCGATCCCGCTCCCAATCATGAACCGACGAGATGTAGTCGGACCACTCGACCGCCTTGGCGTGCTGAAAGTGCTCGTGGATGTGATCGCCGAGCGCCTCGATCAGAACCTTGTCCTTGGACAGGTGCTTGAGCGCCTGGTCGAGGTCGCCGGGCAGCTCGTCGATCTTCAGCCGCCGCTTCTCGCGATGGCTCATCGAGAAGATGTTCTTGTTGACCGGCGGACCGCCGTGCAGCCCCTGATCGACGCCGTCGAGGCCCGAAGCCATCATCGTGGCGATCGCCAGATAGGGGTTGCAGCCCGGATCGGGCATCCGCACCTCACAGCGAGTCGACATGCCGCGCTTGGCCGGCACCCGGACCAACGGCGAGCGGTTCTTCTCGGACCAGGCGATGTTGGTCGGCGCCTCGTAGCCGGGCACCAGGCGCTTGTACGAGTTGACCAGCGGGTTGGTCACCGCGACCAGGGCCTTGGCGTGCTTGAGAATGCCGCCGATGTAGGCCAGCGCGGTCGCCGACAGCTGCCACTCCCCGTCGGGATCGTAGAAGGCGTTCTCGCCGTCACCAGTCAGCAGGCTCTGATGGCAGTGCATGCCGGAACCGTTGACGCCGGCGATCGGCTTGGGCATGAAGCTGGCGTGCAGACCGTGATCGAGGGCGACCTTCTTGACGACGAACTTGAAGGTCGCGACATAGTCCGCGCACTTGACGGCGTCGGAGTACTTGAAGTCGATCTCGTGCTGCCCGGGCGCCACCTCGTGATGCGCCGCTTCGACCTCGAAGCCCATCGCTTCGAGAACGACGACGATGTCGCGGCGGCACTCCTCGCCGAGATCGACCGGCGTCAGGTCGAAGTAGCCGCCGACATCGTGGGTCTCGACCAGCGGATTGCCCCGCTCGTCGCGCTGGAACAGAAAGAACTCCGGCTCGGGTCCGAAGACCGCTGTAAACCCGAGCGCGCTCGCTTTCTCGACCTGGCGCTTGAGGCACAGTCGGGGACAGCCTTCGAACGGACTGCCGTCGGGCCGGTAGACGTCACAGATCAGGCGCGCGACGCGGGTGCCGTCGGGACTGGTCCAGGGGTTGACGGTGAAGGTCTCGAAGTCGGGCACCAACAGCATGTCCGACTCCTCGATGCGCACGAATCCCTCGATCGACGAGCCGTCGAACAGGATCTGACCGTCGAGCGCCTTCTCGAACTGGCTGCGTGGAACTTCAACGTTTTTCAGGGCGCCCATCAGGTCGGTGAACTGAAGCCGCAGGAATCGCACGTTCTCGGCTTCGACGGTCTTCAGGATCTCGGCAGGCTTCATCTAGGCGTTCTCTCCTCTTGGTCGTGATTGCAGGAACCTAGACCATTTCTGTGCCCAATGCAACCGAATATTCCATGATTGACATCTGTTTTGTGCATATTGTGCACAACTGAGTGTGCACCCCGAACTGTCGATCGCACAGATCCGCTGTGCTAGCATTCGCGCCATGCTGGGTTTTCCGAAGCCGAAGGCGTGGGATTTCGCGGCCATCGCAGCTGCTCTCATCGGGTGTGCCGTCGCCGTGGCCAACGCCTCGATGGCCCTCGGTGGCCAGGCCGGCGAGGCGCCGTCCGGCACGTTCACCCTCGGCATGGTCGGCGCTCAGGCCCTGATCGCCTCGATCAGTCTCTTCATCCTGGGCAAGACCGCCAAGCACGGCACCCTCTGGGGCAACCTGGCTGCCGTCGCCGGCATGTTCATCGGCACGAGCGGCATCCTTCTCGCCGGTGCCATGTGGGTCGCCGCGTAAGGAAGCGCGCCCAGCGCGCACCAACACCGGGCAACGGGCGACGTGGCGGCAAGTCCGGCCGCCCGCGCCACCCGTATCCAGACGAGCGAGAGACCCTGAGGAGCCTTCAGAATGTCGACAAGCCAAGAAGCCGCCAGTAGGCCGCCGGCGGCCGAGCCAGCGAGCCGATCCGGCACCCTGCTGAAGGTCGCGGTCGCTCTGGTGGCCATCGTCGCTCTGGTCCTGGCCGGCAAGGAGCTCGGCGGCTACGTCCCCACCTTCGCCGAGTGGGTGAACGGACTCGGTCTATGGGGCCCCCTGGTCTTCATCGGCGGCTACGCCGTGGCCACGGTCGCGTTTATCCCCGGCTCGCTCCTGACTCTCGCCGCCGGGGCGATCTTCGGCCTCGCCAAGGGGACCCTGTACGTCTTCTTCGGGGCGACGATCGGGGCCTCGGCGGCGTTCCTGATCGCCCGGTACCTGGCGCGCGGAGCGATCGAGCGCCGCCTCGAAGATCGACCCAAGTTCCGTTCGATCGACAGCGCGGTCGGCAAGCAGGGGCGCAAGATCGTCTTCCTGTTGCGCCTCTCCCCCGCCTTTCCCTACAGCTTGCTCAACTATGGGCTCGGCCTGACCAAGGTCCGGTTCATCGACTACCTGATCGCCTGCTTCGGGATGATCCCGGGCACCTTCCTCTACGTCTACTACGGCAAGGCGCTCGGCAGCCTGGCGGAGGTTGCCGGCGGCAGCCAGCCCGACAAGGGACCGGCCGACTGGATCCTGCTCGGCGTCGGCCTGGCGGCGACCGTCCTGGTCACCACGATCATCACCCGGATCGCCAGGCGCGCGCTCAGGGAGGCGGAAGATGACTGAGAGTCTGCAGACCCAGGGTCTCGACGCCGAGCTCGCGGCGCTCGTAGAGCCGTTCGACCAGCACAATCGGAGGCTGGTCGACAACGTCCACCCGGTCGAGTGGCAAAACCCGGAGCCCGCCGACCGTTATCAGCTGGTGGTGATCGGCGCCGGTACCGCCGGCCTGGTGAGCGCCGCGGGAGCCGCCGGCCTCGGAGCTCGGGTCGCCCTGATCGAGCGTCGGCTGATGGGGGGCGACTGCCTGAACTACGGTTGCGTGCCCTCGAAGGCCCTGATCCGGGCGGCGCGCGCCTGGCACGAGGCGCGCACCGGGCACGAGCGCTTCGGCGCCCCGGCGGCCACCGGCGACGGCGACTTCGGCAGGGTGATGGAGCGGATGCGCGAGCTGCGGGCCTTGATCTCCCGTCACGACAGCGCCAGCCGCTTCCGCGACCTGGGTGTCGACGTCTTCATCGGTGAGGGCAGGTTCGTCGGCCCGGACGCGGTCGAGGTCGACGGCACGCGGCTCGAGTTCCGCCGGGCAATCATCGCCACCGGCGCCAGGCCGTTCGTGCCACCGATCCCGGGCTGCGCGGAGGGCTGCTACCTGACCAACGAGACCGTCTTTACGCTGACCGAGCTGCCGGAGCGGCTGGGGGTGATCGGCGGCGGGCCGATCGGCTGCGAGCTTGCCCAGTCGTTCGCCCGCTTCGGCAGCCGGGTCTCCCTGTTCGACCTGGCGCCCCACGTCCTGCCGCGCGAGGATCGGCGGGCGGCCGACGTCGTCCAGGAGGCGCTCGTCCGCGACGGCATCGACCTCCAGTGCGGCGTCAGGGTGCTCGAGGTCGAGGTGACCGACGCCGCCAAGATCATCCACTACGAACGAGACGGCGAGCGCCTCGCGACCGCGGTCGACGAGCTACTGGTCGCGGTCGGGCGTGCACCGAACGTCGACGGCATCGGTCTCGAGGCCGCCGGCGTCGAGTTCACCAAGCACGGTGTCGGGGTCGACGATCGCCTCCGGACGTCGAACCGGAAGATCTTCGCCGTCGGCGACGTCGCCAGCAAGTACAAGTTCACCCACACCGCGGACGCGCTGGCCCGGATCGCGATCCGCAACGCCCTCTTCTTCGGCCGCGCCAAGGCGAGCGACCTGGTCATCCCCTGGTGCACCTACACCAGCCCCGAGGTCGCTCACGTCGGCCTCTACGAGCAGGAGGCGATCGACCGCGGCCACGAGGTCGAGACCAGCACACTGGAGCTGGCGGACGTCGACCGCGCGGTGCTCGACGGCGCCACCGACGGCTTCCTGCGCCTCCACGTCGCCAAGGGCTCCGACAAGATCCTGGGCGCGACCCTGGTGGCCGAGAACGCCGGAGACATCCTCGGCGAGCTGTCGCTGGCGGCCACGGCCGGCGTCGGCCTGGCCAAGATCTCGGACGTCATCCACCCCTATCCGACCCAGGCCGAAGTGGTCAAGAAGGCCGGCGACGCCTGGCAGCGGACCAAGCTGACACCCCTCGTCCAGAAGGGCTTCGGACTCTTCTTCCGAGTCTTCAAGTAGTCGAGCGGTGCCAGGCCTGCAAGATGCAAGATGGCGCCCAGCACCCTACTACCGTCGAGAGGCCAGGCACTATCCTGCTTCTTGCAGGCCTGGCACCGTTGCGCTCGCTGGACGTTCTCGCGCCCGGGATGGTAGATTTTTCCCTCCGCAATGGCAAGCACCGAGAGTCCGGGTAGAACCGAAGAGCTCGAGAGCATCGTCGAGCGCATCAAGCCCAAGGCTCGCCAGATCTTCGCCCGCTACCGGATTCCACCGGCGGACGCCGAGGACCTGCTGCAGGAGGCGTTCGTCGTCTACCTGCACAAGCAGGACAGCATCCGCCAGACCGAGCCTTGGCTACTCGGTACGCTACGCAAGCGCTGCCTGGTCTACTGGCGCTCCCACCGCCGTCGCCTCTACAACGCGGTCGACACCGCGATCCTCGAGTCGGTGGCCGAGGCGGGGCCAACGCCCCAGGAGGGCTCGGATCTGAGCTCCGACCTCAAGTCTGCGATCGCGACGCTCTCCTCGAAGTGTCGCTCGCTCCTGCAGCTCCGCTACGGCCTCGGCTGCACGCCCCTCGAAGCGGCCGAGCGGCTCGGCTATCGCAGCTCGAGCATCTACAAGGTCATGGAGCGCTGCCTCGCCGCTCTGACCAACCGGCTCGTGGCCAGCGGCCTGCTCGGCGAGCGCAAGCCGATCCGGGCCGGCTGAGCGGTCCGCGCGTCCACCCGCGTCAGCCCCGGCGGAGCCGCGCGCTCACGTAGTCGCGGTTCATCCTGGCGATGAACTCGATCGAGATCTCTTTCGGGCAAGCGACCTCGCACTCGGCGAAGTTCGTACACGAGCCGAACGCCGACTCCATCTCCTCGACCATCCGGAGCACCCGCTGGTCCCGCTCGGGCTGTCCCTGCGGCAGGAGCGCCAGATGCGAGACCTTGGCCGCGGCGAAGAGCTGGGCGGCACCGTTGGGGCACTGGGCGACGCACGCCCCGCAGCCGATGCACGCTGCCGCGTCCATCGCCAGCTCCGCCTTGTCTCGGGGGACCGGTATGAGGTTGGCGTCGGGCGCGCTACCGGTGTTGATCGAGATGAACCCACCCGCCTGGACGATCCGATCGAGGCCGACCCGATCGACGACCAGATCCTTGAGGACCGGGAAGGCCGCCGAGCGCCAGGGCTCGATCCGGATCGTGTCGCCGTCCTCGAACTTGCGCATGTGGAGCTGGCAGGTAGCGGTGCCGGGCTCCGGGCCATGGGCACGGCCGTCGATCATCAGGCAGCACGAGCCGCAGATCCCCTCCCGGCAGTCGTGCTCGAACGCCACCGGATCCTCGCCCGCCTCGGTGAGGGTCTCGTTGAGGACGTCGAGCATCTCGAGGAAGGACATATCGGGGCTCGCGTCGACGTCGTAGCTCGAGAATCCGCCGGTGTCGTCGGCGTTCTTCTGGCGCCAGATCTGAAGCGTCAGGCGCATCTACTTGTAGCTCCTCTGCGTCAGTGGCACGTTCGGGAAGTCGAGCGGCTCTCGGTGCATGACCGGCTCCTTCCCCGGCCCCTGGTCCTCCCATGCCGAGACGTAGGTGAACTCCTCGTCGTTGCGGAGCGCTTCGCCCTCTTCGGTCCGGTACTCCTCGCGGAAGTGTCCACCGCACGACTCGCGGCGCGCCAGGGCGTCGCGGCACATCAGCTCGGCCAGCTCGAAGTAGTCGGCGACACGACCCGCCTTCTCGAGCGCCTGGTTGAGCTCGTCATTCACGCCCAGCACCTTGACGTTGGTCCAGTACTCCTCGCGCAGCTCGGCGATCTTCTCGATCGCCCCCTCCAGACCCTCGGCGTTGCGCGACATGCCGCAGTACTCCCAGCAGATCTGGCCGAGCTCGCGGTGCAGCGAGTCGACCGTCCGCTTGCCGTCGCAGGAGAGTAGCCGATCGATCCTGCCGTTCACCTCGGCCTCGACCTCCTGGAACGGAGCGCTGTCGGTCGGCATCGGCCCTTCGCCCATGTGGCGAGCGAGATAGTCGCCGATCGTGTAGGGAAGGACGAAATAGCCGTCCGCCAGGCCCTGCATCAGGGCGCTGGCGCCCAGCCGGTTGGCGCCGTGGTCCGAGAAGTTGGCCTCGCCGGCCGCGTACAGGCCGTCGATGGTGGTCATCAGGTTGTAGTCGACCCAGAGGCCGCCCATCGTGTAGTGCGGGGCCGGATAGATCCGCATCGGCACTTCGTACGGGTCCTCGCCGGTGATGCGTTCGTACATCTCGAACAGATTGCCGTACTTGGCGCTGATCGCGTCCCTGCCGAGGCGGCTGATCGCGTCGGCGAAATCGAGATAGACGCCCCGGCGACCGTGGCCGACGCCCAGCCCCTCGTCGCACATCCCCTTGGCCGCTCGGGAGGCGATGTCGCGAGGCACCAGATTGCCGAACGCCGGGTAGCGCCGCTCGAGGTAGTAGTCGCGTTCGTCTTCCGGAATATCCGCCGCCGCCCGACTCTCGCCCGCGGTCTTCGGCACCCAGATCCGGCCGTCGTTGCGCAACGACTCGCTCATCAGAGTCAGCTTCGACTGGTAGTCGCCATGCTGCGGAATGCAGGTCGGGTGGATCTGCGTGAAGCACGGATTGGCGAACAGCGCCCCGCGCCGGTGTGCACGCCAGATCGCGGTCGCGTTGCATCCCTTGGCGTTGGTCGACAAGAAGTAGACGTTGCTATAGCCGCCGGTCGCCAGAACCACCGCGTCGGCGCTCCACGAGCGAACCTCGCCAGAGACCATGTCGCGGGTGACGATGCCGCGCGCCCGGCCGTCGGCGACCACCACGTCGAGCATCTCGGTGCGCGGGTACATCTCGACCTGGCCGGCGGCGACCTGGCGCGACAGCGACTGGTAGGTCCCGAGCAGTAGCTGCTGACCGGTCTGTCCGCGCGCGTAGAACGTCCGCGAGACCTGGGCGCCTCCGAACGACCGGTTGTCGAGCAGCCCTCCGTACTCGCGGCCGAACGGCACGCCCTGCGCCACACACTGATCGATGATGTTGGAGCTGACCTGGGCGAGTCGGTAGACGTTCGCCTCACGCGACCGGTAGTCGCCACCCTTGACCGTGTCGTAGAAGAGCCGCCAGATGCTGTCGCCGTCGTTCTGGTAGTTCTTCGACGCGTTGATCCCGCCCTGAGCGGCGATCGAGTGGGCGCGCCGCGCGCTGTCCTGGTAGCAGAAGCACTTCACGTGGTAGCCGAGCTCGCCCATCGCCGCCGCGGCCGCACCGCCGGCGAGGCCGGAGCCGACCACGATCACCTCGAACCGCCGCTTGTTGGCCGGATTGACCAGCTTCATCTCGAAGCGGTGGCGGTCCCATTTCTGCTGGATCGGGCCGGCGGGGATCTTGGCGTCGAGTCGCATCGGTGAACCTTCGATCTAGCTGACGAAACCGGTCAGGACCGCGATCGGAAACGAGAGGTTGCCGAGCGTGATGAGCAGGGCGAACGCCACCGCGAACTTGCGGCGCCAGTCGCGGTCGTCACCCGCGGTCACGCCCAGGGTCTGGAACATGCTCCAGAGGCCGTGGTAGAGGTGAAAGCCGAGCGCCATCTGCGCCACGACGTAGAAGGCACTCACCCACCACACCCTGAACCCGGCGACCACATTCGAGTAGACGTCGCCAGGTATGAACGCAGGATGGACGCTGCCCCAGGTCAGATGGGCGAGGTGGTAGATGACGAACAGCAGGATGATGACGCCCCCCCAACGCATCGTGCGCGAAGCATAGGTCGCCTGGAGCGTCTGCCTGGCCTTGTAGTTGAGCGGCCGGGCCCGCTGGCTGAGCCGCGTCACCTGGTAGGCAGAGACGACATGGACGAGCACCGCGACCAGCAGTCCGACGCGCATGAGCCAGATGGCGCCGTTGTGCGGCAGGAGTGGCGCGCCCATCTCGCGTAGCCACTCGGCGTAGGTGTTGAGCTTCTCGGCACCCTGGTAGAGCTTCAGGTTGCCGAGCATGTGGACCAGCACGAAGCCGAACAGGACGATCCCGGAGGCCGCCATGATCACCTTCTTGCCGAGTGCTGACTGGTGGAACTTGAGGCTTCCGGGCATCGCTCTCGGCTCGCTCGTCGTACGACGATTCTTTCACATTTGCGGGGATTCCGAGGAGCTTTTCAGGCCTTCTTCGCGCGGCGCCGTCGGCGTCGACGCGGTCGCCGTCGCGGCCGCCGAGGCGCCTTCTTGCGCTTCTTCGCCTTGGCCAATCGGCGCCAGGCCGCGAGCTCCTCACCACCCTTGCCGCCGATGCCAGCCATCAGCTCGAGCACCAGGAGCGCGTCCTCGAACACGCTCCGCTGGGAGAAGCGGATGCGCTCCTCCATCTTCCAGCCGGGCTGCGCCATCCGCTCGGCTGCGAGCAGCGTGTCCGTCAGTCGATCGGCACGGACCTTCGAGATCCGGAAGCGCTCGGCGAAGCGGAGGGCCTGCTCATCGACCAGCTGGCGACGGGCGCCGGCCTTCAGCCGGCGGGCACCGCCCTCCTCCTGCTCGTGAAGCTCGTGGCTCACCGAGGGCAGGAGGATGGTGGCGAGCAGGGCCGAGTCGGCCGGCTTGCCGCCGTCCTCGGCGATGCGGTCGAGCTGACCGAAGACCCCGAGGTACGGGAGGGATGCGGCGGACGCCACGACTCCATGGAGGTCGGGCAGCACGTGCTCGAGCAGTCCGAGCTCGAGCATCCACTGCATGGTGGGCGCGGCGTGCCGGGAGCGGAGAAGCTGGGTCAGCTCCTCGAGCAGCCGCGCAGGCGATGCCTTCTCGATCTCTCGCCGCTGCTCGTACACGCCCTCCTGGGTTTGCCGCTCGATCGTGAAGTCGAGGCGCCCGGCGTACTCACACGCCCTCATCATCCGGACCGGATCTTCCTGGAAGCGGACGTGTGGATCTCCGATCGCGCGGATCCGCCGATCTTCCAGATCCGCGATGCCGCCGACGTAGTCGATCACCGAGTAGTCGTCGATGTTGTAGAAGAGGGCGTTGACGGTGAAGTCGCGCCGGAACGCGTCTTCACGCGGCGTACCGAAGACGTTGTCGTCGGTGATCAGGAGCTCGCCGGGAGACGACCGCTGGCTCTCCGGATCCGGCCCCCGCCGAAACGTCGACACCTCGACGATCCCGTCTCGGAAGTAGACGTGCACCAGCCGGAAGCGGCGGCCGATGATGCGCGAGTTGCGGAATAGCCGGCGGACCTGGGCAGGGCGGGCATCGGTCGCCACGTCGTAGTCCTTGGGCCGGCGCTCGAGCATCAGGTCGCGCACCGCGCCGCCAACCAGGTACGCCAGCTGCGACGACCGGTTCAGGCGATAGAGCACCTTGAGGGCGCTCTCATCGATCGCCTTGCGCGAGATCGCGTGGTCGGGGCGGCTGAGAATCCGAGGGGAGCTGGTAGCTGGCCGTGCCGTCACCACGGCCGATTATAGGCGCCAGCGGCTGGGCCGAGGGACCTCGGGCGCCCCCCGGGCCCGATAGATCTCAGCGGTAGCGGCAGGAACGCCGATCGTGCCCGCGATGGTGCCCGCGACCGCGCCCGCGGTGGTCGTCGCGGTAGTAGTAGTCGCGATGTCCGCGACCCCGATAGCCATAGTCGCGGTGACCGTAATCGCGGTGACCGTAGTATCGACCCCGATCGTAGTAACGATCGTGGCGCGGGCTCCAGTAGACGTCCCAGGCGCGCGCCGGGTGGTAGCCGTGCAACCGGAAGTGGTGCAGGACCAACGGACAGCTGGCGTGGTGGTAGGTATGGCCGGAGCGTCTGAGGCAGTAGGAGCCACATCGATGGCCCTGGTGCCTCACGTGCTGTCGGGTCCGGTAGTAGTAGGGATGGGGATGCCGATGTCGATGGTCGAACGCCAGAGAGAAGTGGACGTCACCGACCCTGAAGCCGCCGCCGATGTACCAATCGCTGGCATCGGCGGGTTGCAGACCCCCTCCACCGAGGGTCATCAGCAGGGTCAGAGCGAAGGCTGAAGCGGGTAGCGAGATCTTCATGATGCACCTCCTGCCCTGCCCGAGCTTCAGGATCTGTGCCAGCCGCGGGGCTCCCACCAGGCGCGGCTTCGCGCCGGCTCCGCACCCCGAAACGTCCTCCGCAGAGGACGAATGGGCGTCTAGTCCACGGCTTCGCTGCTCAGGATCTCGACCTCGGAGCCCAGGGTACGGTGCACCGGGCAGCGCTCCGAGATCTCCTTGAGCCGGGCCCGCTGGCTCTCGTCGAGCGGCCCGTCGATCCGGATGGCGGTGCGAACCTGATCGATGCGCCCGGTCTCGGACTCACACTGCTCGCAATCCTTGGCATGGATCTTCGAGTGATCGAGACGCACTTCGACCCCATCGAGCGGCCAGCCCTTGCGGTCGGCGTACATCCTGAGGGTCATCGACTTGCAGGCGCCGAGCGCGGCGAGCAGTAGGTCGTACGGGTTGGGCCCGAGGTCGGCACCGCCGACGCTCTTCGGCTCGTCGGCGACCAGCCGGTGGCGGCCGAGCTCGATCTGGTTGGTGTAGCCGGTCGGGCCGCCGCGGACCACCACCTGCGCCGCCGGCCGGGCGGGCTCGTCCGCCTCGCCCGCGGCCTCCCGGCGCGCTTCGATGTAGCGTCCCGCCCACGCGGCCAGGACCTCGGCCACGAAGATCGAGTCGCGCTCGTCGCGCAGCAGCAGATGGTCGGCTCCGTCGAGCGAGACGAAGCTCTTGGGATGGCGGGCAGCCTTGTAGATGCGGCGCGCATGATCGATGTCGACCGTCTCGTCGATCGGCGAATGGAGGATCAGGAGCGGGCGCCCGAGCCGGCCGATCGCCTCGGTCAAGCGGTGCTCACCGAGGTCGTCGAGCAACTGCCGCCGGACGGTGAAGCTCCGGCCGGCGAGGACCACCTCCGCTTCGTCCGCCTCCGGATCGGCGTCGAAGGCTCCGGCCAGCAGGGTGTCGCGGACGTGCTCGGTGTCGCTCGGAGCGCCGAGGGTGGCCACCGCCCGGACCGCGTCGATCCGGGGCGCCGCCGCCAGCACCGCCGCGCCGCCGAGGCTGTGTCCGACCAGGAGCTCCGGGCCGCCGTAGCGGCGGCGCGCGAACTCCGCTGCCGCCAGCAGGTCCTCGAGGTTGGACGAGAAGTTGGTGTCGGCGAAGTCGCCCTCGCTCTCACCCAGGCCGGTGAAGTCGAACCGGAGCACGACGAAGCCACGCTCCGCCAGCGCGCGGCTGATGCGCACCACCGCCTTGAGGTCCTTGGAACAGGTGAAGCAGTGGGCGAACAGCGCACATCCGCGCGGTGGACCCGCCGGGTGCTCGACCCGGGCCGCCAAACGATCTCCCAGCGCTCCCTCGAACTCGACCCTCTCGGTAGTGATCATCCTCTGCCCTCCTGCGCTCTCGTATCGGGAATCGTGATTCTAGGCGACGGCGCCTCGGTCGACCGCGCTGTGGACTCTCGGGTGCTTCTGCCCTTCACTCTCTCTGAGCGCTGAGGAGGTCCGACTTGCCGGCCGAGCGCTCTGGCGCGCGTCTGTGCACTGGACCGGCCCGCTCCATGCGCCGAGCTACTTCAGTTTGGCGTCGCCGAACTTCAGGGTCCCGTCCTCGATCCACGACAGATACATGCGGTCGCCAACGACCAGGGCCGGGCCCCACGAATTTGCGCTCGCGGCCGTCGTGGCCAGGTCGGTCTTGACATGGCCCTTAGCGTTCGCCATCCAACAGTGGATCTGGCCTTGTTCGGCCGCACACAGGAGGTAGACGTTCGCCGTAGGCTCCAAGTAGTTGGAGGCTGAAACAAGATTGTCGAATCCCTGCCCGATACTCCAGGCGAAATACGATCCCTTCGGCGTGCCGCTGGAGCTGGCGAGCTGATAGCTCAGCTCGTTGCCCGTGAGGCCCGATTTTCTCTTGAGCGCCACGACAAAGTACTCACCCGTCCTCGGATCGAAGTGGACGTGTGTCTCCTCTCCCTTGTCGTTGGTATTCCAGCCGCTCATCATCTTGTGTTCCGTTACGTTACCCGTGGCGCTCAGCAGGCCGAGCATGACCTCGGACTTGGGGAAGTCGTTCTTGAAATAGGAGAGGGCGTACTGTCCGGTATCGGTGTTGTAGGTAAGAGATGTCTTCTCGCAGTCACCTGGACAGGTGACTATGTGCAGCCTCTCGTACGTGCCGACATATGAGCCCGCCGGTGAGATTCGAGAGATGTAGATGTCGTCGTGCCGCTCCTGAAGGTACGGATGCTCCACGGTCACAAAGGTAAGTCCGTATTCCTTCTTGACTGCGTTCCAGACCAACGACAGGTCCACGAGAGTTGGATGCTCGTAACTGCTGGCAGGCAGCCCGAACTTGATGATCAGCGGGCTGCCGAGGGGATTGAGGGACGAGTCAAGGCGAACGAAGTGAATTACTTTGTCCTTGGTGTACGCGAACGCGAACTGTTGATTGTCCTGGTTCCAGACCAGTTCCGAGAGTCTGTAGGGCACATAGAGGTGTGAAATCGCTCCCGCACCGGACTTCGCGGCGAGGGTGCTGCCGTCCTTAGCCACCTTCACCAGATCGACGCTCGGCCAGCCGAGCGACTGCGTCCGGTGGTAGTACACGATCCCGAAGTGCGAGCCGTTGAAGACCATGTGAGGCTCAGCGTCGAATCCACTCGTCGTGAGCGCCTTACCACTGAATGAGCAACCCACTGTGTGCAGAAGCAGCAGCGGGACAATGCAGATACCGCGTCGAATCCTCGACCCCATCTTGCGCATGGTGATGACTCCAATCTAGGTGGTGACTCCAGGGAACGCTCACATCATGGGCACAGGTGCTGCAACACCCTCGGGACGGGTACCGAAGGCCACTTCAGGGGGTGGTCGCTTGTGCGATCCGAACAGCTATCACCACCCTGGCAAGGAACCTGCTCACAGGGAGCCGCATGGTGGCCGAGCCCTGTTCACGACCGAGTCGCAACGTCTCCAAAGGATCTGATATGGTGCCGCCACTCTTTTTGGATCGACGGCCTCTCCGGTCGTCTCGCGGCACGCTCGAAGGCGTCGCTGCACTTGATGAATGTGAAGGGGGAGCTGCAATGAGATTCGTGCTGGGGCTGGTTGCGCTGGCTGGGCTGGCCGTGCTCCTGATGTCCCTCCCCGCACCTCGAGCGGAGGCGAGTGCCTGGGGACAGAGCTTCGAGCTGGTCCCGGGCGTGGTGATCGACCCGGCTTCGGACGCGCTCTACCTGATGCGTCCCGACGGCGGCATCGAACGGGTCTCGATCTCGTCGGGCAGCCGCATCTGGGAGAGCCAGCGGGCCGACAAGCCCCTGGCCCTGGCCGGCAACCAGCTACTGGCACAGGTGGAAGTGGGAGCCGTCGAGGCCGGGCTCGAGATCGTGCTCCTGGACTCCGGCGACGGGGAGACCGTGACCCGCGAGCTGCGCGTGGACCTGCCTGCGGGCATCCGGCCCGGAATCGACGAGCGGATGGGCACGATCTTCGTCGCGCAGGCCGGGGTCCTCGGCTCAGCGCCCTGGGTGAGCTGGACTCACACCACGCGCTACACCAAGGGAATCCAGCGCGCCCCCGACGAGGCTCTCCAGGAGACCGTGCAGGCCGCGTACCAGCTGGACCTCTCGTCCGGCGCCTTGAGCGCCGTCGACCCGACGGCGCTCAAGCCTCCGATCACGCCGCTGCCGGCCGCAGTCCAGACCTGGATGACCACGCACGCGGCGACCGAGCCGCCGGTCGAGACCGGGGAGGTGATCGCCGCGGCCCGGCTCATCGGCTACAGACTCTCGCCCTTCGCGAAGATAGTGCTGGAACGCTGGGCGCGGGGTACCGGCGCCGCGCTCCCGTCCATCGAGGTCTTCAGCGGACCTCATGTTCTGCACGCACGCTCCGTAGACAACCGACATCTGCTGGTGACCGAGCGGCGGGCCCCCGGCGAGCTTGAGGAGTACGAATGGTCGATCTTCTCGCTCGAGACCGGTGAGAGGGTGGGCAGACTTCGTCACCGCCGGTCTCACTCGGCGTTCTTCGTCGCCGGCAACACCATCGTCCTGGTGCAGCACCCCTACAAGAGGCGGATCGACGACCGGATTGTGCAGAAGCGACTCACCGTCGAAGCCAGGGTTCTGGGGAGTGGCTCCCTCGTCTGGGAGCGGCTCCTCCGCGACACCAGATACAAAGGACCGTTCCCGCCGTAGGGAGACCGATGGCCACTAGAGCATCCCTTCTCCGCACTCTGTTGACAGCAACGATCCTCGTGGTCGGTTGCAGGTCGCTGGCTATCGCTCAGGTCTGGGTACCGCAAGGACCCGCGCCCGCTTTCTTCACCGCCGACTTCCCGACCGTCTTGGTGCCCCCCAACAGCCCGATCGCCGGCGCTCTCGAGGTCGTGGTCGCCCATCCGACCGACCCCGACATCCTCTGGGTCGGCTCGGTCAACGGCGGCGTTTTCCGTACCGACAACGCGACCTCTCCGTTCCCCGCCTGGGTGCCGCAGACCGACGGCATGCCGTCCCTGTCGATCGGAGCGCTCGAGCTCGACCCCACCGACGGCACCCACAACACTCTGCTCGCCGGGATCGGACGCCAAAGCTCTTTCGGCGGCGACACCGGCGGCGTGCTGGCCGGCGTCCTGAGGACGACCAACGGCGGCGACACCTGGACCGCACTCTCCCCCTCGCTGATCGGCGGGAATATCACCGGTCTGGCTCCGCGCGGCTCAACCGTGGTGGCGTCATTGGACGGCCCCGGTACCGACTGCGCCACGATCGGCATCTGGCGCAGCACCAATGGCGGGACCACCTTCACCCAGACCTCGAACGGCAACGGGCTGCCCTGCGGCTTCGCCTGGGACCTGGCCAGCGACCCGACCGATCAGACCCGTCTCTTCACCCCGATCACCGGATTGGACAACGCGTCGGACGGGCTCTATCGCAGCGACAACACCGGAGCCAGCTGGACCCAGGTCAGCTCGGGAGCGTTGGACCTCGCCCTCGCGTCGCAGCCCCTGGAGGTACAGGTCGCGGTCGGCCAGGCCGGGACGAACGCCAACGTCTTCGTCGCGATCTGCGATCAGAGATCACTCTCCGGGCTCTTCTACTCGCCCGATTCGGGATCCAGCTGGCAGACTCTCGATCTACCAATGACGACCGAGGCGGGCCCGATGGACGTCGGCATCCATCCCGGGAACCAGTGCCCCATACACCTCTCGCTTGTCGCCGATCCGGTCGATCACTCGGTGGTCTACATCGGCGGCGACCGTCAACCCCTCGGCAACGAGTTCACCGGGACCCCCGGCGAGGAGTTCCCCAACTCGATCGGCTCGATCTCGATCTCGGGCCGGCTGTTCCGCGTCGACGCGGATCTGCCCCAGGGGAGCCAGGCGACTCCGATCACGAACTGCCCGACGGCACTCCCCGAATGCGGGGGGTCGGCACGGACCGCGAACAACAGCGGCCCGCACGCGGACTCACGCGAGATGGTCTTCGACGCCCTGGGGAGGCTTATCCAGACCGATGACGGCGGTGTCTATCGCCATACCAACCCCCGCGGCACGACCGGCGACTGGGTCTCGGTGATCGGAGACCTGCGCGCGGTCGAGCAGCACGACGCCGCCTTTGACCCGATCTCCAAGATCCTGTTGTCGGGCAACCAAGACAATGGCACTACGGCCCAGTTCGAGGCCGGCAGTCCACTCTGGGACGTCTTCCAGGGTGCGGACGGCGGTGATGTGGCGGTGGGACCCGACTCCCCGGTGTCCGGGCGGTCGACCCGCTACAACAGCAACCAGAATTTCTTCCTGGCCACCCGCCGGGAATACAACGCCAACAACGTCCTCCTCGACGAAACCGAGGTCACCCTGACTCCACTCTCCGGATCGCCACCTATCCAGGGCCAGTTCGTGACGCCGATGGCGGTCCATCAGGACTTCCCGGACGCTGTCGTCGTCGGCGCTGAGAACGGCGTCTACGAGAGCTTCGATCGCCTCAACACGGTGACCCTGATCTCGGCGACCCGGGTGAACTCGGACCAGGAGGGGAGGGGGGCGCTGGCGTATGGCGGCGCCGCGGGCGTCATGCACTGGGGCGCCGGGAACAACGTGTTCGTCTTCCGCACGCCAAACTCGATGATAGGCCCGGTCTCTACCCCGATTGGCGGTTTTTTCCCCGAGGTGATCAGCGACGTGGTGATGGATCCGGACAACAGTGCCACCGCCTTCGCCGTCTCCCCGAGCGCGGTCTACGGCACGAACGACGCCGTGTTCGGAGGCTGGTTCGACATCACCGGAGACCTCTTCGCCTCGAACCCCTCGGCCGGCGCGATCAACACGGTCACCTACATCAACCAGGGGGGCGATCGGCTGGTGGTGGGCACCCAGACGGGCGTCTTCCAAACCTCCGATTTCGCCACCTGGACCCAGCTCGGCACCGGGCTGCCCAACGCCCCGGTCTACGACCTCAACTACTACGCGCAGAACGATCTCCTGGTGGCGGGTACCATGGGGCGGGGCGCCTGGAATCTGAGCCTCGACACGACCTGCCCGTGGGAGCTGCTGTTCTCGGGCACGACCCTCAACACGCCCCAGAGCCATAGTGCCGACGGCTTCATCTACCTGGGGCCGGACCTGACAGCGGACGCGGCGGGGATCGTCATGACCGGGGGTCGTGGGATCCAGTTGGGCAACGGCACCACCATCGGCGGCACCTTTACCGCCGACATCGCTAGCTGCCCGTAGGAATTCCGACCGACTCTCGGAGTCGCCACCGGTCTACACTCGGGGGATGGAAGCCGGATCGGGCCTCGAGGCCCGGATCACGATCGACGTTCTGGCCACCGAGCGCCACCTCGAGCGCGAGCGTGAGGAGCTGCGCGCGCTCCTGACCAGATCGCTGCCCAGGATCCCCTCCCGCTACTTCTACGACGCCAAAGGCTCGCGGCTCTTCGACGAGATCACCCGACTGCCCGAGTACTACCTGACGCGCGCCGAGGCCGCGATCCTCGAGCGGCACGCCGGCCGGATCGTCGAGGGCACCGGCGCGGCCGAGCTGGTCGAGCTGGGCTCCGGCAGCTCGACCAAGACCCGGATCCTGCTCGACGCGATGGCACACGCCCGTCGCTTGCGCCGCTACGTACCGTTCGACGTCAGCGAGACGGCGGTGCGCGCGGCCGCCAGGGAGCTCGCCGAGCGCTATCCCGGACTCACGATCCACGGCGTGGTCGGCGAGTTCGATCGTCACCTCGGACACATTCCGCCTGGCGAGCGGCGGCTGGTCCTGTTGATCGGCAGCACGATCGGCAACTTCGACCTGCCGGAGGCGGCGGCTCTCCTGAAGAAGATCGCGCGACCGATGGCGACCGGGGACTTCTTTCTGCTCGGAGTCGACCTGGTGAAGGACGTACACGTCCTCGAAGCCGCCTACAACGACAGCCAGGGAGTGACGGCCCGGTTCAACCTGAACATCCTGCGGGTGGTGAACGCGACCTTCGGCGCCGACTTCGACGTCGAGGGTTGGACCCACCGGGCGTTCTACAACACCGAGCGGGACTGGATCGAGATGCGCCTGGTGGCCCGGCACTCGCAGCGGGTACGGCTAGACGACCTCGATCTCGAGCTCGAGTTCGCGGCCGGCGACGAGATCCTGACCGAGATCAGCAGCAAGTATCGGCGGTCGGTGGTCGACGATCTACTGACCGAGTGCGGGTTCGCGATCCAGAGTTGGATCACTGATGAAGACGGGCTCTTCGCGCTCGCCCTCGCCCGCCGGGTCGACTAGCTCGACTCCCCTTCCCCGGCCTCGGTCGGCGGCAGCGGCAGCACCTCGACCGCCGGCTGCCACCAGTCGGCGCCCACGTCGAAGCTCTCGCCCTCGTGACTGCAGGGCGACGCCACGTGGTCCTTGCCGAAGCTCGGCTTGCCCTTGTGCCGGCTCTGAAACAGCGGGTAGACACTTCCGCAAGCGAGGCAGAATCTACCCAGCTCGCGGCCGCGGCGTTCCTCCGCGATCCGCCCGGCGGGGGCGGCTTCGGTTCCCCGGTAGGCCATCGGAGCGAGCCTACCCCAGGAGATCCGCCCGCGCGAAGAAGAAGGCCGTCTCGATCGCCGCGTTCTCCTGCGAGTCGCTGCCGTGGATGGCGTTGCGCTCGACGTTGGTCGCGTAGAGCTTGCGGATCGTCCCGCCCTCGGCCTCTTCCGGATTGGTCGCGCCCATCACCTGGCGCAGGTAGCCGACCGCGGCGTCGCGTTCGAGCGCGATCGGGATGCACGGACCACTGGTCATGAAGGCGACCAGATCGTCGTAGAACGGTCGCTCCTTGTGGACCTCGTAGAAGGCGCGGGCCTGCGCCTCGTTCATGTGCAGCCGTCGCATGGCGACCACCTGGAAGCCTTCGGCCTCGAGGTGCGCAAGGATCTTGCCGGCGTTGCCGGCGGCGACGCTGTCGGGTTTGATGATCGTCAGTGTTCGTTCCATTTCCACTCCGTCTCGTCTCGAGCTAGACGCTATCCGTATCCTAGGTCGCGCCGAGCGGCTCGATGTCGCCCTCGGCTCCTTCGATCCTGAAAACCGTGCCGACGATCTCGACCTCGCCGGTCGGCCCGAGCATCAGAGCCGAGCCGGCCCCGATGCCGAGGCCGAGGTCGACCCCCGGGGTCTCGAGCAGCTGCCGCAGTCGGCGGTCGTGAGCGGGGCTGAAGTTGGTATCGACCGCGGTCCCGGGGAGCCAACCGAGCCCCGGCACCGTCCCGCCGCGGAGGCGCCTGGCGATCTGGCCGAGCGCCTGGGCGGCGGCGGCGATCGCCACGATCACCCCACCCTTCCGCAGGCGCCGCTCGAGCGCCTCGCGCGCCGGTGAGTCGGCCAGCACCTCGAGCAGGGTGTCGGTCACGCCGCCGCCGAGGTAGACCGCCGGTGAGCCGTCGATCCGCTCGAGGTTCTTGGCCCGGCGCGCGTCGCGCTGACGGTAGATCGGCACCAGCTCCATGCGTCGCTCGAACTCGTCGTCGAGATAGGCGGAGAAGTGCTCCGCATAGTCGACCGAACCGCTCGCCGTGGGCAGGAAGGAGACCGTCTCCTGCGGCGGCAGCTTGCCGAGCCAGGCGCGGTCGACCTCGTGGGTCTCACCGAAGCTGAACTCGCCGCCGCCGATCAGGACGAGCCAGCCGGCCCCATCGATCCGGCGCAATGACATGGTGTCCGATGGCTAGCCGAGCGCCTCGGCAACCTTGGCGCCGATTTCGGCGGGCGACTCCGCCACCGAGATGCCAGCGGCCGCCAGCGCCTCCATCTTCTCCTTGGCCGTCCCCTTGCCGCCCGAGACGATCGCCCCGGCGTGGCCCATCCGACGCCCCGGAGGCGCGGTGCGACCGGCGATGAAGCCGATCACCGGACGGTCGAAGTTCTGCTGGATCCAGGCGGCGGCGTCCTCTTCCGCACTGCCGCCGATCTCGCCGATCAGCACCACCGCCTCGGTCTGATCGTCACCGGCAAACGCCTCGAGCACGTCGATGAAGTTGGTGCCGTTGATCGGATCGCCGCCGATGCCGACGCAGGTCGACTGACCCAGGTGGAGATTGGTCAGCTGCCAGACCGCCTCGTAGGTCAGCGTACCGGAGCGGCTGATCACGCCGACCCGTCCTTGCTGATGGATGTGGCCGGGCATGATGCCGATCTTCGCCTGCCCAGGCGAGATGATGCCGGGACAGTTGGGACCGATCACCCGAGCCGGGTGGTCGCGCAGGAATGCCTTAGCCCGCAGCATGTCGTTGACCGGGATCCCCTCGGTGATGGCGACGATCAGCTCGACGCCGGCGGCGGCGGCTTCCATCACCGCATCGGCCGCAAACGGCGGCGGCACGAAGACCATCGACGCGTTGCAGCCAGTCTCGGCGCGCGCCTCGGCGACCGAGTCGTAGACCGGTATGCCGTCGACCTCCTGACCGCCCTTGCCGGGCGTCACCCCGGCCACCACCTGGGTGCCGTACTCGCGGCAGCTGAGCGCGTGAAACTCGCCCTCCTTGCCGGTGATCCCCTGGACCACCAGCCGGGTGTCGTTGTCGACCCAGATCGCCATCAGTCCGCTCCCCCGGACGCCGCCACTACCTTCTCGGCGGCCTCCGCCATGGTCGTGGCGACGCTGAAGTCGTGGGCGGCTTCCTGGAGGATCTCGCGGCCCCGTTCGACGTTGGTGCCCTCGAGCCTGACGACCACCGGGATCGAGACCCCGCCGAGATCTTCGAGCGCCGCGACCACGCCCGCCGCGATCCGGTCGGTGCGTGCGATACCGCCGAAGATGTTGATCAGCACGGCGTCGACGCTCGGATCCGAGACCAGGATCCGGAAGGCGCTCTGTACCGCCTCCTGGCTCGCCGAGCCGCCGACATCGAGGAAGTTGGCCGGCTCGCCGCCGTAGAGCTTGATGATGTCCATGGTCGCCATCGCCAGCCCGGCGCCGTTGACCATGCAGCCGATGGTGCCGTCGAGCTTGATGTAGTTCAGACCGTGACGGCTCGCTTCGACCTCCAGCGGCTCCTCTTCGTCGAGATCGCGCATCTCGACGATGTCGGAGTGACGGAAGAGGGCGCTCGAGTCGAAGTTCATCTTCGCGTCCAGCGCCAGCACATCGCCGTCGCCGGTGACCAGCAGCGGATTGATCTCCGACAGCGTCGCGTCGGTGTGCTGGTGCGCCTTGACCAGGAGGCTGACGAAGCGGGCCGCCTGCCGGGCGGTCCTGCCGGTCAGTCCCAGCCGGCGCGCCACCGAGCGGGCCTCGAACCCCTGGATTCCGAGGTGGGGATCGTATGGCTGGCGCACGATCGCATCCGGATTCTCGGCCGCCACCTCCTCGATCGCCATGCCGCCGGACGCCGACGCCATCACCACCGGCTTGCCCAGCTCCCGATCGAGAGTGATGCCGAGGTAGAGCTCCGACGCGATCTCGAGCGCCTCTTCGATCAGGACCTTGCGCACCAGCTGGCCCTCTTCGCCGGTCTGGGGCGTGACCAGCTGCATGCCGAGGATCTGGCCGGCGACCTCGGACGCCTCCTCGGGCGAGCCGGCGAGCTTGACCCCGCCTCCCTTGCCGCGCCCGCCGGCGTGGATCTGGGCCTTGACCACGCAGCGACCCCCCAGCTCTTCGCAGATGCGCGCCGCCTCGGCGGCGTCAGCCGTCACTTCGCCGCGCGGCGTCGGCACGCCGAAACGGCGAAGGATCTCCTTCGCTTGATACTCGTGGATCTTCAATCTGACCTCGCTGGAAACGCCTCGCCGAGCGACTGGCGAAGCGGTCGCAGTCTAGCAGAGAGCAGCCCCTCGAGGCTCGGGATTTCGAGCGTTCAGGCGAGCCTTCGGCGGAGCGCCCACGCGTCCACGAGGTAGAGGCCGAACGGGATCCACCAGATGAAGTCGTTGGTCAGGCAGAGGAAGAGCGCCCGTGGCGGCCAGTCTCCGGAGGCGACCAGCACCAGCGCCCCGATCGGCCCGAGCACCTTCCCGGCCAGGCCGACCGCCGCGATCAACCAGCCACGCTCGGGCCTGCGTGCGGCCTCCAGGTAGAGAACGCCGTAGAGACCTATCACCATGCCGAGACAGGCGAAGATCTCGGGGTATCGGGCGTCCGGGAGGCCGGCGAAACGAAAGAACCACTGCGGCTCGAGAGCCGAGTAGGCACCCCAGCCGAGATTGTAGAGGCCGGCAGCGACGAACACCGCTCTGTGCAGCCGGCGTCGAGCGATCAGCGGAGTCTCAGAGATCGTCATCGGCTCTTCCCGCCCAGGGCCAACCTCCGCCTGGGAGGCCGAAGGAGGCGTACAGATCGCGCACCCCGGAGAGCGCCACGCCAACCGCCATCAGGAGGAGCCCCCATCGCAGCGCCTCGGGCACAGCGGGCTCGAACGGCACGAGGCCCGATGGCCGCTGCCACCAGTCCATCAGGGTCGGCCAGAGAAACGCCAACATCGCTCCGTACAGGATTCCCATCACGGCGTGAGTCACCCGCTCGCCCGCATAGACGTCCCCGAGGTCCTTGCGCACGGCGATCTCGGCGACGAAGTCCCAGAGCGTCAGGACGATCTCGGCCACGATCACCGCGCCGAGAACCAGCACCCAGCGGCCCTGCCAGGCAACCAACGGCAGGGATGCGAACAGGACCGCGTAGAGGAAGTCGCGCCCTGCGTGCAGCTTTAGCTCCGACGCCGCCCGCGGTCCGCGCGCCGGCAGTTGGGCGCGCCATTCGTGGTAATAGAGGGTGTCGAAGGCGCCGATGACACCCTGGGCGAACAGCAGCCAGAGAGCTACCTGCATGGCTTACCCTTCGATCCTCACGTTGCCCTCGTAACTCAAGAGCGGCCCGACGAAGGGTGCCGACACCCTCACCCAGACCGCACTGCCGCCGCCGACCGCGTCCGGAGCCTCGAGCGCTTCGACCCGCGGGGCCAGCCAATCGGGCACCCCGAGTCGACGCGCGCCGACGCACAACGCCACGCTCTCCTGCTGATACCGGATGGCACCGTTGGCGACCCGGAGCCGGAAACAGAACTCCAGACAGCCGACTCGCTCGGCGAGCCGCTCGGGACCGGCCGCACTCTGGGTGGTGACCAGCGTCCGCCCGCCGAAGGACCGGGTCCAGCGCTCGCCCTCTGCGCAGCGGCCAACCATCAGCACGACCCGCTCATCGCTGTTCGCCCGCGGCATGCGCAGCAGCCAGACGAGCGCTCGAGCCAGGCGGCTCGAGCCGTTTTTCACCTGAAACGAGCCGCCGCCGCGCAGGCTCTCGCTCTCCAGATGCGCCGCCCGTACCCGCCGGTCGACCTTCTGCCAGGCGGGACCGAGAAGGTCGCCATAGAGGCTTGCGGGGCGAGTCATCTCCCACCGCGCAGCCTAGCGGGCGCTGCTTCGACCCGCAGTGGGAGCCTGCACAACCTGCGACGGCCGCGCTACGGAAGCTGCAGAACCAGGACGGTCAGATCGTCGCTCCGGGGCGCCGGACCGGTGAAGCGCTCGATGTCGCTCAGCACACCGTTGCGGATGCCGAGCACGCCGGCTGGGGCATGGGCCCGGAGGCTCTGCTCGAGCCGCTCGAAGCCGAACAACTCGTCACTCTCCGCTCCGTGCGCCTCCACCACGCCGTCGCTGAACATGAAGAGCTGATCGCCCGCCTCGAGCTGGGCGCTGCGCACGGAGATGTCGAGCTCGTCGCGGACGCCGAGCGGGTAGGAGATCGACTCGAGCGCGAATACGTCGCCCCCGGAGGTGATCCGGTAGGGAAAGAGGTGACCGGCGCTGGCGTAGAGGACCTCGCGGGCCTGCGGGTCGACCAGCGCGTAGCAGAGCGTGGTCAGCAGGCGCTTGCGAGCGCTCTGGAAGATCATCCGGTTGAGGGTGGCGAAGACCTCCTCCACCTCGGGACGGAAGGTGACCTGTACCGCGAGCGCCGACTTGGCCATCGACATCACCAGCCCGCTCGACACGCCGTGGCCGGCGACATCGCCCACCGCGACCGCCAGCCGGCCGTCCTCGAGGGCGAGGACGTCGTAGAAGTCGCCGCCGACCTCGGTCGCCGGCAGGTAGGCGTGCGAGATCTGGACACCGTTCACCTCAGGCGGCAGGTCCGGGAGGATCGAGCTCTGGATCCGGCGCGCCGTCTCGAGCTCGACTTTCTGGCGCTCCCGGTCGGCGATCCGACGCACGTGCGGCGGCACGTCGTCGTAGCGGTACTGGAACTCGGCGCTCGAGGTCAGGCTACGCAGGCTCACCAGCATCGGCACCGCGCCGATCAGCATCGGCACCGCGCCCTGGAACTGCAGCCAGTTGTCGGAGGCGGTCAGCAAGGGGTAGCCGAACGCGAAGCAGGCCGAGTAGATCCCCGCGGTGAGCGACGTCAGCAGGTCGTAGCGGATGAACAGCGCAACCAGCAGTCCGGCGCCGAAGATCGAGGTGATCACGTACCAGAGGGTCGACGCCACCGGCACGGCCGGCCCGTAGCAGACGACGCCGGCGATCGCCGCGGCGATCACGCCGCCGGTCACCAGGCCGAAGCGGCTGGCCGCCGCCGAGACCAGGAAGAGGCGGCCGAAGAGCTCCGCGTACGACATCCAGAGAACGAAGAAGACGACGATCACGACCCCCGGCCACTGGGAGCTGTACCACCAGCTCGAGAACTGGAACGAGGCGACCGTCGGCAGTCCCACTCGCTGGAGCACCGACCCGAGCAGGATCATGACCAGGGTCAGGCAGATGCCGCCGACGACGCCGCGCAAACTCGAGCGCGCGACGCTGGCGTTCCGCCACTCGCCCTGGAAGAGCGCGTCGAAGGCGGCCAGCTTGTCGGGGTAGCGCTCGCGGCCGAGCGATTCGCCGACCGACCAGGAGAGCATCGACAGGATCGCCACCGGCACGATCACGAAAGCGATGAAGAAGCCGCCGATCATCCAGGTCATCTGGGGGCGGGTGAGCACACCGGTCGAGCTCCCCTGCGAGAGCGTCACCCCGGTCATCAGGATCAGGAGGACGCCCAGCAGGAGGATCAGGCCGCCGACTTGAACGCCCCGGGTAACGCCGATCTCGCCGGCGTGATACCGCCTGACGAACGGGAAAGCGACAATCGGTAGCAGGACCAGGACCGCGGCGCTCTTGCCGAGCTCCAGGAACTGGAACGGCCGCAGCGCCGCCTGCAAGTCGGTCGCTTCCGGATCCTCGAACCAGGTCTCGAATCCGGTCAGGCGATCGCCGGCGAAGCTCACCTCGATACCGTAGGGGAAGCGATCGCCGAGCTCGAGCTCGCGGGCACGATAGCGGAGCGTCAGATCGGTACGCGTGTCGAGCTGCTGGGTGCGGCTCTCGGGCTCCTCGAACCGGCCGAGGTCGAAGCCCTGCTCGGCGAGGAAGAGGTCCGCCCGGCGACGCGCTTCGGCCTGATCGTTCGAGCCGTTCCCCTGGTCCTCCGGGACCTGGGTGCGCAGCGCTTGTAGCTGTCCCTGGAAACCGATCTCGGCTCGGTACAGCCACTCGCTCGGCTGGGCGCCGGGTGGGTAGACGCGGACGTTCCAGTGGAAGACGCGCGCCGCGAGCTCGCTCTGCTTCAGGGCGTCGATGCCGACCCGGTCGGCCTCGAGATGCAGGCGGCGCTCGAGAGTGGAGTCGCCGAAGAACGTGGTGACGACGTAGCTGCCGGCGACCGGCTCGCCCAGCTCATGGAAGCGCTCGAGGGCGAGCGCCTCGGCCTCGGCGGCATTGAGCTGCCAGTCGTCGGGGGCGAACGGTTTGGCGTCGGGCAGGGCGCGCGCGTAGAGGACCGCGGCGACGACGCCGGCGACGACCCAGAGCATGACGTTGCGGACTGGCACTTGCTGGTCGATCTCCTCAGAGGAACGGGATGAGTCCCCGCTTCAGGCAGGATACGTGGCCGGTTTGGGCAGGTTTCAGCGATCCGCCCTAGAGGTTGGCGACGATCGCTTCACCGAACTCCGAGGTCTTGACCTCGGTCGCACCGGTCATCTGGCGTGCCAGATCGTAGGTGACCCGCTTGTCGGCGATCGCCGCGGCGAGCGCGTTCTCCACCGCTGTCGCCGCCTCACCCCAGCCGAGCCAGCGGAGCATCATCGCCCCGGAGAGGATCAGCGAGCCCGGGTTGACCTTGTCGAGCCCGGCGTACTTCGGCGCCGTACCGTGGGTCGCCTCGAACAGCGCCAGCCCGTCGCCCTCGTTGCTGCCGGGCGCCATGCCGAGGCCGCCCACCTGGGCCGCCAGGGCGTCGGACAGGTAATCGCCGTTCAGGTTGGTGGTCGCGATCACCTGGTACTCAGCCGGCCGCAGCAGCACCTGCTGGAACATCGCGTCGGCGATCCGGTCCTTGACCAGGATCTTCCCTTCCGGCAGCTTGCCATCCAGCTCGTCCCAGAGCCGGCTCTCGGAGATGGTGACCTCGCCGAACTCCTCGCTCGCGACCTGGTAGCCCCACTCTTTGAACGCGCCTTCGGTGTACTTCATGATGTTGCCCTTGTGCACGAGCGTGACGTCCGTGCGCCCCTCGCGAACAGCGTGCTCGAGCGCCTTGCGCACCAAGCGCTTGCTGCCGGTCACCGAGATCGGCTTGACGCCGATGCCGCTGTCCTCGCGCACCCGCTTGCCGAGGCTGTCGCGCAGGAAGCCGATGATCTCCTGGGCGCCTTTCGAGCCCTCCTCCCACTCGATGCCGGCATAGACGTCCTCGGTGTTCTCGCGAAAGACGATCATGTCCACCTTCGAGGCCGCGCGCACCGGTGACGGCACACCTTTGAAGTGCCGCACCGGCCGCACGCAGGCGTAGAGATCGAGCAGCTGGCGGAGGGATACGTTCAGGCTGCGGATGCCGCCGCCGACCGGTGTTGTGAGCGGCCCCTTGATCGCGGCCCGATAGTGCCGGATCGCGTCCACGGTCTCCTGCGGCAGCCACTCGTCGTAGCGCTCCTTGGCCTTCTCGCCGGCGAAGATCTCGAGCCAGGCGATCGATCGCGAGCCGCCATACTTCTTCTCCACCGCCGCATCCAGCACGCGGCGGGTAGCCGCCCAGATGTCGGGGCCGATGCCGTCACCTTCGATGAACGGAACGATAGGCCGATCGGGGACTTCGAGCACCCCATCCTGCCACTTGATCTCATCGCCGTCGGCCGGCGGATTCAGCCTTCCCGGAGCCTCACTCACCATCAGTGCCTCACCTGTAGATGTCGAAATGCCGGCGGGGCGATCAGCTGTCAGATCCCCGGCCGGACCAGGCCGAACGTATCACAGGCGCATGGTAGATTCCCGAGGTGGATTGGGAGCCTCTGGTCGAGATCGCGACCGCCGCTCGCGAGCGTGCATACGCCCCGTTCAGCTCGTTCCGGGTCGGCTCCGCGGTGGCCATGGACGACGGCTCGATCCACCCGGGCTGCAACGTCGAGAACCGCTCGTTCGGGGCCACGATCTGTGCCGAGCGGGTCGCCGTCACCGCCGCCGTGGCCCACGGCGCCCGGCGGCTGCGAGCGGTCGTGGTGGTCAGCGGCACCGTCCCGCCAGCGCCTCCCTGCGGCCTCTGCCTGGAGGTACTGACCGAGTTCGGTGACCCCGAGGTACCGGTCCTTCTGGTCAGCACCGAGGGTGCCCGCCAAGAGACCACCCTGGGCGAGCTCCACCCCCACCCGTTCGACTTCTCTAAACCGGGGACAGGTTGACAATTTCAGGCAGCCTTACGCAGCCGCTCTACTACCTAGCGCTCGCTGAATCATCAAACGGTGCCCGAATCAGTGCGACGGCTGTGCTGGTGCTGTGTAATGCTGTCTGAAATTGTCAACCTGTCCCCGAATTAGAGGAACTCGGCCTCGACGCGGGCCGGGAGGATACCGGCCTGGTGGCCGCGATCGAGGAGCTGCTGGACGGCCTGGCGGCCGGCCTCGCCGTAGTCGCGGGTCCACTCGTTGACGTACATGGAGACGAAGCGGTCCGAGCGGACCTCGTCCTGCTCGAGGTCGCGGGCGTAGCGGATCGCGTAGGCGAGCGCCTCCTCGCGGTTGTCCAGGGCGTAGTTGATGCTGTCGGTCAAGAGCCGGCAGAGCCGCTGACGGATCTCCGGGTCGAGGTCGCGCCGGATGCCGTTGCAGCCGAGCGGCAGCGGCCCGCCGGTCTCCTCGTGCCACCAGGCACCCAGGTCGACGATCGCGTGTAGCCCACGATCTCCGAAAGTGAGCTGACCTTCGTGAATCACGACGCCCGCCGCGACTTCGCCCTGCTCGACCACGTCGAGTATCCGGTCGAACGGCACGATCCGCGTCGTAGCGGCCGGATACCAGAGCTTGAGCGCCAGGTGGGCGGTCGTCAGCTCGCCCGGGATGGCGATCTCCGCACCGGCGAGCTGGTCACGCTCGTGCGGCTTCGCCGCCACCACCACCGGACCGTAGCCGTCACCGAAGCTGGCGCCGGACGGCATCAGCAGGTACCGGTCGGCGAGGTGCGCGTAGCCGTGGAACGACAGTGCCGTGATCTCGTAGGTGCCTTCGAACGCGGCCTGATTCAGGGTCTCGATGTCCTCGAGAACGTGCGAGATCGCCAGGCCCTCGGTGTCGAGGATGCCCTGCGTCATGGCGTAGAACATGAACGCATCGTCCGAATCGGGGCTGTGCGCGATCCGGATCTGAACCGGCTCCGTCATGGCGCGCGAGGCTATCAGACGTTGCGTAGCTCGACTTCGGGAACCAGCTCGCCGACCACCGTTCCTCGGTGATTGTGGATCTCGACGCGCCGGAACGAGGCGAGCTCCGCCAGCTCCGAGGCGCTCAAGACGCCCGCCTGACGGAGCAGATCGAGGACCACGCCGGGCCGGCAGTTCTGATCACCGTTCGCAACCTTGAGCGCCACACCGAGCGCCACCGGGCCGCGAACCGCGACCGCGTAGTAGCCCTGGGCCCCTTCTTTGCCGAGAATCCTCCCCCCGGTGACTTCCATCAGCCGGGTCGTGAAGTGGCCCGGCCCGGCGACCATCTCCGGTACCGTGGTCATCGCCTCGACAATACGGTGGACCGCGGCGACGCGCTCGGCGTCCAGGCCGGCGGCCTCGGGGTCGGCCAGCGCCGCGTATGCCCGGGCGGTGGCCCTCAGCGGCAGGTTGCAGGTCGGCAGCGTGCAGCCGTCGGTGCCCAGTCCGACGTCGTCCGCGTCGACCCCCGCGAACAGAGCGATCTCATCCAGAATCCGCTGTTGCAGCGGGTGTTCGAGGTCGGCGTAGTTCTCGATCGGCAAGTCGAGCAGCCGGCAAGCGCAGAGCATGCCGGCGTGCTTGCCCGAGCAGTTGTTCTGCAGGACCCGGGGGGCCTCGCCGCGCTCACGCAGAGTCCGGCGCACCTCCCGATCGAACGGTGGGTGGGTGCCACACAGCAGATCGTCCTCGGTGCAGCCGGCGCGCTCGAGAATCGACGCGACCCGCTCCTCGTGCGCCGGCGTGCCGACGTGCGAGGCACAGATCACCGCCAGATCCGCCGGCTCGAGCGAGAAGCGCTTCGCTCCTCCGGTCATCAACAGCTCGAGCGCCTGAAACGGCTTGGCGACCGAGCGCATGAAGACCTGGACGTCCGGGTCACCGACGCGGCCGACCAGCTCGCCGGACGGGGTGACGACAGCGGCGGCCCCGTAGTGCCAGTCCTCGCTCTGCCCGTTTCTCAGGGCGCGAGCTACCAGTTCGAAAGCCGAGCCGTCGGTGCGCAATGTCAGGGAGCCGCCACTCCGGCGCCCGGCGCCGCCGCTTCGGTCACATCGGGCTCGAACATGCCCGGATGGTAGGCGGTGATCTCGCCGGTGAAGGCGGAGGCGGCCACCGACAGCGGCGAGGCGAGATAGAGACGGCCCGGACCCGACCTTCCCTTGTAGTTGCGGTTGATCGCCGACACGGTCACCTGCTCCTCGTCGACCGAGACGCCCGGACCGCAACCGATGCAGGCGCCGCAGCCGGGAGAGATGAGTCTGACGCCGGCGCGCTCGAACGTGTCGACGAATCCTGCCCGACGGCAGTAGTCCTCGACCTCCCGGGATCCGAACTGGATGAGGAACTCGACACCATCGGCGACCCGGCGGCCGGCGTCCACGGCCTCCTTGACCACGCGGTGATAGAAGCGCAGGTCGTCCACCTTGCCGGCGGTGCAGCTACCCCCGTAGGCGATCTGGATCGGCACCCGCCCGAGCTCGTCGATGTAGGCGCCGTTGGTCGGGTCGGACGGGATGCCGCGGTTCGGATCCCCCGGGTGCGCGACCATCGGTCGGATGTGCGCCAGATCGATCGTGTGGACCCCTCCTTCGTAGTGGGCGCCCTCGTCAGGGTGGACCGACGCGGCACGCATCGCTGCGATGTCGGCGTCCGGCCGGTTGGCCGCGATCCAGCGCAGGGTCTCGTCGTCGGCTTCGACAATCGCCGTGCGCGCGGAGCACTCGGTGGCCATATTGGTGAGGGTGGCGCGCTCGTCCATCGACAGTGAGGCGAGGCCTTCGCCGGTGAACTCCATCACCCGCTTGAGGGTCATCTGCGGCTTGGCGAAGGTGAGCAGGATGTGGAGCATCAGATCCTTCGCCGTGACGCCGTCGCGCAGGCTACCGATCAGCTCGAAGCGGATCGACTCAGGAACCTCGACGGTCGTAAAGCCCGAGTACACGAGGTTGGCGTACTCGGTCGTGCCGACGCCCCACGTCAGCGCGTTGTTGCAGCCGCCCATGCAGGTGTGGCTGTCGGTCGCCTGCACGAACTCGCCCGGCGAGACCAGCTGCTGGCGCGCCAGCTCGTGACAGATACCTGGGGACACGCCGTCACGGGCCGAGAAGTCCCGCACCCCGGTGTGGCGCTGGAAGACCCGCTGCAGCTCCCGTAGCTCCTCGATCTTGCCGAGAAACGCCTGCATCTTCGGCACCTCGTCGGCGTAGATCAGGTGATCCTCGAAGACGGCGAAGCGCTCGGGCTCCTGGATCGCGTAGTCCGCGCCGTACTCCTCGCCCAGGAAGTGATGGACCTGCGCGGTAGTGAACTCGTGCGAGTAGCCACCGTCGACCCGCACCACCAGCGCGTCGCCAGGCCGGACGCTGCTGCCGTCGTCGTCTCGCCGATGTCGAGCGAGAATCTTCTCGGCCATCGTCTGGGGAGCCGAGCTCGACTCCGCCCGCGGCAGGCTCAGCTCGCCGGCGGCGAGACGCTTCGAGAACGCGAACAGCCCACCCGAACGCACCTTGAGCTGGGTGATCGGATCGTAGCGCCGGTAGAACTCCTCGAGCTCTACCCCTTCGCCCGCCTGCAGACGGAGGAGGAGCTCGTGGTCACCCATCAGCACGCCCTGATTGATGTTGTTGGCGGCGTGAATCGGGGCGAACGAGGCAGCGATCGCGATCCGGATGCCGGCCCACTTCTCGGCCTGCACCGCGGTTTCCCGCGAGCTACCGACGCCCTTGCGCAGGCCCGAGACGATCGCCTCGAAGTTGCCGTCGATCAGGGCATCGCGGCCGAAGAGACGCTCGCCGTCGACGATCAGTCCGGCATAGGCGTCCCGCGCCAGATCCTCCGGACGATACGAGAAGCAGACCCACGCCGGCGTCATGGCGTCGGTATTGATGTCGTCCAGTAGATCGTCGACCGTGAGGTCCGACATCCGCAAGTTCAGCTCGCCGCTCAGCTGGCGGCGGATCAGCTCTGGGTCCTTGGTCAGGAAAAGCACCCGCTTTTCCGGATTCAGTCGCACGATCTCGGGTGGTCTCATGAGGGATCGCCGGTCGGGCCTCGGCCTTGGGCCGGACTCGTATTGGTGGGCGGGCGGGCCAACCGGCCACCCTTATTCTACCGCAGGCCCGAGCCCGCGGAGACGGCCCGTGGGCCCGGGCGCGAGCCAGAGTTGATACCTTGGAGTGTCGATGTGTGGCCGCTACAGCCTCTCCGCTCCGAGCGATCTGGTGGCCGAGGTCTTCGACCTCGAGACGGTGACCGAGCTCGAGCCCCGCTACAACATCGCCCCGACCCAGGAAGCGCCGATCGTGCGCGCCGGCGACGACGGCAGCCGGCGGCTCGAGATGGCGCGATGGGGCCTGGTGCCGTGGTGGGCGAAGGAGGTCTCGATCGGACAGCGGACGATCAACGCACGGTCGGAGTCCGTCGGTGAGACCCGTACCTTTCGCGACTCCTACCGGACTCGCCGCTGTCTGGTTCCGGCCGACGGCTTCTACGAGTGGCAAGCGCGTGGCGGCGGCAAGCAGCCGTTCCACCTGACGCTCGCCGACGGCACCCCGTTCGCCTTCGCGGGTCTCTACGATCTCTGGCGCCGGGCCGAGGACGAGTGGCTCGAGTCGTTCACCATCCTGACCACCCGGCCAAACTCACTCCTCGCCCCGATCCACGACCGGATGCCGGTCATCCTGCCGGCCGCGGCACACGCGCTCTGGCTCGACCCGAGCGTCGAGGAGGCCGAGAGCCTCGAGGCGCTGTTCGACCCCTACCCCGCCGGGCGGATGCTGGCGACGCCGGTCAGCACCCTGGTCAACAGCCCCCACCACGACGATCCGCGCTGCATCGAGGAGGTAGTCCTCGAGCCGACGCCGGAGAATCTGACGCTCTGGGACTGAGCGAAGCGTCGAGTGATCGGTTGCTTGACCGCTGCCCAGCCCCATTACATAATGGCTTTCGAACCGGTTCCTTCAATGAGGTTGCTAGATGATGTCGGTGCTACCTGCATCCGAGGAAGGCAGCGGCCTTCCTACCGACGGCTCGGAGGCGCGAGAGCGGCGCGTTCTTGCCGTTGACGACGATCCCGAGGTCCGTCAGGTAATCGTCGCCGCGCTGGAAAAGGCGGACTATACGGTCTGGTCGACCGAGTCGGCCGAAGAGGCGCTGGAGCTCCTGAACGATCGGGGTCTCCCCCACCTGGCGATCGTCGATATCCGGCTGCCCGGCCTCGACGGCTTGGCCCTGTGCCAGAAGATCCACGAGATCAGCGACGTGCCGATCCTCGTCCTCACGGTGGTCGACAAGCAGGAGACCGTGGTCAGCACGATCGAGCGTTTCGCCGAGGACTACATGATCAAGCCGTTCAACCCGCCCGAGCTGGCGGCGCGAATCGGCCGCATCCTCCGCCGCATGGGCGACTTCACCTACACTCTCGAGCCCCAGATCCGGGTCGACGATCATCTGGCCGTCGACTTCGTGCAGCAGCGGGCGATCGCCGGCGGCCGTCCCCTCGCGCTGACGCCGACCGAGACCAAGCTGCTCTACATCCTGATGAAGAACGCCGGCAAGACGGTGCTGACCAGCTTCATCCTGCGCCGGGTGTGGGCTCAGGACGAAGCGGACGAGAACACCCTGCGGGTTCACATCCACCGGCTGCGCCAGAAGATCGAGATCTCGCCGAGCCGGCCGCGCTACGTGGTCACCGAGCGCGGCGTCGGCTACAGCTTCATCCCGCCCGGCTAGGCGGGTCCATCGCCCGCCAGGCCCGCGAGCTCACCGCTCAAGAGCTCTACCAGCTCGTCAACGCCGGCCTCCAACTCGGGCACCCGCGCCAGTAGCTCGTCCGTCTGGCCGTCGTCGGCGAGCCCTTCGAGTACACCGGCGAGCTTGGAGAGCTCCATCGCACCGAGCATTGCCGAGCTCGAGCGGAGCGAGTGGACGGCACGCGTCAGCTCCTCCAGATCCTCGCTCGCCACCGCTGCGTGCAGATCACGCAGTCGAGTCGGAGCGTGCTCCACGAACGTCCGGAACAGCTGTCCGACCAGCTCGTCCCCTCCCAGCCTGCGGAGCGGGCCGACGACGGCCGGATCCAGCTTCATCGCTACTCGAGTCCGGCGAGCATCTCGCGCGCCACCGCCGCCTCTGGGTCGTCAGGCGCCAGCTCGAGGAACCGTGACAGGTGCGTCTTGGCCGCCGCGATGTCTCCGCCACTGGCATTGGCGAGGCCGAAGAAGTAGTGCGCCTGCGCGTAGTCGGGGTTTGCCCGCAGCACCTTCTCGAACGCCGAGAGCGCCAGCTCGTTGCGGCCGGCGTTGAAGTGCTCGACGCCCTCTTCGAAGAATGCCTCCACCACCTGCGCCGGATCGACCGCCGCCATCCGATCGAACGTGGCCATCGCCGCGGCCTCGTCACCCTCCCTCATCTGCAGGTGGTAGAGCAGCCGGAGTCCGCGTGCGTCCTCGGGCTCGACCTCGAGATAGGCCACGGTGTGCTCGCGGGCGACCTCGTAGTTGCCGCTGTTGAGCTCGATCTGACCGAGGATCAGATGCGCCGGCGAGAGGTTCGGATCGAGCGACAACGCCTGCTCGTAGCGCGCTTTCGCCGTGGTCCAGTCGCCGGATCGGGCGGCGCGCGCACCGGCGTTGAAGGCCCGCACGGCGACCTTGTCGGCGACCTTGCCCGAGGCGGCCATCTGCTCGAGTACTTCGAGCGCGCGGTCGTACTGCTCGAGGTCCCAGAGCGAGTCGAACAGCACGATCTGGCTCAGGTCTTCGTCGGGCACCAGCTCGTTCGCTTTCTCGGCGTGCGGCAGTGCCGCCGCCGCGTCCTTTTCGCGCGCCAGATAGATCCGGGCGAGGGCGAGATGCGCGAGGCCGAGGTTGGCGTCCTCCTCGAGCGACTGCTGGAAGAACTCGGCCGCGGCGGCGAAGTCACCCTTGGCAAAGAGCTGGACGCCCTGATTGTAGACCTTGGCGGCCTTGTCCTTGCGCTGTAGCTCGGCCATCTGCTCCGGAGCCATCGCCTGGCCGGCGAGCATCGTGTAGACCGGCTTGACCGTTCCGCCGACGATCGGGTCGAGCGATTCCTGCACGGTCTGGAACCCTTCCTTCTCCAACTTGATGACGAAGTCGCGCGTCGCGTTGAGCACCGTGATCGTGAACTTGCCCTTCCGGTTGGTCTTCGCCTTGCGGTGGATATCGAGACCGACGGCGGAGACCGTCACCTGGACCCCTTCGATCGGCTTCTCCGCCTCGTCGACGACCAAGCCACTGATGCGTCCCTCGGTTCCGGCTTCCGCCACGCCGCCCGAGAGCAGCAGCGCGGCCACCGCGGCGACCGCTATCCAGATGCGGGTCTTGTCTGTTCTCCAGTAGCTCGTCATCAATCAAATCTCCTCCGGAGCTGATTCGGCTCCAGCTCCGTGTCGTTGTCGTGAGTCGGTGGTGCGGCCTCCCCGGCCTCCGCCAGGCGGGCCCGCAGGCGCACCACCCGCTCACTGTCCGCGTCGAGGCGCTCGGCGCGCTCGAGCCAGGCACGAGCTTTGTCGGGACGATCGGAGGCCAGCTCCCACAGCCCCATGGCCGCCTTGGATTCTGCGTTCTTGCGATTCAACTGCAGTGCCCGGTTGTAGAAACGTCGCGCATCTTCCAACCGCTCCTCCCGCAGGGCCATGTCACCGAGGGTCAGATAGGTGAAGGGATTGCGGTTGCTCTTGCGGTCGAGCAATCGTAACAGTTCGCCCGCCGCGTCGAGCTCACCCCTGAGGCGCAAGAGTGTGGCGAGATTACCGAGCAGCTGGACGTGCTCGGGATCGGCCTCGAGTCCACGGCGGTACGCCTCCTCGGCACCCGCCAGATCTCCCAGCCGGCGCCGGACGACCCCCAGATTGAGCCAGGCGTGCGACCAACCCGGATCGAGGATGACCGAGGTCTCTACCCACCGGAGCGCCTCCTCCTTGTCGCCGGCGAGCAGCGCCTCGGCACCGCGATTCGAGTAGAACATCGCGAGCGCGGTCAGATCGCTGATCTGGGTCGCGCTCCGGTACCGCACGTCGCCGGGAATGAAGCCGAACTCGAGCACGGTGCGCGCGTGAGCGGCCCCCCAGCCGGCGGTGACGTGCTCCCAGCGGACGACCAGGTCTCCCGCCTTGGCGAACCTCGCGTCGCGCTCGACGCTCAAGAAGTAGGTCCGGACGCCGACCTCGCGCGTCAACGCGATGAACAGAGTGGTAAACGACAGGCAGTTGGCCTCGCCGGTCTCGAAGACCTCTCGCGCGGTCCCGGTCCGATCCCGCTCGTACCTGACCGCCAGACCCTCCTTCTTGACCAGAGCGTTCATCAGATCGAACATCCGATCCTTCTCGGAAGCGTTGGCGCGCACGTTGGCCCACGCCCAGCGCTTCATCTCGGGCGTCAGCTCGAGCGGCTGGACGAACGTCGACATCTCGAGGCCGAGCGCGCGCACCGCTTCTTCGAGGGTCGCCGGCTCCCCGGTCGAGCCCGCCGAGCCGCACGAGACCGACAGAGCACACGCCAGCCAGATCCAGTGGCGGCGCGGTCTGCCGGCTCCAGGCATCACGGCCCCGTCGACGACCAGCCGCAGCTGCGGCCCTGGTTCTGCTCGTCCAGAAACGCCTGCAGGGGCGCAAAGTAGTCGAGGATCGCGGTCGCGTCCATCTCTCGCTCGCCCGAAATGCTCTCCAAGGCGTCCGGCCAGGGCCGGCTCAGCCCCATCTCCAGCATCTCTACTAGCCGCGATCCCGCCGCTTCGCTGCCGTAGATCGAGCACCGATGCAGCGGTCCCTCGAAACCGGCCGCCGCGCACAGCGCCCGGTGGAACTGGAACTGCAGGATGTGCGCCAGGAAGTAGCGCGTGTACGGCGTGTTGGCCGGCACGTGGTACTTGGCGCCGGGATCGAAGTGCTCCTCGGTCCGCTCGGTCGGCGGTGCGATCCCCTGGTAGCGTCCGCGCAGCTCCCACCAACCCTGGTTGTAGCGAGCGGGTGGGATCTCACCGGAGAAGACCCTCCACCGCCACTGATCGACCAGCAGGCCGAACGGCAGGAACGCGACCTTGTCGAGCGCCAGCCCGAGCAGCACGCCGATGTCCTTCGACACGTCCGGAGCCGCGTCGAGCAGCCCGATATCGACCAGGTAGCCGGGGGTGACCGAGAGCGCGACGGTATCGCCGATCCCCTCGTGGAAGCCGTCGTTGGCGCTGCCGCGGAAGAGCGGCGGCTGCTGGTTGTACGCCCGCTGGTAGAAGCTGTGTCCGAGCTCGTGGTGGATGGTCGAGAAGTCCTCGGCGTTGATCTCGATGCACATCTTGATCCGCAGGTCCTCGATCTGGTCGATGTTCCAGGCGCTGGCGTGGCAGACGACGTCGCGGTCCTCGGGCTGGGTGAACTGCGAGCGCTCCCAGAACGTCCCGGGTAGCGGCTCGAAGCCCAGCGAGGTGAAAAAGCGCTCGCCGTAGCGCACCATCTCGCGCTGGTCGAGGCCCGCCGCCTTTAGACGCTCGGTCAGATCGAAGCCCGGATCGGCGCCCTCGGGCGCCACCAGCGGATAGATGTTCGACCAGGTCTGGGCCCACATGTTGCCCAGGACGTGCGCCGGAAGCTGGCCGTCGGCGGCTACCACGTCGTCGCCGTAGTGCTCGTTCAGGCGCGCCCGGACGTAGCAGTGGAGCGACTCGTAGAGCGGCCGTACCTGATCCCAGAGCCGGTCGAGCTCGGCCCTGAAGCCGTCCGGCGGCATGTCGTACGCCGACCGCCACATCGCCCCCAGGTCGTCGAAGCCGAGCTCGCGAGCGCCCAGGTTGCCGAGCTCGGCGAACCTCTCGTAGCTCGAGCGCATGACCGGCGAGACGGTCCGCCACCCGAGCCAGGTCTCGAGCAGCTCGTCCGGATCTCGGCTCGACGCCATCGTCCGGCTGAGGTCACCGAGATCCTGACACTCGCCGCCCTCGGGACAGTACCGGCCCCTGCCGTAGACGCTCTCCATCCCCGTGGCGATCCGGGTCAGCTCCGATCGCTTCTCGGCATCCGCGGGCGCCGGTAGCACCAGCGCGGTGCGCAGCAGGTCGAGTTTGCGCGCCACCTCGGCGGGCAGCTCGAGGTCCTTGAAGCGGGTCGCTTCCTTGGCCAGCTCGACGTTGGCGGCGATCACCTTCTCGTACGCCTGGGCGGCGATGGTCTCGGTGTCCGTGGTGATGAACGTCGACTGCACCCAGGCGGCGCGCTCGGCGTCGATCCACAGCCGGAGGAGCCGCTCCTCGGCCGCCGTCACGAACGCCTGGGCCTCTTCGACCGTCGGCGCGTGGGTCTCGCTGGCCGCGGCCATCGCCCCTCCACCGACGAGCAGGGTGATTCCGACAACGAAAACGAGTAGCGATCTTCGAGCGCTCATCTCCTCCTCCGCTGCTCTGCAGCCTCTCTGCCCAGGTCAGTCTATCGAAGCCGCCGCGGCTCGAGACGCGGCCGCCGACCGCCGACCGACTAGCGGGCGAGGGCCTCGGCCATCCGTCCGAGGCCGAGATCGAGCTGCTCGCGCGAGCAGGCGAAGGAGAGCCGGATGTGATCGTCGTTGCCGAACGCGATCCCAGGGACGACCGCCACGCGGGCCTCGTCGAGCAGGTATTCGGCCATCTCCACCGAGCCCTGCCGGCCGTCGTGGTAGCAGTCCGCCACCTGCGGGAACGCGTAGAACGCGCCGGCAGGCGGCAGACAGGTGACACCGGGCATCTCGGCGAGCCGCCGGGCGACCAGCTCGCGCCGCTCAGCGTACTCCTTCAGCATCGCCACCACGTCTTCCTCCGCCCCGTCGAGCGCGGCTAGCGCCCCCATCATGGCGAACGAGGTCGGGTTCGAGGTCGCATGGCTTTGCAGCCTCGAGACCGGCCCGACGATCGATGCCGGACCGAGTAGATAGCCGATCCGCCACCCGGTCATGGCGTAGGTCTTCGAGAACGAGCCGACCACGACCACGGTCTCCGGGAAACGGGCAGCGAGAGGCGCGGCGCTGGCGTGCTCCTCGCCGTCGTAGATGAAGCGCTCGTAGGTCTCGTCGGAGATGACCACGATGTCGCGCTCGGCGCACGCCTCGACGATCCGCTCCAGGTCGTCGGCCCTCATGATGCCGCCGGTCGGATTGCAGGGCGAGTTGAGGATGACGGCGCGGGTGCGCGGCGTGATCGCTTCCAGAATCGGATCGGCGTGGAGCTTGAAGCCGTCGTCGATCGACGTCGCGACCTCGATCGGCTCGGCGCCGGTGAATCGAACCTGCTCGGGGAAAGTCACCCAGAAGGGGGAAGGCAGGATCACCTCGTGCCCCCGCTCGAAGAGGCTGAGCGCCAGCTCGAGGAGCGCCGTCTTCGCACCCACGGTCACCACCACCGAGGCCGGCTCCCAGGGTGCCCCCTTCGCCTGGTAGCGGGCTGCGAGCGCCTCGCGCAGCTCCGGTATCCCGGCCGCCGCGGTGTAGCGTGTGAAGCCGCTTCGAAGGGCGTCGATCGCCGCCTCGACCCCGGCCCGCGGAGTATCGAAGTCGGGCTCGCCGGCGCTCAGGTCGGCGACCTCGATCCCCTGGCGGCGCAACTCTCCCGCCTTGCGCGAGACCCTGAGCGTGGCCGATTCGCCGATCCGATGGATACGCGCCGCGAGCTTCATGCGAGCTGTCACCATACACCAGGTCCGGGCGGTTTTGGCGCGACCTCGGGGGCGAATCGGCGCCCCCAGGCCTGCGACCCACGACGCTTCCGGCGCCTCGGGCCGATGCTAGACTGACCGCCTGCCCATGACCGCGGCCAGGATCCGTCTCGCCGTCTCCCTGCTCGCCGCACTGGTCGCCGGCGCGAGCGCACCCACCGCAGCGCAGCTCGCGAGCCCCAGCAAGGCGACCGTCGACCTGGCCGCCGACCGCACCGCCTACGAGCCCGGCAGTGAGGCGACGGTCGTCGCGACGATGACCATCGAGTCGGGCTGGCACACCAACAGCAACCAGCCGACCTTCGAGTACCTGATTCCGACCGAGCTCGAGCTGGTGCTCCCAGACGGGTGGGCACCGGCGACGATCAGCTACCCCGAGGGGACGATGGAGACCTTCTCCTTCGAGGAGCAGCCGCTCTCGGTCTACTCGGGAGAGGTCGACTTCGGCTCGACGGTGGCGGTTCCGGCCGGGGCGGAGCTCGGCCCGGTGCCGATCGAGGCCCGGCTCACCTACCAGGCGTGCGACGACAAGAGCTGCCTGCCGCCGACCACCGCCGAGGCGAGCCTCGATCTGGCGATCGGCAGCGGTGGACAGCCGACCGGTGTGACGGCCGGCGGGACCCGGCGGGCGGGTCCGCACCTCGGAGTGATCCTGCTACTCGGGCTGCTCGGCGGGCTGATCCTGAACGCGATGCCGTGTGTCCTACCGGTTCTGTCGCTCAAGATCTTCGGCCTGGTCAAGAGCGCCGGTGAGGGACGGACAGCGGTGGTCGCCGGCTCACTGGCGACCGCGGCGGGGATCCTGGCCTCGTTCTGGGCGCTGGCGATCGCGGCTGTCGTCGCGCGCGCCGCGGGCACCGCGGTCGGCTGGGGGGTCCAGTTCCAGGAGCCGGTCTTCGTCACCTTCCTGGCGATCGTCGTGCTGCTGTTCACCCTCAACCTCTGGGGCCTGTTCGAAGTGCGGTTGCCGGGCTTCGCCCAACGGCTCTCGGGCTCGGCCGCGACCGAGGGGATCGCCGGTCACTTCGGCTCCGGCCTGTTCGCGACCCTGATGGCGACGCCCTGCTCGGCGCCCTTCCTTGGCACCGCTCTGGGCTTCGCCCTCGGCCAGACCGCACCGACGGTGTTCGCCACCTTCACCGCCGTCGGCGTCGGCATGGCGCTCCCCTATCTGGCGGTCGCCGCCACGCCCCGCAGCCTGTCCTTCCTGCCCAAGCCGGGCCCGTGGATGAACCACCTCCGGGTGGTGATGGGCTTTCTGCTCGCCGGCGCCGCGATCTGGCTGCTCTACGTCCTCGCGGGGCAGATGCCCGCCGAACGGGTCGCCTTTCTCCAGGGCGCTCTCCTGCTGCTGGCGCTCTTCGTCTGGATGCGCTCCGCCGGGAGCGGGTTGAGCAGGAAGCTGGCGACCGTCGGCGCGTTGGTCGCGGTCGGCGTGGCGTTCTGGATCGCCGGCTCGGGTCGCGTGCAGCAGCGGGCGCTGGCGGCGGTCGAAGAGACCTACCTGATCCCGTGGACGACCTTCGATCGCACCGAGGCCGAGCGGCTGGTCGACGAGGGACGCTTGGTCTTCGTCGACGTCACCGCCGACTGGTGCTTCACCTGCAAGGTCAACGAGCGGCTGGTCCTGGAGACCGAGGAGATCGCTGCGCTGTTCGAGCGGCACGAGGTGATCGCGATGAAGGCCGACTGGACCACCCGCTCGGACGCCATCGCGAACTACCTGGCCGACCACGGTCGCTACGGCATTCCCTTCTACCTGCTCTACCGACCGGGCGACGAGCCGCACCTCTTCGGCGAGCTGCTGACCAAAGACGTGGTGGTGGACGTGGTCGAGGCGGCGGCGACCGCCGGCGCCGCGCAGCAGTTCGCGAGCCAGTAGAGACCGGGCGGCCGCTCGAGCGTTCTTCGCCAACGAGCGCCGAATGGGGGTAGACTGTCCCCAGACAAGCCGGACATTCGAGGGGGACCCGGATGAGTACGACACTCAGGATCGCGGGAGCACGGCCCGCCGACGACGGGGAGTCCTATCTCCAGACCAGCCCGGAGTTCGCACCGAAGGTCAAGAGAGCACTGGACATCGACGCCACTCGGGCGACCGGCCCGGAGACCAGGATCGAGGTCGAGAAGGACGACGTTCTCGAGCTCGAGCTCGAGGACGGGGTTCGCCTCTGGACCAGCTACGAGCAGTTCGAGGACGACGCCGCCAAGGCGGGGCTCGCTTCGCGCAACGCCCGAGAAGCGGCCTTCCCGAGCCACTATCCGAGTCAGGGGAAGGAACGAGGCATCGCCGGCCTGGCCATCAAAGGCCTCAAGCTGCTCGGGTTCGACCTGCCGGGCGAGGTGGCGGAGATCGCGGCTCGCGCGATCGAGAACCGCATTAAGCACGGTCTCCATATGTGGCGCGAGGACGGCAAGCTCGTTTCCGGCGAGGTCGAGGCGACCGACGACCCGGTGCTGGTCTTTCTGCACGGCACCGCGTCGAGCACCGACGGTAGCTTCGGCGGCCTGCTCGAGGACCAGGAGAACACCTGGCGTCGCCTCCACCATCGCTACGAGAAGCGGGTCTTCGCGCTCGAGCATCGGACGCTGAGCCAGAGCCCGCTCCGGAACGCCATCGACCTGCTCGAGAGTCTGCCGCCCGACGCCCGGCTCCACCTCGTCAGCCACTCGCGGGGAGGTCTCGTCGGTGAGCTCGTCGCCCACGGCCGGGTCGTGGGCACTACCCGCAAAAAGCCGTTCTCCGCCGAGATGATCGCCGGCTACGACCGCGGCGCCACCGGCGACCGCAAGCCGGAGATCGAGCTCCTCAAGCGCCTCAACGTTCTGCTCGGAGAGAAGCGCCCGCGGGTGGAGCGCTTCGTTCGGGTCGCCTGCCCGGCGAAGGGAACGACTCTCGCATCCAAGCGTCTCGACCTCTACCTCTCCACGATCCTCAACCTCCTCGGCCACACCGGACTGGGTGCCCACCCGGTCTACGGGATGGTCTCCGACCTGCTGATCGCGGTCGCCAAGGAGCGCACCGACCCGGAGGATCTCCCCGGTCTCGAGGCGATGATGCCGCGCTCGCCCTTGATCCGTCTGCTCAACACCTCCGGCCTGGAGCTCGAGGCCGATCTGTCGGTCATCGCCGGCGATTGCGAAGGCGACGGGCTGCGGGCGCGGCTCAAGCAGGTGCTCGACGCCTTCTACCTGGAAGATCACGATCTGATCGTCAATACGAGTTCAATGGACCTCGGCGCGCAGCGCCGAGGGACTGCGCGCAGCTACTTCACCAGCGGTCCGAAGGTCGATCACTTCAGCTACTTCAGGAACTCGGACACGGCGCAGCAGGTGCTCGTCGGTCTGGAGCGGGAAGACGACGATCTCGGCGGGTTCGGGGAGATCGGGGCGGTCCGCGAGGTTCGCATCGCGACCGACCGCGACCTCGGCGACGAGCCCAAGCCGATCGTCCTCCTGCTGCCGGGGATCATGGGCAGCCAGCTGGCGGTCGGGAGCAACCGCTACTGGCTCGACCCGCCGGCCCTCGCCCGCGGCAAGCTCTCAGAGCTCCGGGTCTCGCAGCAGGGCGTCTGGGCGAGCGGGCTGATCGGCCTCGCCTACGCCGATCTGGTCGAGTACCTGGGCGGTTCCCGTCAGGTGCTGCCCTTCCCGTTCGACTGGCGACTCTCCATTCTGAGCGCCGCGGATCGTCTGGAGGTGGCGGTACGACGGCAGCTCGACCGGGAGGAGGCCAAGGACCAGCCCATCCACCTGCTCGCCCATTCGATGGGCGGCCTGGTCGCCCGGGCGCTGATCGCACGGCGGCCCGAGCTCTGGGACGAGCTCCGCGACCGCGGCGGGCGCCTGGTGATGCTCGGCACGCCGACCAACGGCTCGTGGACCGTGCCGCGAGCCCTGCTGGGCCGCGAGAAGCTGGTCTCCGGCCTGGCGCTGCTCGACGTCTGGAACTCACGGAGCGACCTGCTCCGCTGGTTCTCTCAGTATCCAGGGCTCCTGGAGATGCTCCCGGCCGACGACGACCACGATCTGTTCGCGGTCTCCACCTGGCGTGATCTCAAGAACACGGACGACCGGAAGTGGTCGGTTCCGACGGCGCGCCGGCTCGCGCAGGCCCGTCGGACCCGCAAGCTCCTGGATGGGGCCGCGATCGACGCCGACCATATGTTCTACGTCGCCGGCGTCGCCCGCCAGACCCCGATCGGACTCGGGCCGCTCTCGGAAGGCATCGTCTTCCGCTCGACCGCCGAAGGCGACGGGAGGGTGCCGTGGAAGACCGGGATCCCCGAAGGGATACACACGTGGTACGTCGACACCAGCCACGGCAATCTGGCGGACCACCGGCCCGCCTTCGACGGCATCGCCGATCTCCTGGAGAGAGGCGACACCAAGCGGCTCGACACCGCTCCGCCGGTGTCACGCGGCGAGGAGGTGCCGACCCGGATGGACAGCGAGGACGAGGTGGTCCTCTTCCCCGACGCCCAGGAGCTGGCGGCGGCCGCGCTCGGGCTCGACCTACGCCGACGACCCACCGCGAAGCCTCCTCTGCGAGTGAGCGTCGCTCACGGCAACCTGGCGTTCGCGCGCTCGATGGTCATGGTCGGCCACTACAAGAGCGACGCCATCGTCAGCGCCGAGAGCGCCCTCGACCGGCGCCTCGACGGCCGACTCTCCTTGCGCCACCAGGCCAACCTCTATCCGGGGCCGACAGGCACCGCGGAGGTGATCTTCTCGGACGAAACGGACCAGCACCCGACGTACGGCGCCCTGGTGGTTGGACTCGGCGACGTCGGAGATCTGACCGCGGGAGCCCTCAGCGCGACCGTTCAGGACGGTGTGGTCCGCTATGCGCTCGCGGCGAGGGAAGAAGGGCGAGCCCCCGACACCGACACCATCGCGCTCTCTTCCCTGCTGATCGGCACAGGCGAAGCGGGGATCGGTCTGCGCGACGCGGTCGAGGCGATCATCCACGGCGTCACGCTCGCGAATCAACGCATCGCGGAGCGGCTGTCGGACACCCCATGCATCGGCGAGATCGCCTTCGTCGAGCTCTTCGAGGACCGGGCGATGAACGCCCTCGCCGAGCTAGAGAGCATCGCCAGCGCGGGCGGCAAGGCACCCTTCGTTCTCGATCCCGAGCTGCGGCGCCTCGACGGCGGCTATCGACGGGTCTACTTTCGCGAGCCGCAGGGCTGGTGGGCGCGGCTCATCATCTCCACCGTCCACGAAGAGGTCCCTTCCCGCGACAGCGAGGCCGACGAGCGCCCCAGGCGCAAGAACGAGCTCATTCGGTTCCAGACCCTGGGGCAGCGGGCGCGCGCCGCCAGCACTCACGTCGGGATTCAGCGCCGACTGGTCGATCAGCTCGTGCGGCAGGCGACCGCGAGCACCCGCGCGACCAGCGAAGACTTGACGTCGACCCTGTTCGAGCTGCTCGTGCCGAGGGAGCTCAAGGCCGTGGCCGCGGAGCAGCGAAACCTGGTGCTGGTGCTGGACGAAGAGTCGGCCAGGCACCCCTGGGAGATGCTGTTCGATCGCTCGCAGAGGGGCGGCAAGCCGCTCGGAGTCTCGGCCGGTCTGCTGCGCCAGCTGAAGGTCGAAGATCCGGAGCCGGTGGTTCACTCCTACGATCGCAACGCGCTGGTGGTCGGCGATCCTCCCAGCTGCCTGGTCGAGCTCGGCGGGGCCCAGCGCGAGGCGAAGCGGGTGGTCAAGAGCCTGCGAGCCGGCAACTGGACGGTGACGACCGAGATTCGTCATCAGGAGAGGGTGACCCCGACCTCGGTGCTGCGAGCGCTGATGGCTCACGACTACCGGGTTCTCCATCTGGCCGGCCACGGCCTCTACGACCGGACCGATCCGATGCGCAGCGGCATGGTCCTGTCCTGCAAGCGCGGCAAAGAGGAGAAGCTGGTCGATCTCGAGCTGCTGACGCCCAACGAGGTCCGGCAGATGCGCACCATGCCCGAGCTCGTCTTCATCAACTGCTGTCATCTGGGGCATGAGGAAAAGCTGCCGCATGAAGACCCCCATGGACTCGCCTCCAATCTCGCCTCGCAGTTCATCAAGATGGGAGTGCGAGCGGTGGTCGCCGCCGGCTGGGCGGTGGACGACGCCGCGGCGGTGACCTTCGCCACCAAGTTCTACCGCCTGCTGCTTGACGGCGAGACCTTCGGCATGGCGGTCCGTGGTGCGAGGTCCAAGACCTTTGGCGACCACCCGGGGACCAACACCTGGGGTGCCTACCAGTGCTACGGTGATCCGGGCTTCCGGCTGGTCCTCGACGCTCGCACGGGAGGTTGGAGCGGTTGGTCGTTCCGCCACAAGGTCGAGGCGATGGTCGAGCTCGGCAATCGAGCCGCGGCGGCGAAGAGCGCCAACACGATCGGCAAGCGCGAGGCGCGACACCAGCAGGTGAAGGACATCGAGAAGGTCCTGAAGACGAGGGGCTGGCTCGAAGATCCAGAGATCTGTTCGGCCCTCGGTGCTGCGTTTCGCGCCACTCATAATTTTGGTCCGGCGGTCCACTACCTCGAACGAGCCCGTGCCGCGGAAGACGCACAGGTATCGGTCAAGCGCCTCGAGATGCTCGCCAACGTGCGCACACGCTGGGCGAAGGAGGAGTTCGTCGCCAAGAGGATGAGTCGCACCAGGGCGATCCGGCAGATCCGCAAAGCCATCTCCGAGGTCAAGCACCTGCTCAAGCTCGGACACACCTCGGAGCGTCACTCGCTCCTCGGCTCGAGCTACAAACGACTCGCGTTTCTGCAGAAGGGTCCCAACCGCCAGAAGTCGCTCCAGCGAATGACCGGCGAATACCGGTCGGCTACGCGCATCGGGGAGGTGAAGTACCCGAAGCCCAACGTGCTGATGGGCATCCTGCTCCAGGGTGGACCCTGGAACCGGCAGGTCGGCGACAACGAGTGGACCCTCGCCGCGACCTTCGACCAGGTGCTGGACGACCTCGAGACACGGGCTCCGCTCGACTATCACCGCGAGCGGAGCTTCTGGAACGCGATCATGGAGCCCGATTGCGGTGTGCTCCGGGGGCTGCGCCAACGCGACCTGAGCACTCGCGAAGAGAAGATCATGGACGGCTACGAAGAGGCCAAGAATCTCGGGGGGTCGCCCCGCCAATGGGATTCGGTTCTCTGGCAGTTCGAGCTCGCGCTCGAGATCCTGCGATCACCGGGGCGGCGTACCAAGGGAATTCTGGAGGTCAAGGGGGAGCGAGACGCCCTGGCGCAGATCTACGCCAAGGTCAAGCGGCTGGCCGCCGAGTAGCCGCTAGCGCCAGCCGCGGGGGTTGCTCTCGAGCTCCCGCTGCCAGTCCGCGAGCATGGCGGCGAGCCGCTCGGCCTCCTGCGGATGTCGCGCACTGACGTCGTACGACTCGTCGTGGTCGAGCTCGAGATCGAACAGCCACGGACCGCGGTAGCGCATCGGACCCCAGATCCAGTCCATCGGGTTGCCGTAGAAGACGGCGTGGCGGGCGTGGTACTTGAACCGGCCGAGCCGTACCGCCCGCGGGATGCCGAGCTGCTGGAAGAAGATCGGCCGGCTCGGTGGCTCGGTGCCTTCGCGCAGGGCTCCGGCGAGGCTGACGCCGTCGATCTGCCGATCTCCCGGCAGCGGCAACCCGGCCAGCTCGAGGACGGTCGGAAAGACGTCGAGCGCCGAGATCGGCGTCTCGATCACCCGGCCGCCCGGCACACCGGCGGGCCCGGCGAGCAGGAACGGCACTCGCGTTCCACCGTCGAAGACGTCGAACTTCCGCCCGCGGACCGGACCGCGGCTGCCCTGGAACCAGGGGCCGTTGTCGCTCGAGACGATCACCAGCGTCCGCTCCGCCACGCCCAGGCGCTCGAGCGTGCTCATCACGGTGCCGACGCTCTCGTCGAGCTCCTCGACCACATCCCCGTACAGGCCGCCCGCCGAGCTCCCGACCCGCTCCGAGCTGACGTGAAGCGGAATATGCGGGAAGGTGTGAGGCAGATAGAGGAAGAACGGGCCGGCCGCCTGCCGCTCGAGAAACTCGACCGCCCGCTCGGTGTAGCGGCGGGTCAGGGTCGTCTGATCGATCGGGTGCGGCTCCACCACCCCGCCGTTCTCCAGCACCCGCGGCTCGCCCTGGTCGTTGCTGTAGAGGAGCCCCCAGAATCGATCGAACCCCCGATCGTTGGGCAGCGACGGCGACTCGTCTCCGAGGTGCCACTTGCCGACTATCCCGGTGGCGTAGCCGGCCGCCGACAACACCTCGCTCAGGGTGATCTCCTCTTTCGGCAGCCTCCGGTTGCGCCCACCCAGCCGGAGCAGGTTGTCCTGCCAGGTGCCGGGCGCCTGGAGAACGTGGTGCATTCCAGAGCGGATCGCGTGGCGGCCGGTGAGCAGTCCGGCCCGCGATGCGGAGCAGTACGGCGACGGCGCGTAGGCGCTGGTGAACCGGAGGCCGGCGGCGGCGATCCGATCGAGATTCGGGGTCTCGATGGCGTCCGCGCCGTAGCTCCCCAGATCGCCGTAGCCGAGGTCGTCGAACAGGATCAGGACGACGTTGATCGCTTCCTCGGCCGGCGGGCGCGGGGTCGCCACGATCCGCGCCAGGTACTCCCGCTTGCCGACCAGGCGCTCGCTGTCGTCGACCTGGCGATAGAGGACGATACGGGCGACCACCCAGAACACCGCCAGGAGCAACACGGCTCCGACCGCCAGCGATGCCACACGCAGTACCCCGCGGAGCTTTGACTGTCCAACAGTCATCAGAAGGACGCGATTCTATGGCAGGCCGATCGGCGCGACCGCGATCCCACTCCGTAGAATCGAGCTGTGCGCCGCATCCTGCTCGGACTCGCCGCGACCGCGATCGTCGTCACCGGAGTGCTGGTGTTCCGGCCGCTGCCGGTCGAGCCGGTGGCCACCGACCTACCACCCGCTCCCCCACTTGCCGGCGCATTCGAGCCGAATCGCGATCTCGAGTCGGTCGAGCTGGTCGGAGAGGGTCGACTGCCCGGTCCCGAAGACGTCGAGCGCGACGAGCGTGGGGCGCTCTACGCCGGCCTGGAGGACGGCACCATCCGTCGGATCGTCCGTACCGCCAGTGGCGAGCGCATCGAGATCTTCAGCCGGACCGACGGCAGGCCGCTCGGTCTCGATCTCGATCGGAGCGGCACGCTCTGGGTCGCGGACACCCGCCTCGGCCTGGTCGCCGTCGGCCGCGACGGCCGCAGCACGGTCCGGGTCGCCGAGGCCGGCGGGGTGCCGTTCGGCTTCGCCGACGACGTCGATACCGCTCCCGACGGTAGGGTCTACTTCTCGGACGCCAGTACCCGCATCGGACCGGATCAGATCCATCTGGCCCCGTTCGAGGGCTCGCCGTCGGGGCGCTTGCTCGAGTACGACCCGGCGCTCGACGCGACCCGCGTGCTGCTCGACGGCCTTCACTTCGCGAACGGGGTCGCGGTCGCGGTGACCGGCGACTACGTCCTGGTGGCCGAGACCTTCCGCTACCGGGTGCGCCGCTACTGGCTCACCGGACCGCGGCAGGGCGAGAGCGAGATCTTCGTCGACAACCTGCCGGGCTTCCCGGACGGCGTCTCGAGCGACGGCCGGGGCGGCTACTGGCTGGCGCTCTTCACGGTACGCATCGATCTGCTCGACCGGGTGGTCCATCCGCGACCCTGGCTGGCGCGTCTGGTGGCCCGCATCCCGAGCGCGCTGCAGCCGGGCGCCCGACCCTACGGCCTGGTAGTGGCGCTCGACGCCACCGGTCGCGTCGTCCGCACGCTGCACGATCCGGCCGGCGGCCACTATCCCAACGTCACCTCGGTCGAGGAGTGGGATGATGCGCTCTATCTGGGGTCGATCGAGGGCCGTGCCATCGGCCGCCTGCCCCTCGCCCCAGCGAAGAGATGACTCGTCCGATTCGCAAGTGGCCCGCGCTCGTCATCCTGGCGGTGATGGTGGTGCTGCTCGCCTACTTCTGGCTCGGACCGATGCGCAGCGTCCAGCATCGGTGGACCGCCACCTTCCCCACCCTGTTCTTCGGCGTGCTGCTGCTGGCGGTCTGGCTGGTGCTGTTCTCGAGGCTGCCAGGTCGGTTCCGCTGGCGCGCCTTGCTGGGGATCGCTGCCCTCGCCGGCGCGACCTGCCTGCTGTTCGAGATCCAGGGCGTCGACGGCAATCTGATGCCGATCGTCGGCTTCCGCTGGGGCGCCGAGCGGACGTTCGACTCGCAGCCGGGCGGGACCGCCGGCTCGACCCGGGGAGGCCCGAACGATTATCCGCAGTTCTATGGGCCGAACCGCGACGCCACCCTCCTCGGCCCGCGGCTGGCGCGCGATTGGGACTCGAATCCACCCGAGGAGATCTGGCGACGCCAGGTGGGCGAGGGCTGGTCGGCGTTCGCCGTGGTCGGCGACGCGGCGGTGACCCAGGAGCTGCGCGGCGACCAGGAGGTCGTGGTCCGCTACGACCTCGCGACCGGTGAGCAGGTCTGGGTCCACGCCGATCGGGCACCGTTCGTCACCACCGTCGGCGGCAGCGGCCCGCGGGCGACGCCGTCCATCGTCGACGGTCGCGTCTACACGCTCGGCGCGACCGGCGTCCTCAACGCCCTCGATCTCTCGAGCGGCGCACTCTTGTGGAGCCGCAAAGTGCTCGCGGACAACGGCGCCGGCCAACCCGACTGGGGGATGCCGTCGTCGCCGCTGATCGTCGGCGAGCTGGTGGTCGTGAACCTCGGGCGTCTCGGCACCTCGCTGGCTGCCTACGACCGCGCGAGCGGCGAGCTTCGGTGGCGCGCCGGCGTCGACCCGGGCAGCTACAGCACACCCGTCGTCGCCACGGTCGCCGGGCGCGAGCAGATCCTGACCGTCAACCAGACCAGCGTCGCCGGCCACCATCCGGCGACCGGCGAGACGCTCTGGCGCGAGGAGTGGATTCAGCCGAGCGGCGAGAAGGTCACGCCGCCGCTACAGATCGCCGACGATCTGCTGCTGGTCTCGGCCGGCTACGGCGTCGGCAGCCGGCTGCTAAGGATCGTCGCTCTGGACGACGGCTTCGCGGTCGAGGAGGTCTGGGCGTCGCCTCGCCTCAAGTCGAAGTTCGCGCCGATGGTGCTCCGAGAAGGCGTGGTCTACGGCCTCGACGACGGCGTCCTGGTAGCCCTCGACCCGGCGACTGGCGAGCGGATCTGGAAGCGCGGCCGCTACGGCCATGGGCAGTTCATCCTGGTCGACGACCTGCTCCTGATTCAGGGCGAGAATGGCGATCTGGTGTTGGTCGAGGCGACTCCGGAGGAGCACAACGAGCTGGGTCGACACCCGGCTCTTGCCGGCAAGACCTGGAACCCACCAGCGCTCTCGGGCACGCTGCTCCTGGTCCGGAACAACCGAGAAGCCGTCTGCTACCGACTGCCGGTCGAACGGTGACGGTCGATCAACCTTCGGTCGTCTCCTCCGCCGGCTCGCCACCGCTCGAGAGGTTGACGTCTCCCAAGACCTGGAGAGGCTGGGGCGCGGTGGGCGCCGCACGCGCCAGCCGCCCGGGCTCACCCAGCTCCAGCAGCTGACTCAGACCCTCGCCGCCGGTGGCGACCACGACGGCGGACAGAATGTTGTCGAGGACCGGCGTGAATCCTGGATTCAGCAGGCCCAGAAGCCGGATGTTACCGACGCCGACGACGAAGAGTGACAGGAAGAACGCGACGACGTAGTAGCCGATCGCGCTTTCGCGTGTCTCCCCGTCCTCCTTGCCGAGCAGCCGGCGCTCGAGCCGGCCGATCAGGCGCTCGACCGGGACGAAGTAGAGCACCGCCCTCGTCAAGCGATCGATTCCGAACAGGGCCAACAAGAAGATCCCGAGCAGCCCGGGCACGTTCTCCTGGCCCGCCAGGTTTTGCCACAGAAAGTCATCCATCTTCGCCTCCTTCTTCCGGGTCGAGCCCGGACATCATCCGCTCGCCGATTGGCAGACCAGCTCGGCGGTCTCGCGCAGGAACACGAGATCGTCGATGCCGCCGGAGCGCCAGTCATCGATCACGACTCTCTTCACGCCGGAGACGCCGGCGTTGTCCAACACCTCTTCCCGACTCCCGCCGGGCAGCGTTCTCAAGCTCACGTCCGTCGTCGGTACAGCCTCGCCGCCGAGCAGCTCGCACGCGTCCGCATCGTCCTTCGCTCCGAGGCGGATTCGGACCACGCCGTTGTTGGCCGTTCCCGGCAGCTTGCAGCCGGTAGCGGCATCGCCGGCCGCCGGTTCCAGCACCAGGCGACCGGCCCCCTCGTCGTTGTCCACGATCGTCATCCCGAGCAAACGCACCGATTCGACGTCCGGTAGAGCCAACACCTCGGAGAAGTCGATCGCCATTCGGACCACCGCCAGACCTTCGTCGTTGGGGCTATCGATTCGGCCGTCCGCCGGCGCGACGTCGCAGAGGTCCTCGCCCACGATCAGCAGGTTGCCCAGGGAGAGCGTGTTGCTGGCCGCCGCGGCGGCGCTCCCCCTGCCGCGGCCGCCGGCGACTCTGTTGGGTGTGCACAGATCCCAGTCGAAGGGGGTCGTGCGACCCAGGCAGAGGCTCCGATCGCCGGGCTCGCCGCATTCCGAGCAGCTCGGGCACTCTTGCGAGCTCGAGTCGCCGTCGCCGCAGTCCGAGTCGAAGAGCGTCGCGGCGTTGAGGCTCGGTCCCAGCCACGGATTCTCGGCCGTGATCAGGAGGTCCGCCCCACCACCGTCCACCTCGACCCGCAGGGCCGGGGGATTGGGACCCCGCCCGCGCGCGTAGCAGCCGGCCGCCAGCCGTTCGAAGTCGATCCACTCCGGCTCCCGTCTCGTGAGCGGCGGCGATCCCGAAAGGACCCTGGTCGAGACTCCGGTCCCGACCCGGCGGCCGGTCAGCACCGCGGCCGAGGTCGCTCCCGAGCCGGTAGCCGCGCGGCGGTCCCGGCACCGGTACTCCCACGTCTCCCCCGGATCGAGGATGAGGTCCGCGTGCAGGTCTCCAGACTCCGGTCCGCTGAGGGAGTCGGCCTGGCACTGCTCGTCGGCGAGCGCGATCTCTTCGTACGAGGCGGCCTCGGTGCTCACGTTGCTGACTCGAAAGACCGGGCTCACCGGAGCTCCCGGCACGATCCACTTGGGGAGGCACTTCTCGACCTCGAGATCCGGCTTCGGGCCGTGCAGGATCCTGAGCCACGGGCGATTGGAGGTCGCCCGGACCGGTCGCCCGGACTGGTCTCGTCCGGTGACGGACGCCGCGGACAGCTGCTTCGGATCGGGCTCGTCCTCGCGGTGGTCTGTCGTCTCCGCGTACCGACACTCGTAGCGCCAGGTCTCGCCTGGCTCCAGGAGCCCGTCTCCGTCGTTGTTCGGATCGACCGCCGTGGAACCGTCCGGGCCGACCAGCGTCCCCGGTCGGCACTGTTCGTCGCTGAGGGAGTCGATGCGGATACCACCGGTGCCCGAGGAGCTGGCCCAGAAGACCAGAGAGACCTCGCCACCATGCTGCACGGTCGGAGCGGCGGGCGCCTTGACGACCATCAGACCCGGAGCACACTCGGGACACTCGACGCACTCCGGACAGACGACACACTCCGGACACGGCTCGGCGCCGATCTCGAGGCGGAGCTCGAGCTGCGAATCCACATCCCCTTCGCCCGGAGCCGGCTGTTCGAACGTGCAGCTGTAACTCCACGTCTCCCCCGGGTCCAGATGACGGTTCCGGTTGTCGTCGCCACCCTCCGGCCCCCGCACCGAGTCGGGGGTACAGGGCCCTGCCGCGAGGAGGACCTCGGCTCTGGCCTCGCGCAGGCTCTCCGCGCCGGTGTTGCTGAGCAGGAAGACAGACCGGATCTGGCCGGGCGGCTGCTCGGGCTCCCGCGGCTCCCACAGGAAGATCCAGGCGAGCAGGGCGCCAAGGCCCAGCATCACGGCGTTCCTTCGGGGGCGTCGCACCCTTCGGCGCAACGCCTCTTGCGCCGCTTCGAGACCGGTCAGCTTGAATCGAAATCGCGCCAAAACCAGCTACGGTTCGGTTCGCCGCACGACGACCCCTCCCTGCCGCCGTGACCCGGCAGCGAGGTCCATCCCCAGACCCCGCCACCGCCGCGTTGCATCGCGCGACCGTTTACACCTTGCGGTTCAGGCGGACCATCCTAGCGGAGAACGCGTCCGCTGACTAATTGACGCGAATGAATATCTCCTGCGAGGGGCTCAGCGATCGGCGCCTCTGGCCGATCTCATGCGCGCGACCTCCCCGCCGAGAGCGACCAGCGCTATCAGGTTCGGGATCGCCATGATGCCGTTCAAGAGGTCGCCCCAGGCCCAGATCGCCCGGGCGCCGGCGAGGGCACCACCGAGGATCGCCAGGCAGTAGAGGACCCGGTACGGCTTTCTGGCTGCCGGGCCCCAGAGGTAGGCCGCGCACTGCTCACCGTAGAACGCCCACGAGATCAGCGTCGAGAGACCGAAGAGTAGGGACGCGGCCAGGACCACCAGGCCACCCGAGCTGCCGAGACCGGCCGCGAACGCGCTGGCGGTCACCGCGGCCGACTCGAGGCCGGAGCTCCACATGCCGCTGGCGATCAGAACCAGGCCGGTCGCGCTCGACACGACCAGAGTGTCGAGGAAGACCCCCAGCATCGCCACTTTTCCCTGGGTGACCGGATTGCCGGTACGCGCCGACGCGTGTGCGATCGGCACCGAGCCGGTGCCCGCCTCGTTCGAGTAGACCCCGCGGGCCACGCCGAACCGGAACGCTTCTCGGACGCCGGCCCCGAGAAAGCCGCCGGTGGCCGCGATCGGACTGAACGCGTGACGGACGCATGAGCGGCGCGATCAGCTCGGAGACCCGGGCGATCGAGCGCACACCGCCGACCACCGCCACCCCGGTCAGCGCGGCGACTACCGCGCAGGTGACCAGCGGCCGCCAGCCAAGCTCTGCCTGGACGACGTAGGAGATCGAATTGCTCTGGATGGTGGTGGTGGCGAACATGGTCTTGACCGCCAGGCCGAAAGCGAAGAACGCCGCGACCTTCGGCCAACCGAGGCGGTCGCGCAGGTAGTACATCGGCCCGCCGACGAAGAGACCGTCGGCGCCGCGCTGCCGGTAGCGGACTCCGAGGACCGACTCGGCGTACATGGTGCCCATGCCGAAGACGCCGGAGACCCACATCCAGAAGAGTGCGCCCGGACCGCCGGTAGTGATCGCGGTCGCCACGCCGGCGATGTTGCCGTTGCCGACGATGCCGCCGACCGCGGTCATCAGCGCCCCGAACGGACTGATGTCGCCGTCGGCGCGGGCGTCGCTCCGGCCAAGGAGCGCCCGCACCGCCGGGAGGAACTGCGTGACCTGAATCGCACGCAGGCGAAAGAGGAGGTAAACGCCGATGCCGAGGAACGCGATCAGCAGCGGCGCGCCCCACAGCCAGTCGCTGACCCTCTGGACCAGTTGGCCCACGTTAGGTTGACCTGCTCACGCCCGGCTCAGAAGGAGAGCTCGCAGCCCTCACGGGTCTCGGTCACCAGCTGGTCGACCACCGCCTTCAGATCGTCGGTCTCCTCGAAGGTCGCCAGCTGGCGGTCGGCGCTCGTACCCTCGCTGAGAATGATGTCGACGTACTCGACGTCCTGCCGGCTGCCAAGGTCGTCGACGACGTCGTCTACCAGCTCGAGTAGCTCTGAGATCAGATCGCGCGTGTCGACCTCTTGCTGCCGGCCGAAGTCGAGCAGCTTGCCCTCGATGCCGTGCCGGACGGCACGCCATTTGTTCTCGGTGATCAGATGGTGGCGGTACCGACGCCAGGTCTGGTTGTTGTGGCGGAGCTTGATCAGCTTGACGACGATCGCCTGGATCAGCGCCGCGAGACAGATCGCCTCGTCGATCTTGGTGCAGATGTCGGTCACCCGGAACTCGATGGTGGGGAACTTCGGATGTGGCCGGATGTCCCACCAGATCCGGGTGCCGTCCTCGATGCAGCCGGTCTTGACCAGGGTCTCGACAAAGCGCTCGTACTCGCCCCAGGAACGGAAGTCGGGCGGCGGGCCGCTGCGCGGCAGATTCTCGAAGACGATCGAGCGGTACGACTTGAGCCCGGTGTTGCGGCCGTGCCAGAACGGCGAGCTGGTCGACAGTGCCAGCAGATGCGGCAGGAAGTAGCGCGCCTGATCCATCACGTCGATGCGCAGGTCGGGGTCCTCGACTCCGACGTGGACGTGCATGCCGAAGATCAGCATCCGCTTGGCCAGATCGGCCATCTCCTCGAGCTGCTTGACGTAGCGCTCCTTGATGGTGATGTCCTGGCGGCTCCACATCGAGAACGGATGGGTGCTGGCCGCGGCCACCACGAGTCCGTTCTCGTGAGCCAGATTGACGATGGTCGAGCGCAGGCGGACCAGCTCGCTGCGCGCCTCGCGCATGTCCCCGCAGATCTTGGAGCCGACCTCCACCTGCGACTGCATGAACTCGGGCTTGATCTGATCCTTGAGGACCAGCTGACCCTGGTCGACGAACTCCTGCACGTAGGAGGTCAGCTCCCGGGTCTCGGGATCGATGATCTGGTACTCCTCCTCGATGCCAACGGTGTACTTGGGCTCGGTCATCCCTGCCTTCCGATGGACACTCCCTGTGTGGTCAGACTCGCGGCGGAGTCTAGCAGAGGGCTCGACCGAGGACGGACGATCGGGTGCGGCCCGACGCCTCAGGAATCCCGGCGGCGCGTTCGCTCGCGCAGCCGCTCGAATCGCTCGAGTCGCTCAGCCAGCTCCACCTCGAAGCCGTGCTCGCCGGGCCGGTAGAAGCGCTCCCCCTGAAGCGACTCGGGCAGACAGTCGAGCCCCCCCACCCCGGTGTCCGTGTCGTGGGCGTAGACGTAGTCGCGACCGTAGCCGAGGTCTTTCATCAGGCGGGTCGGCGCGTTGCGGATCGACATCGGCACCGGGTCGGCCGGCCGCTCCTCGACCGTGCGCCGGGCCGAGCCGTACGCCCGGTAGACCGAGTTGCTCTTCGGAGCGAGTGCCAGATAGATCGCCACCTGGGCGAGCGCCAGCTCACCCTCGGGGCTCCCCAACCGATGGTAGGCGTCCCAGCCGGCGAGCGCCTGGGGCAACGCCCGGGGGTCCGCCAGCCCCACGTCCTCGCTCGCGAACCGGACCATCCGGCGCGCCAGGTAGAGCGGGTCCTCTCCGGCCGCGAGCATGCGAGCGAGCCAGTAGATCGCGGCGTCGGGATCACTCTCGCGCAGTGACTTGTGCAGGGCCGAGATCAGGTTGAAATGCTCTTCGCCCGACTTGTCGTAGCGCAGCACCTTGGTCTGGACGACCCGTTGGAGCGTCTCCTCGTCGAGCTCGCGGGCGCCGGAGGTGCGAGCGTCCTCGACCGCGAGCTCCAGCAGGTTGAGAGCTCGGCGCGCATCTCCCGAGGCGAGCTGAGCGAGCGCCTCGAGCGCGCCGTCGGTAACCTCGATCGCCGCGTCTCCCAGGCCGCGTTCGCGGTCCGCGAGCGCACGGCGCATCAGCGTGATCAGCTCCTCCGGCGCCAGCTGGGCGAGGACCACCACTCGGCAGCGCGAGAGCAGCGCGGCGTTCAACTCGAACGACGGGTTCTCGGTCGTCGCCCCGACCAGCACGATGTCACCGCGCTCGACGTAGGGCAGGAAGGCGTCCTGCTGTGCCCGGTTGAAGCGGTGGATCTCATCGACGAAGAGCAGGGTGCCGCGCCCTTGCGCTTTGCGTAGGCGGGCGGCGTCGTCCATGACCCGCCGAACTTCCTTGATACCGGAGATCACCGCGCTGAACGGCTGGAAGTGCGAAGCGGTGCCGCGCGCGACGATCCGCGCGAGCGTCGTCTTGCCCGAGCCCGGCGGTCCCCAGAAGATCAGCGACGGAACGCGGTCCTCTTCGATGGCGCGCCGCAAGAATCCGTTCGGCCCGACCACCTCGGGCTGGCCGACCACCTCATCGAGGCTCCGCGGCCTCATCCGGTCGGCGAGCGGCGAGCCGGCCTCGGGTGCGTCCGGCTCGGGGCGGTCGAGCGGCTGGTCGAAGAGCGAGCCCATCTCGGCCTAGCTCCCCGCCTCGATTCTCCTGACCACCGCCTCGGCGAACTCGGTCGTCGACGCCTCGCCGCCGACGTCCCGAGTGCGCTCGCTCGGCTCCGCCAGGGTCGCCTGAAGCGCCGCGTGCACGCGGCTGGCCTCGTCCTGGAGACCCAGATGCTGCAGCATCAGCACACCGCTGCGAATCAGCGCGGTCGGGTTCGCCAGGTTCTGACCGGCGATGTCGGGAGCGCTGCCGTGGACGGCTTCGAAGACCGCCATCTCCTCGCCGATGTTGGCGCCCGGCACCACTCCCAGACCACCGACCAGGCCGGCGCACAGGTCGGACAGGATGTCGCCGTAGAGGTTCGGCAAGACCAGCACATCGTAGCGCTCGGGGTGGACCACCAGCTGCATCGCCATGTTGTCGACGATCCGGTCGTCCGCCTCGAGCTCGGGATACTCCTCGGCGACCTTGCGAAAACACTCCAGGAAGAGGCCGTCCGCCATCTTCATGATGTTGGCCTTGTGGACGGCGGTGACCCGCTCGCGTCCCTGGCGCCGCGCGTAGTCGAACGCGAATCGGGCGATGCGGGTCGAGGCGCGCTCGGTGATGATCTTCAGACTCTCGACCACGCCGTCGACCACCTGGTGCTCGAGGCCGCTGTAGAGACCTTCGGTGTTCTCTCGCACCACGACCAAGTCGATGTTCTCGAAGCGCGCCGGCAGCTTCGGCACCGTCACCACCGGCCGCAGATTGGCGAACAGATCGAGCGCCTTGCGGAGCTGTACGTTGACCGAGCGAAAGCCTTTCCCGACCGGGGTCGTGACCGGACCCTTGAGCGCGACGCGGTTCGATCGAATCGAGCTCAGGAGCTCCTCGGGCAGTGGGCTCCCGGTCGTTTCGAACGCCTCCGTGCCCGCGATGTGCTCCTCCCACTCGAGCCGCGCTCCCGAGGCCTCGAGCACGCTCACGGTCGCACCGGTGACCTCGGGGCCGATGCCGTCACCGGGGATCAGGGTTATCTTCGTCGCCATTCCATCCTCCACGGCTAGAGCCTGGCGCGTTCGACCAGGCCCTCACCGACGAAGATGTCGCCGAGCCTCCGAACCGCGGCTCCCTTGTCGAAATCGAAGCAGAGATCCTCATAGTCGAGCCGTCCCTCGACCCCCAGATCCTGGTACGTCAGCACCCAGCGCTCGCCGACCCGTATCAGGTCCCCGGCCGCCTCCCACGGCACCTCGCCGGTCAGCTCGACCGCCTCCCACGCCAGCTCGTCGGGAACGGCGCCGGCGCCGTTGATCGCGTCGTGGATCACCGCCAGCCGGGAAAAGGCCAGCCCCTCGCGCCGCCACTCCGCCACCGCCTCGCTCGCCGGGGCGGTCGCGCTCTCGCCCAGCTCGAGCTGGGGCAGCCCGAACACCGCCGACGGCGGGCCGAGGGTGCCGCCGAGCTGTGAGAAGACGGTCGGGAAGTGCTCCAGGTTCGCTTGGAGCTCGGCGCCGGTCCACGACTGGAGCCGCTGGCGCGGCCGGATCTGACTCTCGGGGCCGAAGAGCTCGATCCGGACGTTGAAGCGTCGGGTTCCGAACGGCAGGTGCTTCACCCCCCTCGGTAGAGTCACGCCGGCGCTGGTAGCGCCCCACTTCCCCGACACCGACCAGGTCCGCGGCCAGTCGGGGAGGAAGAACTCACGGAACTCGAGGGTCGCCAGCTCCTCGGGTGAATCCACCTCGAGATAGGGCTTCGCGGCTTCGACGCTGAACCAGAGCACCCGCACCTCGGTGTCGCCCCTCCAGACCCGCAGCTGCTCGGGCTCGACTTCACCGCTGGGCAGCACCAGACTCGACGCCTCGGTGTAGTAGACCTTCTCACCCTGCCAGGTGTCGGCCTCGAGCACGGCGTGGAGGACGAAGTCGCCACCCGCGTCGACCTTGACCCCGCCGACCCGGGCGCCGCCCGTGCCGGGCGCCTCGATCGCGACCCAGGCTCGCTGGGGCGTCGGCGCCAGCTCCTCGCGCGCCCGCCCGAACAGCATCAGCGCCACGACGCCGATCAGGATCGCCAAAGCGATCAGCCAGAATCTTCTGGTCTCGGGCTCCACGGAGACTGGATCTCAGTCGTCGCGCAGCTCTTCGAGCTTGGCCACTACGTCCCGGAAGTTGGAGTTGGCACCGTAGATCTCGGTGAAGGCGTCCCGGGCGGCGTCTCGATCACCGCTCGTCAGGTGGAGATTGCCCATCTCGTAGAGTAGCCCCCAGGTCTCCTCCTCGGTGATGAAAGGCGAGTCGAGACCCTTGCGATACCACTTGATCGCCAGGTCAGCGAAGTCCTTCTCCTGGAAGCTCTGGCCGAGCAGCGAGCAGCACTCGACGAGATAGCGCGGGTCCTTCGCCGCCAGCTGGAACTCGCCGATCGCTTCGTCGACCAGACCCATCTCGCGGTACGCGACCCCGAGGCTGTAGTGCGTGTCGTAGGCCTCGGGCGAGAGCACCTCGGCCATCCCGCGCTTGAACCCCTCGACGATCTCCTCGATCGTCTGGCCTTCGATGTCGCCTTCCGTCTCGGCTATCTCCTCCTCCATCCCCTCGAGCTCCTGGGCGAGCTCGGCACCGAGGTCGAAGAAATCGCCCTCTCCGGCGGCTTCGGCGCCGGCCGCGACCGGCGCCTCGGCCGGTGGGGCCTCCTCGGACACCGGTTCCTCCACCTCCCGCTCCTCGGGGCCGATCGTGTCGACGGCGGTCTCCGCCGGCTCCACCACCACCTCGGCGTCCGGAGTCTCCTCGGCCGGCTCCGACGTCTCGACGGTCTCGGGCGCGTCGACGAACAACTCGGCGGGCACCTCCACCGAGGGTGGGGGGGGTGGCATGATCCTGGTGCCCTCGAAACGGTACCCGCGCTGCTTGAGGTCGCTAGCGATCTCGCGCCAGGCGACGGCGTTTCCCGACTCGAGGGCGGCCGCGGCCGCTTGTCCGGCCAGCTGGACGACCTCGGCCTCTCGTTGCGCGTCGGCCTCGATCGCGATCAGCCGGCGGAAGGCGCCGAGATGACCGGGCTCCATACCGAGGACACGATGGAGCCGCTCGCTCGCCTTCTCTCCCAGGCCGTAGCTGGCCAGAGCGTCCGCCTCGATCAGGATCTCGTCGACGTCCGGCTCCGGCGGAGCCTCGACCGGCGGCGGCTCGGGCTCTGGTTCGGCGGCCTCCGCCATCGCCCCCTCGAAGGCGTCGAGCTCGATCTCGAACTCGACGTCGGACTCGGTCGCCACCGGCTCGGGCTCGGCTTCCGGCGCCGCCGCCAGCTCCTCGAGAGCGGCGATCTCCTCCTCACCGATCTCTTCAGCAGGGGCCTCGACGGCCTCAGCCGCGTCCTCGACGACCTCGACCGCCTCGGCCTCTGCCTCGGCCTCTTCCGCGGTCGCCGCTTCGGCGGGGAGACTGACGCTCTCCAGCAGCTCACGCGCCTGCGCCGCCTCGGGATTGCGTGCGATCGCCGCTTCGACAAAGCGCTCGACGATGCTCGACTCCCGCGCCGACTGCAGCTCCAGGACCGTTTGCATGACGAACTCGAGGTTGTCCGGATCGGCCTCGATCGCGCGCTGGAGAACGAAGAGGCCGGAGTCCGACTCGCCGGCGTCGAACAGGCTGCTCGCGGCCTCGCGATACTCCTCGACCGCTTCGCCGGCCCGGTCCGCTGAGGTCAGCAGGTCGCCCAACCGGATCCGCATCTCCGGATCGGAGAGATCGAGCTCGACCAGCTTCTCGTAGACCGCGACCACCGCGGCGATGTCTTCGGCCTTCTCGTAGTAGTCGGCGACGACCTGGTACTGGGCCTTGGCCTCGTTGGTCAGCCCCTGATGCCGGTAGAGCTCGGCCAGGCTGTCGTAGATCGGCATCCGGGTCGGATCGAGGCGGAGGATCTTCTTGTAGATGGCGATCGCCTTGACGAAGAAGCCTTCATTGGTGAACCGCTCGGCGGCCTTGGAGAAGAGGTCGACGGCCTCGTCCACGCGGCTCAGGCGTGCGTACAGATCACCGACGCGATTGAGCGTCCTCGTGTCGTCCGGCGTCTCCTCGAGGACCTTCTTGAGCTCGTCGATCGCAGCCTCGAGCCGGCCGCGCTGTACCAGCTTCTCGGCCTTCTTCAGAATCCGTTCGCGACGAGTAGCCACTTCCCTACCTCTACGCCTCGACTCTCGGGAGCACCGACCTGAACGTCAGACGGTGGGATGGACAGGGTCCGATCTCCTGAAGGGCGTCCAGATGCTCCGGCGCAGCATACCCTTTGTGGCGCGCAAAGCCATAATGCGGGTAGGCCGCGTCGAGGTCGGTCATCAGCCGGTCGCGCTCGACCTTGGCGAGAATCGAGGCACAGGCGATCGCGTAGCTGAACGAGTCCCCCCGTACGATCGGCACGCACGGGAAGGGCAGATTCTCGAGCGCCACCGCGTCCACGAGCGCGACGTCGGGGACGACCTCCAGCCGCAGCAGGGCGTCGACCATCGCCCGCTTGGACGCTTCGAGGATGTTGATCCGGTCGATGACCTCGGGAGCGACCGCCGCCACGCTCCAGGCGATCGCGCTCTCCCGGATCCACTCGGCCAGCTGACTCCGCGCCTCGGCCGACAGACGCTTGCTGTCGTCTACCCCGGGGACCGTGGTGCGTGGATCGACGACCACCGCCGCGGCCACCACCGGTCCCGCCAGACAGCCCCGGCCGACCTCATCGACCCCGGCCTGCCGGGAGTAGCCCAGCTGATACAGCTCCTCCTCGATACCGCGCAGCAGCCGCAGCCGGTAGGCCTCCGCCAGGAGCTGTAGCACCACTCAGCGACGACTCAGTTCGCTTTTCGGGCGGACTTCGCTTTCAGACGATCCTCGCGCCGCTCTTCGATGCGAGCCGCCTTACCACGCAGTCCTCTCAGGTAGTAGAGCTTGGCCCGCCTCACCCGGCCCCGGCGAACGACCTCGATACGATCGATGACCGGTCCGTGGAGGGGAAAGACGCGCTCGACGCCGATGCCGCCGGACATCTTGCGCACGATGAAGCTCTCCCGGGTGCCGCTGCCGCGACGGGCGATCACGACCCCCTGGAAAATCTGGATGCGCTGCTTGTCCCCCTCGACCACGCGGACGTGCACCTTGACGGTGTCGCCGGCGCGGAACTCGGGAACGTCGGTGCGCAGATAGGGCTGCTCTAGTTCCGAAAGCTGGTTCATGGAATGTCCTATGTGCCTCACAGGCGGGGAACGCCTGCTTTTTTTGGGACGCCTATGGTAGCACGATCAGGGCTTCGAGGTGGGGTCGTCGGGCGCCTGCAGGTCCGGTCTCCGCTCGGCGGTCCGAGTCCGCGACTGCGCGCGCCGCCAGCGCTCGATCGCCTCGTGGTCGCCCGACAGCAGCACCTCCGGCACCGGCAGCCCCTCGACCTCTCGCGGGCGTGTGTACTGGGGGAAGTCGAGCTCGCCGTTGCGGAAGCTCTCGCGCCGTACCGAGTCGGCGAGGCCGACCACGCCCGGGACCTGTCGCGAGAGAGCCTCGATCAAGACCATCGCGGCCACCTCGCCGCCGGAGAGGACGTAGTCGCCGATCGAGATCTCCTCGTCGACGACCAGCTCGCGGACCCGCTCGTCGATCCCTTCGTAGCGCCCGCATAGCAGGACCAGGTCGCCCTCGCCAGCCAGCGAGCGGACCCGCCGATCGTCGAGGCGGCGTCCCTGTGGGGACAGCAGGATCCGCCGGGGTCGGCGCTCGCCGCAGACTGCGCGAACCGCACTCACCCAGGGGGGCGCGGTCATCACCATGCCGCCGCCGCCGCCGTACGGCTCGTCGTCGACCGTCCGGTGCCGATCGCTCGTCCAGTGCCGCAGGTCGTGGACGTCGATCCGCACTAGGTCGCCGCGGATCGCCCGGCCGATCAGGCTGGTCTCGAGGAACGGCCCGAACAGCTCGGGGAAGATCGTGATCACGTCGACGCGCATGTGTCGATCAGCCCCTCGGGTAGCTCGAGCTCGATCTTCCTGGCGGCGACGTCGATCGAGCGCAGGAAGGTACGGACAAACGGGACCAGCACGGTGCGGCTGCCGTCGGAAACCCGGAGCAGCAGGCCGCCTCCGTCTTCGACCACCTCTTCGACCCGGCCGAGCGGGCCCGCACCGTGGTCCGAGCACTCACAGCCGATCAGCTCGAAGTAGTAGTACTCGCCCTCGGGTGCCGCCGGCGTTCTTGCCCGGCTCACCTCGAACGTCGCGCCGCGCAGCGGCTCGACGGCTTCCCGACTCTCGAACCCGACCAGGCTCAGTCGCAGGTTCTCGCCGTGGGGAGCGCAGCGCGCGATCTCGACCCGACGCCGCTCGCCGTCCGGAGAGACCAGGTCGAGCTCGGAGCCCGCCGCGAACCGTTCCTCCACGTCGGTCGAGGGAGCCACGAGCAGCGCCCCTCGAACCCCGTGCGGACGCCGCACCCGCCCGACCTCCACGAACTCGGGGAGGCGGAACTCCGTGCTCTCTTCGATCGGTTTCAGTCGAGAATCTCGAGCTCGTACTCGATGTCGTTGCGCGTCTCGCGCGCTCCCAGCACACACCGCAGGGCACGGGCCGTCCGCCCCTGGCGGCCGATGACCTTGCCGAGGTCCTCTTCAGCCACCGTCAGGTCGAGCTTGGCGCCCACGGAGTCGCGAAACTCGTCCACGTAGACGTCCTCGGGCCGGTCGACCATCAGCTTGACGAGCTCGGTGAGCTGAGCGCTGACTTCGGACATCGTGCTCAGGCGGTCGGACGGTGGTGGTCGAGCAGTTTCGCGACCGCCGGCGATACCTTGGCACCGTGCGAGATCCAGTGCTCGGCACGCTCGACGTCGATATGCGCGTCTTTCACATCGCCGTGCGGATCGTAGTGTCCGATCTCTTCGACCGCGTTTGCGGTCGGGACTCGGCGTGAGTCAGAGACCACGATCCGGTAGAACGGTCGGTTGCGATTTCCCATACGGCGAAGCCGGATTTTCAGCATCTCAGTCTCTCCAAACGTGACAACTCGGGCCGACCGGCTCTTGACCAACACGAGGCGGTCCAACCCGAGGGCTAGATTCTAGCACGTCAACCCTTCATTTTGAGGGTCTTCTGGAGCCAGCCGCCGCGCATCTGCTTCATCATCTTCTTCATCGCCCTGTACTGCTTGAGCAGCTGATTGACCTTCTGGACCGAAGTGCCCGAGCCCCGTGCGATCCGGCGCCGGCGGCTGCCGTTCAGGATCTGCGGTCGGCGCCGTTCCTCGCGGGTCATCGAATTGATGATCGCCTCGGTCTGGCGGAGCTGGCTCTCGTCCACCATCGACGGGTCGAGGCCCCGGAGCGGCCCGGCCTTGGGCAGCATCTGGAGGACCTGGGACAACGGACCGAGCTTGCGCATCTGCAGGAGCTGATCTCTGAGGTCCTCGAGGTTGAAGTCGCGGCTGGCGATCCGCTTGGCCAGGCGCTCGGTCTCGTCCGAGTCGAGGCCCGCTTCCGCCTTCTCGATCAGCGACAGGACGTCGCCCATACCCAGGATCCGAGAAGCCATCCGGTCGGGATGGAACGACTCGAGATCCTCCGCTTTCTCACCCGTACCGACGAAGCGGATCGGCACCTTGGCAACGCTGCGGATCGACAGCGCGGCGCCGCCACGCGCGTCGCCGTCCAGCTTGGTCAGAATGACGCCGGTCAGGTCCAGCGCCTGTGCGAACTCGGTGGCGCTCTTGACCGCGTCCTGACCGGTCATGGCGTCGGCCACGAACAGGGTCTCGGTCGGCGACAGAGCTTCCGCCAGGCGCCGGATCTCGGCCATCAGCTCATCGTCGATGTGGAGCCGCCCCGCGGTGTCGACCAGGACGACGTCGTGACCCCGATCGCGGGCGACCGAGAGCGCCCGCTCGGCCACCGCGACGACGTCCTCGGCTCCCTCCGGCACGACCACCGGCACGCCGACGCCGGCACCGACCTGCACCAGCTGCTCGACCGCGGCGGCGCGTTGGAGGTCGCCGGCGACCAGTAGCGGATGACGGTCGCGCTGGGTCAATCGCAATCCCAGCTTGCCCGCCGTGGTCGTCTTGCCCGAGCCCTGGAGGCCGCACAGGAGGACCACTGCCGGCCGGCCGTCGAGGCGCAGCTCGGCGCCCTCTTCGCCCAGCAGACTCACCAACTCGTCGCGGACGATCTTGATGACCTGCTGATCGGGCGTCAGGCTCTCGAGGACCTTCTGACCCTCGGCCTGCTCGCCGATCCGCTGCACGAACGACTTGACCACCCGGAAGTTGACATCCGCCTCGAGCAGCGCCATCCGGATCTCGCGCAGGGCTCCCTTGAGGACTTCTTCGGAGACCCGGCCCTCGCCCTTGAGATGGCGGAAGACGCCCTGGAGTCGCTCCTGCAGACCGTCGAACATGCGACAGAGGATAGCGCTTTCGGCGACATCTCGGAGCGCGAGATGACAGGATATGCGGGCGGGCACCGGCCGAGCGGCTGGGGCGCGTCTCCCTCGCGATGCCGACCCGTCGAGCCAAGATCGTCGCCACCTTCGGCCCCTCGAGCGCCGAGCCGCAGACCATCCGTACTCTGCTGGCGGCCGGGGTCGACGTCGTACGGCTCAACCTGTCGCATGGCGACCACGACACGCACCGGCGGATCGTCGCCACCGTCCGAGCCGAGGCGCAGGCAGAGGAGCGGGTGGTGCCGATCCTGATGGATCTGATGGGTCCGCGCTTTCGCCTCGGTCGGCTGCCCGAGAGCGGCCGGACACTCGAGGCCGGACAGCGGGTGACGATCTCCGAGGACCCGGGCGCCGATCTGCCGATCGACGAGCCGGAGTTTCTCGACCACGTCGAGCCGGGCGAGCGGGTCCTGATCGACAACGGCCTGGTCGAGCTGCTGATCGAGAGCCGTGCCGGCCGCGAGCTGTCGGCGACGGTGGTCGAGGGGGGGACGGTCACGACCCGCAAGGGGATCAACCTGCCCGATTCCGAGATCCCGTTCTCGATCTCGGAGAAAGACCGCGCGGACGCCGCCCTCGCGGTCGAGCTCGAAGCCGAGTATCTGGGCGCGAGCTACGTCGGATCGGCGGCCGACGTCGAGGCCATCCGGGCGCTCGGCCGGGAGCAGGGCGGCGACATCCCGGTGATCGCCAAGCTCGAGCGGCAGCGGGCGATCCAGCACCTCGGGGAGATCGTCGAGGCCGCCGACGCCCTGATGGTCGCGCGCGGCGACCTCGGAGTCGAGGTGCCACTCCACCAGGTGCCGGTGCTGCAGAAGAAGATCGTCGATCACGGACTCCGTCGCGGCACACCGGTGATCGTCGCCACCCAGATGCTCGAATCGATGATGGAGCACCCGCGCCCGACCCGGGCCGAATCCTCCGACGTCGCCAACGCCGTCTTCGACGGCGCCGACGCACTGATGCTCTCCGGCGAGACCGCCGCCGGCGACTACCCGATCGAGTCGGTTCGAACGATGGAGAGGATCATCTGCGAGGCCGAGGAGCACGTGCGCGAGCGCCGACACGCGGGTGCGGAGCCACAGCCGCTACGGCCGTCGTGGACCAGCGGTCGCTTCGTGACCGCGGACACGGTCGCCGCCTCGGCCAACTTCGCCGCGCGCCGCCTGCCGGTCACCCGGATCGCCGCCTTCAGTCAGAGCGGCTTCACCGCCCGTCTCATCTCGCGCTACCGTCCGGAAGTCGAGATCGTCATGTTCACCACCGATGCGGTAGTCGCCAGACAGGCCCAGCTGATCTGGGGCGTGACGCCGGTCCTGCTGGAGACCGAGCCAGGCCACCACGACGAGGTCGTCGACTCGGTAGACCGGACGCTCGTCGAGCGCGGTCTGGCCGAGCCGGGGGACTGCCTGATCGTCCTGATGGGCGCGCCGATCGCCGAGCGGCCGCTCACCAACCTGATGCGCGTCCACCTCGTGCGCGAATAGGTGCCAGGCCTGCAAGATGCAAGTTGGGGCAAGCGCTCCTACTCAACTTGCATCTTGCAGGCCTGGCACCTACCCGCTCCGTCGCTTGCGGAGGGCGAGGTAGGCGGGCAGGACGGTGATGCCGACGATACAGGTCGAGATCGCGCCGAGGATCGCGACCATGCCCATCGAGCTCAAGCCCGGGTAGGACGAGCGCGACAGGGAGCCGAAGCCGACGATGGTCGACAGCGCGGCCAGCATGATCGCCTTGCCGGTCTCGGCCAGGCCGTCGTGGAGGATCTCGGCCGAGCTCCCGGAGCACTCTCGATATCGGTGGATCATATGGACGCCGTAGTCGACGCCGATGCCGATGATCATCGTGGTCACGAAGATGTTCATGAAGTTCATCGGGATGTCGAGCAGCGCCATGCAGGCGAGCATCCAAATGATGCCCATGGTCAGGGGCGCCAGCGACAGCGCCACCGCCCAGACTCGCCGGTAGTCGAGCCACAGCAGGATCGCGACCAGCACGAAGCCGAGGGCGGTGGCGATCATCGCGTCCTCGAGCACCTGGGTCCGGAGCAGCTCGCTGACGACGTTGGCCCCGGTCAGCTGGACGTGATCGCCCAGCTCCTCGGCCAGGCTCACCGCCGCCGCTGGAGGCGCGCGGCGCCAGACCCGTGGCGGCGGATAGAGGTAGACCGCGCTCTTCCAGCCGGCCGGGGTCCTCTGGATGTAGCGCTCCAACAGCCCGGCGGCCTGGGACGAGGAATCGATGTCGTCGACACCGATCGGAGAGGTCCGGTTCAGCGCCTCGACGAACAGCCCGAGACCCCGCTCGAACGGCTCGTAGCGAAGGCCGGCGTCGACCAGCGCGGATCGGAAGACACTGCGGACCCGCTCGCCGTCCATGCCGCTCTGGCGCAGCTCGTCGAGCCAGGTGATCGAGTCGCGCTGACGGGCGAGCGGCGGCAGCAGTGACCCGATATGGTCGACCCCGGTCAGGACCCCGTCGTCGACCAGGCGCTGGGCGCCCGCCGCGGCCCGATCGACGGTCTCGAGCACGGCTTCGAACGACTCTTCCTCGATCACCAACATCATCTGATCGAATCCGAAGCCGAACCGGTTCGCCACCTCCTCGCGCAGCTCGACCGCCGGATTGCCGCGCGGGCGCATCGAGCTGACGCTGTCCTCGAAGCGGACGCCGACCGCCGCAAACGCCGCCGCCAGCGTGATCAGGCTGCCGACCACCAGCATCGCGCGCGGGTGCCGCAGGCTGAACCGGATCACCCTGCCGCTGCCGAAGCCGTGCAGGAAGAGCCTGGGCATCCGGCTGCGGCGGACGTGATGGTCCTCGTTCCAGGCGAGCATCGCCGGAAGCACCAGCAGTACCGCCAGCATGCAGAAGAGGATCCCGGTCCCGGTCAGGAAGCCCATCTGGTAGAGGCCGGTGAAGTCCGTCACTCCGAACGAATAGAAGGTCGCCGCGGTGGTGATCGCGCCGATCACCACCGCCCGTCCACTGCTGCCGCTCATCCGCGCCAGCCCCTCTTCCAGGCTGCCACCGCGCTGGCGCTCCTCGACGAAGCGGCCGTAGGAGACGATGACGAAATCGATGCCGAGGCCGATCAGTAGCGCCGCCGTGCCGCTGGTCGCCGAGCTCAGGCCGCCGAACGCCAGCGCCGAGAAACCGAAGGTGAGAATCAGCCCGCAGGCGAGCGGGAAGAAGGCGTAGGCGAGCGCGCCCAGGCGCCGGAAGGCGAACAGGAAGAGGACGAGTACGCCGAGCGCCGAAGTGAGCACGTTGGCGATCACGTCGCGCCGGATCAGGTCGGCGTCACCCAGACCGATCACGTAGCGGCCTCCGAGGTCGACCTCGGGAGGCGGATCGTCGGAGCCGCTGAACTCGGGCCATCCCTCCTGCAGCTGCGCCACCTCGACTTCGACGCTGCGCACCATCTCGCCCGAGAAGTCGACGTCCTGGGGCGGCCGGGTCGGCTTGGCGAGCATCAGGAGCATCCGGTGATCGCGCGACAGCAGGTAGCCGCTCGACCAGTCGACCGACAGGCCGCTGCGAGCGGCGGTCAGGCGGTCGAGAAACAGGTTGGATAGGCCGAGCGGATCGAGCTTGATCAGGTCCTTGGTGGCGAGCGACTGCGGCGTCGAGATCAGTCGTTTGAGCTCCTTGGCCCGGAGCTCGAGGCGCTCGGTCGTCAGCCGCTCCTCGAGCTGATCCAGCCGCTCGCGATCGAGAAAGAGCGGCGCGGTCGGCAGGAGCGTCGTCAGGAGCTCCTCCAGATCGCCGATCCGGTACTCCACCTCGACGAAGTGCTCGAGATCGACCAGCCGGTCCCCCAGCTCGCCGACGAACGCCTCGTAGGGCTCGAGCAGGACGCCCTCCGGGATGCGCACCACCACCAGCAGATAATCGACGCTGCCGAACGCCTCGAGCGCATCGCGGAAGGTTTCGACCGTCGGGTCGTTCTTCGGCAGCAGGGCGAGAACATCGGTCTCGAACTCGAGGCTCGCGGTGAGCAGGAGTGCGACCGCGACCAGCGCCAGCGTGCAGGCGAAGACCACGCCGTAGCGCCGCCGCGCGAACAGCGCGATACGACCTAGGAGACGGTGCGAGACGGAGCCGGGTAGGGCCAAAGCGAGCTCACTCTATCTGGCGGTGGGCCGGCGGCCTCACGGCTCCGCGGTTGTCTTCTTGAGGGAGCCGAAGACCCGGGGGGCATAGCGGACGAAGTACTCGACCCCGGAGTAGACGGCGACCAGCATCGCCAGCCAGAGTGAGACCGGCGCCAGGCGCTCGAAGCTACCGAGCTGGTTGTAGATGATCAGGAGCGAGATCGAGACCACCTGGAGCACCGTCTTCAGCTTGGCGGTGACGATCGCACCCAGGACCAGACCTTCGGCCGCCGCGACGCTGCGCAGGGTCGAGACCGCAAACTCACGCGCGATGATGACGACGACCATCCAGGCAGGTGCCAGTCCGAGCTCGACCAGCGAGATGAACGCTGCCGAGGTGAGCAGCTTGTCGGCCGCCGGGTCGAGCAGCTTGCCAAGCCGCGTCACCTGCCCCCGGCGCCGCGCGATGTAGCCGTCGAGGAAGTCGGTCAGCGACGCGAGCAGAAAGACACCCAGGCCGATGTACTCCCAGTTCTCGCCCTTGGTCAACAGCACGGTGACCAGGATCGGGACGAGAAGAATGCGGAAGATCGAGAGACGGTTCGGTGTATTCAGCATCGAGCGCGCGACACACCGGTCGCCGCTCTACCCTGGCGGATCGGTGGTCATGACGAGGCTACCACTCGGGTCCCGGTAGAGGTACACCTTGGGCCGCTTCCGGGGAGCCTCGGACCACTTGATCTTGAAGCTGGGATCGTGGCGGTGGATCCTGAGCACTTTCTCGACGTAGTTGCGGGTCTCGACGTACGGCGGTACCCCACCGTAGCGAGCGACCGCCTCGGGGCCGGCGTTGTAGGCCGCCAGCGCCAGATCGGTGCGGCCGAACCGACGCAGCATCTGGTTCAGGTAGTCGGCGCCGCCGCGGATGTTCTGCCGCGGATCGTAGGGATCGCTGACCGACAGCGTTGCCGCGGTCTGCGGCATGAGCTGCATCAGCCCCATCGCCCCCTTGTGTGACGTCGCCCGCGGGTTGAAGCCCGATTCGACCTGAATGACTGCGCGGATCAGGTCCGGATCCAGGTCGAGGCGCTCCCCGGCCTCATGGATCAAGACCTCCATCTCCCAGGGGGCCATCCGCGGGCGCGGCGCGGGCTTCCTGGTCGACCGCTTGGTCGAGCCGGTGCCGACAATCACCTTGCTGCCGTCGGGACGCACTTGCAGGCGCACCTCCGCTGCCGAGGGGGCGGCGAGCACGACGACCCCCACGAGCAAAGAGGCGATTCTCCCGACGGGCATCTCTGAGCTTTCTCATGCGGCCCCCAGCTCCTCTCGGACCATTTCGGGAACCGCGGTCAACGCCGCCGGCAGCTTGTCCGGCCGGCGGCCGCCGGCCTGGGCGAAATCGGGCCGCCCCCCACCCTTGCCGTCGACGATCGCCGCCACCCGCCGAGCAAGGGAACCAGCGTTCAGCCGATCGGTAAGGTCCTTGCTGACGGTAGCGACCAGGCTGACCTTCTCGCCGTCCCGACTCGCCAGTACCACGACTCCCGAGCCGAGGCGATCGCGAAGGACGTCAGCCATCCGGCGAATCTCATTCACCGGCGCCGCCGGCACCTCCCGGACGACCACACGAATCCCGGAGACTTCCGTCTCCGAATCATCCTGGGCCGCCCCCGACACCAGCTGCATGCGCAGCTGGGCCAGCTCGCGTTCCAGCACGCGATTCCGCGCCCGCAGCTTCTCGACCTCGGCGCTCACCGCTTCCGCGGGAACTCCGAGCCCGGTCGCCGTGTCCTCGAGCCACTTTCTCCGCTCTTCCAGATGGGCCCTGGCCCGGTCTCCGGTAAGAGCTTCGATGCGGCGGACGCCGGACGCGACACCGCGCTCACTGATAATGACGAAGGGCCCTATCTCGCCGCTGTTAAGAACGTGACAGCCTCCGCACAGCTCCAGGCTGTCGATCTGGGCCACCCCGGAGTCCTCCGGAAGCTCCAGCCCGGCGACTTCGACGGTGCGTACGCGGTCGCCGTACTTCTCGCCGAAAAGCGCCATCGCGCCTGCCTCTACCGCCTCTTCGTAGGGCCGGTCCTCGGTGATCACGGTCGGCCGAGCCAGCAGGATCCAGCGATTGACCAACGACTCGATGCGCTCGAGCTGCTCGGGCTCGATCGGGCGGCCGTGGGTAAAATCGAAACGAAACCGGTCGGGGGCCACCAGTGAGCCCGCCTGGCGCACGCCTTCGCCCAGCTCCTGGCGGAGCGCCGCGTGCAGAAGATGGGTAGCGGTGTGGTTGCGCTGCGTCGGTCGCCGCAGGCTCGCCGACACCACGGCGTCGACCCGGCCGCCCACCGTGAGCGCGCCCTCCTCGACCTCGACGAAGTGGAAGTGGGTTCCGACCTTGTCCTTCTGGGTATCGCCGACGCGCGCTCGGCCGTCCGGCCACCTGAACTCTCCCTGGTCGCCGACCTGGCCGCCCGCCTCGGCGTAGAACGGCGTCCGATCGAGCACCGCCACGCCCGTTTCGCCCGCCTCGAGCTTCTCCACGGCGGCCGCCTCGCCGCCGTCGAGGCGCGCGAGCGCGACCACCTCGGCATCGGCCAGCTGCCACTCGGCGTAGCCGGTGAACGGGGTCCCCTCGAGACGGCCACCCTCGCGCAGGGCCTCTCGTGCGGCGGTCAGTCGGCCGCCGGCCTCGTCCACCGCGGCGCGCGAGCGAGACCGCTGCTCCTCGAGCGCGTGCTCGAAGCCCGCGACGTCGATGCTCACCCGCTCTTCCTCGGCGATCTCGGCGATCAGCTCGAGCGGCAGGCCATGGGTGTCGTAGAGCCGAAACACCGTCTCGCCGACCAGCGATCGCTCGACGCCGTCGTCGAGGCGATCGATCTCGGCCTGGACCTGCGCCGAGCCCGCCGCCACGGTGTCTAAGAACTTCTCTTCCTCGGCCTCCAGGGTGACCACCGACGCGGCCTCGACCTCTTCCAGCTCGCCGTACTGATCCCCCATCACCTCGCGCGCCACCGGCAGCAGCCGGTGCAGGAACGGCTCTTCGAAGCCGAGCCGGATGCCGTGCCGGACCGCCCGTCGGAGGATTCGCCGCAGCACGTAGCCGCGCCCTTCGTTCTGCGGGATGACACCGTCGGCGAGCAGGAACGCGACCGCCCGCAGGTGGTCCGCGATCACCCGCATCTCGACGTCCGAGCGCTCGTTGGCACCGTACTCGACTCCGGAGAGTGCCGCCGTCGCCCGCAGAATCGGCTCGAACAGGTCGGTGTCGTAGTTCGATTCGGTACCCTGCAGCACCGAGGTGACCCGCTCGAGGCCGGCGCCGGTGTCGATGGAGGGGTTCGGCAGCTCGATCAACTCGCCGCCCGGCTGCCGCTCGTACTGCATGAAGACCAGGTTCCAGATCTCGAGGTAGCGGCCGCTCTCGGTCCCCTCCTCCCAGTCGACCTGGGGCTGTTCCGGCGCCCGGTCGACGAAGATCTCGCTACACGGCCCGCACGGGCCGGTCTCGCCCATCGCCCAGAAGTTGTCCTTGACCCCACAACGGAGGATCCGCTCGGCGGGCAGGCTCGAGAGCTTCGCCCAGAGCTCGGCCGCGTCGTCGTCCTCTTCGAAGACGGTAGCGAAGAGGTGCGCCGGATCGAGACTCCACGGCCCGGTGACCAGGTCCCAGCCGAAGCGGATCGCGTCCTCCTTGAAATAGTCGCCGAACGAGAAGTTGCCGAGCATCTCGAAGAACGTGTGGTGGCGGGGGCTCGGCCCGACGTTCTCGAGATCGTTGTGCTTGCCCGAGACGCGCATGCACTTCTGCACGGTGACGACCCGCGGCGCGGGCGGCGACGCCGCGCCGAGAAACGCGTCCTTGAACTGCACCATACCCGCGTTGGTGAACAACAGGGTCGGGTCGCCGTGCGGAACCAGCGGTGAGCTGGCGTGCGCCAGGTGTCCTTCGTCGACGAAGAAGTCGACGAAGCTCTGTCGAACCTCTCTACTCTTCATATCCGTCTCAGACCCTACCGATCGTCGAGCTCCTCGGCGAAGCGCGTCAGCAGGTCGTAGACTACCTCCCCAGAATAGCCTCTCCGGCTGAGATGCCGTGCCAGCGCCTCGCGGGAGCCGCCAGAAGTCCGCAGCCAGCGGCGGGCCGCCTCCTCGGCCATATCGGTCTCATGACTGGCGCTCTCTCGCAGTACCGTATCGATGATACGACCGTCGACGCCTCGCCGCTCCAACTCCGCCCTCATCCTGAGCGGGCCGTAGCCGCGCCGACGCCAGGTGCCCTCCACCATCCCCCGCGCGCACTCGAGGTCGTCGAGTAGGCCACTCTCCTCCAGACGCCCGCACACGCTCTCGATCTCCTCCGAGTCGAAACCGCGCGCACCGAGCTTCTGTGCCAACGCCCTCCTGAAGTGAGGCCGCCTGGCGAGCAGGTCTACGGCTTTATCGTAGCAGTCGTCTGAGCTCACCGACCGGTCATTTCGAGCGGCGAGTCGTCCGCCGTATCGCCGGCCAGCGAGGATTCCATCTCCTCGCGAGCCGCGTCGGCGGTGAACTGGACGCCCTCCATCTTGAGTCGTAGCTCATCGGGGTTGGAGGCCCGGCGCAGGGCCTCGTCCAGCGTGATCAGATCACTCTGGTACAGCTGGTAGAGCGACTGATCGAAGGTCTGCATTCCGTACTGGCTGGTTCCGAGAGCGATCTGCTCTCGAATGTACTTGGTTTTCTCCTTGTTCTCAATGCACTCGCGGATGTACGGGGTGACGCGCATCACCTCGACCGCGGGTACCCGGCCCTCGCCATCGGCACGGGAGATGAGCCGGAGGGAGATCACCGCGCGCAGAACCTGCGCCAGCTGAATACGGATCTGTTTCTGTTGATGGGGCGGGAAGACCGAGATGATCCGATTGACCGTCTCGGTCGCATCCACCGTGTGCAGGGTCGAGAAAACCAGGTGGCCAGTCTCGGCCGCCAGCAGGGCGGTCTCGATGGTCTCGAAGTCACGCATCTCACCGACCAGCACGACATCGGGATCCTGACGCATGGCCGAGCGGAGCGCATTCGGAAAGGCGCGGGTGTCGACGTCCACCTCGCGCTGGTTGACGAGCGACTTCTTGTCCCGGTGGAGGAACTCGATCGGGTCCTCGATGGTGATGATGTGCTCGGTGCGGACGGCGTTGATGTGGTCGATCATCGACGCCAGAGTAGTCGACTTACCCGAGCCGGTCGTGCCGGTGCAGAGGACCAGGCCCCGGCGCTCGTGGCAGATAGTCTCCATCACCGCGGGCAGGGTCAGCTCCTTGAAACCCAGGATATGGGCCGGAATGACACGCAGCACCATGCCGACCGAGCCGCGCTGCTGGAAAACGTTGCAACGGAAGCGGCCGAGCCCAGGCACCGAATAGGCGATGTCGATCTCGAGATCTTCCTTGAAGCGCTGCTTCTGCCGCGCATTCATGATCGAGTAGGCCATCGCGACCGTGTCTTCCTGCATCATTCGCTTGACCTCCACCATCGGCACGAGGCCTCCGTCGATACGGATGACGGGGTGGCCACCCACCTTGAGGTGTAGGTCTGAGGCGCCGCGCTCGACGGCGACCTTCAGAAGATCATTGATGTTCATCTCGCTCTCCTGCGGTCGTAAACGACGGCAACTTCCGCAGGCTACCGAGCCGGCGGCACGGGGCCAATGGAATGCTCCACTAGTGCTCAGTAGGACAGCGCCAGGGCGGCGGCCACCAGCGCCGCGGTCTCGACGCGCAGGGTCGTCGGGCCGAGCCCGACCGCTCGACAGGGGAGCTGCTCGAGGACGCCCAGCTCGGTGGCGGTCCAGCCCCCCTCCGGCCCGATCAGCAGGCTGAGAGTGGCGTCTCCTTCGGCGGCCGGCGCCCCGGCGGGTGGCGGCGCACCAGGAGTCAGAAGCCAACGCTCTCCGAGGACAGCCACGAGCTCGAGCCCTTCCTCCCACGGATGGACACTGATCTCGGGCAGCCGGCTGCGCTCGCACTGCTCGACGGCGGCGGCGGCCACCCGCCCGAGTCGCTCCAGGGTGCCGGCACCGTAGCGCCGGGGTGCCCGCTCGGTCGCCCAGAGGCGGATCGCCCACACTCCGACCTCGGTCAGCTTCTCGACCATCCAGGCGGCCCTGGCCGATCTCGGTGGCGCCACGAACAGCTCCAGCCGTCTCGACGGCTCGTTGGCTGGCGCCGCCCCGCCGAGCTCGAGCACCGCCCGGCGCCGATCGACCGAGGCGACCGTCGCCCAGCGCGCCGCTCCCCGACCGTCGACGACCCTCAGGGTGTCGTCCGGACCGAGCCGTCGCGCGCGGAAGAGGTGCCGGAACGAGTCGCCCTCGACGATCACCGAATCGTCGTGGAAGCGGTCCGGAGCCAGCAGTAGCGTCGTCATTCGCCGGCTGCCTCGACCAGCAGCGCCGACCACTCCTCCATCGACCGCCGCCGAACCGGCGCGAACCCGCTCTCGGTCAGCCGCCGTTCGACCTCGTCGGCCGACTCGGTGAGGACGCCCGAGAAGATCGCCAAGCCGCCCACGACCAGCAGACGCCGGATGACACCCAGTTCGGCGGCGATCCGCTCGGGCAGAACGTTGACCAGCGCCAGATCGAAGTGAGAGGCCGGCGCGAGGGCGTCGAGGCCGCCGGCCACCAGGTCGGGTGCCAGGCGGTTGAGGCGCCGGTTCTGGGCCCCGACGAGCGCCGCCTCGAGATCGATCTCGACCCCCACGACCCTGGCCGCGCCGAACAGGAGCGTGGCGAACGACAGGATGCCGCTGCCGGCGCCGACGTCCAGGGCTCTCGCGCCTTCGAGGTCTAGATCGTCGAGGATCTCGATCACCAGGCGGGTCGACGGATGGCTACCGGTTCCGAAGGCGGTCCGCGCCGGCAGCCGCAGAGTCCAGCGATCCGACTCTCGGGCATCGGCGTTTTCCTGCGCGGCGGCTGGGTGCGGCTCGCGCGGATCGACGATCAATCGACGGCCGACCGGCAGCGGCCTCGCGTGCTCCCGGTAGGCCTCCATCCAGTCGTGCTCCTCGCATTCCTCGGTCGCCACCAGGCGGGCGCCGGAGTCGCGCCAGTCGTCGGGAGTCAGCGCCACACCGGGCACGAAGTAGGCGGCGACCGAGGCGGGCCCGGCACCGTCGAGCTGCTCGATGCCGAGCGTCCCCTGTTCCCAGAGCGACGCGCTCAGCAGCTCCAGACCTTCGGCCTCGACCTGGAAGACGAGGCGGCGGTAGCGATCCGGCACGGCGGGGCCCAGGCGATCACCCGAACAGGTCGCGGACCCGTTCGAGAACCCGCTTGTCGCCCCGGACCTCGCTCCCTTCGAGCTCCGCCAGCGCCCGGAGCTGGTCGAGCTGTTCTTCCGAGAGTTCCTTCGGGTGCGGCACTTTCAGGTTGACCTGTACGACATGGTCGCCGCGGCCGCGGCCGTTGAGGCGCTCGATCCCCTGCTGCGACAGCTCGAAGCGGGCGCCCGCGGCGGTTCCCGGGGGGATCGTCAGCGACTTCTCGCCGTGCAACGTCGGCACTTCGACCGTGGTGCCGAGCACCGCCTGCGCGTAGGTCAGATCGAGCTCGCTCAACACGTGTGGCCCCTCGCGATGGAAATCGGCGTGGGGATCGACGACGATATCGACATACAGGTCGCCGGTACGCCCGCCACGCCGGCCGTGCTCGCCCTCGCCCGACAAGCGCAGCCGAGTGCCGGTGTCGACGCCGGCCGGGATCTTGACCTCGATCGCGCGGCGTGCCTCGACCCTCCCTTGCCCCCGGCACTCGGTGCACGGATCGTTGATCACCTGCCCCTCGCCCGCGCACTGTGGGCAGGCGCGCGCCACGGTGAAGAAGCCCTGGGTGAATCGAACCTGCCCCCGGCCGGCGCACGCCTGGCAGGTCGCCGGCTGCGCGCCGCCCGCGCTGGCCGAGCCCGAGCACGCGCCACACGTCTCGAGCCGCGGGATATCGAGCGTCTTCTCGAGACCGAACGCCGCCTCCTCGAGCGACAGGTGGAGCTGGTAGCGAAGATCGGACCCGGGCCGGCCGGCGCCGCGAGAGCGCCGCCCGCCGAACAGGTCGCCGAAGCCGAAGCCGAAGAAATCGCCCAGGATGTCGGAGAAGTCGCCGAAGACGTCGGGGTCGAAGCCGCCGACGCCGCTGCCCAGCCCCTGGTGCCCGAAGCGGTCGTAGCGCGCGCGCTTGTCGGAATCCGAGAGCACCGCGTACGCCTGCGAAGCCTCCTTGAACTTGGCCTCCGCCTCCTTGTCGCCCTGGTTACGGTCGGGATGGAACTTGACCGCCAGCTTGCGATAGGCCGATTTGACCTCGCGCGCCGAGGCGTCCCGGCCCACGCCGAGCACCTCGTAATAGTCACGTTTGGCCGCCATACCGCTGCTGCCCGTCCGGCTAGTCCTCGATGCTCTCGAGCATCAGGTTCGAGAGCTTGCGCGACAATGCGCTCAGATCGAACGCCATGGTCTCCATCTCGTTGCGGTTGCTCGACCCGAGCGCCCCACGCGCGGTGAGCAGCAGCTCTCGTGTCGTGCGCCGCTCGGCGTCCGACAGCATCTCACCGAACTGCTCGAAGACCCGTTCGTTGGTCAGTAGCATCCCTTCCAGCCGATTGCGCAGGCGAGCGGTCTCGCGACGCTCCTGGTCCATCTGCGAGTGCTGCTCGGCCTCCTCCACCAGGCGGTCGATCTCGTCCTTGTTAAGACCGCCGGCGGGGTTGATCTGGACGCTCTGCGACTTGTTGGTCGCCAGGTCGCGGGCGGCGACGTTGACGATGCCGTTCGAATCGATGGCGAAGGTCACCTCGATCTGCGGCACGCCCCGCGGCGAGTTCGGAATGCCAACCAGGTCGAACTTGCCGAGCGACTTGTTCTCGGCCGCGATATCGCGCTCGCCCTGGAGCACGTGAATCTCGACCGTGTCCTGATTGTCGACCACGGTGGTGAAGATCTGTACCGCCTTGGTCGGAATCGTCGCGTTGCGCTCGATCAGCTTGGTGAACAGACCGCCGTGCGTCTCGACGCCGAGCGACAAGGGCGTCACGTCCAGCAGCACGATGTCCTTGATGTCGCCGCGCAGGATGCCGCCCTGAATCGCGGCACCGATGGCGACCACCTCATCGGGGTTGATTGCCTGATTCGGCGAGCGGCCAAAGATCCTCTCCACCGTCTGCACCACCAGCGGCGTGCGCGTCTGGCCGCCGATCAGCAGCACCTCGTCGATCTCCTGCGGCGAGAGCTCGGCGGACTCGAGCGCTTCGATGCACGGCCCTTCGGTCCGTTCGACCAGGTCCTGCACCAGGGTCTCGAGGTCATCACGCTTCAGATCGCGCGAGAGGTGCTTCGGGCCGTCGTCACCGGCCGAGATGAAAGGTAGGTTGATGGTCGTCTGCTCGACTTCGGACAGCTCGCACTTGGCCCGCTCGGCGGCTTCCTTCAGTCGCTGGAGGGCCATCCGGTCCCCGCGCAGGTCGATCCCGGTCTCGGTCTGAAACTCCGAGATCAACCAGTCCATGATCCGCTGGTCGAAGTCTTCGCCGCCGAGAAACGTCTCGCCCGCGCTCGCCAGCACCTCGAACAGGCCGTCCGACAACTCCAGGATCGAGATGTCGAAGGTGCCGCCGCCCAGGTCGTAGATCGCGACTCGCCTGGCTCCGCCGGCCCCTTCGACGCCGTAGGCGAGCGCCGCCGCCGTCGGCTCGTTGATGATCCGCAGGACCTCCAGTCCGGCGATCCGGCCGGCGTCGCGGGTCGCCTGCCGCTGCGAATCGTTGAAGTAGGCCGGCACCGTGATGATCGCCTCTTCGATGTCCTCGCCGAGCAGCTCCTCGGAGAAGTCCTTGATCTCGCGCAGGATCAGCGCGGAGATCTCCTCCGGGCTGTACTGCCGCTCCCGGACCTGCACCTTGATGTCGCCGTTGTCCGCCTCGACCAGGGGATAGGGCAGGAACCCGCGCGCCCGCTGGACGTCCTCGTCGTTGAATTTGCGGCCGATTAGCCGTTTGACGGCGAACACGGTGTGCTCGGGGGTCGCGATCGCCTGCCGCTTCGCGATCTGACCGACCAGGCGCTCGTTGTCCTCGGTGAACGCCACGATCGAGGCCATCGTCCGACTGCCCTCGCGGTTCTCGAGCACCCGCGGCGCCGCGACGTCCACCACTGCCGCGCAGCTATTGGTGGTACCGAGGTCGATGCCGAGTACCCTGCTCACGTCAGTCCTGGCCCTCCGAGGCCACCTCGTCGGACCGGACGGCGTTGGAGTCGGCGGGCACCCGCACTCGGACGCTCGCCGGTCGTACCAGCCGATCCCCCATGACATAACCGGCGCGCAGCTCCTCGGCGACGGTCGCCACTTCGATGTCCGGATCCTCCTCGCGCGAGACCGCATCGTGCAGGGTCGGGTCGAACGGTTTGCCCTCGGCGTCGATCCGTTCCACGCCGTGGCGACGCAGCAGATCCTGGAACTGCCGGGCGATCAGCTCGACTCCCACCTTCAGGTCCTCGACGTCTCCTTCGGCGCCCAGGGCGAGCCCCAGGTTGTCGAGAATCGGCAGCAGCTCCGAGAGCACCCCCAGCCCCTCGTAGCGTCGGCTCTTGGCCTGCTCCCTCTCGACCCGCTTGCGGAAATTCTCGAAGTCGGCCAGCGTACGGACGTGGCGCTCTTTGAGCGCTACCAGCTCGGCATCGAGCTCGGTCTCCATGCCCTCGGCCGGCTCGTCCGCCGACGCCTCCGCCGCGTCCGGCGCCTCGTCCTCGTGGCGCTCGACCGCTTCGAGCGCCTCGCGCATGGCCACGTCCAGCTCTTCCCCGTTTCCGGTGCCCACTTCGGTCTCCTTGGCGCCCTGCGCCTGGTCCTGCTCTTCCAACCTGCGATCGTCCATCAGGATTCCCAGAGCCTAGCTACGTTCCGCGTAAGCGTTCTCGAGCGCTTGGCTCAACCGCTCGCCGAGGTAGTTCACCAGCGGGATCATCCGCTGGTAGGGCATACGGCTCGGGCCGAACACTCCCAGGGTACCGAGCGGCTTGCCGGCGACGCCGTAGGTGGTGGCGACCAGGCTGAAGTCGAGCTCACCGGTCAGATCGCTGTCGTCGCCGATCAGCACCCGGACGCCCCGGCCGGACATGATCTGGTTGAGCAGCTGGACGAGCCCGGCCCGATCGGCGAAGGTGTCGAGCAGGCGCTGCACGCGCTCGAGGTCGGCCAGCTCGGGGAGGTTCAGCACCGAGTTCGTCCCCTGGACGACCACATCTCGAGCGTCCTCGAGATCGAGCGCGCGGCGCGAGAGCTCGATCGCGCTCGCCAGCAGCTCATCGACACGCGCCCGCTCCTGTGCCATCAGCTTGATCAGCTCGTCGCGAATCTGCCGCACGGTCAGTCCGGCGAAGCTGTCGGTGACGTAGTTGGAAACCCTGACCAGCTCGTCGGCCGAGATCTCGGAGGAGGTCTCGATCAGCTTGTTGTCGATGAAGCCGCTCGACGAGACGACCACGCACAGCACCTTCCGTCCGGTCAGTGGCACGAAGTTGATCGACTTGAGCTCGGTCTCCCCGATCGAGGGCGTCAACACGATGCCGATCTGATTGGAGAGCTGCGACAGGAGCTGGCTGGCCGCGGTCATCAGCTGGACGCCGTCGCCGCCGGCCTCGAGCTCCGCGTCGATGAACTCGCGGTCGCGCGCCGAGATCTGCCGGTTGGGCATCAGCGAGTCGATATAGAAGTGATAGCCGTCCTCGGTCGGAACCCTGCCGGCCGAGGTATGCGGCTGGGTCAGCAAGCCGAGGTCCTCGAGATCGGCCATGACGTTCCGGATGGTCGCCGACGAGACGCCGTGCTGGCGATGCTTGGCCACCGAGCGCGAGCTGACTGGCTCACCGGTAACGATGAATGTACCGATGATGTCGCGCAATATCTCCCGGTCGCGGGGACTCAGGATCGGCTCGGGGGTTGGCTTCCCTGGCATGGTCCCAACTAGGACTACCCCGAGCGAGAGGCGCCCGGAGGACCCGTCGGCCACCCGAAGGTGTGGCTACAGGCGCTTACATTGTAGCGCGAGAGGGGTCGGCCCACTGTCACGTATTCAGCAGTTGGCGCTACCGGCCGGTGCTAAGATCCCGCCAGCCCGCGGCCCCGGGAGGCGCTGTTCGGACATGGCCTTCTTCAACTACAGCACCATGCAGATGACGGCGAAGATCGTCTACTACGGTCCCGGACTGTGCGGCAAGACCACGAATCTCCAATACATCTACGAGCACACGACCGGCGATTCGCGCGGCGAGATGGTGTCGCTCGAGACCCAGACCGACCGGACGCTCTTCTTCGACCTGCTACCGATGGAGGTCGGCTCGGTCGCGGGCTTCAAGACCCGGATCCAACTCTACACCGTGCCCGGACAGGTCTTCTACAACACGACGCGCAAGCTCGTGCTGAAGGGGGTCGACGGCGTCGTCTTCGTCGCCGATTCGCAGCGGCCGATGATCGGCGCCAATCAGGAAGCGATGGAGAACCTGTCGGAGAACCTGACTTCGCTCGGGTTGTCGCTCGACACGATCCCGCTGGTCCTCCAGTTCAACAAGCGCGACCTGCCGGACATCGTGCCGGCTGAGGAGCTCCGCGCGGTACTCCACCGCAGCTCATGGCCGGTCTTCGAGGCGTCCGCAATCGCTGGCACCGGCGTCATCGAGACCCTGCGAGGGATCTCGAAGCTAACGCTGCTGTCGCTCCGGAAGCAGCTCGAATCGTCGGCCGCCGCCAGCGAGGCGACCGCGCGGGTGGCGGAGGGACACGCCTCGACGGCTGCGGCACCGCAGCCGAAGCCGGCGGTCCAACCGCCGAGTCCACCGCCCTCACCCAAGCCGGCACCGCGTGCACCGGCGCCGACCGCCGTGTCGGCGCCGACGCCCGATCCCGCCCCGCCACCGGCGCCCGAACCGGCGCCGATCGTGCCGGTGCCCAAGGCGGCCAAGTCCGTGACGGTCCGACGGGACCTGCGCGTCGAGCTGCAGAAGGGCGGCCAGGGCGCCGCCGCGCAGCGCGTCCAGCTGGCCGTGCGGGTCGAGGACTCGGCGAATCGTCTCCTGGCCGAGCTGGGCGATCTCGAACTCGACCTCGAGCCCCCCGCAGTCGTAGACTCGCTCCTGTTGCGGCTGAACGTGACGCTAGACCCAGAGGAGTGACAACTTGAGGTGCCCGTTCTGCGGCGAGTCCGACGACCGCGTCGTCGACTCCCGCGAGAGTCGCGAGGGCCTGACCGTCCGGCGGCGGCGTGAGTGCACGGCGTGCAACCGTCGGTTCACCACCTACGAGCAGATCGAGGACATTCCCTACATGGTGGTCAAGTCGGGCGGAGCGCGCGAGGAGTTCGATCGCAAGAAGCTCCTGGTGGGCCTGTACAAAGCGTGCGAGAAGCGGCCGGTGCCCGCCAAACGGCTCGACGCCGTGGTCGAGGACGTCGAGCAGGAGCTGCACGATCGCGAGGATCGCGAGATGACGACCGCCGAGATCGGTCAGATCGTCTCGGACCACCTCCGCAAGCTCGATCAGGTCGCCTACGTCCGCTTCGCTTCGGTCTACCGGAACTTCGAGGACGTCGAGACCTTCATGGACGAGCTCAAGCACCTGATCAAGCAGCGGTCCTGAGGCCCGCGGGGCGCGCACGCCGAGTCATGAACGATCTGCAGCCAGAAGAGCCAATCCGTCTGCCCGACGTCCTGCCGGTCCTCGGACTGAAGGACGTCGTGATCTTCCCGTACATCATCTTTCCGCTGTCCATCAGCCGCGACAAGAGCGCCTTGGCGGTCGATCGGGCGCTGTCGGAGAACCGGATGATCATGCTGGTCACGCAGAAGGACAGCGACCAGCTCGAGCCCGGCGAGGCGGACTTCCACGACTTCGGTACCGCGGCCCTGATCATGCGCATGCTCAAGCTGCCGGACGGCCGGGTCCGGATCCTGGTGCAGGGCCTCGCCCGCGCCCGGATCGAGCACTTCAGTCGCACCGAGCCGTTTCTCCAGGCCAAGATCACCAAGGTCGAGGAGGTGCCGGCCGAGCAGCCGCCGCTCGAGATCGAAGCGCTCACCCGGAGCGTCAAGGAGAGCCTCGATCAGGTGGTCGGGTTGGGTCGGCACATCTCGCCCGAGGTGCAGGTGATCGCCGCCAACCTCGACGACCCGGGCCGGCTCGCCGATCTCGTCGCCAGTAACCTGGAGCTGCGCGCCAGCGAGGCCCAGGAGATCCTGCACACCCTCGGCCCGGCCGAGCGGCTCGAGAAGGTGCACGAGGTACTGGCACGCGAGGTCGAGCTCCTGACGATGCAGCAGCGCATCTCGACCCAGGCTCGGGACGAGATGGATCGCAGCCAGCGGGAGTACTTCCTGCGCCAGCAGCTCAAGGGCATCCGCGAGGAGCTGGGCGAAGACGGCAACGATCTGGCGGCGGAGATCCGCGGGTTTCGCGAGAAGGCCGCGGCGCGCGGGCTGTCAGAGGAAGCGAACGAAGAGCTCGAGCGCCAGCTCCGACGGCTCGAGCGGAGCCATCCCGACAGCGCCGAGACCTCGCTGACGCGGACCTATCTCGACTGGCTGACCGGTCTGCCCTGGACCCAGACCAGCGAGGACCGACTCGACATCGACCACGCTCGCGAGATCCTCGATCGCGATCACTACGATCTCGAGAAGGTCAAAGAGCGGATCCTCGAGTACCTGGCGGTGCGCAAGCTCAATCCGGACACCAAGGGACCGATCCTCTGCTTCGTCGGTCCCCCCGGAGTCGGCAAGACCTCGCTCGGCCGGTCGATTGCCAGCGCGCTCGGCCGCGAGTTCCTGCGCATCTCTCTCGGCGGCGTCCGCGACGAGGCCGAGATCCGCGGGCATCGGCGGACCTACGTCGGCGCTCTGCCCGGGCGCATCCTCCAGGGGTTGAACCAGGCGGGCACCGGCAACCCGGTGTTCATGCTCGACGAGATCGACAAGATCGGAGCCGACTACCGGGGCGACCCGAGCTCGGCGCTGCTCGAGGTGCTCGACCCCGAGCAAAACTCCGACTTCCGCGATCACTATCTGACGGTGGCCTACGACCTCTCGCCGGTGATGTTCATTACCACCGCGAACCTGCTGCAGCCGATCCAGCCCGCGTTCCTCGATCGGATGGAGGTGATCCGGATCCCGGGCTACACCACCGGTGAGAAGATCCACATTGCCCGCCGCCATCTGATCCCGAAGCAGGTCCGAGCGCACGGCTTGCGGTCGAAGAACATCTCTTTCACCCAGGCCGGAGTCCGCAAGATCGTCCAGGACCACACCAAGGAGGCGGGCGTGCGCGGTCTCGAGCGCGAGCTGGCACGTATCTGTCGCAAGACTGCCGTGCGGGTCGCATCGGACGACCTGACACCGACCCGGGTGACCAAGAGCACGGTCGAGGAGCTGCTCGGACCGGCGCGCCACTACAGCGAGGAGCTTCTGCACCGCGACCGGATCGGCGTCGCCACCGGTCTGGCGTGGACCGCGGCGGGCGGCGATCTGCTGTTCATCGAGGTGGTCGCCGTGCCCGGCAAGGGCCGTCTGCGGCTGACCGGTCAACTCGGAGAGGTGATGAAGGAGTCGGCGCAGACGGCACTCAGCCACGCGCGTAGCTGGGCCGCGGGGCGCAGCCTGCCGAACGAGCTATTCACCGACCACGACCTCCACATCCACGCTCCCGCCGGCTCGATCCCGAAGGACGGCACCTCCGCGGGCATCACCATCGCCACCGCGATCATCTCGCTGCTCACCGAGGCGCCGGTCAACAGACGGCTGGCGATGACCGGCGAGATTACCCTGCGCGGCGACATCCTGCCGATCGGCGGGCTGAAGGAAAAGGTCCTGGCGGCAAAGGGCGCGGGCATTCGGACCGTCCTGCTGCCGAAGCTGAATCAGCGCGACCTCGCCGAGATCCCCGACGACCTCAAGGCGGGTGTCGACTTCCATTTCGTCGAGGTGCTCGACGAGGTGCTCGACCTGGCGCTGCGACCCGGTCGCTCCCGGAAAGGCCGGTGAGCGCCGGCGAGGACCAGCTGATCGGCTGGCTCCGGCGCCGGTTACAGCGCCTGGGCTCGGACCTGCTGGGCGACGACGCGGCACTGCTCGAAGAGAGAGCCGACTGGGCGATCTCGGTAGACCAGCAGATCGAGGGTGTCCACTTCCCGCCCGGGCTCGACCCGGGCGTCGCCGGCCGACGGCTGGTCTCGGTCTGCCTGTCCGACCTCGCTGCCAGCGGCGCCGAGCCGGCCTACGGGTTCCTGACCGTCGCCCTTCCCCGTCGCTACGACGCGAAACGGCTGCTGACGGGCGTCCTGACCGCCTGCCGACGCTACGGCGTGACGCTGGCGGGCGGCGATACGGCCTCCGCACCGCGTGGCGTCAGCCTGACAATGACCGTGCTCGGCCGCCGGCGGCCGCGCTGCCGCTGGCTCAGGCGGAGCCACGGACGCCCGGGCGACGGCCTCTGGCTCGGCGGTCCGGTCGGTGAGTCCGCTCTCGGTCGCCATCTACTGGCGGCCGGAGCCTCGTTCGACGGCCGCAGCGTCACCCTGCCGCGTCGGCACCGCGCTCCCGAGCGCTGGCTGCGCTATGGCCGGCGCGCCGTCCGCCGGCATCTCGACCCACGGCCGCAGCTCGAGCTCGGTGGCACGCTGGCTCGCCGGCGGCGCGTCGCGGCGGTCGACATCTCGGACGGGCTGGCGATCGACCTCCATCGTCTCTGTCGAGAGAGCGGCGTCGGAGCCGACCTGGAGCGCGAGGCGATTCCGGTCAGCGGCGGCCTCGAGTACTGGGCGAGCGCTCTGGAGATCGATCCCGACCAGCTGATGCTCGCCGGCGGCGAAGACTACGTCCTCCTGTTCACGCTGCCGCCCCGCGGTCGTCCGGCGGACGCCGCAAGCCGTCGGATCGGGACCCTCACGGAGCGGCCCGGCGTGCGACTCGGTGCCGGGGACGAGGCGGTGCTCCTGCCGCCACGCGGCTGGGATCACCTCGCGAAGGACCGCACGTAGCGCGGCCCTATTCGGGCCGGATCGTCACCTGGACCGGCCGCTTGAGCAGCTTGATGACCGCGTCGAGCTGGCGCGACACCTCTTTCTGCGCCCGCTCGAGCTCGCGAATCCGGCGGGTCAACACCGGATCGGTCGCGCTGCCGGCGCGCACCCGCACGCCCTTGGAACGACTCGCGCCCTTCGGCCGACCCCGCCTGCTGTTGCGGCGCAGGTCGGCGAAGACCGCCACCGCCTCGGGCGGGAAGCGGCGCTTACGTCCCTCTCCGACGTGCGGGATCTGGTCGATGAACAGCTTCACGTAGCGCACCAGCGTCGGATACGAGATGCCGGTGCGCCGGCCGATCTCGGAGAGGGTCAGGAGCTGCGCCGCTCCCGAGCCCCGTGCCCGGGCCTTCTTCGCTCTTCCGGACGCTGCTTTGCGGGGTCGACCGCTGCGCTTCAGGTTCTCGGCCTTGATCTTCCGGACCTCGGCGATCGCCCGCTTCGGGTAGCGCTGTCGGCGCCCCTCGCCGACCGAAGGGATCCGATTACTGTAGAGCTTCTTGTAGCGCTGAAGCGTCGGCATCGATACCCCGGCGCGCTTCGACACCTCGGTCAGGGTATACAGCTTCTCTTTCCTGGCCAATGACTCGTCCCCCTAGCTCTCGGTTTACGGACTGACTCGGGCCAACCACAAGTATTCATTCCGACAGCTTGATGTCAAGCAAGCGGGTGCCCGCCTCGAGACGCGCAAGTCGTTTGTTGTGATTTCTTGCGCGCTACTGCTTGATATGGAGGCGACGCTCGCGCGGGTCGAGCGAGTCGACCAGAGCATCGCCCAGATAGTTGAGCGCCATGACCGTCAGCAAGATCGCCAGACCGGGGAAGAGGCCGAGGTGGGGCGCATCGAGAAGGTGGCTGCGCCCGGCGTTGATCATCGCTCCCCAGGACGGCGTCGGCGGTTGGATCCCCAGGCCGAGAAACGAGAGGCTCGCCTCGGCGAGGATGGCACCCGCCATGCCGAGGCTCAGCTGCACGGTAAGAGTCGGCAGCACGTTCGGCAGGATGTGCCGTAGGAGAACCAGACGACCGCGCACACCGGTGGCGCGGGCCGCGGCGACGAACTCCATCTCCCGGATCTGCAGCACCTGACCGCGCACCAGGCGCGCGTAGCCGACCCAGCCGATCACCACCAGGGCGAGGATGACGTGGCGCAGCGCCGGACCGAGCACCGCGACCAGAGCGATCGCCAGCAGGATTCCGGGAAACGCCAGGAAGACGTCGCTGACTCTCATCAGCACCGCGTCGACCCGGCCGCCCAGAAAGCCGGAGGCGGCGCCGATCAGACTGCCGATCGCTCCGGACAGGAGGACGACCGCCAGCCCGACGCCAAGCGAGACGCGGGCGCCGAAGATGAGCCGCGAAAGGATGTCCCGACCGAGCTCGTCGAGGCCGAGCGGATGGGCGGCGGACGGCGACTCGAGCCGGCGCGCCAGGTTCTGCTCCGCCGGGTCGTGTGGCGCCAGGACCGGCGCCAGAATCGCCGCGAGCACGAACAGCGCCACCAGGCCGGCACCGATGACCACCGGCGGGCGGGCGGTCACCGGACGCCTCCAGCGCGGCTGGGCGGTAGAATCGCGGCTCGATGACAGCGCCCGAGACCTACGACCAGGCCGAGCGTGAGGTGGCAGCGCTGATCGACGGACTGGACGATCCGATCGCCGCGATGGCGAGCTGTGCGTCGGTGCTGCACGAGCGCCTGCCGCAGGCGAGTTGGACCGGGTTCTACCGCGTCGTGGCGCCGCGACTGCTGCGCGTCGGTCCCTACCAGGGACCGCCGGCGTGTCTCGAGATCGCCTTCGAGCGCGGGGTGTGCGGAACGGTCGCGAGCGGCGGTGAGCCGCTGGTCGTGCCCGACGTGCACGCGTTCGAAGGGCACGTGGTCTGCGACCCGCAGTCGCGCTCCGAGATCGTCGTGCCGGTGTTCGACCCGGCCGGCTCGCTGGTTGCGGTGCTGGACATCGATTCGCATCAGCCGTCTGCCTTCGACGACTCCGACCGCGCGGGGCTCGAGCGGATCACCGCCCTGCTGACGCCCTGCTTCGCATCCTGAGCTCACGCGGCTCATGAGACCCGGATGCGCGGATCGAGCAGCGCATAGAGAAGATCGGTCAGCAGATTGAGCACGACGTAGGTCAGAGCGATCGCCAGCACACCGCCCTGGACCAGCGGGTAGTCGCGGAATCGGATCGCCTGGATCACCAGGCGGCCGACCCCCGGCCACGAGAAGATCGTCTCGGTGATGATCGCCCCGGTCAGCAGGGCGCCGAACTGCAGTCCGACCACGGTGGTGACCGGAATCGACGCGTTGCGCAGCGCGTGCCGCAAGACGACGCCCGCCTTGGTCAGCCCCTTGGCCTCGGCGGTGACCAGATAGGGCCGGTGCAGCTCCTCAGCCAGTGACGTCCGCACCATGCGCGTCAGCAGACCCGCCAGCGCCGTGCCGAGCGTGACCGCGGGCAGCACCAGACTGACCACCCCCGAGCGACCCGAGACCGGGAAGAGGTCGAGATGGATGGCGAACAGGAGGATCAACATCGGGCCGAGCCAGAAGTTGGGCAGCGACACGCCGAGCAGGGCAAAAAAGCGCGAGAAGTGATCCGCGAAGCTGTTTCGGTAGTAGGCGGCCAGGATCCCGAGCGGCAGCGCCACCATCAGGGCGACGATCATGCTGGCGACGGCCAGCAGAATGGTCGACGGGTAGCGGCGCAGGAGGATCTCCGAGACCGGCTCGCCGTAATGAAGCGAGCGACCGAGGTCGCCCCGGAGCAGGCCTCCCATATAGGAGACGTACTGCGCACCGAGCGGCCGGTCGAGGCCGAGCTCGTGACGCAGCTGCTCGACGTCCGCCCGCTGGGCGCCCTCGCCGAGCATCATCTCGACCGGATCGCCCGGGATCAGGTGGATCAGCGAAAAGACCAGGGTCGAGACCAGGAGCGCGATCGGAATCGCCTGACCGAGGCGGCGCAGGAGATAGGCGGTCATCCGAGTCCGAGGGATCGAACCAGATAGGAGAGCGCCTGGCGGCTCATACCGAGGCTGCGGGCGGCGGCCGCGCGGTTGCCGTCCGCCGCATCGAGTGCGTCGGCTATCAGTCGGCGGCGGAAGTCGAGCACGCGCTGATGATAGCCGCCCCCGGTCGCGGCGCCCGACTCGGGCAGTCCGAGGTGCCGGGCGCGGATCAGTTCGTCGTCGGCCAGTGCCACCGCGACTGCGAGACAGCTCTCCAGCTCCCGAACGTTGCCAGGCCAGGGATGACGTCGCAGGCGAGCGCGCGCACCCCGCGAGAGCCGGAGCCGCCGGTCGGAGCTGAACCGGCCGAGAAAATGGCGGGCCAGGAGGTCGAGATCGGCCCCACGCTCGCGCAGGGGCGGTAGCTCGACCCGGCCGACGGCGAGTCGAAAGAAGAGGTCCTGGCGGAATCGTCCTTCCTCGACCAGGCGCTCCAGCGGGCGGTGCGTCGCGGCGATGACCCGGACATCGACCCTGCGCACCCGACTCTCGCCGAGCCGGCGCACCTCCCCCTCCTGGAGCACCCGGAGCAGCATGCCCTGCGCCTGGAGTGGCAGATCCCCGAGCTCGTCGAGAAAGACGGTGCCGCCACGAGCCGCCTCGAAGACGCCCGCGCGATCGCGCTCCGCTCCGGTGAACGCGCCGCGCACGTGACCGAACAGATCGGACAGAACCAGGCTCTCCGAGACCGCGGCTGAGTTCAGCGTGACCAGAGGACCGTTGCGCCGAGGACTCGAGCGATGCACGTGGCGAGTCGCGAGCTCCTTGCCGGTTCCGGTCTCGCCCAGGATCAGAATCGGCACGTCACGGATCGCCAGTCGTCGGGCCTTCTCGAACGCTGCGAGCAACGCCGAGCACTCGCCGATCACTCCCTCGGCGGCGCTCCGAGGTGGCATCGGCTCAGGTCGCCAATCGCGAACGACCAGGCCGAACAGGGCCCGCAAGACGGGGTCGATCCGGTCGGCAGCGAGCACCAGCTCGCCGCCCGCCAACCGGGCCCGCAGCTCCTCGCCGCCGCCGGACCCGAAGAGCAGCTGCCGCTCTACTCCGGCTCGGTGCCAACTGAGCGCGACCCCTGGATAGCCGGCCTGGGTGAAGAGGCGAGTCAGCCCGCGGGCGCTTCCCGGTCGCTGCCCGAGATAGTCGGCGAGCGCACCCCACGCGCCGTCGCGGGATCCTTCGAGCACCCCTGTCAGCCACCGGTTCCCCTGACGGGTCAGGACCGCCAGCGCCCATTCGAGCCGGTCGCGGGGCGCGCAGCCGGACGACACCAACTCGACGTCGGCGATCAGCCGTGCCGCCCTGAACGGCTCGAGCTCGTCGAGACCGGACCAGTCCCGTTCGCTCGTTTCGTCGCCGTCCAGAACCCTCTGCCAGACGCGCCCGTCCGGGCCGCTCCCGACCGCGGCAAGCGCGCGCCGGCGATCTCCGGCCAGCGCCCAGAGCGCCGGTAGCTCCTCGCTCTCGAACAGGCCGCCGCTCGTATCGCCGACCCCGGCCAGGCGGTGGGCGGCTGCCCGTGGCCGTCCGAGCCAGCCGAGAGCCCGCGCGGCGACCGCTTGGAGCGCCGATCGCCGTGCCTCGACACCGCGACGTTCGAGCTCCGCCAACGCCCCGTCGACCTGCTCGAGCGCCACCATCGGCCGACCCCGAGCGAGCTCATAGCGGGCGCGTAGCTCCCGATCGTGGGCGACGGCGCGCCAGTTGCCCGACTCGAGATCGAGCCGGGTCGAGCGATCCAGGATCTCGCGGACACCACCCAGGCGGCCGCGACGCAACCGGATCTCGGCCAGGTTGAAGAGCGCCAGCGTCGTCCGCCGCGGGCCGTCGATGCGATCGTGCAGCCGGACCGCGTGCAGCAGGGCGCGCTCCGCCCCGGCGAGATCTCCGGCGGCCGCCCGGGCTACCCCCAGATCGTTCCAGATCGACGCCGCCTCGTAGCGGCCGAGCTGGCGCCGCGACTCGCGCACCGCACTGCCCAGATGACCGCACGCCGAGGTCGCATCGCAGCGCGCGAGCGCCCCCAGGCCCGCCGTCCTTCGCCAGCTCCAGGGAGCTTCCGATCCCGCCGCCAGTTGCAGACAGCGCTCCATCTCCGGCAGGTCGCCCGATTCCAGGGCCAGGGTCGCTGCCGCGACCAGCGCCCGGCGGCGCGCGGCAGGCTCTCGCGATGCGAGCGACCGCTCCACCCAACCGTCGGCGGCTTCCGGTCGCCCCAGGCTGGAGTGCACCGAGACCGCCGTCTCCGCCAACTCTGACAGCTCGACCTCCGCCAGCGAGGAGGGGTCGAAGTTCTGGAGTGACCGACGAGCGGCATGCAGCCGCCCGAGACGCGCCCGCGCCGAGATCCGCAGCGCCTCGGCCGACGCACCCGGCTGGGCTGCGAGCAGCTCAAGCGCCGACTCGAGCCGTCCATCGGCCAGCAGCCGGCGTGCCCGGGTCACCCGATCGCCGCCGCGCCCGAGCTCGGTCCGCGGCCAGTGCGAGCGTGCATCGGCCGACAGCAGCCGGCGACGCAGCCCGGACCAGGTCGGCGCTCGCGCCAGCAGGCGGCGTCGGAAGCGGCCCGAGCCGACCACCCACAGCCGCTCGCGCCGGCCGACCAAATGAGCTCCCGCCAGCGCCACCCGAGCCGGACCGAACGCCGGCTCCCAGAGGAATCCGGCGGCTCCCAGGAGCTGGTCCACGGCCAGATCGGGCGCCAGTGGCACCAGGCCCTGGCCGCAGCTGCGGACCAGCGACCGTGCTACCCGACGGGCCTCCCCGCGACCCGCGAGCTCACCGCGCGGGCTGTCGAACAGGAGCGACGCGAGCTCGAGCACGCTCTCCTGGGGCATGCGGACCGGGCGGCCGGGGCCGGCGATCACGCCTCGAAGGACGCCCTGGTCGTCGACCGTCGCCTCCCGCCAGGCGGTTCGCGGGCGCCAGCGGACGAGACGCAGATGCGCCAAGAGCGCGCACGCCTGGAGCAGAATCGACAGACGCTGGCGGTCGGTGAGCGTGCGCGAGCCGAGCGGTGCCCCACTCCTCGCCGCCAGGGCCGAGTGCCGTAGCCCGTCACAGGGGCCGGAGGCTACCCCGCCAGGCAGCGCTCGAGGTCCTCCCAGAAAGCCGGATACGATTTCGACACCACCCCCGACTCGGCGATGCGCACCCCCGGGCGCCTGAGCCCGACCAGCGCGAAGCTCATCGCGATCCGGTGATCGTCGTGGGTGGCGACCACGACCGGGTCGCTCGGCGGTGGCTGGCTGGCCCAGACGCCCTCGATCTCAAGGCCGTCCGGGAGATCGACGGCGACCGCGCCCAGCCGGCCGAGCTCGGTGGCGCTCGCGTGTAGTCGGTCGCTCTCCTTGAGGCGCAGATGGCTGACGTTTCGGATCCGCGTGGTGCCGGCGGCGAACGGTGCGATCGCCGCCATCGTCGGCACCTGATCGGGCATCTCGGACATGTCGACGTCGAGGGCCTCCAAGCGGGCGCCGCCCCTCACCATCACCCGATCGGACGCCGGCCACTCGACGCCGGCACCCATCTCCTCGAGCAGGTCGAAGAACCCCAGATCTCCCTGCCGCGAGTCGCGGGGCAGACCGGTCAGCTCGACGGTGCCGCCGGTGAGAGCGGCCGCCGCCGCGAAGTAGCAGGCGGCCGAGGCGTCGCCCTCGACCGTGTACGCGTCGGGAGCGCTCAGCCCGGGTCTCACCCGCAGCGCGCCGGGCTCCGAACGCTCCACCCGGGCTCCGAAGCGCTCCATCATGTCGAGGGTCAGGTCGACGTAGGGCGCGGACGTCAGACCGGTCACTTCGACCTCTACCTGCCGCCGAGCGCCGGTCGCGGCCATCAGCAGTGCCGACAGGTATTGGCTCGACTCGCCGGCGTCGAGCGTCGCCCGCCCACCCTCGAGCACGCCGCCTCGGATCGCCAGCGGCAGGAAGTCCTCGTGCTCGAGACAGTCGATCGACGCCCCCAGGCTGCGCATACCTTCGATCAACGGACCGACCGGCCGCTCGCGCAGGCGCGGCGAGCCGTCCAGGCGCCAGGTGCCTGGGAGGACGCTCAGGATCGCGGTCATGAAGCGCGCCATGGTCCCCGAAGCGCCGCAGTCGATCGCCGCTCTGTCGGGCAGCTCCGCGGGCAGGAACCGTAGGCCGGCAGCGTCGCGTTCCGCCCCGATGCCCAGCGCCTCGACCGCCGCCAGCAGGGCCTTCGTATCGTCGGAGAGGAGCGGGCGCTCGAGCCTCATCGGCGCGCGCGCCAGGAGCGCCAGGCAGAGCGCCCGGTTGGTGAGACTCTTCGAGGGCGGAACGCTCACCCGGCCTGCCAGCCGCCGACCGGTGGGGACGTCGACGGCGCTCATCTCAGTTGAGCCACTCGATCTCGCGGGTGTTGAACCAGGCGTCTACCAGGCGCAGCACACCGCCCTCGACCTGAAAGGTCTGCGGCTGGTGGAAGTGGCCGAGCAGGACCTCGTCGAAGCCCTCCACCAGGCGCGACTCGGCGTAACGGATCAGGACCTCCTCGGGCACCTCGATCTTGTGCCTGAAGTTGGTCTGGGCGAGGCGACGCTCGGTGCGTTGCGCGAGATAGTGCGCGACCGGTCCGGGAAGGCCGAACCAGAGCGTGCGACTCAGCCGGCTCTTGGACAGCCTGTTCCAGAAGCGGTACTTGCGATCACTCGGATCGAGACCGTCGCCGTGCACCGCGAGATACCGGCGGCCGCCGACCTCGAACGGCACCGACAGGCCGATGCCGTCGAAGAGCTCGTCGTATGGACTGTCGACCAGGAAGAAGTCGCGGTTGCCCTCGACGTAGTCGAGTCGCACGCCCGCTCCGCGCAGGCGGCGCAGGGCGTCGGCCACGACTCGATGATCGGCGGTCTCGAACTTGCGGCTGCCGACCCAGACGTGGAACAGATCCCCGAGCAGCACCAGCCGGCCGCAGCTCGCGGCGGGCAGTGCGTCGAGCTGGTCGACCAGCGGCCCGGCCTCCCCGCCCGGCCCGCCGATATGGGCGTCCGCCAGGATGGCGACCCGACCGTTGCCCGACTCCACCGTCAAAAGATCGAGAGCTTGGGACGCTGCTGCTGGCTGACGCCCGCTATCACCGCTTCGGCCAGCTGCTTGAATGATTCGCCGTGAGGCCCGTCCGGCGTCGACGCCACCACCGGCACGCCGTCGTCGCCCCCTTGCATGATGGCGGGATCGAGCGGCACCGAGCCGAGGAACTCGCAGCCGAGAGTCTCGGCGGTGCGCGCACCGCCGCCGGACTTGAAGACCTCGGTGGTCTCGCCACAGTGCGGACAGACGAACGTAGACATGTTCTCGATGATGCCGATGACCGGCACGCTCACCTTCTGGAACATCGCCAGGCCCTTGCGGGCATCGATCAGGGCGATGTCCTGGGGCGTGGTGACGATCACCGCGCCGGAGAGTGGCACGCGCTGGCTGATGGTCAGCTGCGCATCGCCGGTGCCGGGTGGCAGATCGACGACCAGGTAATCGAGCGGCCCCCACTCGACGTCGCCGAGCATCTGCTCGATCGCCTTCATCACCATCGGGCCACGCCAGATCACCGGCTGGTCGACGTCCAGAATGAAGCCGAGCGACATCACCTTGATGCCATGCTTCTCGAACGGGATCAAGCGGTTTCCCTCGACCACCGGCTGCTGATCGATACCGACCATCATCGGCAGGGACGGCCCGTAGATATCGGCGTCGAGGAGCCCGACGCGATGGCCGAGCTGCCCGAGCTTGACCGCCAGGTTGGTGGCGACGGTCGACTTGCCGACGCCGCCCTTGCCGCTGGCGACCGCCACGACGTGCTGTACCTCCGGGATCAGGTCCGGAGCTTGCGCGACCTGCTGCGCCGCGGACGGCGGTGTGGCGATGCGCAGACCGACCTCGATCTGCGCCGGGCCGAATCGGGCCAACGCCTGCTCGACGTCAGCGCGCACCTTCTCCGCCGCCTCCGGGTTGCCGGTGCTGATCGCCAGATCCACGTGCACTCGCTCGGCGGTCGCTTCGACCCGGTCGACGAAGCCGAACGAGACGATATCCCGGCTCATGCCGGGAAACCTGATCCCCTTGAGAACTTCCCAGACCCGCTCTTCCGTAGGTGCAGTCATGACTCCTCTCGAACGGTGGAGTGTAACAGTCTAGGGTCCGGTCGGAACGCCCCGACGCTCGTCAGTCGAGGTCGGCGAGCTCGGCGATTCGCGAGCGCAGCTCTTCGCCCAGCCGGCCGCTCTCGCGCGCCCCGTAGGCCGTCGGATCGAGCGGCTCGCCATAGCGAATGACCGCGGTTCCGGGTCGAATCAGATAGGAGTTGCGGGGCCGGATCGCCAGGGTCCCGCGGATGCCGACCGGCACGATCGGAAAGCCGCTCCGCATCGCCAGCAGGAGGCCGCCGCGCTTGAAGGACAGGAGCTCGCCGTCGAGCGACCGGGTGCCCTCTGGGAAGATCAGGATCGAAGCTCCCGAGCGGAGCTCACGGAGAGCGCTGGTGAAGCCCGACCGCGACCGCTGCGCGCTCTTGCGGTCGATGCTCACGAAGCCCGCGAGCTTCAGCGCCCAGCCGAAGATCGGGATCTGGAAGAGGCTGCGCTTGGCCATGAAGCGCGTCTCGACCGGGGCGCTCACCAGCAGCGCCGGGATGTCGAACAGACTCTGGTGATTGGCCATGAAGACGTAGCTCGACGAGCGGTCGAGCTCGACTCGGGCGGAGCTGTCCAATCCGACGCCGCTGAAGAAGAGGACGCAGCGACTCCAGAAGCGCGCCAGCCGAAAGACTACCCGGCCGCGCGGCGGGATCCAGCCGAGAACGATGGCCAGGAGCGACAGGAAGAGGGTCCCGAGAATCAGGAAGAGGCTCCCCGCCAGGGTGGCGACGAGGGTCGCTACGGCGCTCGGCCGGGCGTCCGGGCTCTTCGAGGGGCTCTCCACGATGCGGACTAACCTGCCGTTTTCTCCACCCTTCGATTTAGAGTGACGCAAATGCCTGGAGATACGAGGCGCGCGATCGAGGGCGACGCAGGCTCATCGAGTTTATGTCGAGGCGACCGAGCGGAGCGCCACGCTGCAGATTCAGGTATTTCCGGCATCCTGGGCGGAGGGCTGGTGAGAACGGCAGGCTAGAATCGCAGCTCGATGATCTCGGCAGCGAGAGTCGCATTCTACTCGGCCCACCGGCCGCCCCACAGATCGTGAACGCGCTCACCAACGCGGCTGAGACCGTCGGTCGGCTCACCCTGCTCACCGGGCGAGCGTTCGTCGGGATGCTCCGACGACCCTGGGAGGTGCGGCTCTGGATCCGCGAGGCCGAACAGATCGGAGTGCGCTCGCTGGGCGTGGCCGCTATCACCACGGTCTTCACCGGCATGGTGTTGGCACTCCAGACCGCGTACAGCCTGCCGGAGATCGGCGTCAAGTACTACATCGGCACGGTGGTATCGAAATCGATCGTTCGGGAGCTCGGACCGGTGCTGACCGCGCTGATCGTCGGCGGCCGGATCGGCTCCGGGATGACCGCCGAGCTCGGCACGATGAAGGTGACGGAGCAGATCGACGCCCTCCGCTCGATGGGCACCGACCCGGTCAAGAAGCTGGTGGTCCCGAAGCTGGTCGCGACCCTGGTGATGCTGCCGGTGCTGACGGTCCTCGGCAACGCTCTCGGGGTGCTCGGCGGGCTGGTGATCTCCGCCACCCAGCTCGACCTGACGCCCGGCTTCTACATCAACGACGTCCTCGACGCGATCACCATCGAAGACATCTCGAGCGGTATCGGCAAGTCCTTCTTTTTCTCTTATTTCATCGCAATTATCGGGTGCTACAATGGCCTCCGCGCTAGCGGCGGAGCCGACGGGGTCGGGCGGGCGACCACCGACACCGTGGTGATGGCAGCCATCATGGTGCTGGTCTCGGACTTCTTCCTGACCAAGTTCTTCTACATTCTCCTCTAGATGTCTTCCAGCAAGGCTCTGTTCGAGATCCGCGGCCTGTCGAAGGCCTACCGGGATCGGCCGGTACTGGACGGCCTCGATTTCGACGTCTACGACGGCGAGTGCTTGGTCCTTCTCGGCCGATCCGGCAGCGGCAAGAGCGTCACCCTGCGGCAGCTGAACGGACTCGAGAAGCCGGACACCGGTTCGGTCGTCTTCGATGGCATCGAGATCTCCTCGTTGAGCGAGCGGGAGCTCCACGCCGTTCGCAAGCGGATCGCCATGCTCTTCCAGGGCGGCGCCCTGTTCGACTCGATGACAGTCTACGAGAACATCTCCTTCCCGCTGCGCGAGCACGAGGACCTCGAGGAAGCGGAGATCGCCGAGACCGTGCGCCAGAAGCTCGCCACGGTACGGCTCGAAGGGATCCAGGAGAAGATGCCCGCGGCGCTCTCAGGAGGGATGAAGAAGCGAGTGGCACTGGCCCGTTCGCTCGCCCTCGATCCCGAGGTGGTGCTCTTCGACGAGCCGACCACCGGCCTCGACCCGATGACCTCGGCGACCATCGGCCAGCTGATCCAGGGGACCCGTCGCGACCTCGGCGTCACCTCCGTGGTCGTCACCCACGATCTCGAGCTGACGCGCCGGGTGGCCGATCGGATCGGCTTCCTCGATCAGGGACGGTTCCGGTTCCTCGGCACCTGGGACGAGGCCGAGGCGAGCGGCGATCGTCTGCTCGCGGACTTCCTCGCCGGACGGGAGGGTGATCGCGATGTCGCGTGAGCTGCGAGTCGGTCTGCTCACCCTGGTGGCAGTGGTGATCCTGGCGATCTCCATCTTCATGGTCGGCGAGCGGCGGAACCTGTTCGCCCGCACCAACACGTACTCCGTCCGCTTCGAGAACGTGGCCGGCCTCTCCTCCGGCAATCCGGTCCAGCTCAACGGCGTAACCGTTGGCCGGGTCGAGGACGTCATCCTTCCCGAGGACGTTTCCCAGGGCGAGCTGACGGTCTGGATCTCGGTCGATCGGAGGTTCGCCGAACGGGTGCGCGAAGACTCGGAAGCGAGGATCAAGACCCTCGGGCTCCTGGGCGACAAGTACGTCGAGATCTCCTCGGGATCGCCCGCCAGCGCCGCGATCCCGTCCGGCGGCGAGATTCCGACCGCACCGCCGACCGACGTCGATCGTCTGATCGCCTCGGGAGAGGACCTGGTCGAGAACGTCGTCGCCATCGCCGTCTCCCTGCGGACCATCCTCGCCAACATGGAAGAGGGCCGCGGGATCCTCGGTCAGCTGCTGACCGACGACGAAGGGGTCGCCAACGCCAAGGCCTCGGTGATCGCCTCGATCGACTCGCTGCGCCGCATCCTGGAAGGGGTCGAGCGGGGCGAGGGCTCGCTGGGCAGGATGATCTCGGACGATACCCTGGCCGAGCGGGTCAACAGCTCTCTGGGCCGGCTCGAAAACGTGCTGGGGATGATCGAGAGCGGTGACGGGATGCTCCCCGCCCTGCTCAACGATGCCGAGACTCGCGAACGGTTCGAAAGCCTGGTCGGCAAGTTCGACACCACAGCCGACCGGCTCGGCGCCTTCGCCGACGACCTCAACGAAGGGAGCGGGCTGCTGCCCCGGCTGATCCACGACGAGGCGTACGGCCAGGAGGTGTCCGAGGACCTGCAGGAGCTGCTCAGGAACCTCAGCAGCCTCTCGGAGAAGCTGGAACAGGGCGAGGGCAGCCTGGGCAAGATCATCAACGACCCGGCGCTCTACGAGGCGGTGGATCAGATCGTGATCGGCATCAACGAGTCGAAGCTCCTGCGCTGGGCGATCCGCAATCGGCAGAAGGCGGGGATCAAGAAGCAGACGCTCGACGAGATCGAAGCCGAAGAGGCGGCAGCGCAGGCAGATCCCGGCAACTGACGGGGGCTCGCTTCGCACCTCGAGCGCTCGACTGGCGACTTTCGACCTGGGCGACTAAACTACCCACCCGCCGACAACGCGAGAGAGACATGGCAAGCCACATTCTAGTGACGGGCGGCGCCGGCTTCATCGGCTCACACCTGACCCGCCGACTGCTCGATCGGGGCGATCGGGTCACGATTCTGGACGATTTCAACGACTTCTACGACCCGCAGCGGAAGCGGGCCAATATCCGGCGGCTCGGCGCGTCGGCCGATCTACGTCTGGTCGAGGGTGATATCCGCGATGGCGAGCTGGTCGATCGGCTGTTCGCGGAGAGCGGCTTCGACGGCGTGATCCACCTGGCCGCCCGCGCCGGCGTCCGACCGAGCCTCCAGGAGCCGATCCTCTATGAGGACGTCAACTGCATCGGCACCCTGCGGCTACTCGAGGCCGCGCGCAAGCACGGTCCCAAGCTGTTTACTTTCGGGTCCTCGTCGTCGGTCTACGGCATCAACGAGAAGGTCCCGTTTGCCGAGGACGACGAGATCATCGCGCCGATCAGTCCGTACGCGACCACCAAGAGGACCGGCGAGCTACTCTGCTTCAACTACCACCATCTCTACGACTTCAGGGTCTCCTGCCTGCGCTTCTTCACCGTCTACGGGCCGGCGCAGCGACCGGAGATGGCGATCCACAAGTTCACCGACCTGATCGCCCGTGGCGAGTCGATCACGCTCTTCGGCAAGGGCGACACGCGCCGCGACTACACCTACGTCGACGACATCATCGACGGCATCGTCGCTTCTTTCGACCTGGCGCCAGGCTTCGAGATCTTCAATCTGGGCGGTGCCGAGACCACCAGCCTGAGCGACCTGGTCGGCTACATCGCCAAGGAGCTGGGGCGCGAACCGAAGATAGAATACTCTCCCGAGCAGCCGGGCGACGTCCCGATCACCTACGCCGACGTGAGCAAGGCGGGTCGGATGCTGGGCTACTCTCCGAAAGTGCCGATCGAAGAGGGTATTCACCGCTTCGTCACCTGGTATCGAGAGAACGACTGAGGCGCTCGACCTCGCGCGCCCGACATAGAGACTTATGAAGATCTGCGTCGTAGGAACTGGCTACGTCGGCCTCGTCACCGGTGCGTGTCTTGCCGATTTCGGCATGGACGTCGTCGGCGTCGACAAGGACGAGGCGAAAATCGAGGCACTCAAGCAGTGCCAGATGCCGATCTACGAGCCCGGCCTCGAGAGCCTGGTGCGCAAGAACATGCAAGCGAACCGGCTCTCCTTCACCACCGAGCTCGCTCATGGCATCCAGGAATCACAGGCGGTGTTCATCGCCGTCGGCACCCCCTCAAGGCCCGACGGGTCCGCCGATCTGACCTTTGTGCGGCAGGTCGCAAAGTCGATAGGCGAGAACCTGACCGGCTACAAGGTGATCGTCACCAAGAGCACCGTGCCGACCGGCACCGGCAAGCTGATCGAGACGATCGTGCGCGAGGAGGCGGGCGACGGCGCGAAGTTCGCGGTGGTCAGCAACCCGGAGTTCCTACGCGAGGGCTCGGCGATCGAGGACTTCATGCAGCCGGATCGAGTGGTCATCGGCAGCAGCGATCAGCGCGCGGTCGATATGATGCTCGACGTCTACTCACCCCTACGGGTCGCCGACGTTCCGTTCGTCATCTCGAGCGTCGAGACCGCGGAGCTGATCAAGTACGCGTCGAACGCGTTTCTGGCGACCAAGATCTCGTTCATCAACGAGGTGGCGAAGCTGAGCGAGCCGCTCGGCGCGGATGTCGAGGCGGTTGCGCACGGCATGGGTCTCGACAACCGGATCGGCCCGAAGTTCCTCCATCCGGGCCCGGGGTTCGGCGGCTCCTGCTTCCCGAAGGACTCGCGCGCGATCACCCAGCTGGCGCGCGAGCAGGGACTCCGCTTCCAGATCATGGAAGCGGTCCTCGAGGTCAATCAGTCGACCAAGCGGCGCGCGGTCGAGAAGATCGTCGAGGCGATCGGCGGCGGCGCGGGCAAGGTCGTCGGGATCCTCGGCCTGTCGTTCAAGCCGGAGACCGACGACGTGCGCGAGTCGCCGGCGATCGAGATCATCGATGCGCTGCGGGAAGCCGGAGCCACGGTGCGCGCCTACGATCCCGCTGCCATGGACGAATGCAGGAGCCGGTGGGACGACGTTCATTTCACCGAAGACGCCTATCAGGCGGCTGACGGCGCCGACGCGTTGGTGATCGTGACCGAGTGGAATCAGTTCCGCGCCCTCGACCTCGACCGCCTGCGCAGGCTGCTGGCGCGGCCGCTGATCGTCGACCTCCGAAATATCTATGAGCCGGGCAAGATGGCCGCCGCTGGCTTCGACTACGTCTCGGTCGGCCGGCCCGTCGTGGAGAAGAGCGAATCATGACGACCTCCCTGGTGACCGGCGGAGCCGGGTTTCTCGGCTCGCACCTGTGCGAGCGGCTCCTGGCCGAGTCGCATCGCGTGATCTGCGTCGACAGCCTGATTACCGGCAAGACCGGCAACATCGATCATCTGCGCGACAACCCACAGTTCAAGCTCCTGCGCCATGACGTGACGGTACCGTTCGAGGTCGACGAGGCGGTCGACAACGTCCTGCACTTCGCGTCGCCGGCGAGCCCGATCGACTACCTGGAGCTGCCGATCCAGACCCTCAAGGTCGGTTCGCTCGGCACCCACAACACCCTCGGGCTGGCGAAGGCCAAGAACGCTCGCTACTTCCTCGCCTCCACCTCCGAGGTCTACGGCGATCCGCTGGTGCACCCTCAGCCCGAGTCGTACTGGGGCAACGTCAACCCGGTCGGCCCGCGCGGCGTCTACGACGAGGCCAAGCGCTTCGGCGAGGCGATGGTGATGGCCTATCACCGGGTGCACGGCCTCGACACCCGCATCGTCCGGATCTTCAACACCTACGGACCCCGGATGCGTCCGCACGACGGCCGGGTGGTCCCGGCCTTCATTCAGCAGGCGATCGCCAACACCCCGCTCACCGTCTTCGGCGACGGCTCGCAGACCCGCTCGTTCTGCTTCGTCGACGACCTGATCGAGGGCGTCTGGCGGCTGCTGAACAGCGACGTCAACGAGCCGATGAACCTGGGCAATCCCACCGAGATGACCATTCTCGAGTTCGCTCAGGCGATCATCGAGTTGACCGGCAGCTCGAGCGAGATCGGCTTCGAGCCGTTGCCGACGGACGATCCGAAGATCCGCCAGCCGGATATCACCTTCGCGCGCACCGAGCTGGGCTGGGAGCCCACCACGCTGCTCAAGGACGGCCTCGCGGAGACGATCGCGTACTTCCGACAGACGCTGGCCGCGGAATCGAACGAGTAGCGGGGCCGCCAAAGGAGACTACATGGAGAACCCGGTCGAACAGCTCGCCTACGCGCTCGACAAGTACCGCGAGCGGGTCGAGGTCGCACCGATCCAGGAGCTGCTGATGGACAGCGCGCGGCAGAACGCCAAGCGGCCGGCCTACGTCAAGCTGGCCGTTCCCGACGAGGTCGTCAAGAGCTTGCGTGGCTCGCGCGCGCAGAGCGATCTGATGCTCCTGGTCCGGGTGCCGAAAGAGATACAGGCCCGGGCCGATAGTCCGATCGTCCTGCCCGGAGAGGTCTAGCCATGTCCGACGTCAGCTGCGTTCGGTGCCACCGGACAGCGCCCGAGATCTCGGGCGTCTCCTACCCGGGTGAGCTCGGCGAGGAGCTGCGAGCGAAGATCTGCGCCAACTGCTGGGCTGAGTGGCAACACGCCGAGGTCATGGTGATCAACGAACTCCGACTCAACTTCATGGACCCGCGCTCCCAGGAGATTCTGGTACATCACATGCGCGAGTTCCTGTGCCTCGACGGACCCCCCTCCGGGCCCCCACCCGGACCACCGCCGACCGAATCGTGAGCGTCGAGTCGCCACCCGATGAGTCGCTCGCGCCGGCGGGCGGCCGGGACGACAGCGAGACGTCGGAGGGGAGAGCCCGGATACCACGCCGGCTCTGGCTCCGGTTCGGGCTCCTGATCGCTCTCCTGGTCGCTGGCGTGGCGATCGTGCGCTACAGCCCGGTCGGCGAGTACGTCGAGCTCGAGCGGGCGGTGGCGGCCCTGGAGGAGCTCGGCCGCAACCCGCTGGCGCCGGTGGTCTTGCTCGGCCTTTGGGCGATCGCGTCGCCGCTCGGCATTCCGGTATCGCCGCTGGTGTTCGCGAGCGGCGCGGTGTTCGGGACCCTCTGGGGCTGGCTCTACAGCCTGGCTGGAGCCACCCTCGGGGCCAGCCTGAGCTTCTGGATAGCGCGCCGGCTCGGGCACGAGTTGGTCGCGCATTCCCTGGGTGAGAACCGACTTCGTCGGGTCGAGGAAGCGGTGATGCGGCACGGCTTCTGGACCGTCTGCCGCCTCCGGTTCGCTCCGCTGCCGTTCGTGCTGATCAACACCGGCGCCGCCCTCGCCGGCATGCGCTATCCCAAGTTCGTGCTCGGCTCGATCCTCGGGCTGGCACCGTCGCTCTGGGTCTACAATTACTTCTCGCACGCCCTCGTCGATGCGACCGCCGCCGACCGGCCGGGCGTGTGGAGGAATCTCTTCCTCGCCCTGGCGGCGTTCCTCGCGATCACCCTGCTGCCGCAGGTCATCGCGCGGCTGCGGGCCAGAGCGCGCTGACCGCCGGCCCTACGGGCTCTCGTCCGGCGCTGCGAGCGCCGCTTCCACTTCCGGGAGGTCGATGACGATCGCCGTGTCGCCGCCGGCCGCGGTCGGGTCGAACTCGTGGTCGCGCACCACGCGCCGGAAGACTTCCTTGAGGGCGCGCGCGCCCAGGCGGGGCCGGCTCGCGGCCTCTTCCGCGATCCGGCGCACGGCGGCCGGCGACAGCGCCAGCTCCCGGCCGTGGTGCTCGAAGTACGCTTGCGACTGCCTGAAGCCCGAGTCTGGACTCTCGAGGAAGATGTGCACGAGATCGTCGACTGTCAGATCGTGCAGCAGGATGACCGAATCGAAGCGTGACAGGAACTGCGGCGACATACCGTACTGGAACAGATCCTCGCTCCGCAGCCAGTCGCTCAGCTGGAAGCGCACCTCCTGGTGCACGGTACCGTCCTCGACGACCGTGGTTGGCTGGAGCGCGCCGCGGTCGCTGCCCAGGGTGACCCGATCGTGCACCGCGTCGTAGAGGCCCTCGAAGGCTCCGGCGCCGACGAACCAGAGATCGGCGGCGTCGAACGCCATCCTCCCACCACCCGCCCAGTCGGGCAGCGTGACCGGCACCGAGGCGTTCTCCATCAGCGTCAGCAGCGCCTCCTGCGCCCGGATTCCGGTCAGATGGGGCTCGCCTCCGACTACCGAACGGATCTTGTCGATCTCGTCGACGAAGACGATGCCGTCCCGTGCCCGCTCGATGATCCGCTCGACCGGCGCGTCGAGTCCGAGCTGCTCCCGCCCGCGCTCGAGCAGGCGTCGGATCACACCCGCGCCCGGGCGGCCGCTCTCGGCTTCCTCGGCCAGCACGTTGGCGTGCACACGGATCTGGGTCGAGCGACGCGCCAGCTCGGGCCGTTCCGACAGGAAGGTCTCGACCGTGCGCATCAGCGTCGTCTTGCCGGTTCCGGAGGAACCGATCAGCAAGACGTTGCCCGCCGGGAGCCCGGCCAGCTTTTTGGCCAGGGCAATGGACATCTCCTCGACCGCCCGCCTCTGGCCGACCACACTCCGACCCAGAGCGTCGGCCAGTGCGACCGGAGTCAGCGACGCGTCGTGCACACTGGGATTGTAGAGGCGGTCCGCGCGGTCAGGCTGCGTCATGCTCCACTGCCCTTGCGGCCGCCGTTTGCCTAGAATCTCTCGTCGATGGAAGCGACCTCTCCCGCCCGCTCGGCGCTGGCTGCCCTGCTGCTGGCTGCACTGGCTGTCTTCCCGGCGCCGGCGCTACCCCAGGCGGAGTCCAGCCTCGATCGGATCGAAGGGATCATCGAGGCCGGTCGTCCCGACGAAGCGCTCCGGATGCTCGCTCAGGTCGAGCCGACGGACGAGTCGACCGAGGCTCGGGTGCTCCTGCTCCAGAGCACCGCGCACTTCATGCTCGGCCAGCTCGAGATCGGGCGGAGCGAGCTCGAGGCGGCGCTCGCGAAAGACCCGACGCTGCGGCAGGCGTGGCTCAATCGGGCGGCGCTCGACATCTCCGACGGCGAGCTCGACCGGGCCATCGAGGCGCTCCAGCGAGCCCGCGCTCTCGATCCCGAGGCTCCCGACACCGATCTGAATCTCGGGGCCGTGCTGCTGATGCAGGGGAAGATCGGGGACGCCCAGCCCTACTTCAAGCGCTACCTCACGGCCGCCGGCGACTCCGCCGAGGCCTGGTATCTGGTGGCGTCGAACTACGCCATCGCCGGGCAGTCCGAGGCCGCGGTTCAGCATCTGGCACGGGCGTTCTCGATCGACGAGCGCATCCGCCTGCGCGCCCGGACCGACGCCAACTTCACCCAGCTGGGCGAGGACTCGGCCTTCCAGGCTCTGCTGAACGTCGACTCCTACCGGATCCCAGCCGGCAGCCACGCCGTCTACCGCAGCTACGAGGCACCCTACCTCGGCGGCCAGGGGAAGCTCTTGCCGGCGGTGCTGGACGCACTCCAGCTGACCGGCGAGCCGTTCGACCGGCAGATCGAGGTGACCCCGGACTGGGCCCTGATCTGGGGCGAGATGCGGATCAAGGTCCGCGATGACGGCCACGAGGGCGGCCGGGTCGAGCTCACCGCACCGCGCAGCCGGTTCAGCGACAGCGCCTGGCGAGAGCGCGTCGGCCCTCTGTTCGCCGAGATCACCGTCCAGCTGGCGAAGCGCTAGACCCGCACCAACACCGAGCCCCAGTGGAGGCCGGCGCCCAGGGCGGTGAACGCGACCAATGACCCGGGGGGCGCCTTGCCCATCTCACGGGCCTCGTGGAAGCAGAGCGGCAGCGTCGCCGACGTCGTATTGCCGTACCGCTGGATGTTGTTGTGGACCTTGTCGTCGGGCAGCCTGAGGGCCCGTTGGGCGGCCTGGTTGATCCTCAGGTTCGCCTGGTGCATTACCAGCAGATCGAGATCTTCGAGCGACAGCTCTTGCGCGGCGAGGAGATCGGCCGTCGCCCGCGGCATGTGACTGACGGCGAGCTTGAACACCTTGCGACCGTCCATGACTGGAACCTGGGTGGAGGTCTCGAGCATCACCATGTCGATCCAGGGGCGGTGCGCCGAGCCGACGCCCGGGACGTAGAGGATCTCCTTCTGGCCGCCGTCACCGAACAGCGCCGAGCCCAGGATCCCGCTCTCCGACTGCCGTTCCGCGCGGAAGACCATCGCGCCGGCGGCGTCGCCGAACAGGACCAGTAGGTGGCGAAAGCGCGAATTGTGCTCGTAGTCGGCCGCGTCGAGCGGGCCATCGGCGTCGCCCAGCAACACCTTCCAGGTGGCCTCACTGTACGGCATCAGGCAGCTGTGGACGTCGCTGCCGACCAGCAGCACGCGTCGCGCCAGACCGCCGCGGATGAGCGCGTCGACGACCTGCAGCCCATAGGCGAACCCGGCGCACTGCTGCCGGATGTCGAGCACTGGCAGCGGATCGATCCCCAGCTTGTGCTGGATCGACGTCCCGGCGCCGGGGAAGTAGTGATCCGGCGTCATCGTCGCGCAGACGATGTAGTCGAGCTCCTCGGCCGCCATTCCGGCGTCCTCGAGCGCGGCCGCGGCCGCCTCGGCTCCGAGGTCCGACGAGGCGACCCCGGCCTCGACGTAGAACCGCGTCGAGATCCCGCTCCGCTCCAGAATCCACTCGTCGCTGGTATCCATCACCCGCGCCAGCATCGCGTTGTCGATCTCCCGGCTCGGCACCGCGATTCCGGTGCCCGCCAGCACGGCACGAGGAGTCGGCGAGCTCATCGGTCGAACGCTCCCGGCCTCAGGCGCCGGCGCGGCGGGGCCGCGGTCTCGACCGTGTACTCACCCCGGCGTACGAAGTAGTAGTAGCGCTTGGGGCGCTGGCCGTCGAGACCCGGCTCGGCGTCCTTCGGATAGACCCAGACCTCGACCGACTCGTGGCCGGGCCGAGCGCCGACCTCGTACTTCACCTCCTCGGGCGGCCCGTACAGGATGTGGATCGTCCCGCGGTCCGAGCGGCGCCCCTGCCGGGCGCCCTCGGCGAACTGCCGGTCGGCCTCACGGGCGCGAGTCTCGAAGATCCCCTGCGGCTGGTCGGCCGGCCAGACCGAGTCGGTCGACCGCCGGCGCGCCCAGAACTCCTCGACGAAGTTCGCGGCCTCGTCGTCGGAGGTGAGTCGCAGGTAGTCGGCGATCTCCTCGTCGCTGGCGATTCGGCCGATCGCTCCTACCAGCCAGATCGATTCCTCGGGACCGAGGAGGAAGTTCGTCAGCTCTTCCGGCGAGTGCTCTTTCTTTTTTTTCTTCTTCTGGGCCTGGAGCTCGCCCGGGAGGACGAGGACCGAGACCACGACCAACGCGCTAAGGGCGGCGCAGCAGGTCCAGAAACTCTTCACGTACCGGCCGTTCATGGAAGACCCCTCTCAGGGCCGAGGTTACGGTAAGCGCCCCGGGCTTCTTCACCCCGCGCATCTCCACGCACAGGTGACGCGCTTCGATCACCACCATCGCCCCGCGCGGCGCGAGCTTCTCGACCAGGCAGTCGACTACCTGCTCGGTCAGCCGCTCCTGCAGCTGCGGGCGCTTGGCATAGAACTCGAGGATACGCGCGAACTTGGAGAGGCCGACAATGCGCTCACCCGGGATGTAGGCGATGTGGGCGTGACCGTAGAACGGCACCAGGTGGTGGGAGCACATCGAGTAGAACGGGATGTTCTTCTCCATCACCATGTGCGAGTACTGCTCGTCGTTCGGGAAGGTCGTCACCTCGGGCTCGGCGCCTTCGCGAAGGCCGTGGAACATCTCGAGATAGAGGTCGGCTACCCGCTCGTCCGTGCGCTCCAGGTTCGGATCGTTCAGGTCGAGGCCGAGCTCCTCGAGAATGGCGCGAACGTGCCGGGCGATACGCTCGCGCGCCTCGTCCTCGCTCTCCCCGACTGCCGGGGTTCCCTTCGCCTCGGTCTCGGTCGGTGCGACCGCTTCACTGATTCGACTCATCTACGCCTCCATGCCGTGCGCATGAAGCGCACACTCTACCGCACGCTCGGCATTCGCAGCCTCGGGTCACATATAATCGCCGCGCCGAGGAACGAATGCCTGAGATCACGATTGAATACTGCGTTGTTTGAAACTACGAGCCCCGCGCCGCCGGTCTGGCGGACGAGCTCGAAGCCCGGTTCGGTGTCACCCCGCGGCTGATCAAGGGCCGCGACGGCGTCTTCGAAGTCAAGGTCGACGCCCAACTCATCTATTCGAAGCACGCCACCGGACGGTTTCCGGAAGCTGGCGAAGTCGAGGCCGCGGCCGAGCCGCTGCTCGCCTCCTGAAGCGTCTTCCGGCTCAGGAAGATTCGACTTCCAGCTGCACGACCGTCTCCATATGGCCGGTCTGCGGGAAGAGATCGAACAGGGCGACATCGGCCATCCGATAGCGGGTGAGCAGCGTCTGGAGGTCACGGGCCAGCGCCGCCGGATGGCACGAGACGTAGGTGAGTCGGCGCGGCAGGCGGTCCAGCAGGGTCCGGCGGACGGTAGGCGTGAGGCCCGGACGCGGTGGATCGACCACCACGCGATCGACGCCCTCGGCGAGCTCGCCGACTCGCGAATCGACCGACCCGCCGACGACGTCCAGGTTTCGCGCGTGGTTCCGTCGCGCGTTGATCCGAGCGTAGCGGGCGGCCACGGTGTCACCCTCGACCGCCTGCACTCTCTGGTAGCGCTCGGCCAGCGGGATCGCGAAGAAACCGACTCCGGCATAGAGGTCCCACGCCACCGACCCGGTCGCGCCTCCCACCACCGTCTCGACCAGGCGCTCCAGTAGGCCGACGTGCCCCTGAAAGAAGCAGCGGGCGTCGAAGGCGTAGGTGAAGTCACCGACCCGGCGGGTCACCTCGCCGTGCCCGAGGCTGTCGACGACCGGTGACGTTGTCACCGCGCCGTGGTCGCCGAGGGCGAGATCGAGCCGCTCCGGAGCACCTTCCGCGGGCAGCTGGTCAGCCAGTGCCAGCACCGCGGCTTCGAGCTCCGGCATCAGGACCCGGCAACTCTCGATCGCTACCAGCCGCCAGCTGCGGGGAGCGCGATAGCCGACCGCGTAGCCGTCCTCGTATGCTTCGATCCGGACCCGGGTGCGCAACCGATAACCGAACGGCTCGGCGGCATGCACCGCGACCTCCTCGGGTAGCTCGACGCCACCGAGTCGCCGCATCGTCTCCCGCACGGCGGCGACCTTGAGCTCGAGCTGGAGGTCGTCTTCGATGTGCTGTAGGTCGCAGCCCCCACAGCGGTCAAAGTGTGGGCAGGGCGGCTCGCGGCGGCCGGGACCGGACTCCAACACCTCCAGGACCTCGGCGCGCAGGTAGTGGCGGCGACGGTCACACACACGCGCCCGTACCCGGTCGCCCGGCACCGAGCGCGCGACGAACACCGGCAGGCCGAAATGCCGGGCGAGGCCGTCGCCACCGGCGACCAGCTTCTCCACCCGCAGCTCGAGCTCGGTGCCCAGGGTCGGCTCCCGGGTAGAGCTCATTGCTGCTCTCCCCAGATATGGACCCGGGCGGCGATCGCCGGCAGCTGTCGCTCGACCGCCGCGCGCAGCTCCTCGAAGCGGTGTCGCCGGCTCAGGTGATGCAGCACGATCGCCTCGTTCCGGAAGCGCTCCTGGATCGCGGCCAGGTCTTCGACATGCGTGTGGCCGAACTCGCGGCCCCGTTGGCGCAGTGCGGGCTCGACGTAGGTAGCCTCCAGCAACAGGACCTTGCCTTCGAAGAGGCGGGGATCGTGCTCGAACACCGCCGGTCCGGTGTCGCCACAGTAGCTCAGGAAGAGCTCCTCCGTGTGGGCGCTGACGTCGACTCCCTGGCTGCGCAGGCGCGCGATCTCGGAAGGCTCCAGCCCCTGGAGCTCGGGTGCCAGATGACTGCGGCGACGCCAGAGGTGGTAGCCGAGGCTCGCTACCGGGTGCTCGGTCGCGAACGCTTCGACCTCGAACCCCTTCCCCACCGCGACGCGCGCCCCGGGGGTGAGTGGCCGTAGCTCGTAGTCGTACTCGCGCTCCTCGAGGGCGAAGGCACTGGCGACGAACCGCTCGAAGGCCGCCGCCACCGGCTCCGGGCAGAAGACCCTGGTGGTCGAATCGGTTCCCTGCATCGCCCGGTGCGAGAGCAGAAACGGGAGGCCGAGCGCATGATCGAGGTGACCGTGCGTGAGGAAGAGGTCCCTGACGCCGGTCAGCTTGAGCGGCCCCCGCCCGACATCGAAGGCGACGCCCGGCGGATTGACCCGGAACCAGGTCTGGTCACCCGCCCGCGAGCAGCCTTCGACGACCAGGTCTGCCAACCGGAAGGTGTTCAGGCCCGCCTCCAATACGGTGACACGATACTCATTGCCGCCCCCGTGACCTGCATCGGCGCGGAACTGAGTAACGTGTCACCGCATTCCGCGGGTCTAGATTTCCGTGTAGAGCCAGCGGCGAATCGGGCTGAGCCTCTCCTTCACCGCCGCCCAGTCCGGATCGATCATCCAGAGCGCCCCGGCCACCGACGAGAGCAGCGAGTTGCCGTCCTGTGGGGTGAAGCAGAACCCGAAGAGCTCTCGGTCGCGAACCTGCAGGGTCGGCACCACGACGACCGTCTGCGACAGGATCCGGCCGTAGTAGCCATGATCGCGGCCGAAGCTGAAGACCACGTTGGCGTGCTTCTTGTCGGTGACCGCCACCCGCGGGTTGGCGCGCAGACGCTCGATGACCTCGTCGCGCGTGATGTCGCGATCGAAGCCGATCTGGAACCAGATCGAGTGCATGTACTGAGTGTTCAGCTTGACCGCGCTCGAAAAGAGATTGAAGTCACGATCGAGAGTGGTGAACAGCGAGTGCGCGTCGCGGGCGTGGTGGGTCCCGAAGCGCGGATCGTCGTGCTTGCCGACCGCGGGCGCCGGAACGAAGCTGCTCTCCTGGGTAACGTCGTTCGCCCGGCGCATGCAGACGAAGACCCCTTTCTGCAGCGAGTAGTCGTCGCTCTCCTCGTAGCAGAGGGTCTTGATCAGGGTGGTGATGTTGTGGGTGTTGCACGAGACGATCTGCGCGAAGTTGTCCTCGCCAGCGACCAGCGCCTCGTCGTTGACACCGCGGGCGTACGGCTTGCCGAACCCGAACTCGCTCCCCTGGGCCAGAAAGCCACGCGGTCCCGAGAGCGCTGCGTAGCGCTCTTTGTGTTGATTGCCGGCGGGGGTGCAGTCGATGACCACCGTGGCTCGCTCCAGCGCCTCGTCGTGCGTGAACGAGACCTCGTGACCGAGTTCCTCGAAGTCCTCGGTGCGATTCGCGTCGGTGGCCAGGAGCGCGCCACGCGACATCAGGTGCTCGAGGCGCGGCCTGTCCGAGGCGAGGGGCGTCCGCTTGTGGAAGGTGACTTCGTCGATCCCCATGCGGTCGCGGAAGTCGGTGAACAGCCCGATCAGAGGCTCCCCGATCGTACCGGTACCTACGATGTGAACGATGGTCTTCATGGTCCCCTCGAGTCCGAATGACGGGGTGCGCAGCCTTGGCGACCCCTGAAATTGAGGGCGTCAGACTAGCACACGACCGTCGGCCCCGACCCTATCCTTCCGGGTCGCTCAGGTCCTCGCCGTGGCGTCCTCCGCCCCGCCATCCCGGATCGCGCCGCGCGAACTCGTCGAGCTCCCGAGGCACCTCAACGAGGGTCCTGGTGACGGCCGGATCGCAGATGTCGTTCTCACACTCGTAGGTGTAGACGTTCCACTCGTGCCGCTGAGCGAACCCCGTCAGCGTCTGATAAGTCTCACAGTTGCCGCACTTGATCGAGATGTTTCGGATGTTGATCGAGCTCGCCCCGGTTTCCATGACGGGAGGATACTGAAAACCGCCGCTACGGTATAACCTAGCCCCGGACCGTGCCACCTCGCAGTTCAACGGGTTCCAGCCTGCGGCTATCGATCCTCCTTCTGTCCCTGCTGTTGTCGGACCCGTTGGGCGCCCAGGCTGCCCAGGAACCGGCACCGCCTCCCGACTCCGCGTTCTCCGACAGCGTCTCCGTGGAGCAGGTGTTGGTGCCGGTTGTGGTCCGTCAGGGCAGCCGCTTCGTCAAGGACCTGGAGATCGAGGACTTCCGACTCCTCGTCGACGACCAGCCGACGGCGATCTCGAGCTTCGAGCGGAGCAGTGGCGCTCCGGTTCACACCCTGGTGCTCCAGGATCTCTCGGGCAGCATGGGCGGCCACCCCAAGCTCGAGCTGAGCCGCGAGATCCTGAGCTGGCTGTTGGCGACCGGCAAGCCGGGCGATCTCTACTCGCTGGCGTCGTTCGCCGCCTCCGGGGTCGAGGTGGAGCCCGAGTCGACCTCGGACCCCGCGGTCATCGGCGGCTGGATGGGAGCGTGGAAGGCGTTCGGTCGCACCGCCATCCACGACGCGATCGCGCGTATCCCCGAGCTGATCTCGGCCGACTCGGCCTGGAGGGGAGCGGTTCTGCTGATCACCGACGGCATCGACAACGCGAGCGACATCGACCCCCGCGAGGCACGCCGCCTGGCTCGGTTGGCTGAGGTGCCGGTCCACGTCGTCGCCCTGGTCGGCAGACCGCCGCGCCAGGATCCCGAGGTGAGCTGGAGCTCCGACCCGCTCCGGCTTCTCGCCTGGGTGACCGGTGGACGGTTTCATTCGATCGAGGATCCTGCTAACGTCAAGAGCGCTTCCGAGGCGTTCATGCAGGAGTTGCGCTCTCAGTACATCCTCGGATTCCCGACCAGCGGTAAGGGGCGAATCAGCCCCAGAACAATTCGTGTCGAGGTGCGTGGCAAGCGGCGGAAAGTGAGTTTCCGTCGGGAATATTACGGGACCTTGCCGGGACCCCCGGAGTAGCGTCCGCCACCTATCTGATCTTGTGAACAGCGGAGAGAGGAACCGATGAAGCAGCAGACCACTCTTGTGACGGCCGTGGTGGCCACTCTCGTTTTCGCGCCTGGCTGCGCGACCAAGAAGTACACGCGCACTCAGGTCTCGGACTCCGAAGCGCGCCTCGCCGAGCGCCTCGACGGGGTCGACTCGACCATCGAGGAGAACCAGGACCTGATTCTGGAGCAGAGCCGGCGCCTCGGCGAGCAGGAGGCGCAGCTGGGCGAGGTCTCGAAGACCGCCCAGGACGCCCTGGAGCGGGCGATCGCCGCCGGTAAGCTGGCCGAGGGCAAGCTGATCTACGAGCGCGTCCTGAGTGACGACGAGGTCCAGTTCCCGGTCAACGGCGCGACCCTCAACGACGCCGCGAAGGCCGCTCTCGACGAGTTCGCCGCGGAGCTGGCGGCCCGCAACGAGGGTGTCTTCATCGAGATCCAGGGTCACACCGACTCAACCGGCAACGAGGACCACAACATGCGGCTCGGCCAGCGCCGAGCGGAGGCGGTGCGCCTCCACCTGAACCGTGCGCACGGCTTCCCGCTGCACCGGACGTCGGTCATCTCGTACGGGGAGTCGGAGCCGATCGCCGACAACAGCACGCGCGAGGGACGCTCGCGCAACCGGCGCGTCTCGCTGGTGGTGCTGCAGTAGCCGCGGCTAGCCGACCGTCTGCTCCAGCACCCGTCGCAGGGCCTCGCCGCTCGACAGGCCGGGCTGGCGGTAGGCGACCCTACCCGCCTGGTCGACGATGATCACCGTCGGCAGGGCGTAGATCCCGATCCGGGCGCTCAACTCGTCGTTCGGGTCGAGGAGCACCTGGTACGGGAAGGGTGTGCGGTCGACGAACTCGGCCACGATGGTCGCGTCCTCGCCCAGGTTGACCGCCACGAACTCGACGCCGCGCTGCTCGAAGTCGCGATGTAGCGGCTCGAGGATCCGGGCCTGTGCCACGCACGGCGTGCACCAGGTCGCCCAGAACTCGAGCAGCAGGACCTTGCCGTCGAACTGCGTCGAGCTCACCATGCCGCCACGCAGCGAGGCGAGCTCGAACTCGGGGCCGAGCTCGACCGACGCCTGCTCGTCGGCCTGCGGTGCCGCACAGCCGCTGACGGCGATCAGGACCAACACGATAACGCCCAACGCGCGTCGGTTCGTCATCAACAATCGGCCTCCGCGGGCCGGGGTCGGGCCATGGAGCGCCACCGTACCATCGTGCGGCGAGACGCGAAACCCGGATCTGGGAAAACGAGAAATGCCCAGCCTGGGGCCCGGGCCGGACCCGAGCCCCAGGGGGCGAGAGGTAACTCTACGAAGGCTACTAGCGGCGCCGCTTCGCGGTCTTGCGCTTGGTCGCCTTGCGCTTGGTGGCCTTCTTCTTGGCCTTGCGCTTCGGAGCCTTCCGCTTGGCGGTCTTGCGCTTCGCGGCCTTGCGCTTGGTCGCCTTCTTCTTGGCCTTACGCTTGGTGGCCTTCTTCTTCGTCGCCTTCTTCTTGGCCTTGCGCTTTACGGTCTTGCGCTTGGTCGCCTTCTTCTTGGCCTTACGCTTGGTGGCCTTCTTCTTCGTCGCCTTCTTCTTGGCCTTGCGCTTGGTCGCCTTGCGCTTGGTGGCCTTCTTCTTCTTGGCGACCTTCCTCTTGACGGCACGCTTCTTCTTCGTCGCCTTCCTCTTTGTAGCCTTCTTCTTCTTGGCGACCTTCCTCTTGACGGCGCGCTTCTTCTTCGTCGCCTTCTTCTTCGTGGCCTTGCGCTTCGGAGCAGCCTTGCGCTTGGTCGCCTTCTTCTTGGTGGCCTTCCGCTTGGTGGCCTTCTTCCGTGCAACCATACCTAGTGCCTCCCGCCCCAAACTAGGGGCATTCTGGACCCTCAGGTCCGAGTCCACGCGACTGGACGACATTGTCCACCGCAGTTATGGGCCCCGAGGACCCGCCGAACAGATGACTAAGCGGGTCGTCGACCCGCGCGATCACAATCCTGTATCTCACCCTGAGCATCAACTACAACCACTCGTGGAACCACAGTTCAGACATTTGTAGCAGGTCCCGTTTCGAACCATGATCGAGCCGCACTCGGCGCAACTGGGTGAGTCCTGTTGCTGCAAGAAGGTGATAGTAGACCGCAATTCGGGAGCAGATTCTGTTGGCTCCTCCACAGCGTCGCCACGGCTGACGATGCCGACCGACTCGTGTTCTTCGACGCTCAGGAACTTCGAAGCCAGCCACCGGAAGACGTAGTCGACGATCGACTTCGCGATCGGAATCTGTGAGTTGTTGGTAAATCCGGACGGCTCGAACCGCATGTGCGTGAACTTGTCGACCAGTGTCTGCAGCGGCACGCCGTATTGCAGGGCGATCGACACGGAGGTCGCGATGGTGTCCATCAACCCCGAGATCGTCGACCCCTCCTTGGCCATCACCAGGAACATCTCTCCGGGCGACCCGTCCTCGTACATACCTACGGTGATGTAGCCCTCATGGCCGCCGACCGAGAACTTGTGGGTCACCGCCTGGCGCTCCTCGGGAAGCTTGCGGCGAGACGGTGTCGCCGTCTCGCTCGCCCGCCGATCGCTCTCGGAGGTCGACAGCGGCTGCGAGCTCTTGCAGCCATCGCGGTAGATCGCCACCGCCTTCAGGCCCAGGCGCCAGCTCTCCAGGTAGGCGTCGAAGATGTCGTCGGTGGTCGACGACTCCGGCATGTTGATCGTCTTGCTGATCGCCCCCGAGACGAACGGCTGCACCGACGCGACCATCTTCAGGTGCCCCAGGTGGTGGATCGACCGCATGCCGTTGGCCGGTTGAAAGGCGCAGTCGAACACCGGCAGGTGCTCGGGCTTCAGCCACGGCGCCCCTTCGATCGTGTCGTTGGCGTCGATGTACTCGACGATCTCCCGCACCTGCGCGGCCTCGTACCCGAGCCGCTGCAGCGCGGCCGCCACGCTGCGGTTGACCAGCTTGATCATGCCGCCGCCGTGGAGCCGCTTGTACTTGACCAGCGCGATGTCCGGCTCGATGCCGGTCGTATCGCAGTCCATCATGAAGGCGATCGTGCCGGTCGGCGCGATCACCGAGATCTGGCTGTTACGCAGTCCGTGCCGCTCGCCGTGCTCGACCACGTCCTCCCAGATCGCTCGGCACGCCTTGGCCAGCGGCAGCGGTACGTGCGCCGAGTCGACCTCCTTGAGCGCGTCTCGATGCTTGCGCATGACCCGGAGCATCGGCTCGCGGTTGGCCTCAAAACCGACGAAGGCGCCGCGCGTGGCGGCGATGCGCGCCGACTGCCGGTAGCCGGCGCCGGTCAGGAGAGCGCTCAGCGCCGCCGCGAAGCCGCGCCCCGCCTCCGAGTCGTACGGCACGCCGCGCGCCATCAGCAGCGCGCCCAGATTGGCGAACCCGAGCCCGAGCGGGCGGAAGTCGCGCGAGTTCCGATCGATCGCCTCGGTCGGGTACGAGGCCCGATCGACGATGATCTCCTGCGCCGTGATCAGCAGCTCACAGGCGTGGACGAACCCGTCGATGTCGAATCGCTCCTGCTCGTCGTCGTAGAACGCTAGTAGATTGAGCGACGCCAGGTTGCAGGCGCTGTCGTCGAGGAACATGTACTCGCTGCACGGGTTGCTCGCATTGATCCGACCACTGTTCGGGCAGGTGTGCCAGTCGTTGATCGTGGTATCGAACTGAACACCCGGGTCGCCGCACAGCCAGGTCGCATCAGCGATGTCGCGCAACAGCTCGCGGGCCTTCATGGTCTCGACCGTTTCGTCGCCGCACACCGTGCGCGTCGTCCACTCGCCATCCTCCTCCACCGCGCGCATGAACTCGTCTGGGACCCGCACGGAGTGGTTGGCGTTCTGGTGGAAGACCGAGTCGTAGGCGCCGCCATCGACGTTGAAGCTCGGGTCCCAGCCAGCGGCGATCAGGGTGCGCGCCTTCTTCTCCTCTTCGGCCTTGCACCAGACGAACTCCTTGATGTCCGGATGACCGGCGTTGAGGATCACCATCTTCGCCGCCCGCCGCGTTGTGCCGCCACTCTTGATCACGCCCGCGAAGGCGTCGAAGCCGCGCATGAAGGAGACCGGACCGGAAGCGTGACCGCCGCCCGAGAGCACCTCGCAGGAACCGCGCAGCGACGACAGGTTGCTGCCGGTGCCGGAGCCGTACTTGAACAGCATCCCTTCGGTGTGCGCGAGCTGGAGAATCGCTGGCATCGAGTCTTCGACCGAGTTGATGAAGCACGCCGAGCACTGTGGCCGGTCCTTGATGCCGACGTTGAACCAGACCGGGGAGTTGAACGACGCCGCCTGATGCAGGAGGAGATGGGTCAGCTCGGCGTCGAAGGTCTGCGCGCTCGCCTCGTCTTCGAAATACCCGTCCGCGCGACCCCAGCCGGTGACCGTGTCGACCACCCGAGCGATCATCTGCCGGACGCTGCTCTCGCGGCTGTCGCTACCGGTGTGACCGCGGAAGTACTTGCTCGCCACCACATTGAGCGCAGACACCGACCAGGACTTCGGAACCTCGACGTTCTTCTGCTCGAAGAGGGTCGTGCCGTCGGGCGCGGTGATGCGTGCGGTGCTCGTCTCCCACTCGACGGTCGCGAACGGATCGGCTCCGACCTCGGTGCGCACGCGGGCGAAGCGGAGTCGCTTCGGAGCAGCGGAAGGCGTCGGCTTCCTACCCTCTGAAACGTGCGTCTCAGTGGACATGGGTCTCGAATGTGGGTGCGCTGGGGACGCGGAGCAAGGTCGGGTCAAACCTCGGGCGGAGGAACGTTTGGCAACTCGTCGACACTAACGTTTCGACTGATGACAAGTCAAGACAAGTCACACCACATGTTGGGGTGTTCGCGGCGACTGCGACTACATGTTGGTGTGACGAGGTGCGACCAGCTCGACGCCGCCCCGGACGCCACGGCGCGCTCCGCGAGCCGCTCTGGTAGATAATCGATCCGATGGCCAACGACGATCCGAAATCCGACGACCGCACCACCTCGTCCGGTATTCCGCTCGCCGCGAGCTACAGCGAGCGGCCGGCCGATCGGGAGGGGGTCGGCGAGCCCGGACGCTTCCCCTACACGCGCGGTCTCTACTCGGAGATGTACCGCAAGCGACTCTGGACCATGCGCCAGTACGCCGGCTACGCCGACGCCGAGGAGTCGAATCGGCGCTATCACTTCCTGCTCGAGCAGGGCATCAGCGGTCTGTCGGTCGCGTTCGACCTGCCGACACAGATCGGCTACGACTCCGACCGCTCGATGGCGCGAGGCGAGGTCGGGCGGGTTGGCGTTGCGATCGACTCGATCGACGACATGCGCCGGCTGCTCGCCGACATCCCGCTCGATCGGGTCACCACCTCGATGACGATCAACGCGACGGCGCCGATTCTCCTGGCACTCTATCTGGCGGTCGCCGAGGAGCAGGGGGTGCCCTGGGAGAAGGTCGGGGGCACGGTGCAGAACGACATTCTCAAGGAGTACGCGGCGCGCGGCACCCACATCTATCCGCCCCGCCCGTCGCTCAAGCTGGTGACCGACATCATGGAGTTCTGCGCCGATCGAGTGCCGCGCTGGAACACGATCTCGGTCTCCGGCTATCACATGCGGGAGGCGGGCTGCACCGCGGTTCAGGAGGTTGCGTTCACCCTCGCCAACGGCCTCTGCTACCTCGAGGCGGCGGTCGAGCGCGGCCTCGACATCGACGACTTCGCCCCTAGGGTCTCGTTCTTCTTCAACGCCCACAATCACTTCCTCGAAGAGGTGGCGAAGTTCCGCGCCGCCCGCAGGCTCTGGGCCGAGCTGGTGCGCGAGCGCTTCGCGCCGAACAACGAGCGCTCCTGCTGGCTCCGGTTTCACACCCAGACGGCGGGCTCGACGCTCACCGCGCAGCAGCCCGACAACAACATCGTGCGGGTCGCGATCCAGGCGCTGGCGGCGGTCTGCGGCGGTACCCAATCGTTGCACACCAACTCGCGCGACGAGGCGCTCGGTCTGCCGACCGAGGAGTCGGCACGGGTCGCCCTCCGGACCCAGCAGATCCTGGCGCGCGAGTCGGGGATCGCCGACGTCGCCGACCCACTGGGCGGTGCGTGGGCGATCGAAGCGCTGACCGACGAGATCGCCGCGCGCGCGCGTGCGTACATCGACCGGATCGACGACCTGGGCGGAGCACTCCCCGCCATCGAGCGCGGCTTCCAGCAACAGGAGATCGCCGACGCCGCCTACCAGTTCCAGCGCGACGTCGAGTCGGGCGAGGCGACGGTGGTCGGCGTCAACGCCCACACGCTCGAGACCGAGCCTCCGGTCGAGCTCCTGCACATCGACGAGGCGTCCGAGGCACGCCAGATCGAGAGGCTCCGAGAGTTCCGAGAGCATCGCGACGCGGAGCGCGCCGCGGCCGCGGCGGCAGAGCTGGCCGCGGCGGCGCGGGAGGACCGCAATCTGATGCCGGCGATCCTCAACTGCGTGCGCGCTTCGGTCACGCTGGGCGAGATCTCGGATCAGCTGCGCAGCGTCTACGGCGAATACGAAGAGGCTGGCTAACCCTCTTCCGTCTGCTCGTCGTCCGCGGTGACAGGGGGCTCGTCGCGAATCGCCTGGAGCTTGACCCGCAGGTCGTCGACGGTACCGGCAGAGAGCGCCAGCAGATAGCGTCGACCCTCCCGCGTCGCGATCATCCCCTCCGGCCGCTCGTAGAGCGACAGCTCTTCTTCGGCTTCGCTCCCCTTCACGGTGAGCTGGAGCGCCGGCTCGCCGAGCTCCTCGGCGACGGCGTCGCGCTCGAGGACTCGCTCGCCCGCGGCGCCCGTCAGCGCATACAGGAAATCGCTGACCGGAGAGTAGGAGATCCTGACTCCGTCTCGTGACCAGTCGGCCCCCGCACGCTCGAGCAGCGACTCGCCCGCCTGGTCGACCACGCGGAACGAATCGATCTCGTAGACCTCGAGCGCCGTCCACGCGGTCGCCTGCCACTCAGCCGCCGTCCGCCCGATCGCCTCGTCGAGGTCGTTGCCGATGCTGACGATCTGGCCGTCGATCCGGGCGTAGCGCTCATCCCCCTCCTCCGTGACCGCCCCACCGAGCTCCAGCACGACCGGCTCGTCCCGTCCGGTGAACGCCACCGCGACGTGGCCGGCGGGAACGGCCAGACCCATCTCCTCGGGCGTCAGCTTCGGAGCGTCGAAGAACGACTCGACTTCGATTCGGAACATCGCGTCGAGCAGCTCGTTCACCCGGTCGCTCTCCGCCAGGTCTTCGATCGGGCGCTCGAGCCAGAAGGTCTCGCCGCGGCGGACCAGCGCCAGCTCGTCGGCGGTCGAGCCGGCGAGCTCGATCGACTCCACCGCCCCGCGATGCAGCGGAAAGACGCTGCGCGCGCGCCACTCCCCCGGCTCCTTCTCGAGCGTCGACCAGATCGAGTCGGCGACCACGTAAGTGCCGGCCGTGGTGGCGACCACCATGCGCGAGGAGGCCGGGATCTCGGAGCCGACCTCGAGCGTCGCTTCGGCGTCGGCGGTGCGCAGCGTGACGCTCGCGCGCGGCTCTGTGAGTCCCACGGCCTCTCGATCGACCTCTTCCAGCGTGCGCTCTTTTTCGAGCGTCGCCAGGCTCTCGACCAGCCGATCGACGGCGGCCGTATCCGCCCGCGCGTCGTATGGCTCGAGCAGCCGCCACTGACGCTTGACCGTCGCCGGGTCGTCACTCTCCGCCGCGACCTGCTCCTCCGCCGGCGGCCGCTCGACCCGCACCCGGCGCTTACCGCGCTCGAGGACCACCTCCGTGATCTGCTGCGGCTCGAGAGCGACGACGCGCTTGTCGAGCTGGGCGCGCTCGTCGCTCCCCGGCAGATCGCGCTCGAAGAACCAGATGAAGGCGCCGAGCCCGGCCACCAGCAGGAACAGGACCAGCAGCGTCTTGGGTCGCAACCCTACCTCCTCCGGCGCGAGTAGACCGCCACGCCGAGACCGATCGAAGCGGCCGGCAGGATGCCGAGGATCAGCCAGTTGAGCCAGCGCAGCTGACTCTGGGTCAGACTCAACCGCACCTGTTCCGGCTCCTTGGGAGATATCCCGAGCAGGTTCTCGCGAACCACCAGCCAGTTCATCGCGTTGGCGAGCAGCTCGGCATTGCCGACGTTCGGCAGCTGACCGTTGGTCGCGAAATCGGAGTCCCCGAAGACCACGATCCGCGTCGGGGTACCCTCGGTCTCCGCGGCAGGCTCGGCCGCCAGCGCCTCCGGCACCTCCGGCTCGAGGTCGGCAGGGTCGTTTGCGGTCACCTCGATCGCGACGCCGAGGGAGACCGGCCCGGCCAGGTCGCCCTCGCCCTCCTCCACGGCGCCGAGATTGACCAGATCGGTCTCACCCCAGCCTTCGGTACTGGTGCGCAGGAGCTCGACCGAGGCGAATCGCTCATCGTCACCGGTCGAGCTGACCGAGCGAGCGAGCGGGAGGATCACCGGGAGCTCGGTCTCGTCGAGCGTCCGGGTGATCGGATGCGAGCCGTAGTCGCTGACGAAGAAGGTCTCGGCGCCGTAGAACGGCAGCGGGTTCGCCGGGTCGACCACCAGGTCCTCCCCGAGGCTGACGCCGTACTCCGCCAGCAGCCCTTCCAGTCCGGTACCGGTGAGCGCACCGGTGGCGCTGAGGATCGGATCCGCGAGCACCAGGAGTCGGCCACCACCCTCCAGGTAAGCGCGCAGCACCGCCACCTCGGGCTCGAGGAAGCCGCTGGTCGGACCGGCCACGACCACCAGGTCGGTCCCCTCCGGAACGCTCGGCTGTCCCAGCGACGCCCACTCCTGGATCTCGAAGTTGTCGCGGCCGAGGAGGTCCTGGGCGGTGCTCAGTCCCCGTCCCGAAGCGTCGTCGAGCGGCAGCTCGCCGTGCCCGGTCGTGAACAGGATCTTCGACTTGCGGTTCTCTGCCAGCTCGAGGATGGCGCCGGTGAACATCTGCTCGCCCTTGAACGCCTCGAGCGTCGGAGCCTGTCCGAACTGCATACCCGAATAGTCGAAGTCAGCCATGTCGTTGCTCTCGACCACGCGGCGATCGTCGCCGGCGTCAAAAACCACCACGTTGAGCTGGCTGATCTGGTACTGATCGACCAGGCTCTGGGCCTCGGCCGGGTTCTTGTCCGGATCGAGGGTCCGGAACGAGAACCTCTGCGAGGCGGCGGCGTAGCGCGACAGCAGCTCGACCGTCGGGTCGAACAGCTCGTCGCCGGGGCTCAGGAAGACCACCGCTTCGATATCGCGATCGAGCGCGCCGATCACGTTCAGGCTCTTCTCCGAGAGGGTGTAGAGCTCACTGCCGGTCCAGTCGAAGCGCTGGTAGTACTTCCAGCCGAAGTAGTTGACGATCGCCAACAGGGCGAGCGCCAGCAATGCGCCGATGCCCAGGGTCGAAGCAGCCACCACCTGACGTCGAGTCTGATCGGTCTTCTCGCTCATCCGCCTACCTCCACTTCTTGGCTTCCAGCGAGCGCGCCGCCAGGAAGAGAAAGAAGATGCTCGCCGAGACGTAGTAGACGAGCCGCCGGGTGTCGACGATCCCCTTGGCGAACTCGTCCATGTGCTGCCAGAGATTGAGATAGCCGAACACGGTCTTGAGCGTCTCGTTGTTGAACAGCGACTCGAGCAGCCCGAAGACGAACAGCGGCATCAACAGGGTGAAGGTCGCGATCGCCGCCACCAGCTGATTCCGCGACAGCGTCGACGCGAAGGTGCCGATCGAGAGGAAGAGCGTGCCGATGCCGAAGACGCCCAGATACCCGGACGCCACCGGCCCCCAGTCGAGCTCCCCGTAGTAGGCGATCACCGCCGCGTAGACCAGGGTCGGCAACCAGAGGAAGACATAGAAGAGCAGGGCGGCCAGGTACTTGCCGACCACGATCTGGGTCTCGGTAACCGGCGCCGTCATCAGGACCTCGATCGTGCCGCTCCGGCGCTCCTCGCTCAGCAGCCGCATGGTCAGGACCGGCGCCACGAACAGGAGCACGAGCCAGAAGAAGAGCGTCTGACCGAAGAAGAGCTGCATCGGGGCGGCGGCGCCCGAGGCTCGCGGATCGTTCAGGAAGCTGACGATCAGGGTGAAGACGAAGCCGTTGATCAGCATCAGGAGGGTCAGGACGACGTAGGCGAGCGGCGAGAAGAAGTAGGCGCGGAGCTCGCGCACCAGGGTGGCCCAGACGCCGGTCATGACGCCACCTCCTCTTCGTCCGGCTCGGCGACCACCTCGGGCTCCGAGCGCGTCTCCTCGATCGTGGTCAGGCGGACGAAGACGTCCTCCAGAGAGGCCTTCGCCTCGGCCAGCTCCACCAGGGTGAGCGAGCCGTCGACCGCGGAGCGGAAGATGTCGGCTCGGAGATCCCGCCCCGGCTGACACTCGATCTCGAGCCGCTCCGGCCGGGCGCCGTCGAGGCGCACCTCAATGACGCCCTCGAGCGATCCGAATCGACTCGCCGCTTCGGACCGCGGCGCGTCGAGCTCGACCCGGACCACCGGGTTGCCGACCCAGCGCTCCTGGAGATCCCCCGGCGTCCCTTCGGCGACGATCTTGCCCCGGTCGATGATCACCACCCGATCGCACAGCAGCTCGACCTCCGGCAGGATGTGCGTCGACAGCAGCAGCGTGCTCTCCTTGGCGAGCCCCCGGATCAGATCGCGGATGGCGACGATCTGCTTCGGATCGAGCCCGATGGTCGGCTCGTCGAGGACCAGCACCTTGGGCCGGTGCAGGATCGCCGTCGCCAGACCGACCCGCTGGCGGTAGCCCTTCGACAGCGTGCCGATGATCTGATCCTGGACACCGGTCAGCAGGCAGCGCTCGAGTGCCTCGCCGATCCGCTGCTTGGCTTCTCCACCGGTCAGGCCGAACAGTCGGGCTCGATAGGTCAGGTACTCCGCGACGCGCATCTCGGTGTAGAGCGCGACGCTCTCGGGCAGATAGCCGAGATCGCGGCGGGCGACCAGGGAGTTCTCGACGATGTCCTGGCCGGCCACGGTCACACGACCTGAGGTCGGCGGCAGGAAGCCGGTGATCATTCGGATGGTCGTCGTCTTGCCGGCACCGTTGGGTCCCAGGATGCCGACAATCTCCCCTTCGCTCACCGCGAAGGAGATCTGGTCGACCGCCAGGAAGTCGCCGTACCTCCGAGTCAGGCTCTGAGCTTCGATCATCTACTGTCGGTCCTCCTACTTCAGCTGCGACGCGGCCGGAACGGGGCGCGCGAGTGGTCGAACCAAACGGCAATCACAAGCAAGAAGGATGCCTTGGCTCACGCCCCCAAGCCCGCCGTTTGCTCTGTCTTCGAGTTCCCTGGCGGCGGCGTCAACTTGAGCGGTCGGCGGGCGGCGCAGCGCGTCAGGATGGCACGCCGGCGGCGAGAAGACGGACGATCCGCGGAGTCACCTCGACGATCGAGGCGAGATCGGAGAACGAGCTCGCCAGAGGGCCGACCACCAGCAGCGGCACGGGGTTGAGGGTGTGGCTGGTCGAGCGCTCGTCCTCGAGGTTGCCGTGATCCGAGGTCATGAGCAGGGTCAAGCCAGGCACCGCCAACTCGAGCACGCCCGCCAGTAGATCATCGAGCCGTCGGAGCGCCTCGGCCGCGGTCACTCCCCACCGGCCGTGGCCGGCGACGTCGGTCAGGAAGGTCTCGAAGAGCGTCAGGTCGTGGCGGCTGGCGAGGGTGGCGAGCTGGCGGCCGGCGGTGCGCGCAGCGACCGGCTCGACAGCCGTTCCGGTCCGCTCGCGAAACAGATCGCGCTCGATGTCCCAGGTCACGGCGTCGCCGCGCTCGAGGTCCTCGAGCAGCCGGAAGCGCAGTCCGGCCGCTTCGACCGCCCGGGTGGTGGCCGAGGCGCGCAGCCTTCCAGCGGCCATGCGGTCGAGATACTCGCGGCTGTAGGCGTTGGCGAAGGTCGGCGATCGCCCACGCTCGCGCAGCTGGCTGAAGACGTTCTCGGCCTCGATCACCGCACGCAGGGTCGGACCGGGGACGGCGGTCAGATGACGCCCCATCACCTCCGCTCCGTTGACGCCGGTGAAGAGACTCGTCTGCCCGGTGGCGCTCTGTGGCAGACCCTCGACGCCGAGTCGGGCGTCGATCCCCTTGAGCAGAAGCCCCGGCCGCTCGGTCACCTGCTCGCTGGTGAGGGGTCCTCCTAGCAGACGTTCGAGATTCGGTGTCCCAACCGTCGCCAGCGGGTTGGCCGCGCTGGTCGGCGCCAGTCCGACGCCGTCGACGAAGACAAAGAGCACCCGATGGTAGTCTGCGCTCATGAAATCGGCCTACGAGCTGGCGCTCGAGCGTCTGGAGAAGCAGGGTATCGAACCGCCGCGCGACGAGGCGCTCGATGAAGAGACGCGGGAGCGCATGGCCGAGGTCAAGCGCAAGGCCAAGGCCGAGTTGGCGCAGCTCGAGATCCTCCATCGCGATCGCTCCCAGGCGCCGGGCGATCCGGCCGCGGCCGCCCAAGCCGAGCAGGACTACCTGCTCGAGCGCCGGCGGATCGAAGAGCGCCGCGACCGGGAGCTCGAGAAGCTGCGCTCCGGGTAGGGTGCCAGGCCTGCAAGATGCAGGTTGGGGCCGCGCCGTTCTGCATCTTGCAGGCCTGGCACCCTACTGTGGGAATGCGTTCAGGTACCGCTGGGTCGCATCGACGCTGCCGCAGACGTAGACCTCGTCGCCCGCCTGGAACCTGAAGTCGCCGCCCAGCTCGACCAGGACCTCCTCACCGCGCTCGACGGCGACGACCGAGCAGCCGGTGCGCTGGCGGATGCCGAGCTCGCGCGGCGGCTTGCCCTCGAGGCCGCTCGCCGAGACCTTGAGCACCTTCAGCTGTGGATTGACTGAGATCGACTCCTGCTTGAGCAGCCGGCCGGCGAGGATCTGGCCCGACACCTGGCTGATCGAGAGCGCGAAGTCGGCACCCGCCCGGTGGATCCGCTCGACGTTCTGGGCCTGGTTGACGCGCGCGATGACCGGCACCTGCGGCGCGTGGTCTTTCAGGATGACGGTGGCGAAGAGCGTGGCGCTGTCGTTGTCGACGGCGACGATCACCGCCTGCGCGTCGACCACTCGTGAGCTCTCCAGAACCCGCAGATCCATGACGTCGCCGACGACGTCCACTCCCTTGACGGAATTCCGGTCGATGACCAGCGTATTCTCGCCGGCGTCACGCAGAAGCTGCACGACCTTCTGACCGACCTCACCGTAGCCGGCGATCACGAAGGGTCCCTCCTTGCGTAGCTCCTGGCGGCCGGACTTCTCGGCGAACGTCTGGATGTTCTCGCCGCTGCCGGCGACGATCAGGATGCCGCCGGCCGCGACCTTCATATCCACGGTCGGCTGGGCGAAGAGATTGCCCTCGATCCACTGACCGATGATGGTCACGCCCGAGCGAGCACCGATGGCCGCTTCACCGAGGGTCCGCCCGACCAGCTCACTGTCGCTGCGGACCCGCACCTCGCTCACCACCAGTTTGCGGCCAAGCGCCTGTGCCCCGATCACCCGAGGGTTGAGGCGCTCGCTCGCCCGGGCGGCGAGCGCGGCGCCCAGGATGTGACGGGGCGTGTAGACGGCGTTGGCACCGGCGAGCATCATCGGCTTGCGATGGAACGGCTCTTCTACGACCGCCACGATCTCGCCGTCGAACCCGAGCTGGCGCGCGTGCAGGATCACGGCGGCGTTCTCGTCGTCGGACCCGTTGGCCACCAGCGCACGCACGCCTTCCAGCTCGACGCGACTCAGGACACCGTCGTCGAGCGTGCCGACCACCACTCGGCGGCCGCGGTCGATCTGACGCCGCGCCTCGTCCTCGTCTTCCTCCACCAGGAGGGTCGGAACACCCGAGCGCTCGAGCTCGTCCAGAAGGCTGGCGACCGCCGCACCCGAGTGGTAGACCACGACGCTCCCCACCTCGACGTTGGTCGCGGACTTGGGCAACCGCACCTCGAAGCGCTCCTCCAGAAACGGGATCAGGTAGATCGGGAAGATCAGGAAGATCAGGAAGACACCCAGAAACTGGAGCACGATGACGAAGACCACCAGCGCCGGGTGGTCCCAGCCGCTGTCCTGGCCGTAGCCGGTCGTCGAGATGGTCTCGGCGACGAACTCGAGACTCTGCATGAAGGTCCGCTCCCGGCCTTCGAGCCTGTCCATCGCCACCATGTACGCGATCGCAGACACCAGCAGCAGAGCTAGCAGCGAAAGGACCAGGATCAGGAGTCGCGTGCGAGGCTGGAGCACGGGCCGATTCTAAGTCAGGCGGTTTAGACTCGTGTCGAATGTCGGTCCGTCTCGACAAATGGCTTCAGGTTGCTCGCGCCTACAAGACCCGCAGCCAGGCGACTCGTGCCTGCACCCTGGGCCGGGTGCGGGTGAACGGCTACGTCGCCAAGCCCCACAAGTCGCTCGAGCTCGACGACCGGATCGAGATCGACAAGGGCCGCGGCTGGGTCCGGATCCTGATCGTGAAAGAGCTCCGTGACAAGACCCTCCCGAAGGCCGAGGCCGGGCGGGTCTTCGAAGACCTGAGCCCGCCGCCCCCCAAGCTCGAGCCGCTCGAGCTGCTGATGCGCCGCACCCCCGCCTCTCGCGATCGCGGCACCGGCCGCCCCACCAAGCGAGACCGACGGCGCATGGACCGGATCAAGCGGTAGTCCAGCGATTCCGACCCTCCTCACCCGCCGTGAACGGAGCCGCGGGCGCGGCTACTCCCCCGCGAACAGCCCGAGCTGCTCGATACGACCCGGGACGAGGTTGGAGCAGCCGACGCCGAGCAGACGGACGCGGCGCTTGCCGGCTTCGCTCTTGCGGAGCAGCTCCCTGGCGGCGGCGAGCAGGATGGAGGCCGAGCGAGTGGGCGCCCGGAAGGTGTGGGAGCGGGTCAGGGTGGTGAAGTCAGCGTAGCGGATCTTGACCGTCAGGGTCCGTCCGGAGACCTCACGTTTCTGCATCGCGGTGGCCACCCCGTCGGCCAACTTGGCGAGCTCGGCCTCCATCTCGAGGATCTCGCTCAGGTCGGTACCGTAGGTCCTCTCCTTGCTGATGCTCTTGCGGGTCCGGCTGATCCGCACCGGGCGCTCGTCCCGCCCGCGCGCGTAGTTGTAGAGCGCCACGCCCCAGCGACCGAAGCGGCTCTTGAGCTCGTCCTCGGTGAAGCGCCGGAGCTCCCCGATGAGCGTCACGCCGATCTTCTCCAGTCGCCTCTCGGTCGCCGGGCCGACCCCGGGGAGTCGCCGCACCGGCAGTGGGTCGAGGAACCGGCGGACACGATCGGGCGGCACGACCGTCAGGCCGTCCGGCTTGTCGAAGTCGGAGGCGATCTTGGCGATCAGGCGGTTCGGCCCGACGCCGACGCTGACGGTCAGCTGCCGCTCCTCGCGCACCCGGCGCCGGATCTCCCGGGCGGCGGCGGTCGCGCTCCCCCACTCCTCCAGATGCTCGGTCATGTCGAGATAGCCCTCGTCGATCGAGACCGGCTGCACGAGCGGCGTGAACCGGCGCAGGATCTCGAACACCTGCTCGGATTCGGCCCGGTAGCGAGAGAAGTCGGGTCGGATGAAGACCAGCTGCCGGCAGCGGCGGATCGCCTGCGCCGACGGCATCGCCGAGCGCACTCCGAACCTCCGAGCCTCGTAGCTGGCCGCGGCGATCACCCCACGCCCCTCGGGACTGCCCCCGATCACCACCGGTTTCCCACGCAGGCTGGGATCGTCGCGCATGTGGACCGCCGCGTAGAAGCAGTCCATGTCGCAGTGGAGGATCCGTCGGCTCACTCTAGCCGCGCGCGCTGTTCCTGGGAGTGGCTGGGCACACCTGTTTATGCCACATTTTCGCCCTTTTGGGAACGGGCTCGGCTCAGTTGCCGATGTAGCCCAGCGCTTCCAACCGCTCGCGGAGATCGGGGTCGAGGTCCTCCGGATTCTCGTCCGTCTCCATCTCGGTCGGATCGGAGAGCAGCTCGATCAGGGTCATCAGCCGCGCGTCGAGCTCGGCGATCACCTCGGGCCGCTCCGCCGACAGGTCGTGCCGCTCGCCCGGGTCGCGGGTCAGATCGAAGAGCTCCCGTCTCTCGACCAGGCCACGGCTCTCGCCCTTGCTACGCGGGAACGAGAAGATGTACTTGTACTTGCTCGACCGCAGCGCCTTCGCGTCCTTCAGCTTGACGTTCAGGTTCTCGGCGAAGGCGTCGACCGGCGGCAGCTCGCCGCCCCCGAGCAGTGGGCGGAGAGAGCGGCCGTCGGTCCGGTAGTCAATCGGGATCCCGAGCAGATCGAGGAGGGTCGGAAAGAGATCGACCAGACGGACCTGCTGTTCGATGACCCTGCCGCGCACGGCGCTCGACCCGCCCAGCTCCCGCGCCAGGTCCGGCGGCAGATGGACGATCAACGGCACCAGGAGCTGGTGGTCGTAGAGGTTCATCCCGTGGCGCCACGAGCCGTGCTCCCAGAACTGCTCGCCGTGATCGCTGGTGACGATGACCACCGCCCGGTCGAACACGCCGCCTCGCTCGAACAGGTCGAACAGCTCGCCGAGCTTCCGATCGGTGTAGGCGATACCCCCATCGTAGAGCTCGCTCACCTGGCGCATCTGCTCATCCGTCAACCGGCCACGGATGCCCTGGTAGAGCTTCTTGTCCCAGCGCAGCTCGACGCCCGCCGGAAGCTCGCCGGTCACGAGCTCGGTGTGGGTGTAGGGGTCGTGGATCTCGTAGGTGTGCAGAAAGAGGAACCGGCGCCGTCCGGTCGAGCCGTCCAGCCAGCGCTTCAGCTCCTCCAGGTCCTTCACCCAGTCGAAGACCCGGTAGGTGTCGAAGCCCTTCGCGAACCCGAGTCGGAAGTCCATCTGGCCGCCGCCGGTCAGGGCCTCGGTGCGATAGCCGCGCTCCCGGAGCGTCTCGGCCAGGTACGGTCGCAGGTCGCGATCGCGGTGCGACGGATAGAGCCCGCTGAACATCGACCGGTGTGACGGGCGCGTCCACGGTGCCTGGCTAACGGCGGTGGCGAAGCGGATCGAGCGCTCGGCCAGCCGGTCCAGGTTGGGACTGGTCGGCCGCTCGTAGCCGTAGCTGCCAAGGCGATCGGCGCGCAAGGTGTCGAGGCTGATCAGAATGACGTCCGGACCGTGCTCCGGGTGCGACTCGCTGACGATCTCGGGCGTGGCCCACGCGCCCCAGACCGGCGCGCCTCCTTCCGGAGCGCGGGTCTGGAAGGTCAGGCTGACCCTCTGCCCGGCCCACTCCGCCAGGTCGAGCCGAAACGGGCGCCAATCGCCGTCGGAGCGAGTCTCGACCTCGAGATCCAGCAGTACCCGCCCACCCCCGTCCGCGGTGGTCAGGAAGACGGAGGCCCGCATCCTCGGACCGACCGGCTCCTCCGGCGGCACGTATCCGAGCGCCAGCTCGAGGACGCCGTCGACCGGAGGTGTGATCTCGAAGTCGTAGCGGGTGCCAGTCGGAGCGATCAGCGCCAGTCGCGAGTCGCCGTCCCGAACCGTCGGGTACATGGCCACCCGCCCAACCCGCTCGAGGCGCAGCACGCGGAAGGTGCGGGGGCCCCGAATGCCTTTGGGCAAGAGACGCGGGCGCTGCTTGGGCCAGCGCACCTCGGCGTCACCGGCGGCGTCGATCAGACGGACCGCGGGAATCTCCTCGGGCGGCTGTCCGCACGCCGCGGCCAGGACCAGAGCGGCGCACAGCCAGGCGGTGGATCTCATGAGGCGGGCGACGAGGAGTCGGTGGGTCGGGACCGCGGCTTGGGCAGCGGCTCGGGTCGCGCCGCCGGACGGCCGAGACGCCGCGCGAGCTGTGCCGCGTGCAGGTCGCGCGGCCGCAGGCCCCGAACCGGCTCGATCCAGCCGTCCAGGGTCCGTGCCGATTCACCCTCGCGGCTGCGAATGTTGCCGATCACGTTCATCGCCGGCCAGAGCGGCAGCGAGTCGATCTTGACCTTGGGGAGCAGGTTCCAGAAGGTCTCCCGAGCGGCAGTGTAGTGGCCGGTCGGCGTGCCGCTGCACTCCCAGATCCGCCGCCCGCGCCAGCCGTTGCCGATGTGGATGTCGGAGAAGAGATTCTCGTACGCCGCGCCCCGATGATGGTCGAAATTGATGCTCGGTCCGCGGCCGCGCGAAAAGACGCTGCCGTTACCGAGGTTGGAGGTCGACAGATCGTGCAGCGACGAGTTCTCGAGCACGAAGCGGGTCATCAGGCAGTCCTGGCAGCCGCCCAGATTGAGGCCGTAGTGGCCACCGCGCCCGGTGAGCAGGACGCCGTCAGCGGTCGAATACCGCGAGTACCAGAAGTGGATACCGGCATCGAAGTTGACGATCGCCACGTCCCGGACCCAGCCGTTGTAGACGTTCTGGAACAGGATGCCGTTGTACCCCGGCTCTTGGTGATGGCCGTTGTACTCGGTGGGTGGGAACTCGATCGTCAGATGCTCGACGCCGACCTCCTCGAGGGTCGGTCGGTAGGCGCGGATCTCGGCTCCCCACTCCGGGCGCACGTCGAGACGGAATGGGCGACCGAAGTGAATCCGGTCGCGGTCGACCGCCTCTACCTCGAGTGCCCAGTCGACGATCTTGAAGTCGGGACGGTCGACCAGGCACCTGCCGCGCAGCGGATGGCCGTCGTGCAGGTGCAGACTGAGCGAGCCGTCGCTCTCGTACTGGACCAGCCGCACCATGCTGCCCGCCTCGAGGCCGACGGTGCTCGAGACCGCCACCGACAGATCTCCGCGCGCGGCTCGCTCGGTCACCGTCGCCAGCGGGCCGTCGTCCTCGACACTCCCCTCGGCCCAGATGAAGCCGCCGCTCCACGACCACCCGTACGGCCCGTACGGACTCTGCTGGGGGCCGACGCCTTCGACCGCGTAGAGGTGCTCGGGGAAGAAAAGGACGGTCTGATCGCGGCCGGCGCCGCGCAGGACGACGTTGCTCCTGGTCAACCGCAAGACCCTGGTCAGGCGGTAGCGGCCGGCGGGGATGAAGATCGCACCACTCTCCACCTCCGCGAGCGCGTCCAGGAACGCCTGGCTGTCGTCGGTCACGCCGTCACCGACCGCACCGTAGTCGGTGACGTCAGCCGCTACCGGCAGCTCCGGCAGCGGGCTCTCGCCCTGGTGGTAGCCGGCGTGCGAGAAGTCGGGCAAGCGGCCGCTCGCCGACCAGCGCTCGCCACCGTCCCCCCAGAGCTCCGAGGCGTTGGCGCTCTTCTCCGGCAGCTCGGGCGTACCACAGCCGGCGACGTGCGCAGCGAGGGCGCCGAGGAACGCGAGGGTGACCGAGGATCTCAAGGCCGCGATCAGTCCGACCGGACTCCACCTTCGGTCTGCGCGCGCGCGTCGAGCGCCCGCTCGAGCTCGTCCTCGGACAGCACCCCCTTCTCACGTGCCAGCTCGCGCACGGTGCGACCGGTCGAGAACGCTTCCTTGGCGATCTCGGCGGCACGGTCGTAACCGATCTTCGGCGCCAGCGACGTCACCATCGCCAACGACTTCTCGATCATCTCCTGGGCGTGCTCCCGGTTGGCGGTCAGCCCCGCGACGCAGCGGTCGGCGAGGAGACGGGACGCGTTGGCCAGGATCTCGGCCGACTGGAGCAGATTGAAGGCGATCACCGGCATCATGACGTTGAGCTCGAAGACCCCCGACATGCCGCCGGCGGTGATTGTCGCGTCGTTGCCGATCACCTGTGCCGCGACCATCAGTACCGACTCCGGGATCACCGGGTTCACCTTGCCGGGCATGATCGAGCTGCCCGGCTGCAGGCTGGGCAGGGAGATCTCGCCGATGCCGCAGCGCGGCCCGGAGCCGAGCCACCGGATGTCGTTGGCGATCTTGGTGAGCGAGACCGCGACGGTTTTGAGTGCGCCCGAGGTCTCGACCGCGGCGTCCTTCGCCGCCAGCGCCTCGAACAGGTTGGGGGCTTGTACGAACGGATGGCCGGTCCGCTCGGCGAGCCGGGCGATCACCCGCTCGGCGAATCCGGGCGGCGCGTTCAGCCCGGTCCCGACCGCGGTCCCGCCGAGGGCGAGCTCGGCGAGCCGCGACTGCGACGCTCCGAGTCGATCGATACCGTTGCGGATCTGGCGAGCGTAGCCGGCGAACTCCTGTCCGAGGCGGACCGGCACCGCATCCTGCAGATGAGTACGGCCGATCTTGACTACGTCGTCGAACTCCTCGGCCTTGGTCTCGAGCGCCTGCGCCAGATGGTCGAGCGCCGGCAGCAGGTCCTCGGCCACCGCGCCGTATGCCGAGACGTGGATCGCGGTCGGAATGACGTCGTTGGAGGACTGTCCGGCGTTGACGTGATCGTTGGGATGCACCGGCGATTTGCTTCCCATCTCGCCACCCAGGAGCTCGATTGCCCGGTTCGAGATCACCTCGTTGGCGTTCATGTTGCTCGACGTACCAGAGCCGGTCTGGAAGATGTCGAGCGGAAAATGGTCGTCGTGCTCACCGCCGGCGACCTCGTCCGCCGCCTGTCGGATCGTCTTGGCCAGGTCGGCGTCGAGCCGACCCTGCTCGGCGTTGACCGCCGCCGCCTCGCTCTTGATCATCCCGAGGGCGGCGATGAAGCGCCGCGGGAAGCGCAGACCGCTGACCGGGAAGTTCTGGTGGGCTCGCTCCGTCTGGGCGCCGTAGTAGGCGGCGGCGGGTACCTCGACCTCTCCTAGACTGTCTTTTTCGATGCGGGTGTCTGACATGATTCGGACCCCTCCCTGCCCCCATTGTCTTCCCCTTTCGCGACCGCGGCAACCCGCCGTCGGGGTGGTCTCGGGAGCTCGCTACGTGGTGTCAGGCGTCGTGTTGGTCCAGCAACACGGGGTTGCCATCGGGATCGAGCAGGAAGGCCGCCGCCGCGCCGGTCGTCTGCTCGTCGCACTCCATCTCGAACGCGACTCCCTGCTCCTTCAGGGACTTCTGGATGGCGCGCACGTCGGGCGGATTGAAGGTGATCGTGTTCTTGTCGAACATGCCCTGGAAGAGGCCGATCATCGCGCCCTCGGCGGTCTTCAGAATCACCCAGTCACGGTCGTAGACGTGGGTCTCGGCGCCATGATCGAAGTCCTCGCCCGGAACCACCTCGAAGCCGAGCTTCCTATAGAACTCCCGCGACGCCGCGAGATCCTTCACCGCCAGACTGATCGAGAACTGCCCAAGACTCATTCTGTCCTCCTGTGCGCCCGATTCTAGTCCGCTCGGCTCGGCTCAGCCGGTGGCGTTCGTCAGCGGCGCGACCCGCCGAGCGTGGAACTCCTGCAGGGGGCGCACGCTCAGCTCCCGGTCAAGGAGCTCGGCGATCCCCTCGGCGGCGGCGGTCGCCCCCGAGAGAGTCGTGACGCACGGAATGTCGTACTTGAGCGCCGTCACTCGGATCGCCTCGTCGTCCTCGTGCGACTCACGACCGAGTGGGGTGTTGATCACCACATCGATCTCTCGATTGATCAGTCGGTCGACGACGCTCGGACGCCCTTCGTGGACCTTTTTGACCAGTGCCACCTCCAGCCCCGAGCCCCGCAGGTAGTCGGCGGTGCCACGGGTGGCAAGCAGCTCGAAGCCGAGCTCGCGAAGCTGTCGGGCGATCGGCACCAACGTCGCCTTGTCCCGGTCGTTCACCGACAGGAAGGCGGTACCGGAGAGCGGCAGATGGTGCCCCGCCCCGAGCCACGCCTTCGCGAACGCCTCGCCGAAGCTCGGCGACGCGCCCATCACCTCGCCGGTCGACTTCATCTCCGGACCGAGCACCGGATCGACTCCCGGGAAGCGCCGGAACGGAAAGACGGGCGCCTTCACGAAGACGCCGGGGACGGTCGGCTCTTCGGTGAGGCCGAGCTCGGCCAGCGTCTGCCCCGCCATCAGTCGAGCGGCGTGGGAGACCAACGGGATTCCCACCGCCTTGGCGATGAACGGCACGGTCCTCGAGGCGCGCGGGTTGACCTCGATCACATAGACCTGGTCCTGGTGAAGGGCGAACTGCACGTTCATCAGCCCGACGACGCCGAGTCGGAGCGCCAGCCGGCGTGCGATGTCGCGCATCTCTTCGAGGTGGTGCTCGCTCACGTTCTGGGGCGGCAGGACCGCCGCCGAGTCGCCGGAGTGGATGCCGGCCTCCTCGATGTGCTGCATGACCCCGGCCACCACCGCCCGCTCGCCGTCGGCGAGCAGATCTAGGTCGAGCTCGAAGGCGTCGTCGAGGAACCGGTCGAGCAGGATCGGCCGTTGCGGGGAGGTCTCGGCGGCCTCGCGCAGGTAGCGGGCGACGGTCTGTTCATCGTAGCAGAGGGCCATCGCCCGACCGCCCAGGACATAGCTCGGCCGCACCAACACCGGGAAGCCGATCCCGCGCGCAACTTCGACGCCCTCCTCGATCGAGGTGGCGGTGCCGTTGTCCGGCTGCCGCACCCCCTCTTCGGCGAGCAGGGCACCAAACCGCCGGCGGTCCTCGGCCAGGTCGATGGCGTCGGGCGGTGTCCCCCAGATCGGTACTCCGGCGGCCTCGAGCCCACGCGCCAGCTTGAGCGGCGTCTGCCCGCCGAGCTGCACGATCACGCCCTCGGGCCGCTCCTGGCGGCAGACGTCGAGGACGTATTCCAGCGTCAGGGGCTCGAAGTAGAGGCGATCGGACGTGTCGTAGTCGGTCGAGACCGTCTCCGGGTTGCAGTTGACCATGATGGTCTCGAACCCCGCCTCGGAGAGCGCGAACGCCGCGTGCACGCAGCAGTAGTCGAACTCGATTCCCTGGCCGATTCGATTGGGACCGGAGCCGAGGATGACCACCTTGCGCGCGCCGCCCGCGGTCGCCGCCTCGGCCTCGCTCTCGTCCTCGACGCCGAACGTCGAGTAGAGATAGGGCGTCCTGGCCGGGAACTCGGCGGCGCACGTGTCGACCCGCTTGTAGACGCGCTCCGCTCCGACCCGGCCGAGGTGGGCGTGCACGGCTGCCGGCTCGGCGTCGAGCAGCGACGCGAGGCGCGCTTCGGAGAGACCCGATCGGCGCGCCTCGTGGACCAGGCGGTCGGGGATCGATTCCAGGTTCCAGCAGGCGAGCTCGTTCTCCAGCTCCACCAGCTCGCGCATCTCGCGCAGGAACCAGGGGTCGATGTGGGAGGCCCGATTGACCTCGGCAACGGTCCAGCCCTGACGAAGCGCGGCGAACACCGCAAACAGCCGCTCCCAGTTGGGAGTGTCGAGGCGCCGCCGGAGGAGCGCCGGATCCGACATCCGGCGCTCCCGCGCCGCCAGGTCGCCGTCCAGCTCGAGCGAGGCCAGCCCCTTCATGAGCGCCTGCCGGAAGGTGGTGCCGATCGCCATGACCTCGCCGACCGACTTCATCGCCGTTCCCAGGGTCGGCTGCGTGCGCGGGAACTTCTCGAACGCCCAGCGCGGGATCTTGACCACCGTGTAGTCGAGCGTCGGCTCGAAGGCCGCATAGGTCTTGCCGGTGATGTCGTTGGGCACCTCGTCGAGGGTGTAGCCGACCGCCAACAGCGCCGCGACCTTGGCGATCGGAAAGCCGGTCGCCTTGGAGGCGAGCGCCGAGCTCCGAGAGACCCGTGGGTTCATCTCGATGACCACCCGCTCGCCGGTCGCCGGATCGACCGCGAACTGGATGTTGGAGCCGCCGGTGGCGACGCCGACTCGCCGGATCACCTTGAAGGCGTCGTTGCGCATCGCCTGGTACTCGCGATCCGACAACGTCTGCTGCGGAGCGACGGTGATCGAGTCGCCGGTATGGACTCCCATCGCGTCGAAGTTCTCCACCGAGCAGACGACGATCGCGTTGTCGACCCGGTCGCGGACCACCTCGAGCTCGAACTCCTTCCATCCGAGCACCGACTGCTCGAGCAGAACGCGTCGGGCCGGGCTCGCGTCGAGCGCGATCTCGACCAGCTCGTCGAGCTCGTCCCGGTTGTAGACCGTGCCACCCCCTTCGCCCCCCAGAGTGAAGCTCGGGCGGATGATCAGCGGGTAGCCGATCCGTGTCGCGATCTCGTGCGCCTCCTCGAGACCGCCGGCGTAGCCGCTCTGCGGGACCCGCAGGCCGATCTCCTCCATGGCGCGCTTGAACAGGGCACGGTCCTCGCCCAGCCGCAGCGCCTCGACCCCGGCACCGAGCAGCTCGACGCCGAGCTCCTCGAGCACCCCCCGCTCGTGTACCTGGAGCGTCAGGTTGATGCCGGTCTGACCGCCGACCGTCGGCAGGATGGCGTCGGGTCGCTCGCGCTCGAGGATCTTCTCGATCACGTCCGCCACCAGAGGCTCGACGTAGGTGACGTCCGAGAGCTCCGGATCGGTCATGATCGTCGCCGGATTCGAGTTGACCAGGATGACCCGGTAGCCCTCCCGCCTGAGGACGCGGCAAGCCTGCGTCCCCGAGTAGTCGAACTCGCACGCCTGGCCGATGACGATCGGTCCGGAACCCACGATCAGAATGCTCTGAATGTCGTCTCGGCGGGGCACGATCAGCTCGCGTGGCGGCCCTAAGGCGCGCGCAGTGTAGCAGTCGCCGGGAATCCGAGACATCTACCCCTCACGGCTGGGGCCGCCCACCCGATGGGGTGTGGCTGCTCTCCGAAAGGCTCTACTAATGTGCGGATGGTGCAGTCCGAAGAGATTTCACCCTCCAGAGACTCTAGAATGGGCATCACCACCCTCCGTGAGGAGATGGCCGAGAGTCTGGCAGGGATGACAACCGAAGATCGGCTCACGAGACTTGAGCGCGAGAACCTGGAGCTCCGAGCGGTGCTCGAGGCGACCCTGGGCGTCCAGGGAGAGCTCAGCCTGGATGCCATGCTCCAGAAGGTCGTAGAGCACGCGACCGAGCTGCTGGGCGCCGAGTACGGCGCGCTCTCGGTGGTCGGTGACGACGACCAGATCGAGCAGTTCGTCACCTGCGGAGTCGACAACGAGAAGCGCTTGCGCATCGGCGCTCCGCCGCGCGGCGTCGGGCTCCTCGGCGTGCCCCTGCTCGAGGACCAGGCGCTCAGACTCGCCGACATCGCCAGCGATCCGCGGGCCGCCGGGTTCCCCGCCGGCCACCCCGAAATGATGTCGCTGCTGGCGGTGCCGATCATCTGCCGCGGCCCTCATCGCGGCAATCTCTACCTTGCCAACAAGCGGTCCGAGGAGGCATTCAACGACGACGACCAGCGGACCCTGCAACGCTTCGCGCGCGGCGCGGCCGTAGCGATCGACACGGTGGATCTCCATCAGCGCTCGGAGTCGCTGGCGATCGCCGAGGAGCGGCTGCGCATCAGCAGGGAGATTCACGACGGCCTCGCCCAGGTGCTCGCCTACGTCAACACCAAGGCGCAAGCGGCGCGCGAGCTCGTCTCCCGGCGCAAGGCCGAGGACGCGATCCATCAGCTCGACGAGCTGGCGGCGGCGGCGCGCGGCGTCTACTCGGAGGTCCGCGAGAGCATTCTCGCGCTGCGCCTGCAGCCGAGCGCCGAGCAGCCGTTGGCCGAGACCGTGGTCGACTACGTCGAGCATTGGCAGCGACGCGGAACGACCGTCGCCAAAGTGGACATCAAGGGCGATCTACGATTGAGCTCGGAGGTCCAGCTACAGGTCGTGAGGATCGTCCAGGAGGCGCTCGCCAACGTGCGCAAGCACTCGCGGGCTCGCCACGTCGAAATCTGCCTCGAGCGCAGCAGGACCGAGCTGCTGGTCAGCGTGGCGGACGACGGCTGCGGCTTCGACCCCGAGCTCTCGGCCGACGAGGGCGGCCGGCGCTTCGGACTGAGTGTGATGCGAGAGCGGGCCGAGGGGATTGGAGGCCGCTTCTCGCTGGAGACCGGACCCGGCGCCGGGACTCGGATCAGCGTCGCCCTGCCGCTCGGCACCAGACTGCCAGACTGGACTGGAGGTACCCGCCATGCGAATCCTGATAGCTGACGACCACGCGCTCTTCAGGGACGCGCTGAAGAGCCTGCTGGGAGCCCGAGACTTCGATGTGGTGGGCGAAGCGAAGGATGGTCAGGAGGCGATCGAACTGGCCTGGAAGCTCAAGCCCGACCTCGTACTGATGGACCTGGCGATGCCCGAGATCGACGGCCTCGAGGCGACCAAGCGACTGGCGGCAGAGCTACCCGAGCTGAAGGTGGTCGTGCTGACCGCGTCGGACGACGACGCCTCGCTGTTCGAGGCGATCAAGTCGGGCGCGCGCGGCTACCTGGTCAAGGACCTCGAGTCCGGGACCTTCTTCGATCTCCTCGAGGGAGTAGCCCGCGGCGAGCCCGCTCTCACTCCGGCCCTCGCCCGCAAGGTGCTGGAAGAGTTCGCACGGCCCCGCCGACGAGCGAGCGAGTCCTACGACCCCGACGCCCTCACCGAGCGCGAGACCGACGTCCTCGAGTTCATGGTCCAGGGGGTGACGTCGAATCGAAAGCTCGCCGAGCAGCTCGGCGTCAGCGAGAACACGGTCAAGTTCCACGTCCGCAACATCCTCGACAAGCTCCATCTGCACAACCGTGCGCAGGTGGTCGCGTACGCGCTGCGCAATCGGCTGGTCGAGGCGCCGTCGGACGCCGACTGACCGGACCGCGCCCGCAGCGGACTCGACCGGGGCGCCTGGCGGCGCTCACAGGTCCGGGCTGGTTCGTGGCAGGCGAACAGGAGGGCCCAAAAAACTAGCGCCGACGGCCTACCATCCACCGTCCCTGGGCAGGGTCGGGATCGGCCTCGGCGGGCCGCCGGAGCCGAGTCAGCTTCGTTCAGAACGCCGATCGGCACAACGCCCAAATGAGTAGCTCACGATCCCGCCAACAGGTAGTGACCAAGACACCCGAACGCGCTAGACTCTCGGCCTTGTAGCCAGACCCGCCTTCATGACGCACAGCCTGCGAGAGACCCCGACCCAAGACGACGTTCACCCCCTCGGCGGCCTTCCCTACGGCCCCGAGGGACCGCCCAGAGTGCTCGGCCGCCTCGGTACCCGCAGCGGCCCGCGGCTGATCGTCGTCGCCGGCCTGCACGGCAACGAGCCGATGGGTGTGATCGGCCTCGAGCGCGCCCTGTCCCGGGTGACGGCGACCTCGACCTCCCTCTCCGGTCAGGTGGTCGGCCTGGTCGGCAACCGCAAGGCGCTCTCCGTCGGACAGAGATTCATCGACCACGATCTGAATCGCGCCTGGTTTCCGGACCGGATCGAGCTGCTGCGGGCGAGCCACGACCCTCAGTCGCCCGAAGATCGAGAGCTGCTCGAGCTCGACCGTGAGCTGGAGCCGTTGCTTCAGGAGGCGAACGGTCCGATCTACCTCCTCGATCTGCACACGACCTCCGGGCCCGGCCCGGCGTTCTCGGTGCTCGAAGACACACTGGCCAACCGGAGCTTCGCACTCAACTTCCCGGTGCCGATGGTGCTCGGCTTCGAGGAGGAGGTCGGCGGCACGCTCTCGCACTACCTGAGCGGGCGCGGCCTGATCGGCATCGGCTTCGAGGCGGGTCAACACGAGGAGCCGCGCGCGGCCGACCGTGCCGAGGCGGCGGTCTGGATCGCGCTCGAAGCCTCAGGCCTGCTGCCCAGCGACCACCCCGAGCTGGCCAAGGCCCGGCGGTGGCTCGAGAACGAGAGCGCCGAGCTGCCCGCGATCGTCGAGGTTCGGTACCGTCACGCGATCGCGGCTACGGACGGCTTTCGGATGCAGCCGGACCACCGGACGTTCCAGCTGGTCACCGAGGGTCAGGGGGTCGCCAGCGACAAGTCCGGAGAGGTGGCGAGCCCCATGGACGGTCTCCTGTTGATGCCGCTCTACCAGGAGCAGGGCGACGACGGCTTCTTCGTGGTACGCAAGGTCCTGCCAGTCTGGCTCGGGTTCTCGGCTCTGGTGCGAAGGTACCGCTTCGAGCGCTTCGTCCACCTGCTCCCGGGCGTACGCAAGCATCCAGAGCGCGCGGGCGCCTTCATCGTCAACCGGAGGATCGCCCGCTTCCTCACCCTCGAGCTGTTCCACCTGCTCGGCTTCCGGCGTGTCGGTCCGGTCGGTCGGTACGTCGTTCTGACCCGACGCAGTTACGACTAGGGAGCGGCGGACCACGCCACACGACCGGCCGCCACCCTCTGAGACTGCGTCCGGCCGCCTCTCCCCTACCTGAAAGGGAGAGGGCCCCCGCCACAACGGGTGTGGCGGTCGCCGGACCCTCCGGATAGAAGAGAGATAGAAAGGAGGGCGACGATGCTCCGTATCCGGACGATCCTCTTCCCGACCGACTTCTCCGAATGTTCGCGTCAGGCGTTCGCACACGCTCTCTTTCTGGCCGAGCAGTACGAGGCACGCCTACACCTGTTTCACGCCGTCGTGCTGCACGACGACGATCCGGCCGATCCCGAGCAGCGGTTCCCCGGCGCTCCCGAGCTGCTGAAGAAGATGTTCGAGGTCGCCGACTCCCAGCTGGCGGAGCTGATCGAGGTGCACAAGGGCCGGCCGGTCACCCTCGAGGAGTTCACCGCCCGCGGCGTCTCGGCCGCCGATCTGATCCTCGAGCACGCCCAGGAACACGACGTCGATCTGATCGTCATGGGCACCCACGGCCGCCGCGGCGCTTCACGCTTCTTCCTCGGCAGCGTCGCCGCCGAGGTGCTGCGCTCCTCGCGGGCACCGGTCCTCACCCTGAGAGAGCTCGAGCAGGGGCGGCCGCTCGAGGCGATCGAGCGGATCCTGGTGCCGGTCGATTTCTCCGAGCACTCACGGACCGCGCTCGCCCATGCGACCGAGTTGGCCCGCAGCTACAGCGCCCGCCTGCAGCTCCTGCACGTGGTGCAGCAGCCGGTCTACCCGTACTTCTATGCCCCGGTACCGGCGATGGCGCCGGTCGAGGAGATCCAGGGGATTCGCGAGCGTGGCATGCAGGCCCTTCAGAAGGTGCTCGAGGAGGCTGGCGATCCGAAGATCGAGCATGAGATGGCGATCATCGATGGCCACCCCGCAAGCGAGATCGTCGACTTCGCGACCGAGCACGAGAGCGATCTGATCGTCACCGCTACCCACGGCCTGACCGGGCTCGAGCGGCTACTCCTCGGCAGCACCTCGGAGCAGATCGTCAGGACCTCGCCGCTGCCGGTCCTGCTGGTCAAGTCGTTCGGCAAGTCCCTGATCGACCCGGCGGCGGCCGAGACGGTCGCCGACCCGGTGGAGTCCCCGGTCACCTAGTCCGGAGCGTGGCCGGGGCACTCGAGTCGCGGCAGGCGCGGGTAGCGGGGCATGCCCGGATCGCGACGGGAGAGCTCACAGAGGACGAAGACGCTCTGCGCCGACTCGATCAGCTGCAGATGCTGGCAGGTCGCGCACAGCCCGGGCGCGGGCCGCACCCGTGCCAGGGCGCGAGCCTTGATCGCCTCGTCGCGGGTCATCGACTCTCGCATCCGGTCCGGCATCGCCGCCGAACAAACCTCTGCATCGCCCACTCCGTATAAGGAGTTGAGGCAACGATCGGCCGAGCCGATCGACCCGCCGGGAACCGATTGGCGGCGTTCGCCGCCAAGTCTGGGATCCCACCGCCGAATTCTTCGAGTTCGGCCCGCCAACCACCCCACCCGGCTGCCGCGCAACGGCAGCCCAGCCAACCTGAATCGAGGGGGCCGGTCCATCCGGCCCCCGCTCTCCTATTCATAGCGGAGAGCGACGGCGGGACGCACCCTACCGGCACGGCGTGACGGCAGCCAGCAGGCGATCAGCATCACCCCCAGCGTGAAGCCGACGATCGCCAACAGGTCGAGCGGCTCGACTCGGAAGGGCACCGAGCTCAGGAAGTAGACGGCGGCCACCTCGGGGCCGAATCGGATCAGCTCGTACCGGGTCAGAATGACCGACACCAGCGTGCCCAGGCCGACCCCGGCGAGGGTACCGAAGAGGCCGAGCGCGGTCCCGAACAGCAGGAAGACACTCTGTAGCTGGCGGGGCTCGAAACCGAGCGCGCTCAGCACTCCGACGTCGCGCATCCGCTCCCGCACCAGGACCACCAGACTCGAGGCAACGTTGAAGGTCGAGACCAGGACGATCAGGCCGAGCACGCAAAAGAGGGCGAGCTGCTGGATGCGTAGAGCCGCGAACAGCTCCGCGTTCAGCTCGCTCCACTCCCGGATCAGGAAGTCGGGGCCGAGCACCACGCGGATGTCGGTGGCCGCCGTCGACGGCCTGGTCGACTCCGGGATCTCGAACTCGAAGAACGAGCCGCCGATTCCACCCCCCATCAACCGCTCGAGCAGCCGCCGGTCGAGCACCACCATCCCCTGATCGAACTCGGAGAAGCCGCTGGTGAAAGTGCCGGCAATACGCACACTCTGGTAGCGGAATCGAGGCCGGCCGTTCTGCGCCCCCAGCACCATCAACCGCACTACCTCGTCGGGACCGGGCGCCAGCTGCCGAAAAAGCTCCGCACCGACGACGATCCCGGGGACCTCGCGATCGAGCAGCGCGCTCTGGTCGAGCTCGACCCGTCCGAGCCCGCGTAGGCCGTCGTTCGGATCTTCGCCCCGGAGCGTGATCTCGATCGCTTCGGGCGACGCCAGCGACGTCAGGGATCCCTGGCCGTACGCGACACGGCGCACCGTGTCGACGGTCGGCAGGGCGAGCAGCGTGTCGTAGACCTCGGGCGCCAGATCGAGCCACTCGTTGCTGAGCGGATAGGCGAGCACCGCGGCATTGCCACGCAAGAGCTTGCGGTGCAGATCCTCACGGTAGCCGCTCATGAGCGCCATCGCGATCACCATCGCCGCGACGCCGATGGCGGTCGCCGCCAGCGCCGAGCGCGCGGTGCCGTCGAGCAGCTGGCTCCGTTGCCCGCGCAGGAACCGCCAGGCTACCGTCGCCACCAGACGCCAACTCCCCCGGCCGATCATGACTCGCAGGCTACAGCGCGTCGAGGAACCGGTCGAACAGAGGCGAGGCGTCGTGAGGCCCCGGTGCCGCCTCGGGGTGATACTGGGCCGAGAAGACCGGTCGATCCCGAACCGCGAACGCCTCGACCGTGCCGTCGTTCAGATTCGTCTCGGTCACCTGGCACGACTCAGGGAGCGAGTCGGGATCGATGGCGAAGCCGTGGTTCTGGCTGGTGATGACCACCCTGCCGGTCGCCAGGTCCTGCACCGGCTGATTGCCGCCATGGTGGCCGAACTTCAGCTTGAACGTCCGGCCGCCCATCGCCAGGCCGAGCAGCTGATGGCCGAGACAGATGCCGAAGACCGGCACTCCCGAGGCGACCAGCTTGCGGACCTCCGCGATGATCTCGGTCAGCGGCTCCGGGTCGCCGGGACCGTTCGAGAGCACCACGCCGTCGACGCCGAGTCCCAGGCACTCGCTGGCAGGGGTCCGCGCCGGCAGTACGGTCACCCGCGCTCCGCGCTCGGCCAGCGAGCGCAGGATGTTGGCCTTGACGCCAAAGTCATAGACCGCCAGGTGATCCCCGGCCTCGACGCCCGCGGGCGGCGTCACCTCGTAGGGCGCCTGGCAGGTGACCTCGTCGACCAGCGCGCGCCCGGTCATGCTCGGATGCTCCCTGACCTCGGCGAGCAGTGGTGCGACCTCGGAGCGCTCGGTCGTCACCACGCCGCGTAGCGCACCGCGCTCGCGAACACGGCGGACGACGGCCCGGGTGTCGAGCCCTTCGATCGCCGGCACCCCGTGGCGATTCAGATAGGTGAGCAGGTCCTCTTCGCTGCCATGGCTCGAAGGGAGGGCGGTGAACTGGCGCGCCACGAAGCCCTCGACCCAGGGCCGGGTCGACTCGGCGACCGCGGAGTTGATGCCGTAGTTCCCGATGTGCGGCAGGGTCATGACCACGATCTGACCGCAGTACGAGGGATCGGTCAGGATCTCTTGATAGCCCGTCATCGAGGTGTTGAAGACCACCTCGCCGAACCGGGTCCCCGGCGCCGCTGCCTGGGCCTCGAAAACCGATCCGTCCTCGAGCACGAGCAGTCCGGGGGGCGCTTCCCTACGCATCGCGGCGCCCCCCGACGATGGCACTGGGCGGTGCGCTGCCGGCCGTCGAGCGCACTCAGGAACCGACGCGGGAGGGCACACCCCGATCGAGCACCGGAGCCAGGTTTCGAATCTCGACCATCAGATCGACGAACATCCCGGGACTGAGAGCCTGGTTGCCGTCGGAGAGCGCCTCCTCCGGCGCGTCGTGCACCTCGACCATCAGACCGTCGGCGCCAACCGCGACCGACGACCGCGAGAGCGCGACGACCTTGTCACGCTGGCCCGCCGCGTGACTCGGGTCGGCGATGATCGGCAGGTGACTGATCCGCTGGACCGCCGGGATCGCGGAGACGTCGAGCGTGTTCCGGGTGTGGTCTGCGAAGGTCCGAATGCCCCGCTCGCACAGCACCACCTGGTCGTTCCCCTGGTCCAGGATGTACTCGGCAGCCAGCAAGAGCTCGGTGACCGTGGCGTTCATACCGCGCTTCAGCAGGACCGGCCGCCCGCACCTGCCGGCCCGCTTCAGCAAGGTGTAGTTCTGCATGTTCCGTGCGCCGATCTGCACCATGTCCGAGAACTCGGCCACCTGGTCGAGGACGTCGATGTCGAGCGCCTCGCTCACCACCGGCAACCCGAGCTCCTCACGCACCCGAGCCAGGATCTCGAGGCCCTCCAGACCCAGCCCCTGGAAGCTGTAGGGACTGGTGCGGGGCTTGTAGGCACCGCCACGCAGCAGGTGAGCGCCGCCCTCCTTGACCGCCTTGGCGATCCGTAGCGTCTGCTCGTAGCTCTCCACCGAGCACGGCCCGGCGATCACCACCAGATCGTGCCCGCCGATCCTCACACCGCCGACCTCCACGACCGTGGTCTCCGGCTTGAACTCACGCGAGACCAGCTTGTAGGGGTGACTGACCTGGATGACCTCGAGCACCCCGGGCAGGCTCTCGAACAGCACCGGCTCGACGATCCCGATGTTCCCGGTGATGCCGATCGCCGTGCGCTGGGCGCCGGGGATCGGGTGCGCTTTCAAGCCGTGGGCTTCGATCTTCCGGACGGCGCCCTGGATCTCCTCCTCCTTGGCGTCCATCCGCATCACCACCAGCATGGTTCGACTGCCTCCTGTGACAAGTGCCGCTCCCGTCCGCGGAACGGCAGGTTATGATTATAGAGTCTGAGGCGCAACCGGGCTGTGATCTGCGGGCCGGGGCCTAGCGCGACTCATACCGAACAACAGAGGAGAGCCGAGAGAAATGCGTGCCCTGAGATCGCTGCTGCTGGTTCTGCTCGGGGTGCTCGTGACCGCTCCGGGTTTCGCCTACACCATCTACCTCAAGGACGGCTCCCGGCTGATCGCCAGGGAAGCCTATGAGATCCGCGGCGATCAGGCGCTGATCACGCTCCAGAACGGTGCTCGCACCTCGATTGCCGCGAGCGAGATCGACCAGGAGCGGACGCGCGACGCCAACCAGGGGAGCTACGGCAGCGCCCTGGTATTGGACGACGGCAAGCTGACGCAGATGCCCGCCGACGACGACCCGGCCGACGAGGGGACCATCTCCGATCTGGTCGGAGAGCGCCGCTCGGCCATCGCCAACCGGCCGCCAGCGCGCCGGCCGGTCGCCCAGGCCGAAGCGCCGACGCGGCCGTCGGGCGTCGTCGACTTCCAGACCCTGCCGCGCCGGCCGTTCACCAACCTCGACGTGGCGGCCGAGGTACAGAAGATCTTCAAGGCCCAGGGCGTCGAGCAGATCTCGATCTTCCAGGGGACCCAACCCGATCGCTTGCTGATCGACCTGACCACCAACTCGGAAGCGTCCGTCTTCCGCGCGCTGGAAGTCGCCGCCCGAGCACTACTGCACGCACGCGACGTCTACCCGTCGAGCTCGACGGTGTTCGAGCTGATGCTGCGCACCGCCGACCGCGATCCGGCCGGTCAGTTCGTCCTCACCGGCACACTCGCCCAGATCCTGAACGAGGGCGCGCTCGACACCTCGACGTTCTTCATCGAGCACGTCCAGTTCTAGCCCGACCTGCTCCGGACCCGACTAGGACGGCACCTCGTCGTCCGCGGCGTCCGCCAGCCCGAGGTATTCCTCGACGCTCAGGCCGGCTCGGATCTGGAACCGCTGGCAGTAGCTCTCGACCTCGCCTACCTGCTCGTCGAGGAAGATCCGCTCGACGCGGAGCAGCGGCACGAACATGGTCGACAGTCCGAGCGAGGGCGACCGATCGCGGGTGATCTGGGTCACCCAGTCGTCGAAGCTCGAGACGCTGATACCACGCAGGACGACCCCGGTGGCGTCCAGGCTCTCCAGGATGCCCCAGAACTTCTCGGTCGGAGCCGTCAGGTGTACCAGCACCGGAGCGTTACGGACGATGGGTCCAGTCATCTCGGCTCCTCTACAGCGATCGGCTCGGCGATCTCGATCAGCACACCGCCGGTGCTCCGTGGATGTACGAACTGAACCCAGCAGCCGCCGGCACCCAGCGTCGGCTCGGTTCGAATCAGCTCGAAGCCGGCCTCGCGCAGCCGCCCGTCCTCGGCGCGAATGTCGCTGCTCGCCAGACAGACGTGATGAATACCCGGTCCTCGCTTTTCCAGGAAGCGGGCGATCGGCGACTCGGGTCCGAGCGGCTCGAGCAGCTCGATCGCGCTTTCGCCACAGCGCAGGAACGCCACCCGCACCCCCTCCTGGGGCACCTCTTCGATCTCTCCGATCTCCAGGCCGAGGCGCTCCCAGAAAGGACGCGCATCTTCGATGGACTTCACCGCCACACCGATGTGGTCGATCCGTTCGATCATCTGCTCAGCTCCCGTTCTCCGCCGCGCCGACTGCGTTGAATAGCCGCTCGGCCACTGCATACGGATCCTCGTGGCCGTCGAACGCCCGGTCGAGAGTGCTCTGGAGCCCGACCACCTCGTCGACCGCGACCAGCACGCGCTCCTTGAGGAGGTTCTCGACCCGTAGCCGGAGCCGGGATCGGCGCCGGCGCTCCAGCTCACCGCAGCTTTGGAGCCACTCCTGGTGACGGCGGATGCCCACCAGCAGCTCCGCCAGCCCTTCACCTCGGCTGGCCACGGTCTTGAGAATCGGCGGCTCCCAGCTCCTGCTCTCGACCAGGCTCAACACCATCTCGAGATCACGAACCGCGCGGTCGGAGCCTTCGCGGTCCGCCTTGTTGACCACGAACAGGTCGGCGATCTCCATGATCCCCGCCTTGATCGCCTGGATGTCGTCGCCCAGCCCCGGCAGCGTCACCACCACCACCGAATCGACACAACGCACCACGTCCACCTCGTCCTGGCCGACGCCGACGGTCTCGACCAGGATCCAGCCGAAGCCGGCCGCGTCCAGCAGGTCGACCGCGTCCAGAGTCGACCGCGCCAGACCCCCCATGGCGCCGCGCGTCGCCATCGACCGGATGAAGACGCCCGGGTCGGTGTAGAGGCTCTGCATCCGGATGCGGTCGCCGAGGATCGCACCGCCTGTGAACGGACTGGTCGGATCGACGGCGAGGACACCGACCAGCTCGTCGTCCTGGCGCAGCAGCTGAGCGAGGCGGTCGACGATCGTACTCTTGCCGGCACCGGGAGGACCGGTGACGCCGATCACGCGAGCACTTCCGGTCCTCTCGTAGACGCTACCGATCAGCCGCTCGCGCAGGGGGTCGCCGTCTTCGATCAACGACAGCGCGCGCGCCAGCGCCCGGGTCCGGCGCTCGGCGATCCCCTCCAGAAGCTCCTCGAGGCCGAGGCCACGCAGACTGGCCGGAGACATCAGCTCTGGTCGAGCAGCCGCCTGGCGATCACCAGCTTCTGGATCTCGCTCGTACCCTCGCCGATGGTGCAGAGCTTACAGTCGCGGTAGAACTTCTCGGCTCGGTAGTCCTTGACGAAGCCGTAGCCACCGTGGATCTGCACGCCGCGCTCGGCGCAGCGGACCGCGGTCTCCCCGGCGAGGAGCTTCGCCTCGGCGGCGAGCCGCGAGACGCTGTCGCCGCTGTCCATCGCCTGGGCGGCCGCCAGGGTGAGGGTCTCCGCCGCCTCGATCTGGGTCGCCATCTCGGCCAGGTAGAAGCCGATCGCCTGGAACTGCGCGATCGGTCGGTCGAACTGCTTGCGCTCGAGTGCGTAGGCCCGCGCGGTCTCGTAGGCGCCTCGAGCGGTGCCGACCCCCATCGCGGCGATCGATATGCGGCCGCCGTCGAGAATCTCGAGCGCCTGGATGAAGCCCTCACCGAGCTCGCCGAGCAGATGGCTCTCCGGCACCAGGCAGTTCTCCATGATCACCTCGGCGGTGTCCGAGGCGCGGGTGCCGAGCTTGTTCTCCTTCTTGCCCGCGCGAAAGCCCTCCATGCCCCGCTCGAGCACGAAGGCCGAGATGTTGTGGTGACGGGGCCCATCGGGATCGGTGACCGCGAAGACGACGCACGTGTCGCCGACACTGCCGTGGGTGGTGAACGTTTTGGAGCCGTTCAGGAGCCAGCCGCCGTCCACCTTCTCGGCATGCGTCCGGGTGCCGGCGGCGTCGGAGCCGGCCTCCGGCTCGGTCAGGCTCCAGGCGCCGATCTTCTCGCCTCGGGCGAGCGGCACCACCCACCGCTGCCGCTGCTCCTCGCTGCCGAACTTGTAGATGTGGTTGCTGCACAGCGAGTTATGCGCCGCGACGCTCAAACCGACCGCCGGATCGACCCGCGACAGCTCCATGATCACCAGGTAGTACTCGACGTAGCCGAGGCCAGCGCCGCCGTACTCCTCCGGGAAGATGATCCCCAGGAAGCCGAGCTCGGCGGCCTTCTCGAACACCTCGGTGGGGAACCTCTGCGCCTCGTCGATCTCTTCGACGATCGGGTCGATCTCCTTGAGCGCGAACTCGCGCGCGACCTCCCGAATCGCTTTCTGCTCGCTGCTCAACTCGAAGCTGATCGAGCCTTCGTTCACGTCTGGTAGTTCGCTCGCTACCGTCATCTGGAGTACCTGTCGGGCGGCGCGAACGGCTGATCGAGCAACTCGGAGCGAGTCCGCAACGCCCCGAGATCGTACCACGCGGACGGCGCACTGATCAGCGACGGACGCCGGTCGCTGGCACCACGAGACGACCCCCGGACGGCAGTCGAGCTCGATCCCAGCACCAACCGGCACCGGCCCCGCCGCGGCACGATATATTCCCCAGCCGCACACCGTATTCCTCTACAGTGCGACCTGAAAGGAGCAGGCTATGTCGATCCCGATCCTGGCGGCGGCCGTGCTGGCGCTGCTGACCGCGCGAGGCGTCGGCGCCCAGGGACTCGTGCCGTGCGAGGACGAGCGCCTCGGCGAGCGAGCCTTCTGCGGTCGGCTCTCGGTGCTCGAGGATCGGAGCCGGGCGGACGGTCGCAAAATCGAGCTGAACGTGGTGGTGCTGCGCGCGGCCGAGCCGGGCGGCCGCGAGCCGGTCTTCCTGCTGGCCGGCGGCCCGGGGCAGGGGGCGACCGATCTGGCCGGTCTGGCGTTGCGGCCGTTGGCCGAGGTGAACGAGACCCGCGACTTCGTGATGGTCGATCAACGTGGCACCGGTCGATCGAATCCGCTCCCCTGTCTCAACGGCTCGGCGGAGAACCCCCAGCTAGCGTTCGGCGGCCTGTTCAAGCCGAAGGAGATGGCCGCCTGTCGTGACCAGCTCCACCAGCACGCCGATCTCACCCTGTACAGCACTCCCCATGTGATCGCGGATCTCGAAGAGGTACGCACCTGGCTCGGCTACGACCGGGTGATCCTCTGGGGCGGCTCGGGCGGCACGCGCACGGCACTGGTCTGGATGCGACGCCATCCGGAGCGGATCGCCGCCGCGCTGATCGACGGCATCACACCGACCAGCTTCCGCGCCCCCTCCGGGATGGCGCGTGCGGCCCATCAGTCGCTCGAGAACGTATTTGAGGACTGCATGGCGCAAGAGAGCTGTGCCCAGGCGTTCCCCGAGCTCGACACCGACTTTCGCAAGGTGCTCTGGATCTTCGAAGGAGGCCCGGTGGTCACGCACGTCACTCGTGAGGACGGCACCAAGGTCCCGGTGACCATGACCCGGGGCGACTTCGCCTATGCGCTGCGCGCCATGCTCTACTCGGCCCGGCGGATCGCGCCGCTACCGAAGCTGATTCACGAGACCGCCTCGACCGGAGATGTCTCGCCGTTCGCCCAGGGACTCTGGCAGCGCGACGTCGCGCTCCGGCCGGTGGTCTCGATGGGCGTCCACTTCGGCGTCTACTGCTCCGAAGACATGCCGTTCATCGACCGGCGATCGGTCCCCGGCCTGACCGGCGGCACCTTCCTCGGCACCTACCTGCTGGATCAGTATGGAGCCGTCTGTGAGCTCTGGGACGCCGAGCCGGTGCCGCTGGAGTACCTCGCGCCGACCACGGCCGACGTGCCGACCCTGATCTTCTCTGGCTTCTACGATCCCTCGACACCCCCGAGCCTCGGCGACGAGGTCGATCGCCATCTGCCGAGCAGCCGTCACGTGGTGGTGCGCAACGAGGCCCACGGCGCGCAGTTCGGCTGCGGGCGGCAGGCGGCGATCGACTTCCTGATCAGCGGCTCGCTCGACGCTCTGGGACCGATCTGTGAGGACGTCGGTCCGATCGAGTTCACCGTCGAGTAGGGCGAGTCGGCCAACCACCGGCTGCTACGATGACCCCTCGGTGGCCGGTCCGGCAAAGAGAGCTAGAGAGGAGCACCGAGCTCCTGCGCGGACGGCCGACCGGACAGCGCCGGCGGACGACCCAGGCCGCGCCGAGGAGCTGCGGCGACAGATGATGCGCTATCAGGCCGGTGAAATAGAGGGTTTCGAGCGCGTCTACATGGGGCTCGCCCCTCGCCTGCGGGCCTGGCTGGCGCGCCAACGCCTCGATCTCGGCGCCGACGTCGACGACCTCCTCCAGGAGACCTTCCTGCAGATCCACCGCTCGCGCCACACCTATTCCCCCGAGCGGCCCGTGGCGCCCTGGGCGTACGCGATCGCGCGCCACGTCTACTTGATGGACCGCCGCAGCAGGACGCGCAAACAGGCGCACGAGCTCCACGATCAGGTTGAGCCGCGCGATCCGGCCGCGGACCGGGTCGAGCGCGCCATCGAAGCTCGTGAGCGGGTCGGCCGGGGTCTCGCCGCGACTACCGTAAGGCGGCGCGCATCGCTGGTGCTGCACCATGTATGGGGCTTCTCGTTTCGCGAGATCGGCCGGCTGCTGCGGATCCGGCCCGACGCCGCCAAGCGTCGAGCGAGTCGCGGCGTCCACGACCTGCGGCAGGAGCTCACCGAGGACGAGGAGAAACTCAGGTGATCCACAATTCGCCTCCCTCTCGACTCCGCGCCGCGGTAGAAGCGGACCTCTCTCCGGTGACGCCACTCGGTCCGGCCTGGCGGCGCTCGGCCCTCGTCCTACCCGGGGGCCTCCTGCTGATGGCCGGGATCCATCTCGCCTTCGGCCTCCGATTCGATGCCGACCAGATCGGCTCAGCGGCGCTGTGGGGGCTGTCGGCGCTCCAGATCGCGGCCGGCCTGCTGGTCCTGGGCGGCGCGCTGCGCGAGTCGGTGCCCGGCGACTCGCTGCCCCGGAGCGCCCTGTTGGCGGCCTTCGGGGGCCTCGGTCTGTGGATGTTCGCCGTCACCTGGCTGACCTGGCTGCGCAGCCCAACCGAGGTCCCGGCAGGAAGCGAGAGCCTCTACCGCGCCTGGTGCATGGTCTGGCCACTCGGGTTGTCGCTGCCCCTGATCGCCCTCGGAATCTACCTCGCCCGCCAGGCGTTCGCGCTGCGCCCCTACCTGGTCGGTGCTCTGATCGGTGCGGGCTCCGGTGCGATCGTCGACGCCGGATGGCGTACCTACTGCGAGGTCTCGGCGCCGGGCCACGTCCTCGAGGCACACGCCACCGCGTTGGTCGCGGCCACCGTCGCCGGAGCGTTGGCCGGAGCCCTCTTCGCCCGTCGTGACTAGTCGTCGGCGTTCGCGAATCCGTCGACACGACGGTCCCTGGATCGAGCCCGCAGATCGGACCGCGACCGAGTGTCCCTTTGCCCTCCGGGCGGCAAATAGCAGAATAGGGGTCGACCTGGCCCGTCTCTCGCATAGGAATCCGTCATGAGGACAGCCCGTCTGATATCGCTTCCGCTCCTCGGCCTGCTCCTCGCCACCGGCTCGACCGCACAAGAGAGCTCGGCTGCCTACGACGAACAGGTCGAGGTGAACGTCGTCAACGTCGACGTGGTGGTCACCGACTCCTCCGGCCGGCCGGTGCTCGGTCTCGGGCGCGACGACTTCCTGGTGGTCGAGGACGGCGAGCCGGTCGAGCTCACCAACTTCCTGGCGATCAGCGGCACGCCGGAGACCCGACCGTCCGAGCCTGGCGCCGGCTCCGTTCCGGCGGCGCCGACAACCAAGCCGACCGAGCCGACCCACGTCGTCCTCTACTTCGACAATTCGACCCTGGTGCAGGCACATCGCAACCGGGTGCTGGACGAGGTGCAGGGGTTCGTCGATCAGCTGGGCGGCGACACCCGGTTCCTGGTGGTCACGTTCAACCCGGGACTTCATCTGGTGTCTTCGTTCACGGATGATCCGGCGGTGGTGCGCGAGGCGCTGGCAAGCGTGGCGGAGATGCCGGCCCGCGGCCTGCTGGCAGCCAGGGCGCGGACCTCCACCCGTGAGGCGATGTCGGCGATCTGGCAGAACTGGGAGGCCTCCAAGGGCTTCGGACCCGGAGACGGCAGCGGCGACAAGCGCGGTAGCGGCGGCGTCTTCTCCGCTCAGGGCATGCGCGGACGGTACTTCGACCCCTGCGTCGAGGCGTGGCCGGAGATGATCAACCTGGTCGAGAGCTACGCCCAGGGCGAAGTCGACCGGGTCCAGACCGCCCAGGCGGGCCTTCTCGGCCTGACCCGCGCCCTGGTCGGCGTGCCGGGACGCAAGTACGTTCTCTACATGAGCGACGGCCTGGAGCTGGTGCCCGCGATGACCGAGTACGAGCTCCTGGGGGAGCTCTGCCCGGAGCGGGTGCGCGACCTGTTCGGCCAGTACTCGCGCTACGACCAGACGGCGGGCTTCGAAGAGCTGACCGCGCTCGCCAACGCCCATCGGGTGACCTTTTACTCGCTCGACACCACCGGCCTCGCCGGGGTTTCGCTCGGCTCGGCCGAGCTCGAGGACCGCCGGTTCTCGCCGTCGGCGCGCATCGACGCGATCCGACGGGAGAACCTCCGCGGGTCCCTCTTCGCCATCGCCGACGACACCGCCGGGCGGGCGATCTTCAACGCCAACCAGCCGGCCGAGGAGCTGGCGGAGATGGCGCAGGACCTCTCCAACTTCTATTCGCTCGGCTTCAACCCGGGGCACGGCTGGGACGGCAAGGTGCACAAGGTCAAAGTGACCCTGAAGGAAGGGATCGGCGGCGGCTACGAGCTCCGCTACCGAACGCGGTACCGAGCCCTGCCGGAGGCCGAGCGGGTCGCCGAGCGGACCCTGACGGCGTTGGTCCTGGGCGCTACCGACAACCCGCTCGGGATGAGCGTGCACGCCGACACGCCGACGCCGATGGCCGGTGGCCGCTACAAGGTGCCGCTGGCGATCACGCTGCCCCTCGAGCGACTGACCCTGCTGCCCGAGCGCGGGGCGGACCGGGGGGAGGTGCGGGTGGTGGTGGCGATAGCGATCCACGAGGAGAATCGCAACTCGCTGTTCGAGCGGAGCATCCCGGTCGAGATCGCCGAGCCTCCGGCGGACGGCATCCATGTCGTGACCATCCACTTGCAGATGGAGCCCGGCACGCACGTGATCGGCCTCGGAGTCGAGGATCGACTCGGCAGGACCGCGTCGTATCTCCAGACCGAGATCCTGGTCGGCTCGGGCGAGACGCCGCCGGCCGAGGGGCCCTAGCCTGGCTAGCGGTCAGTCGTCGCGGGCACCCCGGGCGGCTTCGACGCGCCGCTCCACGACGTCGTGCGCCAGCACCACCCCGTAGAGCATGAGCGAGAATCCGCCCAGGCACTTGAACGCCTCTTCGGCCGGGCCGAGAATCTGCTGTTGGGTCCGGGTCAGCTCATGCCAAGGCACGAAATCGATCATCTGGGAGACGATCATGAAGAGGCCGAACGCGCACAGCGGCAGGACGGCGCTCCCGAACTCGACGATGGTCGGCAAGGCGAACCAGAGCACGGTCAGGACCGCCACTCCGTAGATCGAGAAGACGAAGAAGTCCTGGTCGATGACGCCGAACACCCTCGGCACTCCCCCTCTGTCGAGCCGGTAGGCGACGTACTCGTGTGCCATCAGCACCTCGTCTAGCGCCAGGACCAGCGCCAGAGCAGCGAACGCCAGCCACGGCAGTGAGAAGCGCTCTCCCAGCCCGGTACCAGCCCTGCCTTCGACCGCGCCCATGAGTGGCAGCTGATGCGCTACCACGGCCAGGAGCGTCGCGGCGGCTCCGAGCATCAGGCCGTTGACCACCGTCAACGCGCCCTGGCCGGTGCCGGCTGCGAACTTGAGATCTTCCAGGAAGTAGAGGCTGTTGGACCATCTGAGCTTGCCGACCGCCGCCGCGGCGATCAGGATCACGAGGGCGATGATGTAGAGCGGCACCAGGGCTCCGGCCAGGCGGTCCCGGGAAGCGGCCAGGCCCCGCACCGCCTCTCGAACCAGGTCGGCAGGCCCGCGAAGCTCACCGGCCACCGCACTGGTGTCACCGTCCTGCTCGGGCGTCACCTGCAAACCCCTGACCTCTCTCCCCCGCGAGGAACCTCTCAAGTACGGCCTCCCAAGACGATCGAATAGACGCGCCCAAAAAGTCGTCGAAGGGTACCAGACGGACCTGGCGAGTCAACGACGTCGCGTGTAGCCGGTCAGATCAATGTCGTCGACGATCCCGACCACCACGGCCCGCACCGCTCCCTCCGGCCAGTTCAGCACCTGGCGAGCACCGTTGCCCTCGTCCAGAACCAGGACGGTCTCACCCCAGCCGGCGCCGACCGCGTCGACCGCGATCAGATAGTCGCCGCTCGCGCGTCCGCGCTCGTCGATGAGATCGCACAGGAGCAGCTTGCGTTGGTCGTAGATCGGATTGGAGATCGTCGAGACCACGTTGCCGGTGACTCGGCCGAGCTTCATTCGACCGGCTCCACGTGCACGTGGTCGACGATGCCGACGATGGCATCGTCGACCGGAACGAAGGTCCGCGGCATCGCCAGCGCGGCCTCTCGGCTCGAGACGTAGTAGACCGTCTCGCCGGGCCCGGCGGCCTGCACGCCGTCACCGGCGACCACCGGAGGCCCGACCGGGCGCAGCTGCTTGTCGAGCGGCTGGACGATCAGGAACTTGACCCCCTCGAGGCCCTCGACGCAGGTCGAGGCGACGACCGTTCCGATCACGCTGCCGAGCTTCATCGTCCACCGGCCGCAACCGGCTCCTTTCGCACCCGATGGCCGAAGCGCTGCCGGCCGCTCAGATTCTCGTACATCTCCTCGTGGATCTGCGGAATCACGACCGAGCCGACCAGCTCGTCGGTGCTGGTCAGGTGGGCGACACCCAGGTCCACGCCCGCCTCGACGTCGGAGACGTCGCCGCCAAGCAGGAGATAGCCCTTGCCACCCAGGCCGTCGGCCAACCGGATGTCGAGCAGGGTGACCAGCGACCCCTTCACCGCCGCGTCCGCGGCGGCGATGGTGGCGGCGACGGTGCGCGTCTCGACCACGCCCAGCGCCTCGCCGTCGAGCGGCCGCCTCTCGCCACCGAGCGACTCGACCACGTCGGGGTGGATATCGGGCAGGAAGATCTGGTCCACGAGCGCCGGGCGAGCGACCTCGAGCCCGGCCGCCTGCGCTTCCTGAACGTCGGCGACCGCGCCCCCGGCGAGCACCAGGTACTTGCCCGGCTGCACTGTCCCGGCGTGGAGCGAGGCGAGCGGAGCGCGCTTCGCCATGGCGTCGCCGGCGAGGATCCCCGCGGCGATCGAGTCGAACTCGAGCAGCACGATGGCGGGCAGGGTCAAGGCCGGTGCGTCCTCACGTGATGCGGAGCGAGCCCGCCACGGTCAGCCGACGGATCCGCGAAAACGTCCGCGGCCGCGTCAGCCCTTCACCGGTCGGGGTGGCGATCGAGAAGGAGCTGAAGTCCTCGCCGCCGGCCCCGAGGCCGGCGACGTTGGCCGAGTTGGCGACGAAGATGCTCACGTTCATCGCCCGCGCCATGCGGGTGATCGTCTCGACGTCGTTCGAGTGGATCGAGGCGGTATGCCGGAAGCGATGCTCGGCGCGCATCGCCAGGTCGATCCCCTCGTCGACGTTGCGCACACGGGTGACCGGCATCACCGGCATCATCTGCTCGGTCCAGACCAGGCTGTGCTCGTTGGGCACCTCGGCGACCGCCAGCCGGACGTTGTCGCTCGCCGAGATGCCGATCTCACGCAAGATCCTGCCGGCGTGCTGACCGACCCAGCGGCGGTTGATCCGGCCCGGCTCGTTCGGCCGTCCGAGCTCTTCGAAGATCACCTTCTCGAGCTGCCGTAGCTGGTACTCCTTGAGAACCACCGCCCCGTGGGCGGCCAGCGCCCGCACCAGCTCGTCGGCCTTCGAGTCGACGACCAGGGTCTCCTTCTCGTCGGTGCACACCATGTTGTTGTCGAACGACGCGCCGCGGATGATCTCGCGCGCCGCCCGGTCGATGTCGGCGGTCTGATCGACCAGCACCGGCGGATTGCCGGGGCCGGCGGTGATCGCCCGCTTGTTGGTCTTGAGCGCCTCCTGCACGACGCCCGGTCCGCCGGTCACCAGCAGTACCCGGATCGCCCGGTGGTGCATCAGCTCCTGCGCCGATTCGATCGTCGGCTCGGCGACGCAGGTGACCAGGTTCGCCGGCCCGCCGGCAGCGACGATCGCCCGATTGATCCGGCGCACGTTCTCGGCCGAGACGCGCTTGGCGGCTGGATGGACGTTGAAGACCAGGCCGTTGCCCGCCGCGACGATAGCGATGGAGTTGTTGATGATCGTCGAGGTCGGGTTGGTGGTCGGCGTGATCGCGGCGAGGACGCCGAACGGGGCGTACTCGGTGACGGTCATGCCGTCGTCACCGGTGACCGCGGTCGGCTCGAGGTCCTCCGTCCCCGGTGTCTTGTCGGTGACCAGGAGGTTCTTGAGCGTCTTGTCCTCGGCTCGCCCGAGACCGGTCTCCTCGTGCGCCATCCGGGCGAGCTCTTCGGCGCTCTCGCGCATGTCGCGGCGGATCTGCTCAATGATCTCGCGGCGGGTCTCGAGGCTGACCTCGCGGAACGCTTCGAACGCTCGGCCGGCCGCGTCGACCGCCTCGGAGACGGTCTCGAAGACCCCCCCAGCGGTGTCGATCGCCGCGCCGGCGGCGGGCGCCGGCCCGGCTGAGCGCGACTCGGCCGGCCTGCCATAGCGCTGACGGACCCGCCGGACGATCTGCTCGACTTCCTGCGGGGAGATGGCCATTATGCCGATCGGCTAGGGCGGTCAGCCCTTCCGGTAGATCTCCTTGCCTTCGACCTCCCAGGTATCGACGATCGCCATGATGACGGCGTCGCACGGCCGCTCGTGGGTGGCGACCGTCTGGCGCGCGGCGCTACCGGTAGCGTAGAGGACCACCTCGCCGACCCCCGCCCCGACACCGTCGACGGCGACCACCGAGCCGCCGGCCTGCTTGCCGTCGACGTCCAGGCTCTTGACCACCAGGAACTTGAGACCTTCCAGGGTCTCCTCCTTGCGGGTGGCGACCAGGGTGCCGACTACTTCGCCCAGGAGCATTCAGTCCCTCCGCTCTGTAGGCACCGGCTACGACCGTGAGCGCGTCTTCTTCGCGGTGCCGGTCGACTGACGCCCGAGCGGCAGGGTGTCGTCGATATTGGCGTGCGGCCTCGGAATGACGTGGGTCGCGACCACTTCGCCGACCTTCTCGGCGCCGCGGACGCCGGCTTCGACGGCCGCCTTGACGGCCGCCACGTCGCCGCGCACTACCGCCGTCACGTAGCCGCCGCCGGTCTTCTCGTACCCGACCAGCTCGACTTTCGCGGCCTTCACCATGGCATCGGACGCCTCCACCATGGAGGCAAAACCGCGACACTCGATCATGCCCAATGCTTCAGCCATTCCCGACTCCTTCCTCAAAGTGAGTCAATTTCGTTGTCTGGATTCTCCGGGACTCCTACTCTTCCCGTCCTTCGATGCTCTCCATCGCGGCCACCGCGGCCCGCCAGCCGACGTCGATGTCGCGCTCCTCGCCGCCGAGGTAGACGCGTCCCATGGAGCCGAACGCCCGTACCTCCAGGACGTTGATCTCCGACGCCTTCTCGGCCTCGTTGGCGGCGAACGCCGCGTAGGCTGCCGGCTCGACCTCGAGCACATAGAGGGTCTGGCCGGGCAGGATCATCTGTCCGTGCCGGGTCCGGTTGATCAGCTGGGCCTGATGGTCGTCGATCCGGCGGATCACCTGGCTCGAGAGAACCTTCGGCTTGCGGCGATCGGTCTCCTGGTGGCCGATCTCGCTCAGGATCGCCGCACCCGCCGCGCGAGTCTCCGCCTGCTCGTGCGAGTGCACTTCGAGTAGGCCGTAGTAGCGCTCGACGATCTGCATCCCCGGCCGCACCTTGGTGCTCTTGAGGGCCATATCGGTCAGCCGGTTGATCTCGATGCCGGGTGCGATCTCGACGAACAGCGACGCGTCCCCGGCCAGCGGCAGGAAACCCTGCGCGACGGTGCCCAGGAACGCCGCGTACTGCGGCTGCAGGCTATCCAGAAAGACGTACGAGCGGAGATCAATACCTGCCACGCTGGCCTCCTTCCTCTCCTGTGACGATGGAGATGCCGGCAGAGGCGCCGATACGGGTCGCGCCGGCCTCGATCATCCCGCGCGCCTCGCGGGTGGTCGAGATCCCCCCCGAGGCCTTGACCCCCATGTCGGGTCCGACCGCCTCGCGCATGAGCGCGACGTCGTAGACGGTCGCACCACCGTGGCCGAAGCCGGTGGACGTCTTGACGAAGTCGGCCTTGGCGTCGTGCGCCAGCCGCGAGGCGACGACCTTCTCCTCGTCGGTCAGCAGGCCGGTCTCGAGAATCACCTTGCAGACCGCGCCCACCTCTCGGCAAGCGTCGACCACGCCGCGGATGTCGCGGCCGACCAGCTCGTGGTCGCGCGCCTTGAGAGCTCCGATGTTGAGAACCATGTCGATCTCGCGGGCGCCGTCGCGCAGCGCGCGCCGGGCCTCGAGCACCTTGGTCTCGGGTGCGTTGGCGCCCAGCGGGAAGCCGACCACCGAGGTCACCTTGACGTCCGAGCCCCGCAGCTTGCGGGCGCACCGCCCGACCCAGATCGGATTGACGCAGACCGAGGCGAACGAGTACTCGAGCGCCTCGTCGCAGATGCGATCGATGTCTTCGGGACCGACGTCGGGCTTGAGGATCGTGTGGTCGATGTAGCGCGCCAGGTCGGTCGGCACGTCGGCGCCGTTGCCGTTGAAGCTGATCCGGCAGGCGCCCTCGTCGACCATGCAGCGCACCTTGTCCGAGCAGCTCGCGGCGCAAGCGCCGGCGCACTCGGCGCAACACTCCCCCGGACCCTGATGCGGGTCCCCTTCGAGCTCGGCCAGGACGCGCCTGGCGACGGTTTCGATCAGCTGCTCGCGGTCCACGTCAGGCGCTCCTCGAGTAGCGGCCCTCGATCTCGGTGATCAGGTCGACCCGGCGGGCGTGGCGGCCGCTCCCCCAGGCCGTCGCCAGCCAGGTGTCGAGGATCTGCCGGGCGAGTCCGGCGCCGATCAGCCCGGCACCGAGCGTCAGAACGTTGGCGTGATTGTGCTCGCGGCTATTCCGAGCCGACGAGACGTCGTAGCAGAGGGCGGCGCGCACTCCGGGGACCTTGTTGGCGGCAATCGACGAGCCGATGCCGGCACCATCGACGATCACCCCCCAGCGGCAACGTCCCGAGGAGACCCGCTCCGCTACCGCCCGAGCGATGTCGGGGTAGTCGACCGCCGCCGAGCTGTCGGTCCCACAGTCGTCGACCGCGATCCCCTGGTCACGCAGATGCGCGGCGAGCGTCTCCTTGAGCTCGTACCCGCCGTGGTCGGCCCCGATGGCGACCCGGACGGCCCCACCGACCGTCGTCTCGGCGTCCCGGGTGCGGCTGACGCCGCCCTCCAGCTCCTCGACGACCCGTCGGACGACGGCTCGGATCTCTTTCTCGGATGCCATTTGCCGTTCCAGGACGCCCCTGTTTACCACACTTCGCAGTTTCGCGCTTGAAACGTAACCGATTGGTTACGCAAATTCTACTGCTATCACCCATAGTTAGCTCCGAGCGAGCCGCCTCGCCCTATTCGAGCTCGAGCGGCACCAGCTCGAGGCCGGTGTAGTAGTGATCGAGGATCTGATCGTAGCTGTGGCCGCGCAGACCCATACCGTACGCCCCCACCTGGCAGAGGCCAACGCCGTGGCCCCAGCCGCGGCCCGAGAACAGCCAGGCGGGCTCGGCTTCGGGCGGGGTCAGGCGGCGCACGGTGAACAGGTTGTCGGGCAGATCGAGCGTCCAGCGGATCGGCAGGCCTCGGACCGTCTGGGTCCGGCCGCCGGAGCCGAGCAGCTTCATCTCGCGCACGCGGCCGGAGACGCCGCGTGAGACGATCTCGAATCCGGTGAAGCCCAGATCGGGGTAGCGGTCTCCGACCAGAGCCGCCAGCTCGCTATCGGTGCGCACCCGGGTCCAGGCGCTCAGATTGCTGGTGCGATCGAAGCCGAGCCCGTCGGGGTCGACCTCCTGACGCACCGCCAGCAGCTCGTCGTCGTGGAAGAAGAGGCTCAGGCGGTCACCGGCGACGAGCCGCAGCGGTGCCCAGTCGGTCCGCTCGCCCAGCCGGCGATAGGTGGCCACCCGCGGGGGCACCATGACCGTCACCCCCTCGCCCTGCTCGCGCGCGCGGAGCTGGTCGCCCTCGAGTGCCAGATAGCGCACGTCTCGCCGCTCGATCACGCGCAGGAACACGGCCAGCCTGAAGATCGTCTCCTCGATCTCTTCGGCCTCGAGTCGTTGGTCGAGTGGGCCACCGAGCAGACCGCTCCGCCGGAGATAGGCGGCCAGGTGGAGGTCCGATTCGCTCCAGTCGGCCGGCGGGTGGTCGAGCAGGTAGTCGACGTCCTCGGACGCCATCAGCAGCCGCGCGTCGAGCGCGAGGTCGAACTGCGAACCGATGAACCTCTGGATCTCGCGCCGCTCGACCGAGGCGAGCGTGTCGTCGGGAACGGTGAGACCAGCGAGCTCTGCCAGGCGCCCCAGACGGCGGCCGAGGACCTCGGCCTGTTCGCCCGTGTCCGGCGGCACGACGACATGCGAGAGCCGCGCGGGCAGGGAGAGCCGGCTCTGCGTCTCGCTCTCGAGCAGGTCGACCCCCCGCTCGACGCACGGCACGCCACGGAGATAGGGCTCGTCCTTGAGCGGGAAGACGACCTCGACGTCTTCGGTGTGGCCGCCGCAGGTCGAGCTGTAGAGGGTGTCCGCGAGGTCGCCCCGATAGATCAGGACCTCGCCTTCGGTCTCGGCGATCGCCTGGTCGGTCAGCTCCTGTTCCCAGTCCATGGCGCCGTACGCCTGGCAGCGGGGAGTGGCGCAGATGTCGTAGCCTTCGCTGTCGAACTCCCCCATGTTCCTGAGTGCGTAGGTACGGGCGGCAACCGTCTGCGCCTTGAGTGCATCGAGGTCGTCGTAGATCCTGGGTCCCATCTCGCGCGGCACCACGCCGCGCAAGTAGTCGGCCAGGCTGAGCCGGTTGATGACGTTGATCGTGCCGCGGTCGTTCAGGAAGAGCATGATCTCGCCCCGGAACCGGCGGTCGAGGACCCGCACGCCCTCGCTGCCGGTGGTACGTACCATCAGCCAGCGTCCGGCGACGCGCCGGGTCGCCTCGCCGCGCGAGATCCGGAACGCGGGCTCCTCGAGCCCTCCCGCCTCGCTCACGATCCAGCTGTCGTGGACGTTGTGCAGCTCGAGCCGGCGGCGCCCTCGCTCGGCGTCCTCACGACTGCCATACTCGCCGACCCGCACCCTGTAGAGGTCGGTCGCGGCGTCGAAGACGACGCTGGCCGGCTCACCGAGCTTGCGCCCGAGCGTCTCGGCGAGGCCGCGCGCCTGACCCTCGTCCTTGAGTGCCGCTACCTGGAGTCGCCACGACCCGGTGCCGGCGGCGCCGACATCCGGCTCGACCCTGAGCGCCGTGACCACCGCGATGTCCCGTCCGCCGGCGCTCAGCGCCAGGTCCCCGTCGCCAGCCGGAAACCAGAGGACGTCGAGGTCGGTAGCCAGCCCGACCCGGACTGTCCCGGGTATCCGCGGCAGTGCGGTCTCCAGCGGCAGCGCGACCGGCGCCGGCTCGATACGGGGCTTGGCAGCCGGTACCGGCGTGCTGGGCGCGACATCGGGCTCGGTCACCGGCGCCGCCGGCGCGGCTTCCTCGGGTGGCAGCGGGCGGGTCTGCGGAGGCGCCGAGCCGCAAGAGCCGGCCAGCAGGCCCGCCGCCATCGCCAGAGCGAGTCCGTAGGTGCTCGGCCATAGCCCTCTCGAGCGTGCGGGACGGAGACTCATGATTGCGGGCGGCGCTTGCGATCGCGTGGGGGCTTGCTCAGTGGCTCTTGATCTCGCGGCGGAAGTCTCCGGCCTCGATCCGGATGGTCCGGGTCATCTCGTAGAGACGGCTGACCAGGCTGGCCGGCAGGCGGGTATAGACCGACTCCCGCGCGAGCCGCCGTCGTGGACGCGGCTCGGAGGCGGACGCGTAGACCGCGCCGAGCGCCGAAGGCTCTTCGTCCTCGTCACGCTCGAGACGGAGGTTGGTCGTCACCAGCGTCGGCAGGCGCGCGGAATAGCGCTCATTGAAGATCAGATAGAGGATCTCACTCACCCACTCGCTCGGCTTTTGCGCGCCCAGATCGTCGACGAGCAGGACCTCGGCGCCGAGAATCGGATCGAGCACCTCCCGCTTGCCACGGTTCGAGCGAGGCTCGAACGTGCTCTGCAACCGGTGGATCAGCGCCGTGCAGTCGGTGAACAACGCGTGCACCCGATAGCGCTGGATCAGCTGCGCCAGGGTCGCGACCGCCAGGTGGGTCTTGCCGACGCCGGTCGGGCCGGTAAACAGCAGCCCCTGCTCGGTGAAGCGCCCTTCCTCGGTCAGAAAATCGTCGACGTAGCGCCGGCTGCGCGTCTTCGCTGCCAGCAGCTGGTCGCGATGTCCGGGGTCGGGGGCGTCGGTCGTGAAGCTCTCCAGCGAGCAGTCGTGGTAACGGGCGGGTATCCCAGCGAGACGCAGGAGACGCGGTACGATGCTCTCTGCCTGGCATTCGCAGGCGATCGCGGTGCCGGCTCCCCCGTCTTCCTCGAGGATCCAGCCTCGTCCGCCGCAGCGCTCACAGACGGCATCGGCAATCTGCGGCGTGTTCACGCGCAGATCGTAGCACGGGTGCCAGGCCTGCAAGATGCAAGCACGGCGACGCCGAACTTGCATATTGCAGGGCTGGCAGGCTCCTATTCAGAGCGGGTGAGAGGGCCGCTGCGGACCGGAACCAGAGCGTGACGTCGCTTGATTCCGGCCCGCCGATCGAGGGTCTCGCGCTTGACGTACTCGAGCAGACGATCGACCTCGAGCTGCATCGATTCCATCTGCTCGCGCATGTTCAGGATCACCTCGACTCCGGCCAGGTTGACGCCCAGATCGCGCGTGAGCGTGAGGATCGTCTCCAGCCGCTTGAGTGTCTCGTCGTCGTAGAGCCGCGTGTTGCCGGCGCTGCGCACCGGTGAGATCAGCCCCTCCCGCTCGTACATGCGCAGGGTCTGCGGGTGGATCTCGAACCTCTCGGCCACCGCGCTGATCATCACGTATCGGCGCTCGGAGTCGTCTCGACGTCTTGCTGTCATCGCTCGATCTCCGGTTCGCTTCCGGCGTTCCGCGGCCTCAGCTCGCCTTGTCCTCCACGTCGACGTACTCGGCGTCGATCACCTCGCCGGCGTCGTCGCCGCCGGCGTCGGTCGATGCGGAGCCACCCGCGTCGTCACCGGATCCCGGCGTCTGAGCGGTCTGCTGGTACATCGCCTCGGCGAGCTTGTGGGAGGCCTGCGTCAGGTTCTGGGCAGCCCCCTCGAGCGCGGACAGATCGTCCGACTCGAGCGCCTTGCGAGCATCTTCGAGGGCGCTCTCGAGCGCGCCGATCTCCTCGGCGCCGAGCTTGTCCTTGTGCTCCTCGAGCGTCTTCTCGGTGGTGTAGACCAGCTGGTCGAGCTGGTTCTTGGCCTCGACCTTCTTGCGCCGCTCCTGATCCTCCTCGGCGTGGTTCTCCGCGTCCGAGACCATGCGGTCGATCTCGCCCTCGTCGAGACCGCCGGAGCCGGTGATGGTGATCTTCTGCTCCTTACCGGTGCCGAGGTCCTTGGCCGACACGTTCAGGATGCCGTTGGCGTCGATGTCGAAGGCGACCTCGATCTGCGGCACACCTCGCGGCGCCGGTGGAATGCCCACCAGGTGGAACCTGCCGAGCGTGCGGTTGTGCTTGGCCATGTCCCGCTCACCCTGGAGCACGTGCACCTCGACCGAGGTCTGATTGTCGGCCGCGGTCGAGAAGATCTCGGTCTGATGCGTCGGAATCGTCCGATTCCGCTCGATCAGCTTGGTGAAGACTCCGCCGAGGGTCTCGATGCCGAGCGAGAGCGGGGTGACGTCGAGCAGCAGAACGTCCTTGACGTCGCCACCGAGGACTCCGCCCTGGACCGCAGCGCCGATGGCGACCACTTCGTCCGGATTCACACCCCGATGCGGCTCCTTGCCGAACAGGTCCTTGACCAGCGCCTGGACGGCCGGCATGCGGGTCTGACCACCGACCAGAACCACCTCGTCGATCTGCTCTGCGCTTACGCCGGCGTCCTTGAGCGCCTGCTTGCACGGAGCCACGGCCCGCCGCACGATGTCTTCGACCATCTGCTCGAGCCTCGACCGGGTCAGCTTGATGTTGAGGTGCTTCGGTCCGGAGGAGTCGGCGGTGATGAACGGCAGGTTGATCTCGGTCTCCTGAGCGGACGACAGCTCGATCTTCGCCTTCTCGGCCGCCTCGCGCAGCCGCTGTACCGCCATCGGGTCCTGGCCCAGGTCGATGCCCTGGTCCTTCTTGAACTCCTCGAGCAGCCAGTCGATCACTCGCTGATCGATGTTGTCGCCGCCCAGGTGAGTGTCGCCGTTGGTCGCCTTGACCTCGACGACACCGTCGCCCACCTCGAGGATCGAGATGTCGAAGGTGCCGCCGCCGAAGTCGAAGACCGCGATCAGCTCGTCCTTCTTCTTATCGAGGCCGTAGGCGAGGGCCGCGGCGGTCGGCTCGTTGACCAGCCGCTCAACCTTGAGGCCGGCGATCTTGCCGGCGTCTTTGGTCGCCTGCCGCTGGGCGTCGTTGAAGTAGGCCGGAACCGTGATCACGGCGCGCTCGACCTTGCTACCGAGATAGTCCTCGGCGGCCTGGCGGAGCTTCTGGAGCACCATCGCCGAGATCTCCTCGGGCGAGTACTTCTTGTCCTCGACGACGATGCGAACGCCGCCGTCCTTGGTCTGCTCGACCTCGTACGGCACCATCTTGAGCTCTTCGCTCACCTCGTCGTAGCGGCGACCCATGAAGCGCTTGATCGAGTAGATGGTGTTCGACGGGTTGGTGACCGCCTGTCGCTTCGCGACCTGGCCGACCAGGCGCTCACCGCTCTTGGCGAACGCCACCACCGACGGGGTCGTCCGGTTGCCCTCGGCGTTGGGGATGACCTTCGCCTCGGTTCCTTCCATGACCGAGACGACGCTGTTGGTCGTTCCCAGGTCGATTCCGATGATTTTGCTCACGCTTGACTCCTCCTACGAGTGCAGTGTCATTCTCCTGGATGGTACAAACCTAAGCCGACCTATGTCAACCTTGGCATGCCCACAATCTAACAGTTGAACGCTAAGATTTATTCCGATACGCCCGCCCATGGGGATGCTCCGATGGAACCGCGGTCAATCGAGAAGCACGAGCAGCGGCCGCCGGCTCTCGGTCGGTGGCGCGATCTCGGGGTCGAGCAGGAAGTTGCCCCGGATCGTCTCCTGCAGAAACGTCTCGCGCTCCGGCGCCATGCCGATCGACGACCGGACGACATAGCTGGCGGCGGTCGCCGAGTAGACCAGCGGCTGGCCGCTCAGACCCTCGAGGTCGGCAGCCGGCAGCAGCCCGCCGGTCGACAGATCGGACAGATCCTCTGCGAATCGCCCGTGCAGGAGGAAATGGGCGCTGTTCGCACGCCGCAGCTTGGAGAGAGCGGCGATCGCGCGCTCGCGATCGAACCCCTCTTGTAGTCCCCGCTGCCACGGAAAGGGCAGGAGCACGCGTTCCGGCGCGATCCAAAACGAGGCGACGAACAGACCGATCAGGCCCAGGCCCAAGACGCGGCTGGGCCAGGGCAGGGCGTCTGGCTGGCCCTTGTCCTTGCGCGCCGACCACCAGGCCGCGAGGCGAGATTCACGAGGTGCCCGCTTCGGCTTCTTGGCGGCACGCGCCATCGGAGCCGCCGCGGGCGTCTCCGCTGGCTCCGCCGGCGCCCGAGAGGAACTGCGCGCCGGACGCCGCTTCGTACGCTCCACCATTCCCGCGCTCTGCCAGCGGTTCAGCAGGTAGGCCAGGCGGTACTCGTCGACGCCGCTGGCACCAGAGATCTCGGCAACCGAGCGCTTGCCGTCGACGAGCTTGAACGCCGCGAACGCCGCCTCGTCGAGGTCGTCCGGCCCGGTGCCCGGCTCGCTGGTCGGCGAGGCGCCCTTAGATCGCCGATAGATCGAGTCGCTGTTCGGGATGCCGCCCGGCAACAGGTCGAGGTTCAGGTCGCGGCCGGCACGGATCAGCAGCTCCTCGGGCGACAGCGGCCGCACGCCCTCCTCGTAGGAGACCTCCTCACCCTGGTAGAACTTGAAGTCTCCGTGGGTCCAGCCGAGAGCCTGCTTGCACAGCGCATAGGTCTGGCTCCGGACCGCGTCAAGCAGCTCCGAGCGCTGGACGTAGCCGCGCTCCACCAGCAGATCGACGACCTGACCACCGCCGGCCTGGTACTCGGAAGCGAGCTGGGCGAACTCGCTCTCACTGATGAGACCGAGCTCGGTCAGGACGTGGCCGAGACCGTCCTCCAGCGTCTGATTCAGCGCGTCCGCCGAGACGATGCCACCCTTGAGTAAAGCGAACGCAATGATCTCGTCACGACCCTGGATGGTCAGGATGCCGGTCCGGCCCTCCCGCCCGAGCGTCAGCAGGACCTCGGAGAGGCCGCCCTTTTCGATCGAGCCCTCGGTCCTCACTCGCCACCTCGCCCGACGATCAGGAAACGGACCCCGAAGAAGACCACCAGACTGGCTGCGGCGACGATCGGCAGCAACGCTGGAGCTCCGGCGTGCAGCCACGGGATCCCGTAGCCGAGTCGGTCGGCGAGCGGCAGACTCGCCAGCGCCACGACGACCAGGAGTGCGAGCGCCGCCCGGCCGGCCTTGTCGTCCTCCGCCTCCGCGACCCCAGGCAGAAAGACCCGCCGGACCCGATCGAGGCGCGGCCGCCACCAGTTGTGCATCCGCTTGGCACTCCGGCCCCGGTGGGTGCCCATCCGGACGATGATCGCAATCAGCACGAAGATCGTCACCAGCGGCAACGACAGCGCGCGTCGCCAGGACCCGAGCCAGCCCGGGAGCTCCTCCTGCACCTGCCACTGCGCCCGGAGCTCGGAGCGGATCTCGGCGACCCGCTCGAGGCCGCCGCTCATCGGAATGACGCGCTCGACCAGCCCCCGCTGGAGCCAGACGTTGACCGACTCGCTGTCGATCGCTCGGGCCCGGAAGAGTACCGCCTCCGACTCCTCGAAGCGATAGAGCTCTGAATAAGTCTGGCCCAGGTTGAACTGGATGCGGGCGTCGTTCGGCGCTTGCTCGGCGGCGCGCTCGAAGAAGTCGACCGCCTGCTCGAAGTCCGACACTTCGAAGTAGTAGACGCCGAGGTCGTTGAGAGCTCTGGCGTTGGCCGGCTCGTCGGTGAGCAGGTCGCGATAGAGCGCCCGGGCGCTCTCCATCTGGCCCAGCTTGCGGTGGATGTCGGCGCTGTAGTGCTGGAGAGCGTTGCTCTCGGGCAGGCTCGATTGCAGCAGGGCGAGGTGACTGAAGAGGTCGCCCTCGAGCCCACCGAGCGACGCGCTCTCGAGCGACTGCAAGGGGGCGTAGAGGGTCAATCCGACCCGCCGACCCTGCTCGGTCAGCGCCGCCGGCAACGAGCTGACGAACAGCCAGATGGCGATCAGCAGCACTCGCTCGAGGCGACCGCCGTAGGCCCACAGCAGAACCGACCAGTAGATCGCGACCCAGAGCACCCCTGCCGGCAGCAGGAGCGGCCAGCAGAGGAGCACCAGGCAGAGCAGGTGCGCCCCGACCGAGGGCAGGTAGCGGTTGAAATAGCGAAAGAGGTCGAAGTAGAGCTCCGGACCACGCGAGATCATCAGGACACCGACCAGGAGTAGCCCGGCGAGGGTGATCACGGTCGCCACCCAGAGGGCGATGTTGTGGAGCAGCACGAATCGGATCTGGGGCGATCTGACCGACCGGACCAGGCCGCGGAAGTAGGCACCCGCCGCCTTCAGGTAGTCGCCGTCGACCAGCGCTACCCGAGACTCGGCGAAGGCCGCCTCGGGACGGCCGGGCGCCAACTGCTCGGCGGCCTCGAGGCTCCAGCGGGCCCGTTCGGTCTCGCCCGCCAGGGAGAAGTCGACCGCGCGAATCGCGGCCGCGCCGCTCAGCTCGGGGGCGTGCTCCATCCCGACCAGGCGGAGGTGTGACTGCAGGGCCCCGAGCGTCGACTCCACCCGTTCGACGTCCCCCTCGTTGCACGCCACCAGCCAATCCAACCAGTCGGTCTGCAGTTGGGTCAGGTTGGCGCGGGCGTCTGGTCCGAGCGGAAACTGGGCGTCCGCCGGCGGCGCCGGCGGCTCCTGGGCGGCCGCGGCCACCGCTAGAAGGGCCAGAACCGAGACGACCGGGACGATCCCCGCCCTGCCCGTGCGTCTACCCCCGCTTGCGGACATAGCGCATCCGAAGCTGATAGAGCAGGTCGTCGAGCACCGAGGTCTCCTCGACCGTCAGATTGCCCGCGGTCTTGGTGCGCAGTACCTCCAAGAGGTCGATGTAGAACCTCGCCGCGTCCAGGTTCTCGGCCGACCGGCCGTCCGGCAGCTGAGCGTCTCCCAGGTAGATCGCGATCGGCTCGGCGAGGACCCCTACCAGATCGACCAGCCCGGGCTCGCCCAGCGCCGACGGGCCGAGCGTCTCCACCTCGTCCCCTGCCCGGTCGGTCACCGGAGCGGCTCGCGGCGACTCGCTCGCGCCGCTCTCGCTCTCGGCGGGTCGCTCCGCCTCGGCCGGCGCGGCGGCGGCCGGCTCCTCGACGCGGTCCTCCGCCGAGGCCCCTTCGAGATGCTGAAAGTCCTCGCGGAGCTCACCGTCAGCGGTGAACATCCGCTTGTCGGTGACCTTTATCTTGCCTTCCTGTCTACTCTCGTCCGCCACGCCAAGCCAACCTGGAAAGTCGATCGTGTTCGACAGCGATCGCCAAATCGTAGCAAGGCGACTGGGGAAAAAGAAGTCGATGTAGGATCGCGCCGCAGATGGGAGACGCGCCGGACCGCCTGCAGAGACTGCTCGATCTGGTCGCGCGTCTGCGCGGACCCGGCGGCTGCCCATGGGACCGCGAGCAGCGGCTCGTCGATTTGCGCGCCTACCTCCTGGAGGAGGCCCACGAGACCGCCGCCGCGATCGATGCCGAAGATCCGGATGCGCTGGCCACCGAGCTGGGCGATCTGCTCTTTCAGATCGCGTTTCTCGGTCGCATCGGCGAAGAGCTCCAGTGGTTCTCGGTCGACGATGTCGTCGACCGGATCGAGCGCAAGATGATCGACCGTCACCCACACGTGTTCGGCGACGATCGGCTGGAGACCGCGGCCGAGGTCCGCCGCTCGTGGGAGGAGCGCAAGGCGAGCGATCCCGAGCGATCCGGCTCGCTGCTCTCGGGCGTCGCCCACTCCCTGCCCGCCCTGGTCGCCGCCTACCGTCTGACCCAGAAGGCGGCCGGTGTCGGCTTCGACTGGCCCGACACCGGCGGCGTGCTCGACAAGCTGGTCGAAGAGATCGACGAGCTGCGCGGCGCTATCGGAGACGGTAGCGCAGAGATCGACCAACAGAGGACCCTGGAGGAGATGGGCGACCTCCTCTTCAGTGTCGCCAATCTCGCGCGTCATCTGGGAATCGACCCCGAGGCAGCCCTGGCCGCGACCAACCTCAAGTTCCGCCGGCGCTTCGAGCACATCGAGCGGAGACTGAAGGAGAACGGCCAGACCCTCGACCAGGCGACCCTCGACGAGATGGAACGGCTCTGGGTCGAGGCCAAGGATCGGTAGGGCCGGCAGGGGGTGCCGGGTGCCGCTGCCGGGGCTGTCGGGCGACCCGGGGTGCTGGGTGCCGCTGCCGGGGCTGTCGGGCGTCAGCACTGCAACTGTAGGGCTCCGGTGGAGGAAAGGCGCCCTCCCTTACGCCCCCGCAGCGGCACCCAGCACCCCGGGTCGGTCTTGGGAAACACCTGGAAGTCGCTCTGTCCTGGCGGCGTAGTTGTGGCGCGGGGTACCGTCTCTGGGCTGTCAGGCGTCAGCACTTTGGCTGGAGGGCTCCGGTGAAGCAGGGGCACCCTTGAAGGTCGCTGCGTCCGCACGCGGTAGTCGCGCCGTGGGGTACCGTGGGCGGGGCATAAAGGAGGGCGCGGTACCTCCACCGGAGCTTGCCAGCTACAGTGCTGACGCCCGACAGCCCCGGGCATGGTACCCCGCGACGCGCCACCACTCTGCTGACACCGGACAGCCCTGCAGCGCCACCTGGCGTTCCGGGTCTAGCCCGAGTCGTCGATCGCCTCGACGGCAGAGAGGATGGTGGGATAGATGTGGTCGGCGATCTTCCGGTGACCTGCGGTGTTCGGGTGGATGCCGTCGACCAGGTTCAGGCGGCGGATGCCGGCGACACCCTCCAGCAGGAAGGGAATCCACTCGACCTCGAGCTCGTCCGCCAGTGCCGGGAAGAGCGCTTCGAAGCTCTCGACGTAGTCCGGGCCGTAGTTGGGCGGTAGCTGCATGCCGGCGAGAACCACCCGCGCGCCGGCGGCTCGGGTGCGCTCGACGATCTCACGCAGGTTGCGCTCGGTCATCGCCGGGGAGAGCCCGCGCAACCCATCGTTGGCTCCCAACGAAACAAAGAGTATGTCGGGGCTCTGGCGCAGCAGCCAGTCGAGACGACTCAGCCCGCCGGCCGAGGTATCGCCGCTGACGCCGGCGTTGACCGCCCTGACCTGGAATCCGTCGGCCAGCAGCCGTCGCTCGACCAGGGCCGGGAACGCCTCCTCCTCGGGCAGGCCGAGGCCGGCGGTCAGGCTGTCGCCCAGGAAGACGATCCGGATCTCTACCTGGTCGACAGCCTGACCGTCGGGCGCCGGGGCGGCGGAGCGGACCGCGGCCGGCTCCTGCTGACAGCCGAGGAGGCCTAGCAAGACGACGGTTCCTATCAGGTATCGGCTCACGTAGCCCATCGCCCACTGATTCTAGTTAGATCGAACCTCTCTTCTCCGCTACCGTATGCCGAGCATGACCGCCACGCCACGGCTCGAGCTCCGCGCGCTCACCAAGCAGTTCGACTCGGGTGGATCCGTGCTGACCGTTCTCGACGGCGTCGACCTCGAGTTGGCGGCGGGCGAGTCGCTGGCCGTGTTGGGGCCGTCCGGCAGTGGCAAGTCGACGCTGCTGGCGCTGGCGGCGGGGCTCGACCGGCCGACCTCCGGACGGGTACTGCTCGACGGCCGGGAGATCCAGTCGCTCTCCGAAGACGAGCTGGCACTGCTCCGGCGGCACAAGGTGGGCTTTGTCTTCCAGACCTTCCAGCTGCTGACCAATCTGACGGCGTTCGAGAACGTCCTGCTGCCGCTCGAGCTAGCCGCGGCGGAAAATGCCCGCGGCCGTGCCAGCGAGCTGCTCGAGACGGTCGGGCTCGGCGAGCGCGCTCATCACTATCCGGGTCAGCTCTCCGGCGGCGAGCAGCAGCGTGTCGCTCTGGCCCGAGCGTTCGCGACCAACCCCCCGATCCTGCTGGCCGACGAGCCGACCGGCAACCTCGATCGCGACACCGGCGGCATGGTGCTCGAGATCCTCGCCGATCTGCACGACCGATTCGGTACCACGATGATCCTAGTGACTCACGACCCGGCGGTAGCGGCGGTCGCCGACCGGAGTGTCGAGCTCGTGGCCGGACGGCTCGAGGAAGTCACGCGATAGCGGTCGAATGCGCGCGCGCGACTTCGTTCGGCAGATGGTTCGCGAGTCGCGCGGCTCGCGTGCTCGCCTACTCTTCTTCGTGATCTGCCTGGCGGTGGGCGTCGCGGCGATCGTCGCGGTCGCCGGCCTGACGGCCAGCCTGGAGCTGGGCATTCGGCGCGAGGCGCGTCAGCTGCTCGCCGCCGACCTGGCGCTGCAGGGGCGGACACCGCTGCCCGCGACCGCCGACGACTACCTGGCGGACCGTCCGAAGATCGAGCAGGCGCGGCTCAAGGAGATGGTCACCGTAGTGGCCGCGCCACCGTCGCCGGAGGGTGAGCCCGGCCGGAGTCAGGTGGTCGAGCTGAAGGCGGTTGAGGGCGGCTATCCCTTCTACGGTGAGCTCGAGATCGAGCCCGCAAGCGACCTCTCCCGCCTCCTGACCGATCGCAGTGTAGTGGTCGCCCCGGACCTTCCGGGCCGGCTCGGCGTCGCACGGAACGGATCGATCCTGATCGGCGGCGTGCCGTTCGAGATCGTCGGGGTGGTCCGGCGCGAGCCCGACCGGGGAGCCGACGCCTTCACCCTCGGCCCGCGGGTGCTGGTCTCGATGGCCGGGCTCGAGCGCGCCGGGCTCGAGCGCTTCGGCTCCCGCATCTCGTACCGCCGCCTGCTCAAGTCGCCGGCCGGCGCGGGCAACGAGGAGCTGGCGGCGCTCGCCGAAGAGCTCCGCGCTCTGTCGCCCGCCGGTGTGGGCGGGTTTCGGGTCGAGACCTACGCCGAGGCCCAGCCCGCGCTGCGCGAGGGTCTCCGGCAGGTCGACCGCTACCTCGGTCTGCTCGCCCTGCTCTCCCTGCTGCTCGGGGGTATCGGGGTCGCCCAGACCACCCGCAGCTGGCTCGACGGACGGACCGACTCGATGGCCATCCTCCGCTCGCTCGGCTACCGCCCCGCCGACGTGACCGGACTCTACCTGGGCCAGACCGTGCTGCTCGGGCTGGCCGGAAGTGCCTGCGGTGCGGCGCTCGGACTCGCCGTCCAGCATGTGGCGCCTTTCCTGCTGGGAGATCTGCTGCCGACCACCCTCCAGCTGCAGGTCTGGCAGCCTGGTCCGGTGCTGCGCGGCGTCGCCCTCGGCACCACGACGGCGGTCCTCTTCAGCCTGGCGCCGCTGGCCGCCATCCGCCGGGTACCGCCGCTCCGTGTTCTGCGCAAGGACGTCGAGCCGCTGCCGCCGAGCCGGGCGGGGCAGGCGTTCACCCTGATCAGTCTGCTGGCGGGGATCTGGCTGGCCGCCACCGCGCAGTCCCGCTCGCCGTGGCTGGGTCTTCAGTTCACGGCCGGAATCGCGGTCGTCACGGTGCTTCTGGCTCTGGCCGCCAAGCTCCTCATCCGGATCCTCGGCCACTTGCCACGCGGACGGCGGCGGGGTCGTGGCAACGTCTGGCTGCGTCATGGCCTGGCTTCGATCGGCCGGCCCGGGGCGGGCACGGTCGGCGCCGTCGTCGCGGTCGGGCTGGGGGTCGTCGTCCTGCTGGCGGTCGTCCTGGTCGAGCGATCGCTCCGTCGGGAGCTGACCCCGGAGCTCGAGGAGCGCGCGCCGACCGCCTTCCTGGTCGACATCCAGCCCGATCAGTGGCCCGGAGTCGACACCCTTCTCGACGACCAGGGAGCGACCCGCGTGCAGTCGGTGCCGGTGGTGACGGCGCGCCTGCTGAGCATCGACGGCAAACAGGTGGACGAGATCGCGAACGCCGACGATCGCGATCGCGACAGCCGCTGGGCGCTGACCAGGGAGCAGCGGTTGACCTATATGGAAGAGCTGCCCGAAGACAACCGAATCATCGCCGGCGCTCTCTGGTCGGATCCGGAGCGCGCCGAGGTGAGCGTGGAAGAGGACTTCGCCCGCGACCTCGGAGTCGGCCTGGGCAGCGAGCTGGTGTTCGACATTCAGGGCGTCGAGCTGCCGCTGGTGGTGACCAGCCTCCGCTCGGTCAACTGGCGCACCTTCGACATCAACTTCTTCCTGGTCGTCGAGACCGAGGCGCTCGCCGGCGCGCCCCACTACCGCGTGGCAACCGCGAAGCTGCCGGCCGAGCGCGAGCAGGCGATTCAGGATCACCTGGCCGCGAGCTACCCGAACGTCACCCTGATCGAGATCGGCAGACTCCTGGCACAGGTCCGAGCGGTACTGGCGCGCCTGGCGACCGGCGTCCAGTTCCTGGGCGCGTTCACCATCCTGGCGGGGATCGCGATCCTCGCCGGAGCGATCAGCGCGGCTACGCTCAAGCGCTCGCGCGAGCTAGCGCTGCTCAAGACGCTCGGCATGACCCGCCGAGACGTTGCCAAGATGCTGGCGGTCGAGTTCGCGCTGCTCGGGCTGGTCGCCGGCCTGCTCGGCACCGCCGGTGGCCTGCTGCTCGCCCGCGCGGTGGTGACGCTCGGAATGGAGCTGCCGTGGCGCTTCGAGCCCGGCCCGCTGGTCCTAGCGCTCGTCGCGAGCACCACGCTCACCGCGGTCACTGGAGTGCTGGCGAGCGGCCGCGCGCTCCAATCGCGCCCGATCGAGGTCCTCCGCTCCGAATAGACAAGCTACCGGAGCAGCTCCGGACCGCCGGCGCGGCTGGTCAACGCGCTGACCGGCACGAACTCGAAACCGGCGGCGAGCGCTTGCGGGATCTCCTCGCGCAACACGGCGATGGTATCCGCATGGGGATGCGCGATCGCGACCGCGGAGCCGCGATCCAGCGCGACTCCGAGCAGCCGGCGGAACTGGCCGCGAATCGCCTCCGGCTCGGCGTCGGCGTCGAGGAAGACCTGGCGCTCGGCCGCCGCCAGCCCCATCTCGAGTGCCAGCTGATAACCGACGCTGTCGGGGCTGGTGCGCGAATCCAGGAAGAAGAGCTCGCGCTCGGCGAGCACACCGAGGACCGCCCGCATGCTCTCGGCGTCGGCGCTCAACTCGGAGCCCATGTGGTTGTTCACGCCCTTGGCGCCGTTGACCGCGCCGAGCGCCCAGCGCGTCGCTGCCTCGAGCTCGGCACGGCTCATCGCCCCGGTCAGCGCGCCCGGACCGGGATCGGCCTCGGTGCTCGGTTGCATCGGCAGATGGAGCAGGACCTCGGCTCCCAGTCGATCGAGCTCGGTGATGACGTCGAACGTCCGGGTCTCGAAGGGCAGCACTCCGAAGGAGAGCGGTACTCCGAGGTCGGCGAGCTCGGCCACGTCCTGGACCCTCCGGCCCAGGTCGTCGATCACCAGCGCGATCTTGCGCCCGTCGCCGCGCGGGATCGGCGGCAGCTCGATCGGCCGAGAGGTCTCCACCGGCGGGGCATCGGGGACGGGCGGCGGCTCGACCACGGTTGTCTCGGCCGCCGGCGGCCGGGCGACGGCGACCTCCGCTGGTCCGGTCGAGAGCTCGGGCGCGGCCGCCGGCTGACGGCCGCTCGCGCCGATCAGGTAGCCGAGGATCAGCGAGACGATCGCGACCCCGACGATCAACGACCAGTTCCTGCTCTCGGCGCCCCTGCTCGCCATCGGATTGCCTCGCGAACGCCGGCTAGGCGACCTTCTTCAGAGCCGGCTCGGCCTCGCGCAGCCGCTCGAGACCCCGCTTGAGGATCAGATCGGGGAGCGGAATCTCGGCCTCCGAGAGGTTACGGCTCGCTTCGGAGACCCGCAGCTCGGGCTCGAGACTCGTCTGGATCGGCGCCTCGTCGGGCCCGGTGTAGAAGGCGTCGGTCAAGAACAGCTCGCCACCGGTCGAGAGGGTGACGGCGGTCTGCCGGCCGGCGTGACCGAAGCTCGGCTCCCCGACCAGCTCCGCCCTGCCCGACTGCTGGAGAATCGCCGCCAGGATCTCGCTCGCGCCCTGGGTGGCGCGATCGATCAACACGACCACCGTCCCCTGCCAGACCGGTGGGCGCTCGCCGGTGAAGGTCTCGAGGATCTCGGAGCGGCTGATCAGCCCGCCCAGCTTGCCGGTCACGAACAGTTCGGCGACCTCGTACGCGGCCTCGCTCGACCCACCGGCGACTCCTCGCAGGTCGAGCAGCAGACTGTCTGCGCCCTCGGCCGCGAGATCCGCCAGCAGACGCTCAACGGTCGCCAACGTCCGCGGCTCGAACCGGGAGAGGCGCAGGACCGGCAGGTCCTCTTGGCGCTCGAGCGCCGGTGCCGGCGGTTCGAACGCCGCCAGGGTCAGACTCCTCTCCTCGCTCTGGCCGCGCCGGATTACCTCCAGGGTCAGCTCGGTACCGGGCTCGCCCGCGAACTCCGTATGGATCTCCCAGAGCGGCATCCGCCGGGTCCGCCGGCCGTTGATCTGGGCGATCGCGTCGCCGCGCTCGAGACCGCTCGCCGCGCCCGGGCTGCCGGGCGAGACCGCCAGCACATAGGCGATGCCGCGCTCCTTGACCAGGGAGACCCCGCTGTGCCCGATGCCGATCTCTCGGGCTTTGCGGTACCTCTCGACCTCCTCGCTGGGCACGAACGTCGACATCGAGTCGAGGGCGTCGGTCGTACCGTCGAGAGCGCCGGCGAAGAGCAGGTCGACCGAGGTCTCCTCGACGTAAGCGCGACGGATCAGGTTGAGCACCTCGGTGAAGATCGACAGGCTCTTGTAGAGCGAGTCTTCCTCCGCCTGCTCGCGGGTGACGGCGCGGGCGAACGTTCCCGACGCGATCGCGACGATCACGAGGATCGACACGATGGCGAAGATGGCGCGGCCGCGAGTCATGCTGTCTTTCGTTCGAGAGATGCCGGCTGGATGGAACTCCAGCGGCCGAGAGATCGCCCCCGAAGATAGCACATCGCCAGCACTCGCCCGAGTCCAATCGTGCACTGCTCGGGCGCCGCGGAGCGGCGATCCGGCTCGATGGTAGAGTCGCTCGCGCACCTCTCCGGCCGGCGCCGCCAGCCGGCTTTCCGCTCTCGAGTGTCGCGCACCTTGATCCGCACCTTCCACCTTGGGCACCTCCTGCGGCGGCTGCTGACGGCGGCGCCGCTGCTGATCGTCGGCTGCGGCGGCGAGCCCACGAGCCTCGTGCCCGAAGCCAACGAGCTGGTGGTGGCGCTGCGCAGCGCCCCGATCAACCTCGACCCGCGGCTGGCCACCGATCAGGCGTCGAGCGCCGTCCTGCAGCTGGTGATGAGCGGCCTGGTGACCAAGAACGCCAACGGCGACTTCATCCCCGATCTGGCGGAATCGTGGGAGATCCTCGACGACAACCGCCGCTATCGATTCCATCTGCGCGACGGCGTCACCTTCCACGACGGCAGATCGCTGTCGGCGGCGGACGTCGTCTGGACCTTTCAGACCATCCTCGACGGCCAGGTGACCAGCCCCAAGCGGGGAGCGTTCGTCCAGCTCGAGAGGGTCGAGCAGGTGGATGAGCTGACCGTCGACTTCGTCCTCAGCGAGCCGTACGGGGCGATGCTCGGCAACCTCACACCTTTCATGGGGATCGTGCCGGCGGGATCGGACGCCGAGTCGCTCAACCGGCATCCGATCGGCACCGGACCGTTCCGGATGGTCGAGCGGCGCGAGGACCAGGTGGTGGTCGAGGCGTTCGACGGCTACTTCCGAGGCCGACCGAAGCTCGATCGCGTCGTGCTTCGCGACGTGCCCGACTCGACCGTCCGGGCGCTCGAGCTGCAAAAGGGCTCGGTCCACCTGGTGGTCAACGAGCTGCAGCCCGACGTCGTGGTCAACTTCAGAGCCGACCCCCGGTTCCAGGTGGTCGAGAGTCCGGGCTCCGGCTACGCCTACATCGGCGTCCAGATGGAGGATCCGGTGCTCGCCGACAAGAGCGTCCGGCGCGCCATCGCGCACGCGCTCGATCGCGAGCTGCTGGTCAGCTCGATCTGGCGTGGTCTCGGCGTGGTCTCGGAGTCGATGATGCGGCCCGGTCACTGGGCGCGGAACGAGGAGCTCGAGCCGATCCGATACGATCCCGCGAAAGCGCGCGCGCTGCTCGACGCTGCCGGCTACCCGGATCCCGACGGCGACGGCCCGGAGCCGCGCTTCGAGCTCACGTTCAAGACCTCGACCGACGAGACCTATCTCCTACAGGCGCAGATCATCCAGCAGATGCTCGCCGGGGTCGGGATCGCGATCGAGATCCGCTCGCACGAGTTCGCCACCTTCTACAACGACATCAAGCAAGGGAACTTCCAGCTCTTCACCCTGGTCTGGCAGGGCGCCGTCGACCCCGACATGTACAGCCTGACGCTCCATTCCGAGAAGGTGCCGCCGAACGGCGCCAATCGCGGGCGCTACAACAACCCCGAGTTCGACCGGCTGGTGGAGGCCGGGGCGCAGCGAGCGCTCCCCGAGGAGCGACTCCCCTTCTACCTCGAGGCCCAGGAGATCCTGGCCGACGAGCTCCCCTACATCAGCCTCTACATCAAGGCCAACGTCGCGGTCATGCCCGAGGGCCTGGCCGGATACGAGAACTACTCGAACGGCGAGCTCTTCAGCCTGGCGCGCGCCTACTGGCGCGACCGACCGGGCACCTAGCTGAACGACTGGACGGCTTCGGCCTCGTCGTCGAAGACGTCGAACACGGTCACCAGCTGGGTGATCTGCAGGATGTCCTGCACCTTGGGCGGCAGGTGCAGCAACTTCAGCTTGCCGCCCCGGTTGGCGACGGTGGTATACGCCGAGACCAGCTCGCCGATGCCCGACGAGTCGATCGTGGTCACCTCGGCGAGGTTGATCAGGATGCTCTTGGCCCCACCTTCGAGTGCCTCGATCACCGTGTCACGCAGGGCGATGTCGCCGACACCGATCGTGATCTTGCCCTTGGGCTCGAGAATGGTCACGCCGTCCGTATTGCGAACATCGATCTTCATGTCTAGTCCTCCTCTCGCGGCCCAGAGGCCATCGGAGCGGACGGGAGACGCTTGCGCAGCGTCACCACGGTCCCCCCCTCGGGTTTGAAGTCGAACTGAATATCGTCCATGAAACTGCTCATGAAGAAGATGCCGCGGCCGTTGGGGCGGAGCAGGTTGTCGGGCATCCGTGGATCCCTGACCTGACGCGGGTCGAACCCGGCGCCCTGATCGGTCACCTCGATCACCACTTCACCGTCCTCCACCCCGAAGTCGATCTCGACCCTCTTCTCCGGACTCTGCTGGTTGCCGTGCTTGATCGCATTGGCCACAGCCTCCTGCACCGCGAGGCTGATCGAATGAGCGACATCTTCCGCCAGATCGAGCTTGCGTAGCGATTCCTCTACCACGATCTGAACGAGTTCGATGTTCTCGAACTGGCTGCCGATTGCCAGATGTACCTGCGGTTCCTCAGCAGCCATCTATTTCTTGACCGAGCGAGTCTAGCAGACGGTTCGAGCGCCACCCCTAACCGATCGGGGCCGCGCTCGACACCCCCGGCTGAAGAAAATCCAGCAGCTGAGGGATCACAAAAAGCAATTGTACACTGTCGAAAACGGTGTGCGCGGCGATCGCCGCCCAGATGCTCTGGCGCCAGCGGACCAGCGCCGCGAAGACCAGCGACAGGAGAGTGATCCCGACCAGCATCAGCGGCTGCTCGTAGCTCATGTGCGCGAGCACGAAGGCGCCGGTCGACAAGCCGATTCCGACCCGCGGCTGCAAGAAGCCACGGAAGAAGAGCTCCTCGACCACACCCGCCGACAGGCTGATCGCGAAGCGCAGGGCGAACGGCAACGCGGCCACCCAGACCACGACCTGTGGCGGCTCTTGCGGCACGACCTCGTCGCCGCCCACGAGGTAGATCAACGATCCGACCAACACCAGCACCAGCAGCACGCCCATCCAGGCGGCGAGACCGACACCGGCCCCGAGCGCCAGTTCGCGGACGAGGCCCGGTCTCCGTAGACCGAACTGCCGACTCCAGGAGGTCGAGAACGAGTGGCCAGCCGGCTGATCGGCGACCGCAAATCCGGCCAGGTACCAGACCAGGAGCGCCAGGGCGAAGAAGATGTGCAGCTGAAAGAGCTGCAGGGTCTCGATCTCCGAGGGCAGGGCGCGCTCGACGCCGATCAGACCGAGCGGTGCGAAGACCCCGAGCCAGAGGACGATCGCGAGACCGGACATCGCCAGCACCCGGCGCACCATCGGACCGAGCGCCGTATCGCCGATCCGGCCCGAGAAGCCGGGTGGCTCGAGCCCGCGACGAGCGGTCGATCGATCGATGAACCAGGCGGCGAGCACCGCCAGAACCAGCGGTCCTGCCAACCTGAGAGAGCCGAGGTCCATAACCGCCGGATGATATCGTTCACGGCTCTAGGAGGAACTCCAATTGAACAGATTTTCCGGCGTCGACTATCTGGACCTCGACCCGTTTCTCGACGACGAGGAGCGGCTGATCCGCGACACGGTGCGGGCCTTCGTCGATGACAAGATCAAACCGATCATCGAGGAGTGCCACCGTGAGGGCACGTTCCCGCTCCAAGTCGTTCCCGAGCTGGCGCAGCTCAACCTCTTCGGAGCCAGTATCGACGACTACGGCCTGCCGGGCCTCAAGGGGACCGCGTACGGGCTGATCATGCAGGAGCTCGAGCGCGGCGACTCGGGCCTCAGGAGCATGGTCTCGGTCCAGAGCAGCCTGGTGATGTATCCGATCTACACCTTCGGCTCCCAGGAGCAGAAGGACCGTTGGATCCCGGCTCTCGCCTCGGGCGAGGCGATCGGCTGCTTCGGACTGACCGAGCCCGACTTCGGCTCGAACCCCGGCGGCATGCGCACGACCGCCCGACGTGACGGCAACGAGTGGGTGCTCAACGGCGCCAAGCAGTGGATCACCAACGGCACCCTGTCCGCGGTCGCGGTGGTCTGGGCGAAGACCGAGGACGGCATCCGCGGCTTCCTGGTCGAGAACGGCACGCCCGGCTTCACCTCCAGCGACCAGCACGGCAAGTTCTCGTTGCGCGCGTCGGTCACTTCGGAGCTCGGCTTCCAGGACTGCCGGATTCCGGTCAACAACATCCTGCCCAAGACCGAGGGCCTCAAGAACGCGCTCATGTGTCTGAACCAGGCGCGCTACGGCATCGCCTGGGGCGGCCTGGGAGCGGCGATGGAGTGCTACCACACCGCGCTGGAGTACGCGAAGGAGCGGCTCCAGTTCGGCGGTCAACCGATCGCCAGCCACCAGCTGGTGCAGGACAAGCTGGTCTGGATGGTCACCGAGATCTCCAAGGGTCAGCTGCTGGCGCTGCAGCTCGCCAGGCTCAAGGACGAGGGCAGGCTGAGGCACTTCCACGTCTCGATGGGCAAGCGGAACAACGTCTGGGTAGCACGGGAGTGCGCCAAGCTGGCGCGCGAGATCCTGGGCGCGAACGGCATCGTCGACGACTACCCGGTGATCCGCCACATGCTGAACATCGAGTCGGTCTACACCTACGAGGGGACCCACGACATCCACGGTCTGGTGATCGGCGAGCGCGTCACCGGCATCCCCGCCTACAATCCACCGGCGGCGAAGGCAGCGGCCCGCCAGGACGCCGTGGTCGACCCGGTGAGCAACCGACGATGACTCTCGATCTCGACTTTCAGCAGCAGTTCATCCGGGTCACCGAGGTAGCGGCGCTCGCGGCCGCCAAGACGATGGGTTTCGGTGACCGCAAGCACGCCGACCACGTCGCGGTCGAGGCGATGCGCGAGGAGCTCGATCAGGTCGAAATGTCGGGCCGGGTCGTGATCGGCGAGGGCGAGCGCGACGAGGCGCCGATGCTCTACGTCGGCGAGGAGGTCGGTGCGCTCAAGGGCGACGACGACGCTCCGGGCGTCGACATCGCGGTCGACCCGCTCGAAGGCACCAACCTGTGCGCCACCGGCGCGCCGGGGGCGATCGCGGTGCTGGCGGCGGCCGAGCGCGGTGGTCTACTGCACGCTCCCGACATCTACATGGACAAGATCGTCGTCGGTCCCACGGCGCGCGACGCCGGCGTCCACCTGGACGCACCGGTGGCGGAAAACCTGCGCAACATCGCCGACGCCTACGAGCGCTCGGTCGACGAGCTGACCATCGTGGTGCTCGAGCGCGAGCGCCACGAGCGGCTGATCGGCGACATCCGGGAGGCCGGAGCGCGCATCCGTCTGATCGGCGACGGCGACCTGTCGGCCGGCATCGAAGCGGCGATCCGCGGCTCCGGCGTCCACGCGGCCATGGGGATCGGCGGCGCTCCCGAGGGCGTGATTACGGCGGCGGCGATGCGCTGTCTCGGTGGCCAGATCTACGCGCGCCTGACACCGCTGAACAAGCATCAGCGACAGCGGGTGGCGGAGGTCGGGATCGACGACGTCGATCGCCTCTACGAGGCGGCGGATCTGGCTCCCGGCAAGGAGATCCTGTTCTGTGCGACAGGCGTAACAGGCAGTCGGCTGATCAATGGCGTACGCTTCTTTGGTGGCGGTCACCGGACCTCCACACTCTTCATGTCATTGACCCAGCAGACGATACGCTTCGTCGACACCATCCACCGAGAGGATCTCGGGACGCCGGTCTTCTTCCGCTAACCGAAGCCGGGAGACAAGTGATCAAACCGGACCATTGGATCCGCGAATGGGGAGCCAACGGCGGCACCACGCCGTACGCTCCGGAACAGGTCAACGCCGCGAGCTACGACGTTCGCGTCAGTGACCATTGGATCTGCCCCACCCGCGAGCCGGAGGAGTTCACGGCGGCGCACATCAAGCTCTTCCCCGGCGAGGTGGTGCTGGCATCGACGATCGAGCGCGTGGTCATCCCGCGCTCGGTCGCCTGCGACCTGAAGCTGAAGTCGACGCTCGGGCGGCTGTGGGTCAATCACTCGATGGCGGGCTGGTGCGATCCCGGCTTCGAGGGCACCATCACGCTCGAGCTCCAGAACCTCGGACCCGAGCCGTTCGTGCTCGATGCCGGGCGCCGGATCGCCCAGCTGATCTTCATCAGCATGGACTCCGAGCCCGAGACCGCGTACGGTGAGCCAGGCTCCAACTCGCACTACCAGGGGCAGGAAGGGACGACCCGAGCACGCGAGTAGTCTCGGGGGCGCACCGATGAGCATCAGCGGCAACCTACGCACGCTCGACTTCACCGAGCTTCTGCAGTGGCTGTCCCAGGGCACCAAGACCGGAACCCTCGTGCTGGTCAGCGGCGAGACCGAGAAGCGGATCTTCTTCGACAACGGCGTGATCATCTCGACGGCCTCCAACAACCCGAAGGAGTATCTCGGTCACTTCCTGCTCAGTCACGGGTTGATCGACGAGGTCGTCCTCGCCAAGGCGATCGAGATGCAGGAGGAGAACCAGGCGCTGCTCGGCAAGATCCTGGTGACCATCGGCGCGATCACCGAGGAAAACCTCGATCACATGCTGCGGCTGAAGGCCGAGGAGAGCCTGTACGAGGTCTTCACCTGGACCGAGGGCGAGTTCCGGTTCCACGACGGTGAGCTGCCCGAGTTCACGATGATCCCGCTCAAGGTCAACGTCACCCACCTGGTGCTCGAAGGGACCCAGCGGCTCGACGATTGGAAGCGGATGCGCGAGCGGATCACTTCGAACCTGGCGGTGCCGGTCGCGGTGGCGGAAATGGTGCCGGAGTCGAAGGAGGACCGGATGGCGGCCCGGATTCTCCAGCTGGTCGACGACGACCGGACGATCGAGGAGATCGCTCTCCACGCCCATACCAGCGAGTACCAGGTCTGCCGCGTCCTCTTCTACCAGCTCGAGATGCGCACCGTGAAGGTGGTGCGGCCGCGGGCACTCCCGTCGTCGTCGGTGGAGACGATCGCCGACAGCGCCGAGGAGGTCGAAGTCGAATCGCTCCTCGCCTCCGGCCAGAAGCTGATCGCCGAGGCCGATTACGAGCGCGGCCTGCGCCGCCTACGAGCCGCTCTCAGCCTCGACCCCGACAACAAGGCGGCGCAGAAGGCTCTCGAGGAGGCGAGCCAGCAGATCGAGGCCCAGCTCGACGCGGACGGCATCTCGATGACCGCGGTGCCGCACCTGTTGCGCAACTTCGACGAGCTGGCCGGACTCGAGATCACGCCCCAGGAGGGATTCATCCTCACCCGGGTCAACGAGGCGTACGACATCCAGACGATCCTGAAGATCAGCCCGATGCCGCAGCTCGACGCGCTGCTCACCTTCTGGCGTCTGTCCCAGGCCGGCCACATCAGCCTGGAAGACAAGTAGGCGGCTCGCCCGGCGCTCCGGTCGCCATCCGGGGGACACAATACGTAACCTGCGGATTCTTGGAGTCCTCTCGCAGCTCCATCAGCCCGCAGATTACGTATCGTGTCCCCGTTCATCCCCCATTCATCCGTCAGGCATTCCTGGCTACGGGTGGCTTGGAGACATGGAGGTTGCCCGCCACCGCGAAGCGCAGCGGCCAGGCCGCGGCGTCGCCGGCGTAGTCGACGCCGACCCTCGGTCCGCTCACGACCTCCCGAGCGTCGACCGGCTCGCCCTCGGTCAGCCGCAGGTCGGCGTGGCGAAGGGGCGCGCCGTCGAAGGCACGGTCGATCGCCAGCGCCTGGCAGAGCTTGCCGGGACCTCCGGCGAGATCGCCGGGGCGGGCGGCCCGGCGCAGCCGGCGCCGCTTTTCCATCTCGGCGGCGCCCTGGATCGGCTCGGCCGCTCGGATCAGGACCGCGGTCGGCTCACCCGCACCCCCGGTGACCGCGTTGAGGCAGTCGTACATGCCGTAGATCAAGAAGACGTAGGCGCACCCGCCGCGCTCGAAGAGGGTGGCGTTGCGGCGCGTCACCCGGCCGTGCCAGGCGTGACTCGCCCGATCGCCCTCGCCGAGGTAGGCCTCGGTCTCGACAATCCGGGCGACCAGCCGACTGCCGTTCAAGCGTCTGCAGATGTAGCGCCCCAGCAGGTCGGCCGCCACCTCTTCACAGGGTCGGAGATAGAACTTCAGCGGCAGGGCAGTCAGCCGTGACACGGTACTTCGGAGCCGCGCAGGCCGCCTACTCGCTGTCGGCGATCAGCTCCTGGGCCTCGACCCAGTCGAAGGCGCGCAAGGTGGTCGTGCGCACGTTGCCGCCGGCGCCAAGATGGAGCAGCACGGACGCCGCCACTTCGTCGTCAGGAGCTTCCATGATGAAGACGCCGTCGTGGCTGCCGATCGTCCAGTACTGGCTCACGATCCGCGCGCCGTGTTTGTCGGCGAACTCGTTGAAGCTGTCGGCGCGCTGGGGCGAGTCGCGGATGTTGCGGATCCCCTGATCGGTGTAGTCGAGCAGCACGATGAAAGTGGCCATGGCGATCTCCCGGGTCCAGGTCTCTTCGGTCGTCCGATCCTACCCGGCGACCCGCCGCCGCGCGAGGCCTACGAGAGAGTCAGGGCCGGGGCGCCAGCATCGGTCTAGCCGTTGTCGACCAACGCCTTCACGATCCGGTCCTGAGCCCGCCGCGAGTCCCAGGCGCTGCGGGCCCGATTGAAGAGAATCGAGAAGGCATAGACCCTGCCCGACAGGGCGCGCGCGTATCCCGAGAGCGCCGAGACCGATCTCAGGGTACCGGTCTTCGCCATCACGTTGCCGGCGTACGGTGGCCGCGCCAGGCGCTCCTTCCAACGGCCGTTGTCGCTACCGCTCGGCGGCAGCGAGTCGATGAACTCGTCGCGGAGCTGGTGGTGGTACATGTGCACCAGCAGCCGGGTGAAGTGCCGGGGTGTAAACAGATTGTTGCGGCTCATCCCCGAGCCGTCCGCCAGTTGGTAGCTCTCCCGGCGGATGCCGATCCGATCGAGGAACGTGCCGATGACGTCGAGCCCCCCGGCCCAGCTGCCCTCGGCGCAGATCTCGGCACCCAGCAGCTTGACTAGGCTCTCGGCGTAGAAATTCTGGCTCCGATGGTTGATCACCTCGACGGTCGACAGGAGGTCACTCCGATGCACGGTGAGCGGTCGCCAGCGCCCCGCGGGCAGGTTCTCGATCGGACGGGTCGCTCCGTCCAGGGTGACTCCCTCGTCGCCGAGCGCTTTGCGCAGCGCGGCGCCGAAGTAGTGCTGGGGGTCGGGCACCGTCACCCAGGCGTCGACCGGCTGCGCGTATCTGTAGACCCGCCCGCTGACGATCACCTCGTCGCTGTCCGGGGCGCGAAAGACCGACACCGAGTGCCGGCGTGCCGACGACGTGGTACCGGCCATGTTGCGAATGCGGACGACCGGGACGTCGGGTACCAACTCGATCCTGGAAGGCCGTCCGGGCGCCGTCCCCGGACGGACCCGGACCAGCAGGCAGTTGTCGCCGAACGAGAGCGCGTCGACCGGTGCCTCGTACCAGCGATGGAGCTGGTCGCGAGGCCAGTCCGGGTGGATCCGCTCCTGGTCGAAGAGGCCGTTGGCGAGGTAGAGGTCGCCGCTGATCTCCTCTATGCCGAGCTCCACCAGGCGCCGGGCCCACCTGCGGAAGACCGCCAGCGGATCACCATCGTGGTGGCGTCCGGAGATGTTGGGATCGCCGCCGGCGATCACTCCCAGATCGCCGACCAGAGTCCCGCCGACGAGATAGCCACGTACCATCACGTGGGTCTCGTAGAGATACCCGGGGCCGAGGGTGTCGAGGGCGGCGGCGGTAGTGATCAGCTTGGTATTGGAGGCCGCGATTCGCGGCAGGTCCGGCTCCACCGCGACCACGGTCTCCCCGGTCACCACATCGACGACGTGGACACCCAGCTCGCGCGCCACCCGACCGGCGTCGCGGATCGGCGCCGCCAGGCTCTGCGACAGGGTCGCCGCGAGTGACGGCGATGCCGCCAGCACGGCCGCCACGAGGCAGGCCGGGACGAACCGATGGCGGGAGCTACTGTCCGCTGCTCTCGAGGAACCGGTAGAAGTCGCCATCTGTGGAGAGCAGGAACCGGGTCTCGTCGTCGACCGTGTTTTCGAGCGTCTCCATGCTCTTCAAGAACTCGTAGAACCGCCTGGAATCGGCCGACTGGTTGTACGCACGGGCGTAGATCTCAGTCGCCTCGGCGTCGGCTCGACCCCGGATCTCCTCCGCCTGGCGATAGGCCTCGGACTGAATCCGCTGGAAGTCGCGCTCCATGTTGCCGCGGATCTCGGCGCGCTCGCCCTGGCCTTCGGAGCGGAATCGATCGGAGATCCGCACGCGCTCGGAGGTCATCCGGTCGTAGACGTCATCGAGCACCTGTCGCCCATAGTTGATGCGCTTGAACTGGACGTCCAGGATCTCGATCCCGAGATCGGTCGTCCGGGGTTTCGCCGCCGCCAGAATCTCCCTGCGGATCTCGTCGCGACCGGTCTGGATCGGCTCGAGCTCGGTCATCGGATCGGCCGCCACCTCGGTCGCCTCGGCCTCGCGATTGGTCGAGCGGATCACTTCCAACAACTCGTGTTTGGCGATCGCGTTGCGGGTCTCGCCGTCCAGGATGTCATCGAGCCGCGACTGCCCGCCCTGCTCGTTGCGCAGCCGCTGGAAGAAGAGGAGCGGATCGTCGATCCGCCAGCGAGCGTAGGTATCGACGAGGATGAACACCTTGTCCTTGGTCGGCAGCTCGGCGACGTCACCCTCCCACTCGAGGAAGCGCTTGTCGAAGCGGTGCACCACCTGGATGAACGGCACCTTGAAGTGCAGCCCCGGGGTGTCGATCGGATCGCCGACCGGCTCGCCAAACTGGGTGATGATCACCTGCTCGTACTCGTTGACCACGAAGATCGCCCCCGAGAGCACGAGCAGAACCGCCAGAATGATGCCGATCAGGAGGAAGCGCATCATCCGCCGCTCCCCCCGGCCGCCTGCGGTACCGGCTTGCCTTCCAGGTTGAGCAGCGGGATGACGCCCTCGAGATCGTCGTCGATGACGATCTTCTGCCCCGCCCGCGGCAGGACGTTGGTAAGGGTCTCGAGGTAGATCCGCTTGCGCGTCACCTCGGGCGCCTTCCGGTACTCCTGGTAGAGCGCGTTGAATCGGGCGGCGTCGCCCTTGGCACGATTGACCCGGTCGAGGGCATAGCCCTCCGCCTGCTGGATCGCCTGCCGCGCCTCACCTTCGGCGCGCGGGATCAACTTGTTGTACTCGGACTGCGCCTCGTTGATCAGCCGCTCCTTCTCCTGCTCGGCCTGGTTGACCTGATTGAAGGAGGGCTTGACCGGATCGGGCGGATTGACGTCCTGGAGGACGACCTGATCGACCCGGATCCCGGTGTCGTACTGGTCGGCCAACGACTGCAGCCCGAGCTTCACCAGGTCCTCGATCTCCTGCCGGCCGACCGTCAGCACTTCGTTCACCGTCCGGTCGCCGACGATCCGCCGCATCACGGCTTCACTCAGGTCGCGGAACGTCTCCTCGACCGCCCGCACCTTGAACAGGTAGCGATACTCGTCGACGATCCGGTACTGGACCACCCATTCGACGACCGCCGCGTTGAGGTCGCCGGTCAGCATGTTCGACTCGCTCTCGTACCCCTCGTTGGTGAACTGGCTGCGCACACCGGCGCGGAGCGTCCGGAAGCCGAACTCCTGCTTCAGCTGTCGTTGCACGGCGACCTTCGTGAGCTGGTCGATGCCGAACGGCAGCTTGAAGTGCAGCCCGGGCGGGGTGCTCTTGACGTAGCGGCCGAAGCGGGTGATGACGCCGACCTCCTCGGGATCGATGGTGTAGATCGCGCTCGAGGCGGCGACGATGACCAGCAGAATGATGATCAGCGCCCGCAGCGCCCCCAGAGGGACCTTGGGCATCTTCGGGAGATCGACGACCGTCTTCGGCGGATCCATGAGCTCCCCCGAAGCCTATCTCAAAAACCGCGCCGAGGGTGCCAGGCCTGCAAGATGCAAATTGCACTCATTTCTCGGCTTCAACTTGCATCTTGCAGGCCTGGCACCCCTGATCCCCCCTGATCCGCTCGCGTTTGCCGGTATCCTCACCAACCATGGCGCCGCGCTTCGACGACCAGAACCTGGCTCTCGAGCTCTCGGTCGCGGATCTCATCGACGCTCGGCTGCGGCGCAGCCTCGGCTTCGCCAACCGGGGCGGCTACGAGCGCCTCTGGATGGGCCAGGCGATTCACGCCCACTATCAGGAAGAGGCGCTGCATCAGGACCCCAGCTATCAGCGCGAGGTGCACATCGCGGTGACCCTGGAGCACCGCGGTTGGCAGGTGCGCATCCAGGGACGCGCCGACGGGCTGCGGCGCGACGGGGACGAGCTGGTGGTCGAGGAGATCAAGTCGGTCCGCCGTGGCGGCCAGCTGCCGCCCGTGACCCGCGAGATCTACGAGCGGCAGGCGCTCCTCTACGCCTGGATGCTGAAGCGCTCCGGGGAGGAGCGGGTACGCGCCGAGCTGATTCTGATCGAGATCGGCAGCGACTACGCCGATCGCGAGGCTCTAGAGCTCGACGAGGCGGCGATCGACGAGCTGGTTCGCAAGCGAGTCAACTCCCTGCTCAGGAGCTGGGAGAACGAGCGTCAGGCGGCCGCCGAGCGCCGCACCGCGGCGGCGGCGCTCGCCTTCCCCTACCCTGCCATGCGGCCCGGCCAGCAGGAGATCGTCGACGCCGTCACCCGCGCGCTCGACCAGCGCGAGCACCTGCTGCTGGAGGCGCCGACCGGCATCGGTAAGACCGTGGCGGCGCTGATGCCCGCCCTCCGCTACGCGCTCCAGAACGACAAGCGGATCTTCGTCCTGACCGCCAAGACCCTGCAGCAGCGGATGGCGACCCAGGTTCTCGAGCTTCTCAATCCGGATCGGGCGTTTCATTCCCTCCAGCTGCGCGCCAAGGCGAAGATGTGCGCCAACGGCGAGGTGCTGTGTCACGAGGAGTTCTGCCCCTACGCTCGCGACTACCACGCCAAGCTCCACCAGACGGCGATCCTGCGGCAGCTGCTCGGCGAGGCGAGGACGCTGCTCCCCGACCCGATCTTCGAGCTGGCGCGCGAGCGCGAGGTCTGCCCGTTCGAGGTCAGCCTCGAGCTGACCGGCCACTCCCAGGTCGTGGTATGCGACTACAACTACGCCTTCGATCCCTACGTCTCACTGACCGACTTCGCCGAGGAGAACGACCTCGGCGACATCATCCTGGTGATCGACGAGATCCACAACCTGGTCGATCGCGGCCGGGGCTACTACAGCCCGGAGCTGAGCGCCAACGTCGCGAGCGCCACCGCCGCCGCGCTCGAGCGGGGCAAGGCCGCGATCCATCGGCGGGCGGCCGGGCTCTGTGCCGCGCTCGAGCGACTGATCGCCCGGACGGTCACACTCGCCCTCGAAGACTCGGCCGCCGGCGCCCGCGCGGTCGAGGCGATCCTGCCCGAGGACGAGCTCTGGGGACTGCGCGCCGCCTTCGACGAGGCGTTCGTCGACTACATCGAGCATCAGCGCGAGACCTCGACCTTCCAGGTCGACGATCGGTTCGTCTCCCTCTACTTCGATTTCCTCCGCTTCCTGAACGGCCTGGTGATCTCGGCCTCGGACGCCTTCAACCACTGTGTCGAGCACTCCGAGGGCGACTCCAGGCTGCGGATCCTGTGCAAGGACCCGGGCAGGTTCCTGGGCAAGGTCCTCAATCGTACCCACGCCGCGATCGGATTCTCCGCCACCCTGTCACCGTCCGCCTTCTACCGCGACCTGCTCGGTTTCGACCCCGAGCGGACCGGTGAGCTCCGACTGCCCAGCCCGTTCCCGGTCGAGAACCGCCGCATCGTTATCGACGACTCGATCTCGACCCTCTGGCGGCAGCGCGCCGCCAACTACCGGCCGATCGCCGACCGACTGGCGGCGCTGGCGACGGCGGTCCCCGGCAACTGCTTGGCGCTCTTTCCCAGCTACCTGTTCCTGCGGGAGGTCCACGAGCGGCTCTCGGTGCCGGGCCGCCGGGTGCTGGCGCAGTCGCGCGGTGACAGCGACCAGCAGCGGAACGAGATCCTGGAGGCGCTGCGCTCGCCGCTCTCGGGAGACTGCCTGGTGCTGGCGGTCGCAGGCGGCGTCTTCGCCGAGGGTGTCGACTACCCCGGCGACATGCTGCGCGCGGTGGCGGTGATCGGGCCGTGCCTGCCCGCGGTCACCCTCGACCAGGAGCTCCTGCGCCGCTACTACGACGAGCGCTTCGAGCGCGGGTTCGAGTACGCCTTCGTCGTCCCCGGCATGACCCGGGTGGTCCAGGCCGCCGGACGTCTGATCCGTTCGTCGCAGGACATCGGCGTTATCGCCCTGCTCGATCAGCGCTTCCTGAGGGAGCCCTACCGTTTTCACCTGCCGCTCGATTGGCTCGGCGACTTACCGCCGGAGGCTCTGGTCTCGGTTCCAGCCGAAGCCGCTCGCGAGTTTTTCGACGGCGTCTGAGCCCGCACAAAAAAAGGCCCCACCGCGGGCGCGGGGCGTTGGATGAGGAGGGAGAGGGATGGGTTCCCGTTCCTCCTTCCCTGGGGTACGGGCCTCCCCGCGAGACCGTTCACTCGAATCGAAGCCCAGGAAGGGCGACCACGGCGAGGAGGTGCAGCGGTAGGGCCGCGAAGCGCCTCCCGGCTGCTGTCCGCGCCGCGCTGGCGGACCCTGGAGGCGTTACTTGCCCTCTTCGCGCCGGCGGTACTTGCTCAGGTGCTCCTCCACCAGCCGGTGGACGCCGACACGCTGGAGCTCGGCCGAGAGGCTCAGAATCTGGTTGGCGCCCAACGGGTGCTCCCTGAAGACGACGTCCAGCACGCGCTTGAGAGCCGCCTCCAACTCCGGGTCGGCCGCGGGAGTGCGGGGCTCGTCAGCCACGGCTCTCCGCCGCCTCGTGCATCTCTTCGGGATCGTAGTCGTAGAGCAGCGAGCGGACGGTGAGGCTGGGCGCCACCGCGACCCCCTCCTCCCAGCTCCACATGTCGATCGTCTCCCACGGGCAGTAACGCGCGCAGAGCTGGCAACCGATGCAGCGCTCGAGGTCGACCTCGACCAGCTTCATGAAATCCGGGTGCTCCGGTCCGGGCACGATCTCGATGCAATCGACCGGACAGAAGGCGATGCACGCCTCGCAACCGGTACAACCGGTCTGATCGATCACCGCCGTCTGCTTCGGCGGTTTGGGGCGCGGCGCCTTGTCGATCTCGATCTTGTACCGGTACGGAAACTCGTCACTCATGAACGGGGTCCCCTGGAATTCGGGGGACTGTACCACGTGACAGAATCACCCGATGCCCCCGGCGCCGCTTGCCGAGCGGCTCGCGCGCTACCTCGCGCGACCCGGACAGGACAGCTTCGAGGAGCTGGCGCTCGCGGCCTTCGCCGAGGTCTACGAGAGTGACCCGGTCTACCGTGAGCTGTGCGAGCGACACGCGGCCAGCCCCGACTCCGTCGGCGACTGGCGAGCGATCCCGACCACCCCGGCGACCGGCGAAGACCGGGAGTCGGCAGCCGCCGCACCCGCGGCTTGGTACCGGGACGCGGCCGAGCGAGCGTTCCAGATCGGCTGTCTGACGGCTCTAGACGCGCCGGCGATCCTCCAGATGGTGCCGGCCGCCGACCCCGGCGCTCTCGACCACGAGCTGGCGGCCGGGTTCGCCCAACGGTTCGGAGGTGGGACGAGCGCGGTCGACGGCGCGCGCATCGACGTCGTCGCTGCACGGTCGTGGTTGGCCGGCCGCCAGCGCGACCACCGGGCTGCCCTACTCCTCGCCAGCGGCGCCTCGCTTCGACGACTGCTGACCGCCCTCGAGCGCCAGGACCTGCGGTTCCAGCTCGCGCCCGGCAGCCGGGCTGTGCTGATGGGCGGCCCCGACCCGCTCTCGCCGGCCGGGATCGACGACCTCCCCGTGCTGATCTCCGAGCGACTCGGCCTTACCCGAGCTGCGCTCCTGGTCCGCTACACCTGGGACGGTGTTCCGACCGCGCTCTACGGCCGGCTCGACGGCAAGGGCAGGCTGGAGAGCTCCGCCGTCAGCCCCTGGCTGCGGGTCCGCGCGCTTGAGCCCGAGACCGGCCGGGAGCTCGCGGCAGGCGCCAGCGGCCGCCTGGCGGTTCTCGACCTGACGATCCGTGGTCGACCCTTCCACATCGCGACCGGGAGCGCCGGCACGGTCGACGGCTCGACCGTCCGCGTGCTCCCCTAGCCCTAGCCCGAACTTCGGGCTAGCCGATCAGCTTCTGGAGGGCGCTCTCCGGACGCCGCCAGTCGTTGCCGGTCAACCGCCCGACCTCTTTGTCGTCGACGAAGACGACGCCGGTCGGCACCGACTTGATCCCCAGCCGCCTCGCTTCCGCGTCGCCGCTGAACTCGCGCGCCAGGCCGTAGAAGGCGAACTCGATCTTCGAGCCCTGGGTCTGTTCGGCGAGCTTCAGGATGCCGGGCACGGTCTGGCCGCACGCCGGACACCAGGTTCCGAAGAAGATCTGGACCCGCACGCTCTTGCCCTGCGCGCGCAGCGCCTCGACGATCTCGGCAGACGGCTGATAGTAGCTGGCGCGCTGCTCGTACTCGGGGCTGTGCTCGTAGATGCTCGCCGGCGGCTGAAACCCGACCAGGGCGGGCTTCGGCTTGAGGCGGACGTCGCGACCGTCGACCTCGAAGACGACTTCCACCCCTTCGACCCGGAAAGCGGGCTCGGAGGCGTAGGTCGGATCGGGCAGGAGATCGATCGAGCCGTCGCCGTTCTCGGCCATCTTGAGCAGGCTCACCTTCTCCACGGTTCGGAACCGGGGGCGGATCAGGATCGGCGCCTCGAGGTCGGGGGCGATCACCAGCACCGCCTGTGCGGCCTGCGAGCGATAGACCCGTGCATCGTCGACGACACCGCCCTCCATTTCGATCAGGTAGTCGCCGGTCTGAAGGAAGCCGGGAAGGCGCTCGCCCGCCTGCGCGAGCAGGGTCGTACTCCCAAGAAGCATCATCGGGATAAGCAGCGAAGCTGCCACGCGCGCCATCCGGCGCGTCATTCTGTCGGTCGTCACGTTCATGGAGTCTCTCTCTTCGGGCATCAACGGGATTCTAGCGTCAAAGGCCAAACGCTGGTCGCTTTGCGTGCGAAATCCATGCCCTGGGGCTCCGGCGGTCGCGGCTAGAGCGGCGGCAGCCCGGCCCAGGTCGCGGTCACGACGCCGCTCTCGACCTGAAACGACCGCGGCTGTCGCCGGTAGAGAGGCCGGATCAGGGCGAGGGGCACCTCCCGGATCTCGAACGGCGGCGCCCACTCCCAGTAGAACGCCTGCCGCTCCTCTTCGAGCGAGTCGGTGGCCAGCCAGACGGTCGGGCCGTCGCCGAGGGCGGCCGCGCTGAGCGCCTCCATCCCGGTGCGCAGCTCCTGATTGTCGAGGCTGGCGATCACCACGATATGGCTCCCCACCTGGAGCTGTGGCATCAGAACGTCGAGGCAGATGCGGACGGTCTCGTCGGTATCGCGGCCGGCGCAGAGGTCGGCCAGCTCGACTCCCGGCTTGAGTCGCGTCGCCAGGTCGTCGAGCGGCAGGTTCGGAGCCTGCCAGGCGAACAGGGTGGCCGCGATCGTCAGAGCCGCCACCGCCAGCACCCGCAGCCGCTCGGCCGGGATCCGTCCGGGGCGGGCGAGGAACGCCAGCAGGAGGCCCGGCAGGAGCATCGCCAGGTCCTGCCAGAACGCTTCGGCCGGAGTCCTCGAAAGGAGGTTGCCGAAGCAGCCGCACGAGCTCTCCTCGTCGACGAGCCCGTTGGCGAACCGCCAGTAGGCCCGGCCGTTCAGGAAAACGAAGAGGGCGACCATCGCCGCGGTCGGTATCAGCACCCAGAGCCGCCGCAGGCCGAGGATCAGCGCCAGGCCGAGCGCCGCCTCGGCGACGATCATGATCACGCTCCAGGCCGACGCGGGCAGTACGATCGCCAGCCCCTCGGACTCGATCAGCTCGGCGAACGCCAGCGGGTCGAGCGCCTTGGCCCAGGCCGCGAACAGGAGCACCGCGCCGAGGATCCAGGCGCCCACGGTCCCCAGCCAGAAGCGCCAGTCGCGGCGAGTCTCACCTGGCCAACTCATTGCACGCCGATCCTACCCTCAGCAGCCGATCGGCTCAGTGGCGCGTCTCACCCGCTTGCGCGAGCCCGGGCTCGCTCACGGACAGCGGTAGGCGGTCGAGCTCTCGGCCGTGCAACCCCAGCTGACCTCGACGCTCCCTTCGCCGGCCTCGGGGTCCGAGAACCGGACCTTGGCCTTGCCGTTGGTGTTCAGAACGCCCCGTACGGACTCGCCGTTCGACAGCCGTACTTCGTAGGCGTCGCCGCCCAGCCCCCTGGCGAGCCGCACGACCAGTCCGCGCCGCGAGCTACACCTCGCCTTGGCGATTCGCTCCGAGCCGCGGCAGACCGAGCGCCGTGACAGGAGCGCCTCGAGGATCGCGCTCCTCCCCTCGTCGGTCAGGTGGATGAAGTGATCACCACCGTGGATCGTCCACAATTCGACCGAGCCGCCCGGCCGGCACGCCCCCAGCTGACGGAGGTCATCGGTCTCGGCGCCCGGCACCACGAAGTCCAGGTCCAGCACTCGCGGCGCCGGAACCAAGCGGCCCGAGCACCCGTTGTAGCCCGACCAGATGGCGGCCGTCTCCAGGGCTCCCGGATAGTCGTGACCTCGGAAGCTGCCGCCGTCGTAGAGCCAGACGTCGTCGAGTGTCCCGTGCATATGGAGGACGTGCACCGGCTTGAAAGGTCGGCAGTCGGCGGGATTCGCGAAGGTCATTCCCGCCCAGCTGACGATGGCCGTGATGGTCTCGGCGTGATCGCACGCCATCCGATACGACATGTAGCCGCCGTTGGAATGGCCCATGAAGTAGATCCGCGTACGATCGACGTTGCATTGGCTCTTGACCGCTTCGAGCAGGTCGCGCAGGTAGCGCGAGTCGTCGACCTGCTCGCCGAAGTCGTTGCAGCAGACCGGCGTGGCGTTCCAGAACTGGTAGCCGTTTCGGTCGACCAGACCGTCCGGGCGGACGTAGATGAAGCCGAGCTCATCGACCAGGGGGCCGAACCCGAATGCCTCCTCGATTCGAGCGCTGGAGGCGCCGTGACCGTGCAGCGTCACCAACAGCGGCAGAGGGCGCGCCGGATCGTCCGTGTACGAGGCCGGCACCTGCACCGCGACCGGACCCCTCCCCAGGTCGATCGATAGATCACACTCAGCCGCGAGCTCGCCGGCCACCAGCCAGCCAGCCGCCACCAGGAGTATGCGCATGGTCCGCGACAGTGCTCGAACCCATCTCTGCTGCATCAGCCACACCTCCCCGGCGATACTCGACAGGGATACCGCGAGGTCGAGTCTAGCCCGCCGCCGCGGTCGCCAGCACCTCCCACTTGAGGTGGCGGCGGAGCTCGTCGGCGGTCGGACTGTCGGCACGCTCGACGAACGGGCCGAGCGGCCCCGCGTACATCAGATCGCCGCCGTGCACTCCGCCTCCCGGGCCGAGGTCGATCACCCAGTCGGCGCGCGAGATGAGATCGAGGCTGTGCTCGACCACCACGACGCCGTGACCGCGCGCCACCAGCTGGCGCAGGGTCTGGTAGAGGAGGTCGATGTCCGACATGTGGAGCCCGGTGGTCGGCTCGTCGAACATGAACAGCCGCGGCTCGCGAGCGCCCCGCTCGTCGAGGAAGCTCGCCAGCTTGAGGCGCTGCGCCTCGCCACCCGACAGGGTCGAGGTCGGCTGGCCGAGCCGCAGGTAGCCGAGGCCGACATCGGCGAGTTTGCGCAGCTTCTTGCACAGGCGCTTCTGGTCGGCGAAGTGCTCGAGTGCGCTGTCGACCGTCATCTGCAAGGTCTCGGAGATGTCCAGCCCCTGGTAGCGCACCGTCAGCACGTCGCGCTGAAAGCGCTTGCCCTGACAGCCGTCGCAGACCACGCTGACGGCGGCCATGAACTGCATGTCGACCTCGACCTCGCCGGTCCCCTCGCACACCCGGCAGCGGCCCTTGTCGAGGTTGAACGAAAAGTGGCCGGGAGTGATGCCGCGCCGCCTCGCCTCCGGGGTGGCGGCGTAGAGCTTGCGGACCTCGTCGTACGCCTTGGTGTAGGTGACCGCGTTCGAGCGGCTCGATCGACCGAGCGGCCGCTGATCGACCAGCACCACCTCGGCGACCGCGTCCAGACCGTCGATGCCGTCGCACTCCCCCAGCTCGTACTCGACGACGCCCCGCGACCGCTGGTGATGCGCGAAGATGACGTTCTCGACCAGGGTCGATTTGCCGGAGCCGGAGACGCCGGTGACGGCGACCATGCTGGCGAGGGGAAAGTCGACATCGAAGCCCCGCAGGTTGTGGGCGCGGGCGCCCCGGATCGAGACCCGCGGCTTCGACTCGATCTCCTCCTCGAGTGTGTCGCGGCCCTGCTCGCGCCGGAACCGGGCGACGTGAATGCGCGCCGCGGTCGCCGGACGCTCCTGAAGATAGACCCCGGTGACCGAGGTCGCGGAGTCGACGATGTCGCCGAGAGCCCCCTGGGCGACGACTTGGCCGCCGTGCTCCCCCGCCGCCGGGCCCAGGTCGATGATGTGATCGGCGCCCCGGATCAGCGTCCGGTCATGCTCGACGACCAGCACCGTATTGCCGCGCGCCGCCAGGTCGCCGAGGAGCTTGACCAGGCGGTCGCTGTCCTTCGGATGGAGGCCGATCGTCGGCTCGTCGAGCACGTAGAGGGTGCTGGTCAGGCCCGATCCGAGCGCCGCGGCCAGGTGAATCCGCTGGGCCTCGCCACCCGAGAGGGTGCGCGCCTGGCGATCGAGCGTCAGGTAGTCGAGGCCGACCCGGTGGAGCACCTCGATCCGCTCGTTCAGCTCCTCCAGAAGGTGCCCCGAGAGCTCGCGCTGGCGCTCCGTCCACTCACGGGCGTGCAGCCAGGAGCGGAACTGCTCGATGCTCTTGGAGCAGAGACCCGGCAGTGTCTCGCCTTCGACCAGAACCGCGAGCGCCGCCCGCTGCAGACGCTTGCCGTCGCACTCTGGACACGGGTCGTAGGCCCGGTAGCGCGCCAGCAGGGTGCGCACGTGCAGCTTGTACGAGCGCCGCTCCAGGAACCGGAAGAACGCGTCGAGGCTCTCGAAGTCGCCGTCGCCGCTCCAGACCCAGGCGCGCTGCTCGTCGGTCAGCTCGCGCCACGGCACCTGGAGCGGGACGCCCGCCTCGGCAGCCGCCGGCAGGAGCTCGTCGTAGCGGTCCTCGTAGGCGGGTGAGTTCCACGGCGCGATCGGCCGCTCGGCGAGCGACAGCCCCGGATCGGGCACCACGCGGAGCCGATCGACCCCGATCACCCGCCCGAAGCCCTGGCACTCCTTGCAGGCGCCCAGAGGCGAGTTGAACGAGAAGAGCGCCGGGATCGGCTGGTGGAAGCGCTCGCCGCAGGTCGAGCACGAGAGCCGCTCGCCCAGGTAGATCGTGCCGCCGTCACCCCGCGCCTCGACCATCCCCCGGCCGAGCCGGAAGCCCTCTTCGATCGCGGCGGCGGTCCGGAGCGTCGAGCCGCCGGCGGTCCGGAACCGGCCGAGCGCCAGCTCCAGCGGATCCATCTCCTTGCGCCAGACCTCCTTCGAGGTCATCCGGACCGGCTCGCCGTCCTCGAGACGACGACCGTAGCCCTGCCGGATCAGCTCGCGCAGGGCGACGCTCGCGCCCTTCTTCGGCCGCGGGACTCTGACCACCAGGGTGAACCGGTCACCGACGGCGCCCGATGCCAGCAGCTCGGCCGCCCGATCGGCCGTGAAGCTGGTCGCCGCGCCGTGCCCTCGCGGACACTGGACCTGGCCCAGATGGGTGAACAGCAGCCGCAGGACGTCGTAGACCTCGGTGATCGTGCCGACCGTCGAGCGGGCGTTCTTGACCGAGTTGTGGGCCTCGATCGCGACCGCCGGCAGGACGTTCTCGATGTCATCGACCGGTGGCCGCTCCATCTGATCGAGAAACTGCCGGGCGTAGGTCGACATCGACTCGACGAAGCGACGCTGACCCTCGGCGTAGATCGTGTCGAACGCCAGCGACGACTTGCCGGCCCCGGACGGGCCGGTCACCACCGTCACCTGGCCGTGGGGCACCCGGCAGTCGATGCCCTTGAGATTGTGCGTCCGGGCGCGTCGAACGTTGAGGGAGACCTTGCGCATTTCGGTTGCACCCGCCCCGAGACCGCGTTTCCGGGCGGCAGTGCAGCCCGACATCATATCGCGCGCTCGAGCGTCCTACGGCGACCGACTCACGCCGGAGCACCCGGACGGACGTCGTCCGCACCGTTCCGGACTCCAGGGTCGGCTGGGGATTCGGTCCGCTAACCCCTGATGAATAGTGACTTTTGCATTGGACCCTGTCGAGCGGCGCATGATACAAACGGCCTTTCTCTAGATGGGGCCGTGAGGAACGTAAAGGGGTCGCCCGCAGAGCCCGATCGTCCGCCGATCGCGGAGGCTCGCCGCATCGTCTTGAAGCTCGGCACCCGGGTCGTGGCATACGAAGACGGCAGGCTGGCCCTGCCACGCCTGTTCTCGGTCATCGAGGCCGCGGTACGGCTGCGCGAGACGAACCGCGAAGTCCTGATCGTCAGCTCCGGGGCGGTCGGCCTGGGGATGGCGGCGCTCGGTCTCGACCGCATGCCGACCGAGCTCGAAGAGCGCCAGGCGTGCGCCGCCGTCGGTCAGACACGACTGATGGGACTCTACGAGGAGGGCTTCCAGCGCCACGGCTTCGTCTGCGGGCAGGTGCTTCTGACCCGCGGCGACTTCGAGGACCGGCTGCACTATCTGAACCTACGCAGCACCCTGATCACCCTTCTGCGGCGGGGAGTCGTGCCGATCATCAACGAGAACGACGCGGTCTCCACCGAGGAGCTGGCGTACGTGGAAGGCGAGCGGCGACCCCTGTTCGGGGACAACGACGGGCTGTCGGCGCTGGTCGCGGCCAAGCTCGAGGCCGACCTGCTGGTGCTCTTGACCGACGTCGACGGCGTCTATGACCGTGACCCCCGCCAGAACGGCGACGCGCGGCTCATCGACCGGATCGACGCCGCCGACCCGGTCGGCGAGGCCGGCGGGCCCGGCTCGGCGGTCGGGCGAGGCGGGATGCGCAGCAAGCTCGGAGCAGCGTCGAGCGCCGCCCGCTCGGGCTGTCACGCGGTGATCGCCTCCGGCCTCGAGCCCGAGAGACTGTCGGAGCTCCTTGCCGGCCGATCGATCGGCACCTGGTTTCCGGCCACCGGCGAGCTCGACGGTCGCCGCCGGTGGATCGCGTTCGCCGCCCCATCGCGCGGCTCCCTCTCCCTCGACCCGGGGGCCGTGACCGCGCTGCGCGAGAGCGGCGCCTCGCTACTGGCCGCCGGCGTCCATCAGGTGGAAGGCGACTTCCGCCAGGGAGACGTGGTCGAGCTTCTGGGGCCGGGTGGAGCGGCGGTCGGCCGGGGCATCGTCTACTGCGACGCCGCCACCGCCCGCAGGTGGTGCGGCGGCACGCCGCCGGAGGGCATTCGCAATCATGAGGCGTTGGTCCACCGCGACCACCTGGTACTGGAGGGCTGAGGCGTGAGCGCGTTCTCCCTCGATCGAGCTCGTTCGACGCGCGATGCGCAGCGGCGATTGGCGAGCGCCCCCGGAGCGGTGCGGACCGGGATCCTGATGCGCCTGGCCGACCTGCTGGCGGAGCGCGCGGGCGAGATCCTCGACGCCAACCGACGCGATCTCCTGGCGGCCGCCGAGGTCGACCTCGCGGCGCCGCTCCGCGACCGCCTGAAGCTGACCGAGGCCAAGCTGGAGACCCTGCACCAAGGGGTCCGCACGCTGGCCGACCGGGCCGATCCGATCGGCCATACCGTCGGCCATACCGAGCTCGACCAGGGGCTGGTCCTCCGCCAGGTGCGCAGTCCGATCGGCGTCCTCCTGATCATCTTCGAGAGCCGGCCGGACGCGGTGGTCCAGATCGGCTCGCTGGCGCTCAGGACCGGCAACGGGGTCCTGCTCAAGGGCGGCTCCGAGGCACGATACTCGAACCGGGTGTTGGTCGACTGCCTGCGCTCGGCGGTGGCGGCCGAGGGCCAGGCACCCGACGTGGTCACCGGCGTCGAAGGCCGGGTGGCGGCGCAGGCGCTGCTCGAGCACGACGAGCTGATCGATCTGGTCATCCCGCGCGGCTCCGGAGATCTGGTGCGCTCGATCCAGAGCACGACCCGCATCCCGGTGCTCGGCCACGCGGAGGGGGTCTGCCATCTCTACCTGCATGCCGACGCCGATCCCGAGATGGCCGCACGGCTCGCCGTCGACGGCAAGTGCGACTATCCAGCGGCGTGCAACGCGACCGAGACGCTGCTGGTCCACCGCGACTTCCTGCAGCGCCTGGGGCCGGTGGTCGCGGCCCTTTCCGAGGCCGGCGTCGAGCTCCGCTGCGACCCGGAGAGCAGGCGCTACGTGCCCAACGCGGTCGCGGCCGGTGACCAGGACGGGGCCACAGAATACGGCGACCTGATCCTCGCGGTCCGCACGGTGAGCGGTCTCGACGAGGCCATCGAGCACATCCATCGATTCGGCAGTGCCCACACCGACGCCATCGTCAGTGAGAGCGTAGAAGCGCGCCAGCGGTTCCTGACCGCGGTCGACTCCGCGTCGGTGTTCGCCAACGCCAGCACCCGTTTCGCCGACGGCTTTCGCTATGGGTTGGGAGCCGAGGTCGGCATCTCCACCGGGCGGATCCACGCCCGCGGTCCGGTCGGGATCGAGGGCCTGCTGACGACGCGCTGGCTACTCGAAGGGAGCGGCCAGGCCGCCGGCGACTACGGCCCCGGCAAGCGCCAATTCACCCATCGCTCGCTGCCGTCAGAGTGAGCCTAGGGGCTGTGCACGGGCTAGAATGACGCTCCTCTCGACCCGCCGGCGGCTCGGCTCCAGAGAAGGGAGATCCATATGCGAGGCAGGAAGGGTCCGGCAACGGACGAGTTGACCCCCGAGCAGGCGCGGCTCCAGAAGGGTGCGATCGAATTCGCCCAGGCCGAGCTCGGCCAGGAGATGCGCGAGCGCGACCATTCGCACGAGTTCGACCGCGAGGGCTGGAACAAGTGCGCGAAGTTCGGGGTCCTGGGGATGCCGGTGCCAGCCGAGCACGGCGGTCTCGGGCTCGGCCTGACCGACCTGATCGCGGTGATGGAGGGACTGGGCTACGGCACCACCGACCTCGGTCTGCTCTTCTCGATGCACGCCCACATGTGGACCAACGTCATCCCGATCCTGGAGTTCGGTACTCCGGAGCAGCAGGACAGGTACCTGCCGAAGCTGTGCGGAGGCGAGTGGATAGGGGCCAACGCCGCCTCCGAGCCGGACGCCGGCTCCGACATCTACGGGCTGCGGACGCACGCCGAGAAACGGGGCGACAGCTACGTGCTGAACGGCGCCAAGATCTACGTCACCAACGCCCAGGTCGCGGACGTCTTCCTGACCTACGCCACGGTCAACCCGGAGCTCGGCGCGCTCGGCATTACCGCGTTTATCGTCGATCGCTCCACCCCCGGCGTCTCGATCACCAAACCGATGGAGAAGATGGGCCTGCGCACATCGCCGATGGGAGAGGTGGTCTTCGAGGACTGCGAGATCCCGGCCTCGCAGCTGCTCGGACGGGAGGGGCGCGGTGTTCAGGCGTTCGAATGCTCGATGGAATGGGAGCGCGGCTGCATCCTGGCCGGCTGCCTGGGGGCGATGCAGCGACAGCTCGAACGCTCGATCGCACACGCGCAACAGCGCAAGCAGTTCGGCCAGCCGATCGGCAAGTTCCAGGCGGTGGCCAACCGGATCGCCGACATGAAGGTGCGACTCGATACCTGCCGGCCGCTGGTCTATCGGATCGGTCGCCTGAAGGACGGCGCCAAGAACGCCCGCGCCGAGGCGGCGATCGCCAAGCTGCACGTCTCGGAGAGCTTCGTCACCTCGTCGATCGACGCGATGCGGATCTTCGGCGGCTACGGCTACATGGTCGAGCAGGAGATCGAGCGCGAGCTGCGCGACGCGATGGGCGGCGTCTTCTACTCGGGCACCTCGGACATCCAGCGCAACATCATCGCCCGCTCGCTCGGCCTCTGAGGCGGCGCGCAGGCCGGCGCCGGATCAGGCGCTAGCCAGGGAGGTAACCAGGCTCTGGTAATCGACCTTGTCGGTCGAGGTGCGCGGCAGCCGGTCCCGGATCACGAACCGGTCCGGGATCATGTAGGCCGGGATGCGCTCCGAGCAGAAGCTCTTGAGGGCGATGATGCCCGGTTTCTGGTCACCGACGAGGGTCAGGAACGCCGTCACCTGCACGTTCCCTTCGTCGGTAGTCGCGACCACCGCCGCCTCCTCGATGTCCGGCTGCTGGTAGAGGCAGGCCTCGATCTCGCCGAGCTCGATCCGGTAGCCACGCTTCTTGATCATCCGATCGCGGCGACCCTGGAAGATGTAGTCGCCGGTCTCGTCCTCGATCACCAGATCGCCGGTCCGGTACCAGGAGCGGCCGTCGGGATCCCGGTAGAAGGCCGCCGCCGTTCGCTCGGGCAGATTCCAGTAGCCCTGGGTGACCGGCGCACCGGCGACGCACAGCTCGCCCTCGTCACCCGGCGCCACCCGCTCACCGTTCTCGTCGATGACGATGCACTCGCAGTGCGAGCAGACTTCGCCGATCGGAAAGGGCTCGGTCCGGTCGGGCGGGATCTCGGACGGGATCTCGAAGAAGGTGCAGACGTTGGTCTCGGTCGGCCCATAGAGGTTGAAGTAGCGGGGCTCGGGCAGCAGCTCGTGGAGAGCACGCAGGTGCTTCACCGGAAAGACCTCGCCGGCGAAGTTGATGATCCGCAGCGCGCTCAGATCGAGCTGGTCGAGCTTGCCGTACTGCGCCAGCAGGCCGAGGATCGACGGCGTCGAGTACCAGCAGGTGAGCCGGTGCTCGGCGATGAGCGGCGCCAGCCGGATCGGATCCTTGCCGAGGGCCTCCGAGATCAGGACCAGGGTGCCGCCGCTCTGCAACGGTACGTAGACGTCGAGGATCGACAGGTCGAAGTGGAGCGGCGCGTGCGACGAGAAGCGGTCCTCGGGGGTCGGCTCGAAGACCTCGGTGCACCAGTCGACGTAGCTCTTGCCGTTCTCGTGGGTGAGTATCACGCCCTTCGGCTTGCCGGTGGAGCCCGAGGTGTAGAGGATGTAGGCGAGGTCGTCCGCTACACAGTCGACGGTCTCGGCCGCGGGCGCCGGGTCGTCCGCGTCGAGCGCGGCGAGGCACTGCTCGAGCGGCAGGCCCTCGTCGGTCGGCTCGAGCGCCAGCAAGGGCGGCTCGTGGCCGAGCTTCGCCAGCTCAGCGGCCAGCTTCTCGGAGCGCGCGCTGTCGACGATGAGCGCGCTCACCCGGCAGTCCTCGAAGATCGTCGCGCTACGCGACATCGGTGCGGTCGCGTCGGTCGGAACGTACGCGGCGCCGCACTTCATGATGCCGAAGATCGAAGCGATCGAATCGACCGACTTCTCGAGGCAGAAGCCGATCCGATCGCCCCGGCCGACGCCCAGGTGAGCGAGCCGGTCGCGCAGACGATCGCTCAGGGCGCGCAGCTCACCATAGGTGACGCGACGCCCGGTGGCGAGGTCTTCGACCGCCGTCCGGTCGTCCTCTCGATTGGCCGGGTTGCTCAGGCACTCGAGCAGCGAGGCGCCCACGAATCGGCCCTCTCTAGAGCTTCGAGCTCACCAGTTGCTCGATGTTGGCGACGCTCTCGAACGTGTCGCCGTCGAGCTCGTGCGGCTCGATCTGGATCTTGAAGCGCTCTTCCAGGAACGAGACGACGCTCAGCGTGGCGATCGAGTCGAGGATTCCGGTGCTCTTGAGCGGCGTCGTATCGGTCAGCTCACTCGCATCCTCTCCCGGCAGAAACTCTTCCAGAATATACGCCTTGATGGCCGCTCCTACCTCTCCCATTGGATGCTCTCCCCTGTTGAATCTAGTGGCTGGACGACTTGCCTAAAACGAAAAAAGACCTCGACTCGAAGCGAGGCTCCTTCTGGCTCGAGGTCCGCTTACAAACGACCGTAACCCGTGACCAGAAAAGCTAATTTTAGCACAGGCGCCGTCGCCCCGGCCGCCCCACCGCCGCGTATGAGCCCTTCTCTATGAGCCCTGATCCGAGCCTTCCGACCAGACCACGGCGACGCCCCGGAACTCCATGATCACCTGCGCGTAGCCCTCTTCGGCGCGGCGCCGGCTGGTGCTCGCCGTCGTCCCCCAGCCGCTCCTGGGGTAGTACTCGTCGTACTCCACCCGGATCACGGCGTCGGCGCCGAGCTTCCGGGCCTCGAGCTGCAGCAGCCGCAGGCCCTCTTGTACGTTCCAGTGCCTGCTGATCACCGGCCTGATCTCCTCGTACGGACGATCCGGCTCCGAATCGGCGAACGCGACCTCTATGTCGGACGGTCCGGAGCCCGGCGGCGACGAGGCGCAGGAACCGGCACCGAAGGCAAGCCCAAAGCTCAGCAGAATCGAGAGGGCGACTCTCATGGCGACCTCCTCGCACCTCTGGCGCAGCACGTTCGGTGCCAGGCCTACTGCTTCCGCGGCGGGCGCGTCGGGCGCAGCTCGATCCGGCTCGGGAGCGCCCGCTCGGGGTAGCGCAGCAGGTCGACGACCACGCGGGCCACGTCCTCGGGCTGGAGCATCCAGGTCGTGTCGCGGGTCGGATCGGGCGGGCGGAAGTCGCTCTCGACCGAGCCCGGGAGGATCGTCGTCACCCGGACCCCGCGCTGTCGCAGGTCGAGCATCGCGGCCTCTGAGAGACCCAGCAGACCGAACTTGCTGGCGTTGTAAGCCGCACCGCTGGCGAACGGGTTGGCGGCCGCCAGCGAGGCGATGTTGACGATCCAGCCACTCCCCTGCTCGATCATCGGGCGGGCGGCGGCTTTGAGGGCATAGAAGGCGCCGGTCAGGTTGGTGTCGATCACCAGCCGCCAGTCGTCGCCGGCGATCTGGTCGACCGGTCCGAAGCGACCGAGGCCGGCGTTGTTGACCAGGCAGTCGAGGCGTCCGCACCGCTCGACCACCCAGGCGACCAGCGCCTCGACGGCGCTCTCGTCGCGCACGTCGGCGACCCTGCCGTAGACGCGGCCGTGGTGCTCCTGTTCCAGCCGGCCCAGCGCTTCGCGCAGCGACTCCGGCGAGCGCGAGCCGACCACCACCTCCCATCCGCCGTCGAGCAGTGCTACCACGACGGCGCGGCCGATCCCCCGGCTGCCACCGGTGACCAGCGCCACCGGTCGCGAGTCCCCGTTCGCCACGTCCGGAACTCTACTGTAAGGGGCAGGTGGCGCCGCTATTCGTCGTCGCGATCGTCGGCGCTGGGTCGATTCTCGCGCCGTCGGGTCTTGTGCGAAAGCAGCAGGAACACCGCCGGCATGGAGACGAGTACCGTCGTCTCGAGCGTCGCGACGATCCCGTAGCGCAGCCGGGTGGTCTCGCTCTCGCGGCCGTGGTCGACCAGGAAATACCGGTCTTCGGACACCCGGCCGTTGAGAGCGCCACCGCCCCAGAAGATCGAGGTGGCGAGCGAGCCGGGGAGAGCGATCAGGGTCGCCAGGGCGAATGGCGGCAGCAGCCATCGACGGCTCCTCCGTCCCGTCAGCCCGAGCGCTGCTCCGACGAACGCCAGCGAGAGGAGGCCGAGCCAGCACGCCTGACGAATCAGGGGATCTTCACTCCTGAGCGCGCCGAAGATCATGACCGCGCCCCACATCAGGGCAAACAAGATGCTCGCCATCGCCGCCGTCTCGCGTGGGCTGCCCTAGCCCCCGCGGTTCTTCTTGCGGAAGATCTTCCGGAGCCACTCCCAGCGCCGCTTGCGCTCCCGGGCGATCCCTTCTTCGTCGAACCGCCAGTTACGCCAGTCGGCGTGTAGATGGCAGACCCGGCCAGGGACATACCCTTCGCGGAAGACTTCGGTCAGATAGGTTGGGCAGTTGCCGGTGGCGAGCTCGCCCGAGAGCGGATCGACCGCCGCGGTGACGATGCCGCGCGGCTGGTCGAAGCCTCCGTAGCCTCTCTCCGGACGGACGCCGTAGGTGAACCGGGTCCAGATCGGCAGGGCGGCACGCGAGCCGGAGAGCTTGGTGCGCGAGTTGTTGTCGTAACCGACCCAGACCAGTGAGACCCGATCGGGCGAATAGCCGACGAACCAGCTGTCGCGGCGGTCGTTGGTGGTACCGGTCTTGCCCGCCAACGGATCGTGGAGGCCCTGGTGGCGCGCACCGCTCCCGGTGCCCCGATCCATGACGCCCTGGAGCACCGAGGTCAGCAGGTACGCCGACTCGGCGCTGATCGCCCGCACCGGATCGGGGAGCGGCTGACCGGAGAGGATCGTGCCGCCCGGCGTCACGATCGCCGTCAGGCTGTGCACCGGCGGCCGCAGTCCACCTGCGGCGACGGTGGCGTAGACCGTTGCCAGCTCCAGCGGCGTGACCTCGAACGCGCCCAGCGCCAGCGACGGCACCGCCGAGAGCCGGCCGCGGACCCCCATCGCCCGGGCCAGGCTGATGATCTCGTCCAGGCCGACGTCGAGGGCCACCCGTACGGTCGGCACGTTGAGGCTGTTCTCGACCGCGGTGCGCACGGTCACCCAGCCCCGGAATTCGCCGCTGTTGTTCTGGGGGGTCCAGTCGCGGCCGGCGAGGGCGACCGTCAGCGGCGCGTCCTCGACGAACGCCGACGGCGCGTGCGTGCCGTTCTCGAACGCCGCCGCGTAGACCACCGGCTTGAACGCACTTCCCGCCTGTCTCGACGCCTGGCTGACGCGATCGAACTGACTTGTCGAGTAGTCGCGTCCGCCCACCCAGGCCAGCACCGCCCCAGTAGTCGGATCGATCGAGACCAGAGCGGCCTGGAGCGGGCCGGACGCCTTGCGGTTCTTCTCCCAGCCCCTCTCGAGCGACCCGAGGCCCCACCCCACCGCCTTCTCGGCATGGCGCTGGGCGGACGCTTCGACGGTCGAGAAGAGCTGGTAGCCGGTGTCGGCGAGCTCCCAGACACCGAATCGATCGCCCGCTTCGGCGGCGGCGGCGTCGGCGAAATAGCGGGCGCCCCGGGGCGCAACCGGACGCGGCTCATAGCAGAGCGGCTCGCCGCGGGCGCTCTCGGCGAGCTCCCCGTCGAGCCAGTCGAGCTCGGCCATGCGACCGAGCACCCAGTTGCGCCGATCGACGGCGCGCTCCGGGTGGCGTCGCGGCGAGTAGTTGCCCGGAGACTGGATCATCCCCGCGAGCAGCGCCGCCTCGCACAGATCGAGTTCTCCGGGACGCTTGCCGAAGTAGGCCCACGACGCGGAGCCGACCCCGATCAGATTCACCGAGCCGGACGCGCCCCAGTAGATCTCGTTCAAGTAGGTCTGCAGAATCTCGCGCTTGCTGTAGCGGAGGTCGATCAGCAGTGCCAGCGCCGCCTCGCGCAGCTTGCGCCCCAGCGTCCGCTGGTGGCTCAAGAAGAGATTCTTGACCAGCTGCTGGGTGACGGTGCTGCCACCCTGCAGGACCTCGCCACCGCGCAGGTTGACCCAAGCCGCGCGAGCTATGCCCCGGATCGACAGGCCCTGATGCTTGAAGAACGTCGCGTCCTCGGCCGCGAGCACGGCGTTGATCAACTCCTCGGGCATCTGGTCGAGCTCGCTCGGACGGCGCTCCGCGCGCTGCGGCCCGTAGTACGACGCGATCAGGGGCGGCTCGAGTCGGGCCCGGCGTACCGACTCGCCGCGCCAGCGGAGCGAGCGCACCCGGTCGTTCTCGATCCCCACTTCGAGCAGGCCACCGTCACGCGGCCCGTCCGCCGTGACGTGCGTCCGGAGATGCGCGACCACCCCGCTGTGGAGCCAGCGGTACTCGCCCGGACCGCGCGGCGATCGTCCGGAGACCTTGGCGTAACCGAGCGCCTCGAACTCCTGGCTGAGCGCCTGAGCGCTGATCGGCGTGCCCAGCCGGAGCTCCAGTGGCCGGCCGTAGAGCCGCGACGGACTGTCGGCGGCACCCGCACCGAAGCGGTCTCCGGCCTGCAGGAATGGCCAGATCAGCCACAGGGCGATGCCAAGGGCGGCTGCCACCCCCAGGGTCCACCCGATCCTCCGCCAGGGAATATTTTCCCCGTCGCGACTGCGTGAGCGCGGCTTCTTCCTGCGGACTTTGCGGACGATCGGTCGCGACTTGCGGCGGGCCATCGAGTTTCCCGGGCCAATTGTGCAACATCTACGCCACCGCGCCACCGGAGTCGGGGCGCTCGGCGTTCGGCGGTGCTATTCTTCGCGGCCGCATGATCTCGGTCTCCGGCCTGGCCAAGGCCTACGGCTCACAGAGCCTCTTCCGCGACGTCGCGTTCCAGCTCAACCCGGGCGAGCGCTACGGACTGGTCGGCGCCAACGGCTCCGGCAAGTCGACGCTCCTGCGGATCCTGTCGGGCGACGAGCTACCGAGCGACGGTGTCGTTTCGGTGCCGAAGAAGATCAGCCTCGGGGTGCTCCGCCAGGATCAGTTCACCTACGAGGAGGAGCCGATCCTCGACGTCGTGCTGATGGGGAACCGGGAGCTCTGGCAGGCGATGACCGAGAAGGAGGAGCTGTTGGCGGTCGCCGACCAGTCGTTCGACGGCGACCGCTACGCCGAGCTCGAGGAGATCGTGGTCAAGCATGACGGCTACACGGCCGAGGCGCGCGCCGCCGAGATCCTAGAAGGTCTCGGCATTCCGACCGAGGCTCACCGGCGCCCGCTGTCGACGTTGTCGGGCGGTTTCAAGCTGCGCGTTCTGCTGGCGCAGGTGCTCGCCGCCGGTCCCGACGCCCTGCTCCTCGACGAGCCGACCAACCACCTCGACATCCTGTCGATCCGCTGGCTCGAGAAGTTCCTGCAGGAGTTCAAGGGGGTCGTGGTGGTCATCTCCCACGATCACCGCTTCCTCGACAACGTGTGTAGCTACATTCTGGACGTCGACTACGAGACGGTGACCCTCTACACCGGCAACTACACCGAATTCGACGAGGGCAAGAAGCTCGAGCGCGAGCGCAAGGAGAAGGAGATCGCCAAGCGCGAGAAGGAGATCGCCCACCACAAGGCGTTCGTCGAGCGGTTCAAGGCAAAGGCGACCAAGGCGCGCCAGGCGAAGAGCAAGCAGAAGCAGATGGAGCGCATCGTCATCGAGAGCCTGCCGCAGACCTCTCGCCGCTACCCGACCTTCAAGTTTCAGCCACGCCGGCCGAGCGGCAAGGACGTCCTGACCCTCGACGGCATCTCCAAGGCGTTCGGCGACAATCAGGTGCTCGAGGACGTCTCGCTCACGGTGCGCCGCGAGGACCGGGTGGCGATCATCGGCCCGAACGGGATCGGCAAGTCGACCCTGCTCAAGATCGCGATGGCAGAGCTGGATCCCGACAGCGGTACCAGCGAGTGGGGGTACGAGGCACACCCCGGCTACTTCGCGCAGGATCACCGCAGCGCGCTCACCAACGACCGGCAGAGCGTCGAAGCGTGGCTCTGGGAGGTCTGCCCCGGCGAGCCGATCGGTTTCGTTCGGGGCAACCTGGGCCAGGTCCTGTTCTCCGGCGACGACGTCGAGAAGCGGCTCGGCAGCCTCTCCGGCGGCGAGGCGGCGCGCCTCATCTTCGCGCGGCTGTCGGTCGAGCAGCCGAACGTGCTGGTGCTCGACGAGCCGACCAACCATCTCGACCTCGAGTCGATCGAGGCGCTGGTCGACGGCCTGCGCAAGTACGACGGCACCCTGGTTCTGGTCTCCCACGACCGCTGGTTCGTCTCCCGGCTGGCGACCCGCGTGATCGAGATCACCAACAATGGCATCCGCGACTATCTCGGCACCTACGAGGAGTACGTGGCGCACTGCGGCGACGACCACCTCGACCTGGAGGCGGTCGCTCTCAAGGCGCGGCGCGAGAAGCGCAAGGCGAAGCGGAAGGACTCAAGATCCGCCGGCGGCTCCGCGGAGCGCAAGCGCGCCCGGGAGCTGCGTGCCGAGCACGACCGGCTGACCGGGGAGATCGATCGCGCCGAGGCCCGCATCAACGAGATCAACGAGATCTTCTGCGACCCGACCTACTTCGAGCAGACCGCGCGCCAGGAGGTCGCCAAGCTGGAGCGCGAGCAGAAGCGCCTGACCGCCGAGGTCGACGAGCTGATGGCCGAGTGGGAGCGGCTCGAGCGCCAGATCAGCGAGATCTAGACGGGGACACAACTCATTTCCATCCGCGAAGCGCCCGGCCCACAGGAAATGAGTATTGTGTCCCCGCCTCAGGGGCCGCCGAGGATCCCGTCCAGCCGGCGCTCCACCACCGGCACGGTCACCCGATACCCGAGCTCCCTGGTCAGCTCGGCGATCGCGGTCGAATCGGCAGCCGCAGCGGGCTCGATCGAGAACGGCGTCACGAGCCGTTCCGCACCTTCCGACCGAGCGCCGCGACCAGCGCGCGCGCCGCCGCGCCAAGGTCCGCCTGGCGATAGAGGCTGGTGCCGATCAGAAAGATCGTCTCCGGCCCGTACCGCTCGGTCCATTCGCCGATTCTCGCGGTGTCGATACCGCCTCCCGGGACTGGAAACGCCGGTCGATGATCGCCGAGCGGCCCGCGCAGACGCTGGTTGATCGCCAGGCAATCCCTCCGATCGAGGACGAAACGGCCGCCGACGTTGGGATAGACCACACCATCGCAGCCGATCAGGCGAAAGACGTCGCCGAGCAGCACTTCGGGCGCGATGCCGTGATCGGGGGCGAAGAAGCTACCGGTCAGGGCGGGATGGCCGACGATCGCCAGCTCTGACATGTCCGCCAGTGCGCGCACGACCTGGAGCCCGAGGACCATCGGACTGAGCATCACGCCACGACAACCGGCGCGCCGGATCAGGTCGAGCCGACCACGGATATCGCCGAGCTCGCCGGTCAGATTCGGAAAGTAGAGCGTCGAACCGCCCGACTCGCGGTTGGCCTCGGCGACGGCGTGCTGGCAAAGGGTGACTCGCTCGTCGAACGGCGCCCAGCTCTGATCGGCCAGCGAGTGGTCGTCCTTGACGATATCGACGCCGGCGAGCGCCAGCTCGCGGCAGAGATCGGCGAGCTCGCCGCCGGTCAGACCGAGCGGCTTGAGCGCCGCGCACAGGAGGGGGCGTGACTCCGAGACGCCGCACAGCCGACGGAGGCCGTCGATCCCGTGGCCGGGCCCGGGAAGGCTCTCGAGCACGCTCGGTGGCCAGCCGATCTCCTCGATCCGGATACCGGCCTTCATCGAGATGTTGCCGAACACCAGATTCACGAGCTGCGGCAGCTCGGCGCCGATCGCCTCCGCCGGATAGGAGATGCGAGCCAGGTGCCGATCCCCGTCCGCCTCGAGCGACTCGATCCGCCCGACCACCGACTCGAGGACCTCCGCCGGCACACAGTCCGCCGGCAGCTCCACCGTCTGCTCGAGCGCGATACCCCTCGCCTTCTCCTCCGGCGCCTCCCCGGGGGAACAGGTCAGCCTGTACGTGATCGCGAGCCGATCGCTCATGGGCGGCGACCCAGAATACCGGATCGCCGGCCTCGGCCAAATCGCTCTGAGCCGCTACTCCTGGGGTACCCAGGAGTTGATCGACGCGGGAATCGTCGAAGTGTCGCTCCAGATGAACGCGTCGTCCCAGACCACCGCGTCACTCCAGATGAAGGCGTCGTTCCAGATGAACGCGTCACTCCAGATCAACGCATCGTTCCAGATGAACGCGTCATTCCAGATGAAGCCGTTGGCGCCGAAGTACTCGTCGGACCAGATAAAGCCCTCGCCCTCGACCATGTTGCCCTGCTCGTCCTCGATGTAGAAGACGTAGCCGGTCTCGCCGCCCTCATTCGTCTCGTAGGCGTTCGCCGGCCCGCGGAAGTGCTGGCTGCCTGCAAGGTCAGCTTCGATGTCGAGGCCGCGATTCGCGGTTCCGGTCGCGGTCGAGTGGACCGCGTCATAGGCGGAAACCATGCCCGCGCCCTGCTGGAATATCGAGTAGGCGAAGGCCCCACTGCCGGAGGTGTACTGGGCCGGATGAGCCACCTTCATCAAGCGGAACTTGACTTCGTCCGGCGTCAACCAGGGCTCGTCGCTGAGCAGCAGGGCCACTACGCCGCTCACGACCGCCGTCGCCTGGGAGGTGCCCGACATCATGAAGAACTTGCCCTCGTCGTAGAACTGGGGATAGGTGTTGGGGAGCAGATCCCTCCGATTCATGACGCCTACGACGTGGCCGCCGGGAGCGATCACCTCCGGCTTGACGAAGCCCTCCACGGTCGGGCCGGTGGAAGAGAAGGAGGCGACGACATCGTCGGTCTCGGTGCCGAGCGAGTACTTGTCGGACATGGCGCCGACCGTGATGACGTAGGGCACGTTGCCGGGAACGCCGACGGTCATCGCGTCCGGGCCCCGGTTGCCGGCCGAGGCGACGACGACGATGCCATCGCGCCAGGCCGCCATTACGGCTTGATTCAGCGGATCGTCCCAGTAGTACGACTGCGGCGGCGCGCTGAACGAGAGATTCAGGACTCGGATTCCGTACCTGGCGCGGTTCGCCACAATCCAGTCGAGCCCCTGGATGACGTCGGCGTAGGTACCGGCGCCGTTCTCATCGAACGCCTTGACGACCACCAGGTCGACGTAGGGCGCCACGCTGGCGTAGAGACCCGTAGTGCTGTAGGCCGCTCGGTTGAGAATGATGGAGGCCAGGTGGGTGCCGTGCCCGTTGCCGTCCGCCGCACCGCCCCCGGTGTAGCCGGGGTCGGCGTTGGCGGCGAAGACGTCGTAGGTAGCCAGCAGCCGCTGCTGCTCGTCAGGGTTCTGCTTGAGCTCGTTCGTCATCCACATACCGGTGTCGAGGACGGCGACGGTAATTCCGTGGCCGTCGATCCCTTCGGTATGCAGGAGATCCGCTCCGATCACCTGCGATGGATCGCTCGCCTCGGCGGGCTGATCACCACCACCGCCGCCGCCGCCGCCACGACCGCCTTTGCCGCCCTTATCGGGCTTGCCGACGACGGTCGCTCGGCCGTTGGCCCAGATTCTCCTCACCTGCCCGGTGTTTTCGAGCTGCGCGATCTGTGAAGGCGAAAGCTCCGCCCCGACCGCGTCGATGATTCCCAGCCGGTGGGTAATCTCGCCGCCCACACGTTCGACCGCCATCGCCGCCGAGTCGGGGTGACTGCCCTGGACGATCACGCTGGCAGGCTGCTCGGCAGCTGGCGGACGCTCGGGGTTCGCGGACCCACCGACTGCCGCCAGTAGAGCGAGCAGAGCGGCGCCGGCAGATAACAGCAGGGTCTGTTTCATGGCTTTCCCAGTCCTCTCGAGAACGAAAGATCCAAAAACTCGCTCTCAGACAGGGCAAGCCGCATACCATCGAACACCGTCGATTGGCCGATCGCGGCCGGAATCTCGGGAACCCACGGCAATCTCGGCCAGGCCAATGTAACCTCAATTGAATCAACCAGATAAGACTCGCGAGGCCAGGAAAACGCGGAGCCACCCGGGCGGCCGATCCGGCGTACGCACGCCGTGAGCTCCGAGCAAATAACGGCTGATCCGCCGAAATTTCGGTTTCTGCGCCTGGGCCGAGCGTCGACCGACGCTGAGACGTCTACACCCCGAAGTAGCGGGCGTCGGGGTGGTGGAAGACCAGCGCCGAGACGCTCGCCTCCGGGCTCATCATGTCGCCCTCGGTCAGCCGCACCCCGATCTCCTCGGGCTCGAGGAGCTCGAACAGCAACCGCTGCCCGCCCAGGTCCGGGCACGCCGGGTAACCGAAGCTGTAGCGCTTGCCCTGGTAGCGCGCCGCCAGGCGGTCCTTGAGCGAGGTCTCGGGCGGGTCGACGAAGCCCCACAGCTCACGGATCTGCCGATGCAACAGCTCGGCTGCGGCCTCGGCGGTCTCGAGGGCGAGGGCGGCGTAGGCGTGACTCTTCAGGTACTCGCCGGCATTCTTCCAGGCCTCGACCCGTTGCCGGACGCCAGCCCCCGCGGTGGTGACGAAGACCGCGACGTGATCGTCCTCGAGGACGTAGTCGGCGAGACAGAGTCCGTCCTGCTCGGGCTGCCGCGGGAACTCCCAGCCGACCGGGCGGCCGCCGTTCGAGAGCATGATCCGGTTGCTCTCGGCGCGTGCCGGGAAGAAGCGCCAGACCCCCTTGGCGGTCATGGTGCCGCCGCGGGCGATCTCCTTGAGCTCGTCGATGACCGCCGCGAGCTTGGCGAGCTTGGGGTCGCCCTGCTCGGCCAGACGCCCGACCGAGCCCTTGAGGCCGAGGTGCTTGCCGAAGAGCATCTGCGGATTGATCTCGGCCCATACCTCATCCAGATCGAAGGTGACCACGTGCCGCGCGAGATCAGGCGGCGCCGGTACCGCGACGTCGGTTCGCACCCGCGAGCTGCGCGAGGTGCCGGCGACCCGGACCTCACGCGCCTCGGGCACCGCCGTCTGCGAGTCCTCGGCGATCTGCCGCGCGACCTCGGCTTCGAGCTCGGGTCGCTTCGCCTCTTCGGTCAGGCGCTCGACCAGCTCGAGACCGTGCATGGCGTCGCGGGCGTAGGTGCAGAGACCGCCGTAGGCGGTCGCGATCTTGCGGTGGGTGAAGCGCCGGCTGAGCGCCGCGCCGCCGACCAGGATCGGCACGTCGATGCCGGCGACCGCCAGGTCGTCGGCACTCAGCACCATCTGCTGGGCGCTCTTGACCAGCAGGCCCGAGAGGCCGAGGACGTCCGGCCGGTGCTCGCGGACCGCCTGGATCAGCTGCTCGCTCGGCACCCGAATGCCCAGGTTGATCACCTCGAAGCCGTTGTTCGACAAGACGATGTCGACCAGGTTCTTGCCGATGTCGTGGACATCGCCCTTGACGGTCGCCAGGATCACTCGGCCACGGCTGGCGCCGTCCTCCCGGTCCATGTGGGGCTCGAGATAGGAGACCGCCGCTTTCATCACTTCGGCCGACTGCAGGACCTCGGCGACGATCAGCTCGTTGTCGTTGAACAGCCGGCCGACCTCCGCCATGCCACTCATGAGTGGACCGTTGATGATGTCGAGCGGTGCCGGCCAGCGCTCGTCGGCCAGCGCCTGGTCGAGATCGGTCTCGAGCCCTTCCTTGGTCCCCTCCACGACCGAGCGGGCGATCCGCTCCTCGAGCGGCAACTCCTCGCGCGGCGGGCCGACGATCGCCGACTTGCGACCCCGGAAGTGCTCGGCGAACGCGTCGATCGCGGCCTGTGAACCCGCGACGTCGTCCGGATCGAGGTAGATCAGCGATTCGGCGAGCCCGCGCTCGTCGTCGGGGATCTCGGCGTAGCGGGCCAGGCGCTGGGTGTTGACGATCGCCGCATCGAGACCCGCCTGGGTCCCGTGGTAGAGGAAGACCGAGTTGAGCACCTCGCGTCCCGCCTTCGGCAGGCCGAAGCTGACGTTCGAGACGCCGAGAATCGTCCGGGTGAGCGGGAACTCGGCCTTGAGCGCGCGCACGCCCTCGATCGTGCGCGCTGCCGAGCCGATGTAGGTCTCGTCGCCGGTGGCGCACGGGAAGACCAGTGGGTCCCACCAGATGTCCTCGGGCGCCAGGCCGTATTCGTCGACCAGTAGCTCGAAGCTCCGGCGCGCGATCTCGAGCTTGCGCTCGACGGTGACCGCCATCCCCTGCTCGTCGATCGTGCCGACTACGATCGCGGCACCGAAGCGGCGTGCGAGCGGCACGACCTGATCGAACCGGCTGCGGCCGTCCTCGAGATTGATCGAGTTCAGCACCGCCTTGCCCTGACAGTAGGTGAGCGCCCGCTCCATGACCTGGTGGTCGGTCGAGTCGATCATCAGGGGGACCTTGATCATGCGGGTGAGCCGATCGAGAAACATCTCGACGTCGGCGATCTCGTCGCGGTCGGGGTCCTGCATGCAGACGTCCAGGACCTGGCCGCCGCCCCGGACCTGGGCCCGACCGACCTCGGCGGCCTTCTCCCACTCGCCGGCGGCGATCAGTTTGCGGAACCTGCGACTGCCGAGGACGTTGGTCCGCTCCCCGACCAGGAGCGGCCGGTTGTCGGCGGTCAGCTCGACCGCCTCGATTCCCGAGATCAGGCTCCGCTGATGGTGGGAGGCCGGTTTCGGCGTCCGATCCCGGACCAGCTCCGCCAGCGCCTCGACATGCGCCGGCCGCGTGCCGCAGCACCCCCCGACCAGGCTGAGCCAGCCGTGATCCAGAAAGCGGCCGAGGACGTCGACGAAATGACCCGGACCCTGGTGGTACTCGCCCTCCTCGTCGGGCAGACCGGCGTTGGGGACGCAGGCGACCCGGGTGTGGGCGAGCTCGGCGAGCGTGCGGACATGCTCGGTCATCAGCTCCGGACCGGTGGCGCAGTTGAGCCCGAGATACAGGAGGTCGGCGTGCAGCAGCGAGACCGCGAGCGCCTCGGCGTCCTGGCCGGCGAGCATCGTGCCGGTGGTCTCGATCGTCGCCGACACGGCGACCGGCAACCGCCAGCCCGAGTCGTCGAAGGCGCTCTCGATCCCGAGCAGACCGGCCTTGATGTTGCGCGTGTCCTGGCAGGTCTCGAGCAGCAGGTAGTCCGCACGCCCGGCCATCAGCCCGAGCGCCTGCACCCGGTAGTGCTCGATCAGCTCGGCGAAGGTGACTCCGCCGGTCACCGAGATCGCCTTGGTGGTCGGTCCCATCGAGCCGCAGACGAAGCGCAGCCGGCCCGGCTCCTCGAAAGCGTCACACGCCCGCCGTGCTATCTCGGCCCCTAGCCGGTTGAGCTCGAAGGCGCGGTCCTCGAGGCCGTACTCGGCCAGGACCAGCGGCGTACCGCCGAAGCTGTTGGTCTCGACGATGTCGGCGCCGGCCTCGAGGTAGCTCGCGTGGAGACCCTCGACCACATCGGGGCGGGTGGCGCACAGATTCTCGTTGCAGCCCTCGAGCTCCACGCCGCCGAAGTCCTCGGCGGTCAGGTTCGCGTCCTGCAGACCGGTCCCGGTGGCACCGTCCAGGACCAGGATCCGCTCCTCCAGCTCCTCGAGCAGGGCCTGGGTACGGAACTCGGTGTCCGGCCGCGGCTCCGGAATCGGGGTGTCTCTGCTCGCCGCCACGTCGTTCCCCTAGAGGTCCAGCTTGGCCATCACCTTCTTGACCGCCCTGGAGTTCAGCATCACATAGAAATGGATCGACGGCGCGCCGTTGTCGAGCAGCTCCTCGACCTGCCTCGCCGTCCACTCGGAACCGATCTCGACCACGTCCCGGCGTTTCTCCGCCGCCTGAACCTCGTCCGCCAGCTCGACCGGGATCTCGCAATGAAACATCTCCGGCAGCGTCCGCAGCTGCTTCTTCCCCACCAGGACCTTGAGCCCCGGGATGATCGGCACGTCGATGCCGCGCGCCCGGCACTTCTCGACGTACTCGAAGTAGTACCGGTTGTCGAAGAACATCTGGGTGACGATGTAGTCGGCGCCAGCGGCGATCTTCGCCTCGGTGTTGCGAAGATCCGCCTCCAGGTTCGGCGCCGCGAAGTGCTTCTCCGGGTAGCCGGAGATGCCGATGCCGAAGTCCATCGGCTGGGCGTCGAGCAGGTCCTGCTCGAGGTACTTGCCCCTATTCAGATCGGCGATCTGCGTGACCAAGTCGATCGCGGCATCGTTGACGCTCTTGCCGTCTCGCGGCGTCTTCTGGTAGCCGTTGTCGTCGCCCTTGACCGCCAGCACGTTGTCGATCCCGAGGTAGTTGAGCTCGATCAGGAAGTCCTCGGTCTCTTCCCGCGTGAATCCCGTGCAGATCGCATGCGGCACCGCGTCGACGTTGTACTTGTTCTGGATCAGCGCACAGATGCCGATGGTGCCCGGTCGCTTGCGCTTGACCTTGCGCTTGATCCCGTCCTTGGTCTCCTCGTAGACGACCTGCGCGGCGTGGCTGGTGATGTCGATGAAGGGCGGCTCGTAGACCATCAGGTCGTCGATCAACTGCATCAGGCTGGTGACGTTGCCACCCCGCAGCGGTGGGATGATCTCGAACGTGATGATCGGCTTCTTGTCGTTCTCGAGGTGTTCGGTGACTTTCATAATCAAAAACCCGCTTCCGACATTCGGAAGCGGGTTGCGTCGTCTCGTGACCGCCGGACAATTGATTGCCGAAGGGTTCGATTCCTCTCGGCCGCATCCTTGCTCGCAAGCAAGTTGGCACCTTGGGTGTCCGTCCCAGGTTGCCGTGCCCGGCGACTGCCGGACCGCTCCGAATGCTCGCCAAGCTTAGCGCAAGCCGTGCGAGCGAGTCAATCGACGACGCTCGAACAGACCTGCCAGAGCGACGCCGATCAGTCCTCCGAGGCCGTTCATGCCGACGTCCTGCCACTCGGCTCCTCGTCCCTCGACCGAGATCTGAGCGACTTCGAGCACCATGCCGTAGGCGAACGCGAGCAGCAAAGCGGTCAGCATCGGCCGCGGCTTGCGCGCCGCCCGGAGAGATCGGTCCAGGAAGATCACCATCCCCAGGAAGAGGACGAGATGCGCGGCCATGGGGATCCAGTCGGACCACCAGCTGAAGCTCTCCGACGGGGGGAACGGCCAGAGGAGTGCGATCCCGGTCACAATCGCCCACGAGACGGTCAGAAGGTGGGTTATCGGGAGCGCGCGCAATCCGGTTCCAGTGGCTAAGATAGGCGGCGGATTATGGCAGAGGCAAGCGAGGGATCCAACGCAGACACCCTGATCGCGGCGATCGCCGATCGCCGCGCCCGCATCGGCATCATCGGGCTCGGTTACGTCGGCCTGCCGCTGGCGCTCACCTTCACCGCGCGCGGCTTCGAGGTGCTCGGCTTCGACAGCGATCGGAGCAAGGTCGAGCGGCTCAACGACGGCGAGAGCTATATCTCCCACATCGACTCCGAGGCTCTACGCGAGCAGGCGGCCTCGGGGCGCTTCACGGCCACCTCGGCCAGCGGCCGGCTCGGCGAGCCGGACGCGCTGATCATCTGCGTGCCGACGCCCTTGGACGCCGACCATCAGCCCGATCTTCGATACGTCGAGCAGACCGTCGAAGCGATCTCGGCGACGCTCCGCGCCGGCCAGCTCGTGGTGCTCGAATCGACCACCTATCCGGGGACCACCGACGAGCTGATGCGCGAGCGGCTCGATCGGGACGGCCTCCAGTGTGGCGTCGACTACTTCCTCGCCTACTCGCCCGAGCGTGAGGACCCGGGAAACCAGAAGTACGCCACCCACTCCATCCCCAAGGTCGTCGGTGGCGTCGACCCGGAATCAGCACGAGTGGCGCAAGCGCTCTACGACGCGGTGGTGGTCGAGACGGTCGTCGTCTCGAGCGCTCGGGTCGCCGAGGCGGCCAAGCTGACCGAGAACATCTTCCGCGCGGTCAATATCGCCCTGGTCAACGAGCTGAAGATCGTCTACGACAAGATGGGCATCGACGTCTGGGAGGTTCTCGAGGCCGCGTCGACCAAGCCGTTCGGCTTCATGCGCTTCGACCCCGGCCCTGGCTGGGGCGGCCACTGCATCCCGATCGACCCCTTCTATCTGAGCTGGAAGGCCGCCCAGCACGGCGTCAACCCGCGCTTCATCGAGCTCGCCGGCGAGGTGAACGTCGGCATGCCCGGCTGGGTGATCGACAAGCTCGAGGGCGTGCTCGGCGACCGCGGACGGAACCTCGAGGGCGCCCGGGTCCTGGTGCTCGGCCTCGCCTACAAGAAGGACGTCGGCGACCCGCGCGAGAGCCCGGCGTTCGAGGTTCTCGCCGAGCTGCGGCAGCGCGGCGCCGAGGTGGGTTATCACGATCCGCACATTGCCGCCGCCCCGGCGATGCGCTCGTGGCCCGACCTGCCGGCGATGAGCTCGGAGAGGCTTACCGCCGAGCTGATCGCGGCGCAGGACGCTGTCGTCCTGGTCACCGATCACAGCGACGTCGACTACGATCTGGTGCAGCGGCATGCTGCATTGATCCTCGACACCCGAGGCGTCTATCCTGGCGGCCTGGAGAACGTCGTCCGCGCCTAGTCGAGGCGGGTGCGACCTCGGCACGGGAGCGAATGAGACCTGACCTGGCTGGCACACGTACGCTGGTGACCGGAGGAGCCGGATTCATCGGCTCGCATCTGATCGACGCCCTGCTCGAAGCGGCTGCCGAGGTGCGAGTGATGGACAATCTCGCCACCGGCAGCCTCGACAACCTCGCCCACTGCCGCGACCGCATCGAATGGCTCGAGGCCGACCTGCGCGACGCCGACGCCTGTCAGACGGCGTGCGAGGGCGTCCGCTTCGTCTTCCACCAAGGAGCACTCGGCTCGGTGCCCCGCTCGATGAACGACCCGTCGACCTCGATCGACGTCAACCTGGGCGGTACCGCCAATCTGTTTGCCGCGGCCCGCGACCAGGGTGTGCGGAGAGTGGTCTACGCCTCCTCGTCGAGTGTCTACGGCGACAGTGAGGAGCTACCCAAGCGGGAGGGCGTGGAAGGCCGAGTGCTCTCGCCCTACGCGGCGTCCAAGCGTTTCTGCGAGGAGCTCGCCGAGGTCTTCGATCGGTGCTACGACCTCGAGCTCGTCGGGCTGCGCTATTTCAACGTCTACGGTCCTCGCCAGACGCCGGAGGGACCGTACGCGGCCGTGATTCCACTCCTCTTCAAGGCCGGTCTGGCCGGAGAGCCGGCGGTCATCTTCGGCGACGGCGAGCAGAGTCGCGACTTCACCTACGTCTCCGATGCGGTCGAGGCCAACCTCCTGGCGGCGGGAAGCGGCGGCGAGACCTCGGGCAGGGCCTACAACGTGGCCGGGGGCCGGCGGATCACCATCAACGAGCTGGCCGCCGCGATCGGTCGGGTGCTGGGCTCGGACCTCGAGCCGCGGCATGGGCCGGAGCGTCCCGGCGACGTCAAGCACTCCGTCGCCGATCTGAGCCGGACCGAGGGCGAGCTCGGCTACACGGTCGCCGTCGACCTCGATCGAGGGCTCTCGCGCTGCCGCGCGTACTATGAGAGTATCTTCACCCGAGCGTCGTGAGGATCTCTCGCTCCTCCGCTGATCTCAATGACAAAGAGCGACCCGAGTACCGTCCTCGTAACGGGCGGCGCAGGATTCATCGGCTCACACGTGGCGGATGCGCTGGTCGCAGCCGGCCGTCGGGTCCTGATCGTCGACGACCTCTCCGGCGGCAAGCGCGAGAACCTGCCGGAAGTGGCCGAGTTCCATCAGCTCGACATCCGCTCGGCTGAGGCCGCCCAGCTGCTCGAGGACGAGCGGGTTGGCGTGCTGGTCCACCACGCAGCTCAGATGGACGTCCGGCGCTCCACCGAGGACCCGGTCTTCGACGCCGACGTCAACGTCCTGGGAACCCTCAACCTGCTGGCGGCGGCTACCCGGATCGGGACCCAGCAGGTGATCTTCGCCTCGACCGGCGGCGCCATCTACGGCGAACAGGAGACCTTCCCCGCCGCCGAAGACCACCCGACCCGACCGCTGTCGCCCTACGGCGTGAGCAAGCTCGCGGTCGAGCGCTATCTCTACTATTTCCACGTCGAGCACGGTCTCGACGCGACCTGCCTGCGGTACGCCAATGTCTACGGTCAACGGCAGAACCCACATGGCGAGGCGGGTGTGGTCGCCATCTTCCTGAACCGTCTGCTGGCGGGCGAGGAGTGCACCGTCCACGGCGACGGGGCGCAGACCCGTGACTACGTCCACGTCTCGGACGTCGTGCGAGCGAATACCGCGGTCCTGGACCTGGCCGGGTTTCACATCTTCAACGTCGGGACCGGCATCGAGACCTCCGTCGTCGAGATCCATCGAGAGCTCGCCCGCGCGGTCGGCTCCGAGCGCGAGCCCCACCACGGCCCGGCCAAACCGGGCGAGCAGCGCCGGTCCGTGATCGATTCGAGCAAGCTCGTTTCGACCGCCGGGCTGACGGCACCGCTGGCGCTCCAGGAGGGTCTGAAGCTGACCGCCGACTGGTTCCGAAGCCGCTGCTGAGACTGCCCCGTACCGTCTTTCGCTCTTCGCCATATGTCCATTTGACATGCTGGAGTACGGTTCGCCAGACTTGCAGGTCAAGCCACCACGGAACCGCTTTGTCGAGCTCGAGCCCCGGGAGAATAAAGGGGTGCGGGTAGCAGACTCGACGGCGGAGTTCGGGTGGCTTGACCAATTCTGGCCGCCGGAGCGACCTGGATGCGTACCCCCGCGACCCCACGATCTTGGGCACGTCTATTGACGGACAGCTATATCTTGTGTTAGCAAGGGTTTGGCAGCCCCTTGAGCGAGGGCCTTAGCTTTGCCCTCCTAGTCCGCTGAAGCTAACTACCACTACAGAGCCTGACTAGCCACGCGTTGGACTGGATTAGCTACATACTGGGCATCATTACCCTGCCGATCCTGATCGCCGTCCTCGGCGTGATCTACGCGCTTCTGGATCTGCGCGTGGCCGGGCGCACGGCACGGACCGAGTCGCTGGCGGACCCGCCCGACGGAGCCGCATCGCCCACTCCTCTGGGCATCCGCTCCACGTCCTAGGCGCCGAGCCGTTCCGGCCCCTCGCCGAGGGCCTAGAATGGTCGGCATGGTCGATCGCCGCGGTGGACCGTCTCGCTGTGCGGCGCTCGTCGGCCTCGCTCTCCTTGCGTGCGCCAGCGCGGTCGCGGCCGGTCCGCTCGCCTCCGACGTCAGTGCCTACCGAGACGTCCTGCGGCACTACGCCCTGGCCCAGGATGGCGAGGCCCTGCGCCGCCTCGGCGAGCTCGAGACTGCAGCCGAGGCCACCCGCGACCGACTGACTCGGATGCGGAAGGAACGGTTCGGGCTCCTCGAGCGGTTCTCCTCCGTCGAGCCCGACCTGCTGCTGCCGGTTTTCGAGCTCCACGAGACAGCGTATCGAGCGTACCGAGAGCAGCGACTCCAGGAGGCAACGGTCCATGCCAGGGCCACGATGTACCTGCTGTGCGAGCTCTATGCCGAGCGGGCGCTGACCCAGGAGCAGCGCGCCACCGCCGCCGACCTCTTCGCCACGCTCGGCGCCCTCGCCCAGGAGACCTCGAGCGATCGGAGTGCGCTGGAGCTCTTCCGGCGCGCACTCGCGCTCGATCCCCGCAACGAGAGCGCTCTGCTCGGGGCCGCCGCAGCCAGCGAGCGGCAGGGCCGCTACAGCGGCGCGCTACGCTACCTGGAGAGACTCTACGAAACCCACCCCGACAACGTCGAAGGTCGTCTGAGACTGGCGCTCAATCTCCGGCGCGGCGGGAGAGAGTCGGAAGCGAGCTATATCGCCGAGGAACTGCTCCGGACGGAGGCACCGCCCTGGGTCCTGAGTCTCGCCTACCAGAGCCTCGCCGATTGGCTCCTCGATGCGGGCGACCTCGATCGGGCCGCGTCGGTGCTCGAGGAGGGCCTGGAGCGCTTCCCCGACGATCCCACACTGGCGATCGCGCACATGTACGTCGGTGAACGCCGGCAGCCATCGGATCCCGTGCCCGACCTCGATGCGAGCCTGCACGCGATCGCCGCGTCGAACGCGAGCTCGCCCCGTCTCCGCTACGCCCTCGACCCCACCGAGGTGTTCGAGCGCTCGCGAGAGCGACTGAGCCGGCAAGCGGATGCCAGCCGGGCCCGGCTGGCGGTCGCGCTCGCTCGGACAACGGCCCTCGAGCCTCGGGACTGAACGGATGCGCGTCCTCGCAGCGATCCTGGCAGCGGCCCTCCTCTTCGCCTCGGCGAGCTCGAACGGCAGCGTGGTGATCACCGAGCCGCTCGAGATCGTCATCCTCAGCCCGGCTCCCGACCAGCCGGCCTTCGGTGAGGTGCTGTTCGCTGTCGAGGTCACCGGCGGCGGACCGGTCTCCAGGATCGACTTCTTCTTCCAGGGCCGACGGATCGGCTCCGACGAGACCCCACCGTTCCAGGTGACGGTCGACGCCGGCGCCGACAACCTCGAGAAGCGCTTCACCGCTGTCGCTCATGGCACGGACGGCGGTGAGAGCCGGGTGACTCAGGTCGCGCCACCGGTACCGATCGATCTCGAGCTCGACCTCACCCTCCAGCAGCTCTACGTGACGGTCACCCGGGACGAGGCCGCGGTTCTCGACCTCGAAGAAGACGAGTTCCGCATCTTCGACAGCCACCTCGAGCAGGAGCTCGTCACCTTCGAGCGCGGCGGCGCTCCGATGACTTTGGTGCTTCTTGTCGACGCCAGCGCCAGCATGGCGGGAGCGCGGCTGGCCTCGGCGATCGAGGCCAGCCGCGAGCTGCTCCGCCGTCTCCACCATCTCGACCAGGCCATGCTGCTGGTCTTCTCGGACCGGGTGCGGCAAGTGACCAGCTTCAGGAAGGGAGTCCAGGAGGGGCCTGCCTTCGGCTCCCTGGTCGCCGCGGGCGGGACGGCAATCAACGATCATCTCTATGCGGCGCTGCGCCTTCTCGACGGTCGCCAGGGTCGACCGGTCGTCGTGCTCCTGTCGGACGGCGCCGACACCCTGAGCTTCCTGTCCATCGACCAGATCGTCTGGAAATTGCGCCGGAGCGACGCGCTGCTCTACCGCATTCGCCCCGGCCGGGCGGGCGCCGAGCAGATCGCCTTCGCGACCTCCTGGCGCGGCTACCCGGAGAACCGCGACGAGGTTGCCGGCCTCCAGGCGGCGATCCGTGAGACCGGTGGGCGGATCCATTCGGTACCGACCGAGCGTCTCTCGGAAGGGATCGCCATGGTGCTGAAGGAGCTACGGCAGCAGTACGTCCTGGGGTACTACCCGCGGCTCAGGTCCCGTGACGGTACCTGGAGGCCTGTCCGGGTCGAGGTCGATCG
>CAMYOG010000054.1 GCA_947259925.1 Thermoanaerobaculia bacterium
GGTCCAGGCCGACCTCGACGAGGGCCGTCGCAGCGACGGCCTGACGAGCGAGGAGCGCGGCGAGTTGCGCCGGCTGCGCCGGGAGAACCGACAGCTTCGGATGGAGCGGGAGATCTTGAAAAAAGCCGCGGCCTGGTTTGCTCGGGAGACCGGCTCGGTGCCGGACAGTTCGAGTTCGTGAAAGCCAATCAGGCCATGTATCCGATCGCCACGATGTGCCGCGTGCTGGGCGTCTCCCCCAGCGGCTACTACGCGTGGCGGGAGCGACCGCCGTCGGCCCGAGCCCGGGCCGACGGGGAGCTCGAGAAACGGATCCGAGCGATCCACGCGCACTCTCGCGAGACCTACGGCGTGCCGCGGATTCACGCGGAGCTCGGCGCTGAGGGCACGCGAGTCGGTCGCAAGAGAATCGCTCGTCTGATGCGACGCGCGGGCTTGGAAGGCATCAGCCGCCGCCAGCGCTTTCGTACGACGCGCCGAGGCAAGGACGCTCGCCCGGCCCCGGATCTGGTCGAGCGCGACTTTGTCGCCGACGCTCCGGATCGCCTCTGGGTCGCGGACATCACCTACGTCCCGACCTGGTCGGGCTTCCTCTTCTTGGCAGTCGTCGTCGACGCCTGGAGTCGACGTGTGATCACCGGGTCGAGAAAAGACAAGCCGGGGCCAACCTGGAATGACAGGTCTCGGATCTTCTAAGGTTGGCAGACCCCGCGAGGAAGGGAATGTCAGGCGCCGACCTAAGCGAGAAGGCCGTGAAATCGCTGCACCTCTACTCCGTCGCCGTCGCCCTACCGTTTTCGCTGTTCGTCCTCCACGCTCTCTCCTTGGGCGATTGGATCATCGACGACGCCGGTATCTCGTACACCTATGCGAGGAACCTGGCAGAGGGCAATGGACTCGTCGCCCAGCCTGGGGCGGAGCCCGTCGAAGGGTTCACGAATCTTCTCTGGGTACTTCTTCTGGCACTACCGATGCGGCTGGGCTTCTTCGATACCGTGAGTACACCGAAGGTTATCTCGGGTCTCATGGTTCTCGTCGGCTATGTGGCAATGGCAGCTGTGGCCCGAAGACTGGCGGATCGCTGGGTCTGGCTCTGTTTCACAAGCCTGTCCATCACCTCGCTTTCGACCGGGTTCGTGGCGTGGACGATGTCGGGCCTTGAGAACGGGCTCTATGCGCTCCTTGTCGCGCTCCTGGTGCTCGGCGTCGTCGTGGCGACTGCACACTCCTCAACTCGCTCCGAGTCGGGCGTTGTGCTCGGCCTGGCAGTCCTCCTTCTGTTCGTGACCCGGCCGGACGGTATCCTGTATCTGCCGCTCTTCCCGGTCCTTTTGGCCCTCGCTCTTCGCGAGAACCGCCGCCGGGCGGCCCTAGCCTACACCTTGGTCGTCGCCCTGGGCTGGGGCGTTCTGACCCTCTTTCGCCTGGCCTACTTCGCTGATGTGCTGCCGAACAGCTACTACGCAAAGGGAGGACCCCTGTGGGAGCTCACGGCGTCAACACTCGACAGTAAGGGTCCGCTCCTGGGCGGCGGCATTCTGTTGTTGGCCGGCGTGATCGTGATCGTCGCCGGCACCATTGGGCCGTATTGGCTCGCCGAGAAGACAGGAGGGTGGAAGAGCCTCCGCAGAACCTGCTTCGCTGCCCTCTGGGTCGCGCTGGCTATCTCCTGGGTAGCTTATGCGGCGTTACCGACGGATTGGATGCCGGAGTTCAGATTCGCCACTCCCGCCTTCCTTCTCGGGCCAGTGACCATCATCGGCTCTCTAGCCGGTGTAGCCAAACGGTTTACCCGGCCCGTAGCGAGGCCCGTCTGGCTGTCAGCGACGGCGGTCGTCGCAGCAATCGGAATTGCGGTGGCAGTCGGGTTCGTACGCACCTCCTCGTTCAAGTCGTCTCCGCCCGTCCCGTTCGAGCACGCCTTGACGCTCAGCGAGAGACTGGAGAGAGTTGGCCGTCTTTCGGGGCGCACGCGAGTGTCCGTGCTTCTTCCCGACATAGGCGGCCCGCTCTGGCGCGACCAAGTGCGGGTCGTCGATCTGGCTGGCCTCACCGATCCCGTGATCGCGCGCACCCAGAAGCGCAGCAAGCCGGAGTTCTACAACTACGTGTTCGAGGAGGTGCGCCCGGAGTTGATCTGGGTCCACGGGCAATGGGTGCAGGCAGCGGGTCTCGATGCGGACCGGCGGTTCGTCACACACTACAGGCGGGTCTGGAGGGACCGGAAGAACAAGGCTCCGGGGGCAGCGCTGTACGCGCGGAAGGAGGCGTTCGAAGTGCCGATGACGCTTCTTCGGAGAGCCTTCGTCAAGGGTGTCGCCTTAGGTGTGACGGGCGGCAGCTACAAGGAGACTCCTTGAGGGACAGGCTGACAACGGGGGGAGAAACACACGGAATTAGGGCCGCCGCAGGTGGATCGGCGACCCTTTAGAGACACCCTCGCGGCAGACGCCTCCGTGGGGAGTCTCGTCGGTGGGAGAGCGGTGTCCCACTTTCTGATGGAACGGGACACGCGAGCTGGCCGAGAAGCCGTGCTTACCAGCCGCGTCCGCAGGAAGTCACCCAGGAAGACCGCGGGTTGGCCCGCAGCTTCGGCACTCAGATCCAATTCATTCCCCACCACCAGGCCTGCCAGGGCCCTTACCGCAGAGAGTGCTTGAAGCGAGGCACGCTAGCGAGCCCGAGGCAGCTAGACGACACGGTTTGCGAGCCGCAAAAGGTGCCTTCTGCCTATTTCGGCCCGAGCGCGACCAGGGGGAACGCTCGCTCTGCCGAATGGACGTCCTTTGTGCCCTGGTACCTGAAGGTGCTTCGCACGTGGAGGTGGGTGTAGTCTGGCAGGATCTTCAGCAGCAGCAGGCCCCCAGGCCCGTCAGTCGTGGCCACGACAGGCAGAGAGCCTTGCCCGGGAAGCCGCGCTTCTAGGACCTTCCAGCAGAGAGTGGGGCCTCTCTTGATCTATCCCCAGAGCCGGTTTAGGCTTGCCGACCCAACCCGACGGAGCACGGCTTCAAGCTGAAGATGCAGTCGGAACCCCAGGACCAACCGTCGAGTTCGGAGAGGAGAATCCATGAAGGACATTCCCGGTATCGACGAAGAAGGCAAGCCGAAGCATGGCCCCTTCAAGACGCACTTCAAGAACGGCCTTGTCTCCTGCGAGGGCGAGTTCGATGAGGGCAAGAAGTCTGGAAAGTGGAAGTACTTCCTCAACAACGGTCAGATGCAGTCTTCAGGCAGCTTCAAGGACGGAAAGATCGTCGGTCGGTGGAAATGGTTTTTCAAGACTGGAGAGCCGAGAGCGACGGGTGGCTTTGACGACGAAGAACAGAAGCACGGTCTTTGGAAGCGGTACCACGCCAACGGCCAGCTCTGGGACGAGGGGCGCTTCGAGCACGGCAAGAAGAAGGGAACCTGGAAGGTCTACGACGAGGCGGGGGAGCTGACCAAGACACAGAAGTTCAGGTAGGTGGCTTTCGGTCGCCTGCCGACCTAGGCAGGCAACCCACTCGTTGTGGCTGCGACCGTCTCCACTCTGAAGAGGGAAGACGAAACCAGCGGCCGCTAGCTTGCGATCTCGCCACTATGACAAGGCGCGGGCTGCCCGCCTCACAGGGATGGGCCGAGGACTCCAAGCACCGCAATACGCTCGCCGATCATGCCGGGACCGGGTTCTCCAGCTCCAAGATCACGTGCGCTCTGAGCGCCAACAACAAGCCCCGTAAGTCGCCCATATCGGGCACGACCGGCTGGAAGCTGACCCCGGTCCTACGGCGCCTCTAGCTTGGACGGCCGTTCATGACCGCCTGAAGTCGCGACCCCACAAGCTCGGCTGCTTGACGGACCGGATGAGCACCGAGGTGGGCATAGCGCTCGGTCGTCGCGGAGTGGCGATGCCCCAAGAGCTTCCCGATCATCGGGAGGGAGAGGCCTGCGCCGGCACCGACGCTGGCATAGGAGTGCCGGAGGTCGTGTAGTCGCAAATCGGGAAGCTCAGCTCGCTCGCGAACCCGGAACCAGGGCCGCGTCAGGGTGGAGAGCGGTCGACCCGGCTTCGCGCCCTGGATCACGTACTCACCCGTACGGTCGCGCTCCAGATCGGCGAGCACCTGGAGGGCGGGGTTGCTGAGGTAGATCGACTTGGAGCCGGTCTTGCTGTCTCGCAGCCTCAGGGTCTTCCGGTCGAAATCGACCTCATCCCAGCGCAGTTCGAGGATCTCCCCGACCCGGCAGCCGGTGAGGATCAAGAGGCGTATGGCAGCGACGACTGCGGGCGACTCGGATCGCTCGCGCTCAACCTCTGCCAGAGCCTCGGCGAGTCTCGCGAGCTCCTCCTGCGACAGATACCGCTCCCGCCGCCGCTCCTGGAACCGCGTGACGTGACGACAGGGGTTCGAGCCGTCCCGTCGCCAGCCCCAGACCTCGGCCAGGTTGAAGGCCTTCGAGAGCAACGCCAGCACTCGGTTGGCGAGGTAGGGCTTCGAAGCGAGCTCCGCATGGAGCCCTGAGACGTCGGCCCGGGTGACGTCGACGACCTTGTAGGTGCCGATCCGGGGCACGACATGGAGCCGCCAGTTCCGCTCGTCGTCGCGGGCGCTGGCGGTCTTCTTCTTGGGCCAGGCGTGCTCCTGCATGTAGCGCTCTGCCAGGTCGGCCACGGTCGGGGCCTCGCGGTAGGCCAGCCGGTCGCCACTCGGGTCAGCTCCATGTCGGATCCGGCCGAGCGTCTCGAGTGCCAGCGTGCGGGCCTCGTGTAGGGTGAGCTCGCCAAAGCGGCCCAGGGTGTGGAACCGCTGGCGTCCGTTGGCGCGGTAGGCGATGAAAAACGACTTCCGCCCCGAGGGGTAGATCCGGACCCCGAACCCCGCGATCTCGTCGTCCCAGAGGTAGTGGGCGGTGCCCTTCTTCCCGTGCCATTTGGTCCCGTCGATGACTCGCTTGGTCAGCTTCATGCCGCCCTCCGAGCAAGCATTGAGCAAACACCCGGCATCGCAATCGAGGGTAGATTGGGGTGCTCCATGTGGCCAAGCTACAAGCGTAAGTACAGCTATGTCAACCAGTTAGAGAAATCTGGCGTAGACGGCGGTAGACCATCGCAGACGGTCGCAGAATCCCAGGCCAGACTGAAAATCAGGGTGTCGGTGGTTCAAATCCGCCCCTGGGCACCATCCAGGATCTCTCAGAGCTCAGGCAGCCCGGCCCGCAAGTGGCCTGCTTCCCGCACATTCTCGGAGAGCGCCGAAGTGCGTCGGAGTGCGGTTCACCGGCCCTCACCCCAGCTTATCCATGCGTGGCCGATCTCTAACTCAACTGAGTTCTCTCGCGGTGCTTGGCCAACGCATACCCGATGACAACGAGGAGACCAACAAGAAGAGTTATTGTTCCGCCACAAGTACCCGGTAGACCATTGTCTCTAGGCAGTACCACTAAGTAAGCACCAATAATCCCTAGAATCAGTGGAAGTGCTGATCCTAACAACAAGGCCGTTGCGTACTGATAGCCCTTGGATTTCGCAATAGCCCCGGCAAAGGATCCGAAGAAGCCTGCCACGCCCAGAGCGCCAATATGAGCAAAGATATAGACCACCCAGTGGTTTCTAAAGGCAAAGTAGCCGATGAAACCGATGCTCAACAGTCCTTGGAACAACAGACATAGCCTGGTCTCGTTCGGGATACGCCGTTTTGCTGTTCCTTTGTGCTCATCCGCAGTATCTGCTCTCTCCAATTCACTCATCTGGCTGCCTCCGTGATTGGGGAAAATGTCCTTTGGAGTCCTCGAGCAACTCCACGATCCCGCGCCCGCCATCGACGGCGACCCGGTCTCCGGTCTGCAGGCGCATGGTGGCGTCTCCGCAGCCGACCACGGCCGGGATCCCCAGCTCGCGGGCGACGATTGCGGCGTGCGACAACGGCGCTCCGACGTCGGTGACGATCGCCGATGCCCGCGGGAACAGCAGAGTCCACTCGATGTCGGTCTGCGTGGTCACGAGAATCTCGCCTGGCACCAGCTGATCCGCTTCTCTCGGGTCGTCCAGGCGTCGCACCACGCCTTCTACCCGGCCCGCCGAGCCCGCGGCGCCGCGTACGGCCGGTGAATCGATCTCCCCCGAGACCGGTGGCGGAGTAGAGGTGTGCGAGTCGAAGAGATCGCTACGGCGATCGGGGTCCGCCGCCCACCGGAGAGGATCGAACCCACCACGGATCACCGACGGGTAGGGCGGCAGCGAGCGGTATCGCCGATGCGTCTCCTTGCGGGCCGCGATGTCGACCGCCGTGTCGTTCGAGCAGAGGGCTTCCAAGAGCTCGCCGATGGTGAGGAAGAAGACATCACTTCGCAGGCCGGTCAGCTCGCCCGCCCGAAGCGCAAAGTCGCGTACGATCCAGCGGTCCCGGACATACTCGGAGCGCGCCTCCTCGCGCTTGCGCGCTCGCGACCCGGCCTTCGCGATGCGACGCCGGGTGGACTTCGCCTTGCGAGGATAGCGAGCTCGGAAGCGATCCCAAGCGGCTTCGAATCTGGTCCGCCGTTGACGCAGCAGGGCGGGGACATCGACCGGCGAGTTGCGGAACATCTCAACCTGGCGGTCGACCCACTCGGAGTCCTCGGCCGGCCGAGCAATCGACAGTTCGAACTCCTGCGGTCCCCGATGGCCGAATCGTTCCAGGTACTCTTCACGGTCCATTTCGCCCTGCGCCACCCTGGCGATTCCGAGCAGTGGCGCGAGGCTCGCCAGGAGACGGGCATCGGCATCGGTCGGGTCAGAGAGAAGCGCGTCTGCGTCCGCGAGTCCGACCAGCTCGCCGAGCTTGCGACGAAGCGGGGCCGACGCTCGCGCGTGTTCCGAGACAGTGCCCAGAACCACCCAGACACCCTGAACAACGTGGGGCAGGATGTCGCGCTGCCACAGAGAGAGCAGCTCGGCTCCGTTCGTCGCGCCCCGGATCGAGGCTCTCGCCTGCCGGCACCATGCCGGGTTGGTCACCAGGTATCGCTCCAGGGACCGGACGGCCATTCTCTGCCGGATCTCCATTCGTATCCAGCCCGGGAGGTGGCGAAGTACGGACCACTTCGAGAGGCCCAGCAGAGGAATGTCCATGCCCTCCGGAAGACGCGTGTAGCCGGTGGGCTCGAGGGTCTCGAGCAGCGCGCGAGTGTCCTTTCCCAAGGCGTGGAACACCGACGCGAAGACGCTCAAGTTGAGGTAGGGACGCCCAGCGATGTTGCCGGAGGAGTGGTATTGGGGCAGGAACCTCCAATCCCTCAGCACCAGGCGGATCACCGTCCAGGTGAGGGGCGTCATCACACCGGTAACCGCCTCACCGAAGTTCACCCGTGACCACAGGAAGTCACCGGCCAGGCTGTCGTTCCACTCCCCCGTGGCGGGGTGGTACGGAGTCAGGGTGGTGATCGGCCGGGACTGCAAAAGGAAGAGCTCGCCATTCGCGATCGCCCACTCGATGTCCTGTGGGTGCCCGGCTTCCTTTTCCAACAGACCGCCTAGCCGATGCAGTTGACGCGCATGACGCTTGAGCTCGTCCGGGCCTGCGTAGGCCCCTCTGGCTCGTGAGAGCCTGAAAGAGTCGCCGGTCGCCTCGCCAGCGACCAAGCGGTCGCCGAATCCGAGCACGAAACTGCCGGTCATCTCTGTGCGGCTGCCGGTCACCGGGTCGGCCGTGAACAGGAGACCCGAGATCTGTGCCGGCACCATCTGTTGCACTACGACAGCCATCTCGTGGGCCGACTCGATCCCCTTGGCCCGGCTGTAGGCTTGTACCCGGCTGCTCTTGCGCGACTGCCGTACGGTGAGGATGGCGTGGCGTATCGCCTCCGGCGTGCGCACGCTCAGAACGCTCTTGAATTGGCCGGCAAAGGACGCCTGTGCAGAATCCTCGGCCAGGGCGGAGGAGCGCACTGCGAACTTGTCGTGGCCTTTTTGACGCAAGCGGTCCAGCTGCTCGCGCACCCTCGCCCATCCCTGGGACGTCAGCTCATCGCCGGCAAAGGCGGCCGGTAGGATGACGAAGCCGTCCGGAACCGGATGCCCGGCCTGGAACAGCCGGGCGAGGGCAGCGCCCTTTCCCCCGGCAAGCCTCTGCCCGTCCGGCCCGAGTCGCCCCAAGGACACTACGTGCTCGGTTTCGACCGTTTTGCCCATCTTCGGATCTCCAATGCCTGTGGCGTGGCCTCGAGCCGACCATGAGTCACCAGGTGTCTGCTGCGTGTGCCATCTCATCTCGACTTGGCGACGCGGAATCCAACGTTGTTGCACCGGTCCTCTGCTACCCAGCCGAACCGCGCGGAGGCGCGAGCGAGGTTTGCGTTACCCACCCAGGGGCCTCCCCGGGCAGCGCGGCGCTGCCCGATCTCGCCGTTGACCTGATATGGATCTAGGGTCGATTCCGAGGGGTACCGGTCGCCAAAGTCGCTGCACCACTCCCAGACATTGCCGCTCATGTCGTAGAGCCCGAGACCGTTTGGCGCGAAGCTGCCCACCGGCGTGGTCCTGCCTCGACAGTCCCCCTCTTCGGCGAAGGCGTACTCGCCGCTCCTGGCGTCGAAGTTGATCTCGTCGAAACGTGCGATGTTCCGACCGTTCCCGAATCGGATCCTCGAACTCCCATTCGGCCTCGGTGGGCAGGCGATACCCTCTCACCGTGGCGACGTCGGTTGTCGCCTGCCCCTCGCCGTCCAGGAGCTCGCCCGTTGCCAGGTCATAGGCGACAGGCAATCTCTCCTTCGCGCTCAGCCAATTGCAGAAGGCAACGGCGTCCCACCACGACACGCCGACAACCGCCCTCAGTTCCGCAACGGCTTGCCCGTCTTCAACATGTGAGCCATCCGAGCCTGCGACTTCGTCTCGCCGGCCAGTGAGACGAACGCTTCGCGCTCGAGATCCAGGAAGTACTGTTCCTCGACCGGCTGCATCCCGTCGCCGCGCGTGCCGCCCGTCAACACCCAGGCCAGCTTCTTCGCCACCAGGGCGTCGTGCTCGGAGATGGTCCCGGATTTCACGAAGTTCTCGATCGCGATCTCGATCGCCAACCTGCCGCCTTCTCCGGGCGGGATCAGCTCGGGAGGTGCGGGCGGAGTGTAGCCGTCGGCGAGTGCGAGCACTTCCTGCTTGGCGCGGGCGATGAGGTGGTCGCGCGAGAGGACGATGGGGCTGTCCGGGCGCAGGTAGCCGAGCTCGACGGCCTCGTGAGCCGAAGTGGAGACCTTGGCGAACCCGATGGTCTCGAACGCCTTCTGGACCGCGGCCATCGGGCCGATTGCGCGGGGCGGCATGCGCTCGGAGAGGTTGGTCAGCAGTCGGAGGTTGCCGCCGGCGCCGGGAATGAGGCCGACTCCGACCTCGACCGCGCCGCAGTAGAGCTCCGCCAGGGGGACGACGCGATCGCAGCAGGCGATCATCTCGAAACCGCCGCCCAGGGTGATGCTGAAGGGCGCCGCGACGACCGGGAACGGGGCGTACTTGATCGCCTGGCTGATCGACTGGAAAGTGCGAGAGACCTCTTCGATGAGGCCGAATCTCTTGGCCTTGGCAAGCTCGAGTATGAGCGCCAGGTTGGCGCCGGCGCAGAAGTGGACACCGTCGTGGGAGATCACCAGGCCCTCGAGGCCGCGTTTCGTCGCCTCTTCGAGCGAGCCGGCGAGGACGTCGAGGACGCCGCCGTCTACCGGATTGAACTCGGGCTGCAACGCCGAGTGGAGCTCGACGCAGCCGACGCCGTCGCCCAGGTCGACGAGCGAGGCGCTCCAGTTGCGCAGGATCTCGCCGCCGGCCGCCTTGCGGTCTTCGAGGAGGATCGTTCCGTCCGCCGTCGGTACCGGGAGCATCTGCTTGGTCGAGAAGTCGAAGACCTCGCGCGTCGGCCGCCCGTTGCGGAAGTAGAAGGAGTCGCGACCGCTTTGGAGCAGGTCGCGCGTCACCGCGGGCACGGCCTTGCCCTCGCGCTCCATCCGAGCGACCGATTTGGCGACGCCGATGGCGTCCCAGGTCTCGAACGGTCCCATCTGCCAGCCGAAGCCCCAGCGGATGGCTCGGTCGACGTCGACGATCGAGTCGGAGATCTCGCCCAGGCGGCGAGCCGCGTAGGAGAGGGTGCCGACGACGAGCTCCCAGGCAAGCTTGCCGGCCGGGTCCGGGTTGTAGACCAGAGCCGAGAGCCGTCGGCCGAGATCGGTGTGGCGACGCGCCACACCGATGCCGTCCATGCGCGGCTTGGTGCGAGGCCGGTAGTCCATACTCTCGAAGTCGAGAGCCAGGATCTCCTTGCCTTCCTTCTTGAAGAAGCCGGCGCCGCTCTTGCTCCCTAGTCGCTTGCTCTCCAGCAAGCCCGCCAGCACCGGCGGAATCTGGAAGACGTCGCGACTCTCGTCATCGACGCATTTCTCGTAGGCGGTCCGGGTGACGAAGGCCAGGGTGTCGAGTCCCACGACGTCCGCGGTGCGGAAGGTGGCCGACTTCGGCCGACCCATCACCGGCCCGGTGACGGCGTCGACCTGCTCGACGGTCAGTCGCATCTGGCGGGTCAGCTCGAGCGCCAGCATCATGCCGTAGACGCCGATCCGGTTGGCGATGAAGTTGGGCGTGTCCTTGGCGTGGACGATCCCCTTGCCCAGGGTGCGACCGATGAGCTCGGTCGCCAGCGTGATCGCGTCGTCCCCGGTCTCGGCCACCGGCACCAGCTCTACCAGGCGCATGTAGCGCGGTGGGTTGAAGAAGTGGGTGATGAGAAAGCGTCGCCGCGCGGCCGGCGAGAGCGCCTCCGCGAGCTCGCGAGCCGAGAGGCCGGAGGTGTTCGAAGTCAGGAGCGCGCCGTCCTTGAGCCGGGGCTCGACCTTCTGGTACAGCTCACGCTTCCAGTCGAGCCGCTCGGCGATCGCCTCGATCACCCAGTCGCACTCGCCGAAGCGGTCGAGATGCTGCTCGTAGTTGGAGGGGATGACGCTGTTGGCGAAGCGGCGGTGGTAGAACGCGGCCGGCTTCGCGGCGCCCGCCGCCGCAAGCCCCTTCTCGGCGAGCTCCTGATCGAGATCGAAGAGGTAGACCTTCAGGCCGGCGCCGGCGAAGAGCGCCGCCAGTTGCGCGCCCATGACGCCGGCGCCGCAGACTCCAACGGTCTTGATCTCGCTCATGGTCAGTCCCTCTCTATGACGGTGGCGATCCCCTGTCCGGTGCCGATGCACATGGTCGCCAGCCCCCGCTTGCCGTCCTCCTGCTCGAGGACGTTGATCAGCGTCGTGAGGATGCGGGCTCCCGAGGCTCCCAGCGGGTGGCCGAGCGCGATCGCTCCGCCGTGGACGTTCACCTTGTCGGTATCCCAGCCGGTCTTCTTCAGCACGTAGAGCGATTGGGCGGCGAACGCCTCGTTGAGCTCGATGTAGTCGATGTCGGCCGCGGTGACGCCGGCGCGCTCGAGCGCCTTCTCGCTCGCCGGAATCGGGCCCATGCCCATCTTGCGCCAGTCGACGCCGGCGACCGCCCGCGACACCAGGCGAGCTCGGACTTTCAGGCCGTGCTTGGTGGCGAACGCGTCGCTGCAAACGATGAGCGCCGAGGCGCCGATCGAGATCGGGCTCGAGGTGGCCGCGGTCACCGTGCCGTCGGCGAGAAATGCCGGCGGCAGCGAGCGGATCTTCTCCAGGTTCGGCTCGCGCGGACCTTCGTCGCGATCGGCCGACACACCGTTCCTCTGGATGGGAACGACCTCGCTGTCGAACTTGCCGTCTTTCCAGGCGGCGAGGGCCAAGGAGTGCGAGCGGACCGAGAACTCCTCTTGCTCGTCACGCGAGATGCCGAGCTCCTCGGCGAGGATCTCCGCCGTCTCGCCCATGCCGATGTAGTAGTCGATCTCCTTCAGCTTCGAGTTGAAGGACGGATTGAAGCCGCCCATCGGGATGGCGAACATGTCCTCCACCCCGACCGCGATGCCGCACTCGATGTCGCCGGTCAGGATCGCTTGGGATAGCTGGTGGACGGAGTCCATCGACGAGCCGCAGAAGCGGTTGACCACCTTGCCGCCCGATTGGAGCGGGATGCCGGCGAGCAGCGCGACACCGCGTGCCATCAGCATCCCCTGCGTGTTCTCGGGGAATGCACAGCCGAGGACGACGTCGTCGATGGCATCTGGAGGCAGATCCGGCTGACGCTCGAGCAACGCCCGGACCACCTGGGCGGCGAGCTCATCGGCTCGGATGCCGACCAACTTGCCGTTCTTGACCCCCATCGGGCTGCGAACGGCGTCGACGATGACACTGGTATTGGGTGATGGAGTCGGGGCCATATCGTCTCTCCTACTCGAATCGGTAACGCCCGTGGTGGTAGAGATCGTCGGTCAGACGGGTGATCTCGACCACCGGATCGAAGGGCAGATGAAGTGCACGGACCTCGGCGTCGAAGTGCTCGACGAACGACTGCGCGAAGCCGCCGGCCAGCAGCACCGGACGGAGGCGGAAGGCGATGCGCCAGACCTCCTCCAGGCAGCCGGCGACGATCAGCCTGGCGAGCGAGCGGTAGCCTGCGTCCGAGGCGGCCGCTTCGCCGAGTTGGCGGATCCGCTGGATCGCCGACGAGGCGGCGAAATAGGCGATGACCAGGTCCGCCAGGTCCTCGCCGACCACCTGGGCGTTGCGCAGGTCCTGGCCGTAGTTCGAGATGGCCTCGAAGAGCAGCTTGACGGTCAAGCGGCGCGCGCGGTCGAGCGCGGCCAGCTCCCATCCGAGGAAGCCGTCGGCCTCGGGCAGCGGCTCGAGCCACCTCTTCTCCAGGTCGCGCAGCGGCAGCTCTTCCATCAATGCCTTCTTGAGGTAGTAGCCGTAGATCACCATGCGGTTGATCTCGTTGGTGCCCTCGAAGATGCGATCGATCCGCGTGTTGCGGAAGACCGCCGCCATCGGATACTCCTCGGAGAAGCCGTTGCCGCCGTACACCTGGATCCCCTGGTCGGAGACCCGGAAGAGCGTCTCGGAGCCGAGGATCTTGGAGATCGACGCCTCGATCGCGTACTCCTCGAGAGCCGCCATCACCTTGCGGTCGTAGTCGGGGTCGGCGTGGTCGAGCCTGGCGATCCCGGCGTCCATGAGACCCACGGTTCGGTAGATGGCGCTGTCGAGGGCGTACGTCTCGACCACCATTCTGGCGAGCTTCTTGCGAATGGCCTCGAAGAACGCGATCGGCTGACCGAACTGGACGCGATCGAGTGCATAGGTCGTGACCAGGTCGGTCGACCACTTGCAGGCCCCGAGGTCCGCGGCGCCGAGCTTGAACCGCCCGATGTTCAGGATGTTCAGCGCGATGGCGCCGCCGTCGCCCGGCTTGCCGAGGAGGTTGTCCTTGGGGACCCTGAGGTTGTCGAGGAAGAGGCTCACGGTGGAGGAGCCCTTGATTCCGAGTTTCTTCTCTTCCTCGCCGAGCGTCAGGCCTTCGCTGCCGCGCTCGACCAGGAAAGCGGAGAGCTTCTCCCCGTCGATCTTGGCGAAGATGGTGTAGAGATCGGCCCAACCGCCGTTGGTGACGTAGATCTTGGTGCCGTTCAGTATCCACGACTCGCCGTCTTCGGACAGAGTCGCCGTGGCCTTGAGGCCCAGCGCATCCGAGCCGGCCTCCGCCTCGGTCAGAGCATAGGCGGCCACCCACTCGGCCGAGGCGAGCTTCGGCAGGTACTTTTCCTTCTGCGCGGCGGTGCCGAAGTACACCAGCGGCAGTGTGCCGATGCCGGTCTGGCACGAGAACGTCACCATCCAGGATCCCGCACCGCTCAGGGTCAGCGCCTCGACCGCCAGCGCCGAAGTCGTCTTGTCCATCTGCATGCCGCCGTAGCTCTCCGGCACGTCGATGCCGGTGAGCCCGAGCTCTCCGACCTCGCGCAGAAGGGTTCGGGTCAGCTCCTGGTTGTGGGTCTCGAGCTCCTCCCGCAGCGGCCCGATCCGCTCGACGGCGAACTGGCGCACCATCTTGTCGATCTCGCGCTGCTCCTCGGAGAAGCGCTCGCGGCAGAAGACCTCCGGTGGGGTCGGCGCCATGAGGAAACCGCCGCCCTGGCTCACGGCGGTACTCATTTCCGGGGGCGGCCCGGTCGTCCTTCGTTGCTTCGATACCTCCGCCTCGGCGGAAGTCGGTTTCTTGGCTTCGGTCACGACCACGGCGCACCCCCACTCTTAGGGTTGATATACAAAGCGGTCTCGTGGCGAGTTGCCGCCACGCGGCATTCAGTGTAGCACTGAAATGCCGCATTGCGGCTATCCGGTGAGGTGGGGCCGCTGAGCGCAAGGTGGGGCTAGTCGAAATGGGGGACAGGAAACGAAATGGGGGACAGGTACAAATGCTCGCCGATCCCGCTCATTTGTACCTGTCCCCCATTACACCCCACTGCATTTCTGTCCCCCATTTCGCAGATCCGCCTCCGGGCACGAGTGATTCCTAGACCCCTGCAACCGGAGTGGGAGTCGAGACGGGGCGCTCCTGATGCCACCCCGACGCGTCGGCGACGCTGCGGCTTGACGAAGTCGTTCGCCCGCTAGGCTGGCGACCGCAGCTCCAGCAGGGCCTGGAACCTGGGGTGATCGCGGAGGGGATCGAGGTTGCTGTCCTGTCGGAGCCAGTCGACGTAGGCGAGTCCGCCGCGCACGGACTTCTCAAGGCAGTCGAGCGCTTTGTCGGTCTCCCCGGCGAGCGAGTAGATGCAGCCGACGTTGTAGAGGACCATCGGCTCGTCTGGCTCGAGCTCGAGAGCCCGCTCGGCCCAACGGACGCCCTTTTCCAGATCTCCCAGACAGACCATTGCGTTGGCGCCCATGTACATGGCCCGCGTTTCTTCCGGGTTCTGCTCGAGACGGCGCTCGGCCGCCACGATTCCGCGACGCCGGCTCGCGGCGGCCTCTTCCTTGCGCTCCTGGCTGTCGTAGATCTGCGCTACGAGCAGTGGTGCCTGGTAGTCGTCCGGGTCGATTCTGGAGGCATGCCCCAGGAGCTTGGCGGCGCTCACGAGCTCTCCCCGGACGATGCAGCTACGAGCGTAGAAGTAGTACGCCTCGTAGAGCCTGGGATTCAGTCGAATCGCGGTCTCGAACTTTTCCTCGGCCGCTTCGTGGTCGAGCTGGAGCGACAGCACCAGGCCGCGCGCCACGTGCGCCTCGGACAGGTCTGGAGCGAACTCGAGAGCCCGCCGGCTCGCCAGGTCAGCCTGGTCGAGGTCGGCTTCGTCGCCGCTACCGTACATGTAGAGAAACGTGCAGCATTCGGCGACGCCGGCGTAGGCTCGGGCGTAGCCGTGGTCGAGCATCAGGGCCATGTTGAACAGCTGGAGAGCCGCCTCGACGCTCGGACGGCGGTACTCGAAGAACCGCTCGCGTCCCCTGAGGTAGTACTCGAAGGCCTGGACGTCGGAGGTCGGTGGCCGTTTGAGGGCTTCCGAGTGCTGCGGGTCGAAACGCAGCTCGAGCGCCTGGGCGATGCGGTTGGCGATCTCGTGTTGGATGGCGAAGACGTCTTCCAGAGGGCGATCGAAGGAATCGGACCAGAGCTCGGCCCCGTCGTCCGAGGTGATCAGCCTGGCGCTCACCCGCAGCCGGTCATCGGTCTTGTCGACGCTGCCCTGGAGAACCGTCGACACGTCCAGCTCGCGAGCCGCCGCCAACGGGTCGTCGGCACCCCGAAAACGGAAGGAAGAGCTGCGCGACGCGACCCGCAGGTCCTCGAGCCGCGACAGGGCAGCGATGAGCTCCGCGGCCAGACCATCGCAAAGGTAGCGCTGCGACGTGTCGGCGCTCAGGTCGACAAACGGCAGCACCGCGATCGAGGAAGCCATCGCCTGGATGATGCCACGAAGGGTGTGAAATGGGTGAAATGGGGGACACGTACAAAGGCGCCGCGATGAGATAGGGACAGGTACAAATGCTCGCCGATTCCGCGCGTTTGTACCTGTCCCCCATACTCCTGTCCCGCCGGGAGGTATCCGTTTCCTCTACGGCGAAACGAGTTGACAGCTGTCGTCGAGCTCCGCGAAGTCCGGGTCGAAGGCACCGACACAACTACAGTCTGCCAGAGTCCCCTGTAGCTCGGAGTGTGCGATCCGGCAGGTGGTTGAGCCGTCGCTGGATACCGCCTCGTCTTCCGACGCCAGCACCGAGTCGTAGATCCTCGCTTCGGAGCCGCCCTCTAGCCTGACGTCGGCGCTTTCGGTAACCGCGATGGCTTCGACAAACGAACCTTGAAGGGTCAAGAGCGACGCGCTCTGGCTGAGAAACCCCCGAGCACGGTCCGCAGCGACAGCAATGACGACGGAGTCCAGGACTCGTGGAGACGAGCCGGCGAGGCTCCACACGCCGATGCTGTCCGGCAGAGGCTCGGACAGGAGAGAGCCGATCTCGAGGCGCACCCAGCGCAGCAGTGGCGACGAGCCGTTGGCGTTGATCAGGCCGACGTTGAAAGGTCCCCCTATCGCCATCAACCGTACGTCGGTCACCACGGGAGAGTCGCCGCTGTTGTACATGGCGGTCGCGCAGTCCGTGCCAGCCCCGTCGTTGAGCACGGTCAAGGAACGGAGCTCGGCATCGTCCGCTCCCACGACGGTGCCCTGGTCACAGCCCGTTTCGCCACCCGCCGTGCTTCTGATCGTGGTCAGATCTCGGCCGGCGCCATGGATGGCGACCCACGGCTTCATGATCACCTGCTCGTCGTAGATCCCGGGCCCGACCCAGACGAGATACGGGTTCTCCTGGCTCGCGTCCGTAATGCCGTCGAGGGCCGCTTGGATCGAGGTGTAGTGGCCACCGGACTTGGCCACGACGAGGCCATTCGAGTAGGACCCCGCTGCCGAGGTCAGGAAGCTTCCGTCAGGGAATCGGACTCCGTCGTTGTGGAGCTCGAGTCTTTCGGTCTGACCCACCGCGGGGGCGGTCAGCCCGCCGAGCACGAGCAGAGCGAGTGAGAAGAAGTAGTTGCGCATGGGTCACCTCCTCTACCCTTCGGCAACCCGGCTATCTGGAGCGGCCCCGGACCCGTGGCTTTGCGTCACTGCCTTTTCGGCGGCTTTGCCCTTATCGGGGCTCACTGACTGTCTACACCCGGAAGCTGACAGGAGCGCCACCCGAAGGCGTGGGCTTGGCAGTCCGCGGAGCCGCGTGGTGTGATACCTCTCGAGAGCCCCTGTGGCCAGACAGTGCTTCGAGGTCATGACGTCGGACCTGCTGGTGTGGCGGGAACCTGACTGGGAGTCTGACTTCCGGCGACAGCGCCCGGTGTGGTGAATAATCAAGTGAGAGAAGGAGGGAACCATGGCCGCGAAGGTGTTCAAGAAGATCAACGTCACGGGCTGCTCGACCAAGAGCTATGAGGAGGCGATCTCCGCGGCGATCGAGAAGGCGGGCGAGAGCGTCCACGGGATGGCGTGGTTCGAGGTACGCGAGCTGCGCGGTGGCATCGCCGACGGCAAGCCGAGCGAGTGGCAGGCGACGGTCGAGGTCGCCTTCAAGGTGGACTGACTCAGACGGCGGAGCGCCCGACGGTCTATGAGTCAATACGCCGATACCCTGGTCGAGGTGCTGCATCGTCGTGTGCAGGGCGACCCCGAGCGCAAGCACCTGCTCTTGCTCGAGGAAAACCGGCAGGTGGCGTCGCTCAGCTTCGCCGACCTCCTGGTCGGCGCCGAGGCGGTGGCTCGGGGCCTGCACTCGGAGGGCATCGGGCGGCAGGAGACGGTGGCCCTGATGCTGCCGACCGGCCGGGAGTTCTTCTTCGGCTTCATGGGCACGCTCCTCGCGGGCGCGGTGCCGGTACCGATCTACCCACCGGTGACGATCGATCAGATCGAGGAGTACGCCGAGCGCCAGGTGCGCATCCTGCGTAACGCCGAGGTGACGGCACTCCTGACTCCCAAGCGGGCGACCAAGCTGGCGCGGCTCCTGCAGCCGAAGGTGCCAAGCCTGCGGGCGATCCTGCGACCGGACAAGCTGCTCGCGCGGCGAAAGAAGGCGGAGCCCGCCGAGGACCGATCGGCGAGGGTCACCCCGGACGATCTCGCTCTGATCCAGTACACCTCCGGCAGCACCGGAGACCCGAAAGGCGTCGCGCTCACCCACGCCAACCTGATCTCGAACATCCGCTCGATCGGCGAGGCGGTCCGGGTCGACTCCAAGGACGTCGTCGTCAGCTGGCTGCCGCTCTACCACGACATGGGTCTGATCGGTTGCTGGCTCTTCGCCCTCTACCAGGGCCTCGAGATGGTCTGCTTCTCGCCGCTCGACTTCCTGCGCCGGCCGAAGCGCTGGCTGCGAGCGATCAGCGAGTACGGCGGCACGCTCTCGCCGGCTCCCAACTTCGCGTACGAGTTCTGCGTGCGCCGCATCCACGACCGCGACCTCGAAGGCCTCGATCTCTCTTCCTGGCGGGTGGCCCTGAACGGCGCGGAGCCGGTCAATCCGGAGACCGTCGAGCGGTTCTGTAGCCGCTTCGGCGCCGTGGGCTTTCAGAAGGGAGCGATGCTGGTGGCCTACGGGCTGGCGGAGAACGCGGTGGCTCTGAGCTTCCCACCCCTGGGGCGTCCACCGCGGATCGAAGCGATCGAGCGCGACACGTTCCACCGCGAGGGACGAGCCGTCCTGGTCGAAGAAGACAGCGGCGAGGATGAGCCGCTCCGCCACGTCTCGGCCGGTCGCGCCCTCCCGGACAACGAGATCCGGCTGGTCGATGACGAGGATCGGGAGATCCCGGAGCGCGTGGAAGGCAACATCCAGTTTCGCGGTCCTTCGATGACCGGCGGCTACTACCGCAATCCCGAGGCGACGGCCGCCATCCGCACCGCCGACGGTTGGACGCGCACCGGCGACCGCGGCTACGTGGCCGACGGCGAGCTCTTCATCTCCGGCCGACGGAAGGACCTGATCATCAAGGCGGGACGCAATCTCGATCCGGCGGAGATCGAGGCTCTCGCTGCCGAGGTCGATGGCATTCGCCGTGGCTGCGTGGCCGCCGTCGGCGTTTCCAACCCCGCGACCGGCAGCGAGGATCTCATCGTGGTCGCTGAGACCCGCAAGAAGGACCCGGCGACACGGCGGCGGCTGGCGGCCGAGGTCCGGAGCCGGATCAGCAGGGCGACCAAGGTGTCGCCGGACGAGGTCGTGCTGGTGCCGCCGCGCACAGTGCCCAAGACTCCGAGCGGCAAGCTGCGCCGCGCCGAGACCCGCGGCCGCTATCTGAGCAAGACGCTCACCCAGCGCCGGCCGCCGACCTGGGTACAGATCGCGCGCCTGGCGGCCGGCGCCGGCTGGGTCGCTCTCGTAGCCTTCCTGCTCGGGCGACGACTGCGCAAGGACTGACGACAGCCCCGGGAGCGGCCGCTCAACTTCCCGACCGGCGCAGTTTCGCCTCCAACTCGGCGAACCAGTCGAGACGGATCGGCAGGTACTGGGCGAATCCTGAATGTGTGACCGCGCGGAGCCGCACGAATCGCCGGCCGTCGGCGCTCACGTCATAGCGGCAGCCCAGCTTCTCTTGGCGGTTGGACCGCCGATGGGTCCCGAATCAGGCGGTGGAAGCGGCTCGATGCCTGAGGGCGCACGCGAGCAGGACGTCCAGGGCCTTCTCGAACTCGAAGATGTGGTGCATCTCGCTCGCCCTACCGCTGACAAAGACCGCATTGGCCGTACCGGAGTCTCCCGCTTCGTCCTCCAAACGAACGCCCTCTCGGTACGATTCCAGATCCTGCAGATAGACGACGTCGACGTCCCCCTCGCGGAGATTCGAGCCGACGTAGGTTACTGGCTGCAGCACCGGTATCAGCATCTCCTCGTCGATGAAGTTCAGGGAGAAGTAGATCTCTCCCTGCCGGAGCTGGCTAGCCGCAACCGGCTCGGAATAAGGCGCCAGGACTGTCTCTGGGAATCTCAGTTCGCTCATCTGAAGCCTCCGCTGGAGTAGTGTCCCGGCCGGCCTGCTCCCGAGACTGGCAGTCTGACTGAACGTGATGGCGATCGGCAAGCTGAGCCTTCGAGAGCCGACCGGTCGATGTGCGAGCGAACCTCGCGACGGCCGACTCTGGCTCAGATCCGCCGCTGGGCACCCGTCCTCCGAGCCCATCTCTTCGAGACGATGAGATACTCGAGCAGGAACCGTCATGGTCAGACGTCGCTTCGAGGTCAAGACACCCGACCTGCTCGTGTGGCGGGGCCTGGTGGTCATGTCGCGCCAGGAGCAGCCGTTCTTCGAGATCCTGTTCGAGCGGTTGGCGGAGCTGCGTCCTCGGCGGGTCCTGGAAGTCGGCTTCGGCCTGGGGATCTCGGCCGGGCTGATCCAGACGAAGCTCGAGCCCGAGCGGCACGACATCGTGGAGATCGACGAGGGCATCTTCGAGGATCTGGAGGAGTTCGCGGCGGAGAGGCCGGGGGTCGGCGGGATCCTCGGCAGCTTCTGGGCGTTCGAGCCGCCCCGAGAGTACGACTTCCTCTTCTACGACGGCTTCGACTACCTGGAGTCCGAAGCGAGGGACGAAGAGGCTGCCCTGGAGCGACACGCGGACCGACTCTGCGGCCGGCTCGACGAGCTCCTGGACGACGGCGGCGTCTTCTGCTGGCCCCATTTCGGCAGGGTCCGGCCGCGCCGTATCCCGGGCTACGAACAGGTGCTCTACGAGCGCCTCAAGGTGCCGCCCTACTTGCTGGAAGACGGCAAGGCGACCCGCGACGCGGCGATCGTCTGCTGGCGGAAGAAAGGCTAGAGCGCACTCGGAGTCGCGGCTGACGCGGTCGTCCGCGTGCGCGCATCGAGCGGTCGCCGTCGCCCGAGCCGTCGCCCGAAGATCTCGTGCGGGTGGCGCTGGGCCGGGAACGCCTCCCGGTACTTGCAGGAGACCAGGCTGTAGGCGCACCCGAAGTCGGGTACGCGGTCGGGGTCGGTGTTCGAGGACGAGTGGCCGATCGAAGCCGGGCAGACGACGCAGTCGGCGAAGTACCGGCAACCGTCGCAGCGTCCGTAGGACGAGAACTTGTTCTCCTTGTGGTTGAGGATCTCGGCGCCGCGCGCGACGGCGGGGAAGTCGGCCAGCTTCTGCTCGAAATCGGGAGCCCGCACGTCGCCGATCCCGAGCGGCTCGAGCTGCTCGGCGAGGAGCCGACTCGGAAACGACTGGTACGACTCGGCGAACATGACGCAGCCGTAGGTGAGACCGTCCGCGTCGACGGCGACCGAGTCGGCCCGGCCGGCGTCGCACATCCGTCGGGTGGGAGTCCGCTCGCGACTCTCGCCCTCGAACCTGCGGAAGAGAATCAGCGGCACCTCGCGCGTCTCCTCGTAGTGGCGCAGCGACTGCTCGAACACCTCGCCGAACTGTCGGTCGAGCTGGTCGATCCGCTCGACCTCCCAGTCGGGGGCGTGCGTCACCGGCGTGACGTCGATCTTCTTGATCCCCTTGCCGAGGAAATACCGGAAGCCCGACGCCAGCTCGGGCACGGTCGCGGGCGTGAGGGTCATGTTGACGCTCAGGCTCCGGCGCAGGAACCACGGGTGCTCCTCGCGGAGGTAGTCGAGCAAGCGGTCGAGCTGGGCGAACGTCCCCTTGCCCCGGAGCTCCTGCGCGGCGACGCCGTCGAAGCTGAGCTGGGTCCGCACCTGGTGCCGCGCCAGGAAGCTGGCGACCGACGGCGACATCAGGGTGCCGTTGGTGGTCAGCCCGTAGCGGATCCGCGGTCCACCCGATCGATTGCGCTCGGCGTAGCCGATCGCCCGGCGGATCAGCGGCAGCTCGAGGAGCGGCTCACCGCCGTAGAAGTTGAGGTCGACCTGGCGGTGCTGCGAGTCGAGCACCAGGTCGATCGCCGCCCGCAGAACCTCCCAGCTCATCCCGGGGGACTTGCGCTCGTTCTGGTAACAGTAGCTGCACTTGAGGTTGCACGCGGCGGTCAACACCGCGTCGAGCGAGCGGATTCCATGCGGGCGCCCTGCCTGCGCCTGAGTCGTCACCCCGTGCTCAGTCTTGGCTGTCGAAGAGACAGCTCCGCCGGCCTATCCGGGGTCCGGCAGCGGGCGGGCCCGGCACCGGCGTGTCCGGGTCGACCACCTCCTCGAGCACCGTCTGGATGTACTCGAGGTCATCGCGTATGTCGCCCAGAAGCTCAAGTACGTGCCTGACCGTGATGGTGTACGACGAGCCGCTCTCTTCGGGCATCTCTTCCTCCTTCGCCAGATGGACTGGACTGTAACGATCATTTTAATAACCTCCCGCGTTCTCTTCAAGCAGCCAGACGTCCCCCTGGACGTCTTCGCGGGTGTAGACCAGAAGCCGGCCGGCGCCATCCAGCTCGAATGCCCCCTGGGTGGCGCGCGGACCGAAGTCGATCACCGCCGCCAGCGTCGTCGAGCGACCGGTCTCGAGGTCGAGCTCGCGGACCGAGACACCTCGCTCCCCCCAGCTGCCGCTCACGAGTAGCGTGTTCGGGCCCCGGAAGCGGACACAGACCGAGTTGGCGTCGGTCGTCAGCCTCGAGGGCGCCGAGCCGTCGAGCGGCGAGATCCAGATGTCCCACGCTCCCTGGAGCGCACCGGAGTAGGCGATGCGCGAACCGTCCGGCGACCAGGTCGGCCAGGTGACGGTCGCGACGCTGGTGCCCACCTGCTCGGGGTCCCCGGCGAGCCGCCCATCGGCGACCGGAGCGACCCAGAGCGTCGAGAGTCCGTCGCGATCCTCGACGTAGGCGATGCGGCTGCCGTCGGGTGACCAGACTGGATGGATGCGCACCCCGGGACCGCCGATGAGCTCTTGCGCCAAGCCGCCCGAAGAGGGGACGACCCAGATCTGACGGTCGCTCTCGACGCGCCGCTGGTAGACGATCCAGCGTCCGTCGGGCGACACATTCGGGTTGGCGGACGGCGACGGGTCATCGTTCAGGCGTCGAGGTTCGCCGACAATCTCGAGGCCATCGATCGCCTGGAGCCAGAGGTTGTGGCCACCCCAGCGATCGGCGGCGAACACCAGAGCACTGCCGTCAGGGGTGATGGTCGGGCCGCGCTCGGTGCGCAGGGTCTCCAGGCGAGCGTGCTCCCCCGATTCGAGGTCGACCAGGACCACGTCGGTGTGGGCGGCGAAGGTGGCGTAGGCGAGCCGCGCACCGTCCGCGGAGACGCTCGGGTGGCGCTCGGGGCCGGTCCCCGGGGTGAGCCGCAACGGAGTGCCTCCGGACCTGGGGATGCTCCACAGAGCGAGTGTCCCCTGCCGGTACGACGAGAACAGAATGCGGCGTCCGTCCGAGGCCCAGACCGGCTCGAAGTCGCCGGCCCCCTCATCGGTCAGCCGCCGGGCCTCGCCGCCGCCCGCCGGTACCAGCCAGAGGTCGCCGAAGTCGGCGTAGACCAGCCGTTCGCCGTCCGGCGACCAGGCCGGGTCCTCGTGGGCCCAGATGCCGTCGCTGGCGTCGGTCAGGATCTGGACGTTCGCCGCACCGTCCAGATCGGCGACTCCGATGCGCGCGTCGCCCCCTTCGAGCTGCCGAGAGAAGGCGATCCGGGTGCCGTCGGGCGAAATTGCGGGGTCGGACGCATCGGGAATCAGCATCGTCACCGGTCCGCCCAGGCGGGGCACCTTCCAGATATCGCTGCGGCCTTCTCGGTTGGAGGTGAAGGCGAGGGCGCTGCCGTCGGGAAACCACGCCGGCTCGGTGTCGACGGCGGCATCGTCGGTCAGCTGCAGGGGGTTGCCGCCGAGGGCGTCGATCAACCAGAGATCGACGTTGCCCGACTGATCGGAGGCATAGGCGACCAGGCCGCCGTCGGGCGAGATCGCCGCGTCCGCCTCCCAGCCCGGAAACGCCGTGACCTGGTTGGAGAGCGCCGGTTGCGGTGTCTCGTCCCGCCGGCGCGCCAGGGTCGACCAGACGGCCCAGGCGGCCAGAATCAGAAAGGCGGTCCCGATCGCGACCCGCGTCCACGGACTGCGCGGAGTGGCCTGCGCGGGGAGCTGGGACGCGACTCGCTCGGCCGAGATGGTCGCCGTCGAGTGGATCTCGCGCCGCAGGCTGCGCAGCTCGTTGTAGACGTCGCGCGCGGTCTGGAAGCGATCGCGCGGCGACTTCTCGAGGCAGTGCTCGACGATGCGTCCGAGCTGCCGCGGGTGGTCCTCGCGCAGGCTGCCGACCGGATAGGGATCGACCTTGACGATCGAAGAGACGAGGGATACCGACGTGTCGCCCTTGAACGGGCGCTCGCCGGTCGCCATCTCGTACAGGACGATCCCGAGCGAGAAGACGTCCGAGCGGTGGTCGACCCTCTTGCCTTCCGTCTGCTCCGGCGACATGTAGGGGACGGTTCCGAGGACGCCACCGTCTCTGGTCAGGGTCTTGAGCCCCACCGTGTCGGCGCTGGCGATCCCCTCGCCGGCGAGCTCGGTGTCGCGCTCGTCGGTCTGGGGCTCCCAGAGCTTGGCGAGACCGAAGTCGAGCACCTTCACCCGGCCCTCGGGGGTGACCATGATGTTCCCGGGCTTGAGGTCGCGGTGGGTGATACCGCGCTCGTGGGCGGCGGCGACCGCATCGGCGAGGGGAATCGCGATCTTCAGGAGCTGGTCGAGGGAGAGGCCCGAGGGTGGTATCAGTTGGTCGAGCTGTTGCCCCTCGACCAGCTGCATGGTCAGAAAGCGGGTGCCGTCGTCGGCCTCTTCGACCGAGTAGATGTGGACGATGTTCGGATGGTCGAGCGCCGCGAGCGCCCGCGCCTCGCGCTTGAACCGCTCCAGGCGCGACGCGCTGGTGGCCATCTCGGCCCGCAGCACCTTGAGCGCTACGTCGCGACCGAGCCGCGTGTCCCGGGCCCGGTAGACGACACCCATGCCGCCGCCACCGATCTCGGCGGCGATCTTGTAGTGAGCGAGGCTTCTGCCGACCATACCGACTGCCCAGGCGGAACCCGGAGGCGAGGAGCGCACACCTCCCGTTAGACGGATCGTAACAGTAGACTCCGGCCAACAGATGACCGAAGACAGCCATCCCGATCTCCGGTTCCCGATCGGCCGCTTCGAACCACCGGCCGAGATCTCCGCGCAGCTGGTGGCGAGCTGGATCGCGGAGATCGAGTCGCTTCCCGAGCGTCTGCGAACCCTCGTCGGCGGCCTTGACGACGAGCAGCTCGACACCCCCTACCGGCCCGGCGGCTGGAGCGTGCGTCAGGTGGTCCATCACCTGGTCGACAGCCACTTGAACAGTTACGTCCGTTTCAAGTGGGCGCTGACCGAGGAGCGGCCGGTGATCAAGGCCTACTGGGAGGATCGGTGGGCGGAGCTCGCCGACTACCGCGATACCCCGCTCGAGGTCTCACTCGACCTGCTCGAATCCCTCCACGCCCGCTGGTGTGTGCTGCTCCGTGCGCTCGGCCCGGCCGATCTAGAGCGCGAGTTCGTGCATCCCGACTCGGGGCCGATGACGCTTGGCGCCAACATCGGCGCCTATGCCTGGCACGGCCGGCACCACCTGGCGCACATCGAGAGGCTAGGAGACCGGGAGGGGTGGGAGCTTTCCGGTGGGATGCGGCGCTCCTGACAACGACCAGACCTGCTGGTCGACGTCGTGCCTCAGGAGATAGGTGAAGCCGTCATCGCCGGTGACCTTGAAGTAGCGGTGCTCCGGCGCTAGCCAGCAGTCGACGATCTCGACCACCTCGACGGGTCTCTGATCGATCACGAAGCGGCGCGGCGTCTGCTCGCCGCGGTGGCCGGCGTAGCACTCGACCCGAATCGTCTCCGCGGAGCTCAAGTCGCCTCCCGCTTTCTGGCCGTGAACCAGGCGAACGATCCCCAGAGCTTCTCGCTCGCGACCTCCTCGAAGCCGGCCGCCTCGAGCACCCGGGCGAAGCCCGCGGCGTCGAACCGATCGGTCATCGGATGCTCGAGGAGTCGGCGGACGATCGGATGGACGATGAAACGCTCGAGCACCTCCTCGGCGTAGAGCCGGCCGCCGGGCTTGAGCACCCGGTGGATCTCGGCTAGGGCGTCGCGCCACTCCGGCACGTGATGGATGATCCCGAAGTCGAAGACTGCGTCGTAACTGGCGTCGGGCGCGCTGATCGCGCAGACGTCTCCGACCCAGATCCTCGTGCGAGCCGCACTCCTCGCCAGCCGTGCCTGCGCACGGACAACCATGCGTGGGTCGAGGTCGAACGCGTCGACCGAGTCGGCGCCGAAGTCGGTGACGATCAGGTCGGTCCCGACGCCCCGGCCGCAGCCGACCTCCAACGCCGCGCCGCCAAGCATCGATCCGCCCATCCGGCGCAGCCTGGGCGCCTCGAACCGCCGCTGGAGCGCGGCGCGCACCGGGTTGTTCATGAGCGCGGTCTCGAACCGGTTGAGACGCATCGTGATCGCTCTTTCGCCGACATCGTACCGAAGGCCCGCCTCGCGGCTCCCACCCGCCGAGATGGTGCCGGAGCGCGATTCAGGAGATCCGCGGTGGAAAAGGAGAGCCAGCGAATCCGCCGCTCGCGGTCGTCACGCCGTCGGTCGGGGCGCACGCACGGGCAGTTTCGGAAAGCCGTGGTCGTGATGATGGGGGGTGGGCCGGCGGTGGTCTACGGCAACCAGGCACTCGAAGCTCTGGAGCAGTTCCTGCTCGAGCAGCACGAGGACGCCGAGGTCCCGGCGCTCTAGTCCTCGGTCACCGCCGCCTGCTCGGGCGGCGGCGAGGCGAACTCCCGCGCGCGCCGCGCCATGTCGCTCAGGCGAGCGACGACGCGCCCGTTGACGCTCTCGTCCGGGTAGCACCCGTCGCCGTCGGGCTCGCCGGCGGGCAGCGCGGTCAGAAGCTCGATCCCCTGGTCGATGTGAGCGACCGGGTAGACGTGGAACCTGCCCGCCTCGACGGCCTCGATCACGTCGCGGCGCAACATCAGGTGCTCGACGTTGGCGATCGGAATCAGCACTCCCTGCTCACCGGTCAGCTCGCGCGCGGCACAGACGTCGAAGAAGCCCTCGATCTTCTCGTTGACGCCGCCGATCGCCTGGATCTCGCCCTGCTGATTGACCGAGCCGGTGACCGCCAGCGACTGCCGGATCGGGATCTTCCCGATCGCGGAGAGCAGCGCGTAGAGCTCGGCGGAGGAGGCGCTGTCCCCCTCGATACCGCCGTACGACTGCTCGAAGACCAGGCTGGCGGAGAGCGACAGCGGGCTCTCGGCAGCGTATCTCGCGCCCAGGAATCCGGACAGGATCAGGACTCCCTTGGAGTGGATCGGGCCGGCGAGCTCGACCCCGCGCTCGATATCGACCACCTCGCCCTTGCCGAGCCGGACGCGAGCGGTGATGCGGCTCGGCCGCCCGAAAGCGAAGTCGTTGAGCGAGTAGACCGACAGGCCGTTGACCTGGCCGATCTTCTCGCCGTCGGTATCGAGCAGAAAGGTGCCGCGCGTGATCCCTTCCTGGATCCGCTCCCGCAGCCGATCGGATCGGAAGACGCGCGCGTCGATGGCGCGCTGCACGTCGTCGGGCCGGACCGTTTCGCTCTCGTCCTGCGCCGCCCAGTGGTCGGCCTCGCGCATCAGGTCGAGGACACGCCCCATGTAGAGTGACAGCTTGCGCGCATCGGAGACCTCGCGGGCGCCCTGCTCGATCACCCGTGCGACCGCCGCTCGGTCGAACCGGCGAAGCTGCTTCTCGCGCGCCAGCTTGGCGATCAGCCGCGCGTAGAGCTGGGTGTTCTCGGCGCTCCAATCGAGCTGCTCGGCGAAGTCGGCGCCCACCTTGAACAGCTCGCGGAAGTCGGGGTCGAGTTGCGAGACCAGGTAGTAGATGTGTGGCGCGCCGAGTAGGACGATCTTGACCTTCAGCTCCGCTGCCTCGGGTTGCAGCGAGTAGGTGCTGATCAGGCTCAGCGCCTCGGCCAGCGCCTCGATCTTGATTCGCCGCGCTCGCAGCGTCCGCTTGAGCCCGTCCCAGGCGTACGGATGCTGTAGGAGCTTGAGCGCGTCGAGCAGCAGGTAGCCGCCGTTGGCGCGGTGCAGGGCGCCTGACTTGATGAGCGTGAAGTCGGTGACCATGGTCCCCATCGAGGCGATGTGCTCGATTCGTCCGACCAGGTTCTGGTAGGTGGGATTGTCCTCGTAGACGACCGGCGCGCCCTCGTCGTCGGCGCGGTCGACGAGCAGGTTCACCCGGTAGCGGAGGAGCGGGTTCTCGGACACCTTCTGACTGAGCTTGGTGAGCAGGTCCTGGGACTCGTCCTCGCGATGGGTGGTCAGGCGCTCGGCGTTCTCGACGATGTCGTTCTCCACCGAGTCGAAATAGGCGAGGAGCTCGTCGTGGCCGGCGAAGTGGTCACGGATCTCCGCCAGCAGCGGTCCGACCGCGAATCGGCCGACCTCGCGGTTGAGGTCACGGACCGCCTCCCGCTTGCGCCGTCGCCAGCGGGTGAACTCACGCAGCTGCTTCTGCAGCTTGTCCTTGAGCTGATCGACCTGCACCTCGAGCTCCTGCTGCTCCTGCTTGGGGAGCTCGTGGACCTGCTCGGCGGAGAGCACCTCGTCGCCACGGCGGGGCGCGAAGATGATGCCCACCGGCGTCTGAATCATCGCCAGGCCGGCCTCGGACGCCTCCTTGCCGAGCGTCGAGAGGGCCTTGGTCTGCTTCTCGTCGAGCTGCTCCTCGAGCTTCTGGCGCCGCGCCTGGTAGGCGTCGCTGTCGAGAGCGGCCTGCAGCGCGCCGCTGACCTCCTCGACCAGGTGCTCCATCGCGTTGCAGAGATCGCGTCCCTTGCCCTGCGGCAGCTCGAGCAGCCGCGGCTTATGGGGCTCGTCGAAGTTGTGGACGTAGCAGAGGTCGGGGGGCGTCGGCCGGCCGGCGGCTCGCCGCTCGAGCATCTGATGCACCGCGGAGTGCTTGCCGGTGCCGTCGGGTCCGAATGCGAAGATGTTGTAGCCCTCACGCTCGATGTCGATGCCGAACTCGACCGCCTCTACCGCTCGCGGCTGGCCGAGCAGGCCGGGCAGCTCCTCGAGATCGTCGGTGGTCTCGAATGCAGTCCCATCGAGCTCGCACCGGCGATAGAGCTCGGAGGGTTTCAACTCCTCCAACTGCTTCACCTGGGAACTCCTTCGCGTGTGGGCTCTGTCGCCCGTCGTCGACGAACCCCACTCTACGGCGTCGGATTGGCTCCGGCACCGCCCGAAGGAGTAGGGAGGACACGCCGAGGCGGCGCGAGTCGCCGTCTTCTGAGGGTCGTGGTTACTCTGGCCGGCCGCCCTGTATCCTCGCTGGCCATGAGCAGACGACTCGCTGCAGCCATCCTGCTGTCGGCGGCCTGGACGGTGGTCCGGCTCGCGGCCGAGCAGGACGCGCCGCCGCCGACGATGGCGACCGTGCTCGAAGCCTCCACGGCCACCGACTGGCAGCCGCTCGACCCGGCCAACACGCTGCACATGAATGTCGGCGGCGGTGAGGTGGTGATCCGGCTGGCGCCCGAGCTCGCCCCGGCGCACGTCGCCAACATCAAGGCGCTGGTCGCCGAGCGGTTCTTCGACGGCGCGGCGGTCACCCGCTCGCAGGAGAACTACGTGGTCCAGTGGGGCGATCCGGCGCCGGAGGGCGAGCCGCGGCTCCCCCTCGGGGCCGCGAAGCGCTCGCTGGCGCCCGAGTTCGATCGGCCGCTGACCGACGCCCCTCCGCTCGTGCTCCTGAAGGACCCCGACCCGTACGCCGACCAGACCGGCTTCGCTCTCGGCCTGCCGATCGCCCGGGATCCGACTGCCGGTAGGATCTGGCTGATCCACTGCTACGGCATGGTCGGGGTCGGTCGCGACGTCGCGCCCGACTCCGGCAACGGCAGCGAGCTCTACGTGGTGATCGGACACGCACCGAGGCATCTCGATCGGAACGTCACCCTGGTCGGGAGGGTCGTGCGGGGCATGGAGCACCTGTCGACCCTGCCGCGCGGCACCGGCCGTCTCGGCTTCTACGAGCGCTCCGAGGAGCATGCTCCGATCGAGTCGATCCGTCTCGGTAGCGAGCTGCCCGCAGCGGAGCGTGCGCGGCTCGAGTACCTGCGCACCGACACGCCGACGTTCGAGGCGTTGATCGCCGCCCGCCGGACACGTACCGAGTCGTGGTTCGCGCGGCCGACCGGGAGGATCGGGGTCTGTAACGTCCCGCTGCCGGTCCGCTCGACTCCGCCCATCTCGGATCCGACGGTGGGATCGGTCGAAGAAGTCGCCGCGCGTGCGGTAGCCGCGATCCGTGATCGGGACTTCGAGACCCTCGGGCGGCTCGCCGACCCGACGCGCGGGGTCACGTTCACGGCCTACGGATACGTGCGCCCCGGGCACGACGTGAAGCTGACGGCCCAGCAGCTGGCGGTCGCCGCCTCGGACCGGACCGTCCGCCGCTGGGGCGAGCTGGACGGCACCGGCAATCCGATCGAGCTGACACTCGAGGGGTACTGGGAGCGGTTCGTCTACGACGTCGACTTCGCCGCCGCCGCCGAGTCCGCCTGGGATCGGCGCCTGGGCCAGGGCAACAGTCTCGACAACAGCTCGGAGGTCTACCCGGGCGCCCGTGTCGTCGAATACCACTTCCCGGGCTTCGATCCCGACCTCCAGGGACTCGACTGGCGGAGCCTGCGGCTGGTGCTCGCTCCGGCCGGCGATCGCTGGCACCTGGTGGGCGTCATTCACGACCAGTGGACGATCTGAACAGCGGCGTCGACTGCTAGACTTCGTCGGATGTCAGCCCTGTCGATCGAGTTCGTACCCGACGCGATGGCGGCGACCGCAATGTTCCATATGCGCGGGCGAGCGAGCTACCGGGAGGCCGGGCAGCTGCGCAAGGAGCTATTCGATGCGATTGCCGTCAGCGGCGACAAGAACCTGGTGGTCCTGCTGGAGGACGTCGTATCGATCGACACCGCGGCGATGGCGGTACTGATCGAGGCGCTCAAGGAGACCCACGACCGCGGTCCCGACCTGTATCTCATCTGTCCCACCGAATCGGTACGGATGGTCTTCCGGCTCGCCGGTCTCGAGGACGCCCTGACGCGCTGCTTCGCTTGCATGGCCGACATGGAGCAGAGGATTGCCGTCTAGTCGTCGAGTGGGTCGCTGAGGTGTTCGCCGACGCACTCGGCCGCACCGGCGCCTTGCTTCTCGATCGGCTCGCGGAGACCGGCAGGCTCTGGAGCCTGGCTCTGATCGCCGGCCGGCAGACGCTGGTCGGTCCGTTTCGGGGTACGCCGGTCAGGGTGGGAGAGGCGTGCCGGCAGGTCATCCGCTCGGGAAATCAGTCGCTGCCGCTGGTGTCGCTGATCGCCGCCCTGATCGGCGGCATCCTGGCGCTTCAGTCCGCCTACCAGCTTCGTCAGCTCGGCGCCGAGAACCTGGTCGCCGACCTGGTGGCGATCTCGGTCACCCGAGAGCTGGCGCCGCTGATGACGGCCATCCTGGTGGCGGGCAGAGCGGGCTCGGCGATCGCGGCCGAGCTCGGCACGATGAAGGTCTCGGAGGAGATCGACGCGCTGACCGTGATCGGCGTCGACCCGATCAGCTACCTGGTCGTGCCGCGGATCCTCGGGCTGCTGATCGCGGTCCCCTGCCTGACCCTGTTCGCCGATCTGATCGCGGTCGTCGGCGGCCTGCTGGTCGGCGTCCTGGTGCTCGACATCGGCATCGGCACCTACATGGCGGACACGGTCGCCAGTCTGGTCATGGAGGACCTGTGGGGCGGAGTGCTCAAGGCGTTCGTCTTCGGCGGCATCATCGGTCTGGTCGCCTGCCAGCAGGGGCTGAGCACGCGCGGCGGGGCGCAGGCGGTCGGCCGCTCGACGACCACCACCGTGGTCCGCTCGATCGTCTTGATCATCGCCGCCGACCTGTTCGTGACCGCTCTGCTCTACGTGAGGAACGCATGACGGTCGCCGCCCCGGCGCCCCGCGCCACCGACGACCTCGCGATCCGCGTCTGCGGCATCCACAAATCCTTCGGCGACACCGTCGTGCTGGCGGGGGTCGACCTCGAGGTCGAGCACGGCGAGACCCTGGTCATCCTGGGTGGTAGCGGCAGCGGCAAGAGCACCCTGCTCCGGTGCATGATCGGTCTCGAGAAGCCCGACCAGGGGACCGTGCACATCCAGGGCACGGACATCTTCGCCGCCTCCGAGAGCCGGCTCGTCCGGTTGCGCCAGCGACTCGGCATGGCGTTCCAGAGCTCCGCGCTCTTCGGCTCGATGACCCTCGGACAGAACGTCGATCTGCCGTTGTCGGAGTTCACCGAGCTGCCCGAGTCGACCCGCGAGATCATCGTCGACATCAAGCTCGCGCTGGTCGGGCTCGAAGGGGCCGTCGACCGGCTGCCGGCCCAGCTGAGCGGCGGCATGAAGAAGCGGGCGGCGTTCGCGCGGGCGATGGCGCTCGATCCGGACATCCTGTTCTGCGACGAGCCGTCGGCCGGTCTCGATCCGGTGACCGCCGCCGGTCTCGACCGACTCCTGCTGCAGCTCAAGAGCGTCTTCGGCATTACCATGGTGGTCGTGACCCACGAGCTGGCGAGCGCGTTCGCGATCGCGGACCGGCTCGCTCTGATCCACAAGGGGCGGGTGCTGATCACCGACACGCCCGACAAGGTGCGGGCGTGCACCGATCCGATCGTGCGCCAGTTCCTCGATCGTGAGCCGGAAGAGATCGAGGACAGCCACGAGCGGTTCCGTCAGTTCATGCTCGACGAGGACGAGCCGGGAGAGAGTGGCGATGGCTGACCGTAGCGAGATACGCGCCGGCCTGTTCGTGGTGGCGGCGATCGCGATCCTCGGCATCGCCACGCTCTGGGTCGTCGGCTTCTCGCCCTTCCGTGGGCGCAAGGTCGAGTACGAGATCGTCATGAAGACCTCGAGTGGGGTGCGGCGTGGAGACCGGGTGCGGGTCTCCGGGATCGAGGTCGGGCGGATCAATGAGATGGAGCTGCGCGCCGGCGAGGAGTGGCCGGTCCGTTTCGTGGTCGGCCTGGACGCCGACGTGCTGCTCACCGAGGGGAGCGTGGCGCGGATCACCTCGGACGGTCTGCTCGGAGCGCCCTATCTCCAGATCGACGCCGGGCCGGCCGACGCGCCGCCGCTGCCGCCCGGGAGCCGCATCGAAGGTGGCAAGCAGGCGAGCCTGACCGACGCGCTCGAGGGGCTCGGCGGGGTGACCGACCGGCTGCCGCAGCTGGTCGATCAGACGTCCGAGCTGATCGCCAAGATCAACCGCGAGATCGAGCCGCTCCTCACCGGACTGCAGGCCGTGGTGTCGGAGCAGAACGTCGACGCCATCTCGAGCACTCTCGCCACACTCGAGCCGACCCTGAAGGAGATCCGGCCAAGGCTCTCGAGTCTGGTCGAGCGACTCGACGCGGTCGCCGGTCAGATCGAGGGGGCGGTCGACGGCGTCCCGGGTCTGACCACCGAGATCACCGATCTGGTCGGTGATCTGAAGACGGCGAT
>CAMYOG010000055.1 GCA_947259925.1 Thermoanaerobaculia bacterium
AGCGGCCGGTCGCTGCTGGAGCTCGACGCCGGCGATCTCGAGCGGCCGATCTACGCCGAGACCTACTACCCACGCTTCTACTTCGGTTGGAGCGAGCTGATCTCGGTGATCGAGGGCCGCTACCACTACATCGACAGCCCGGAGCCGGAGCTCTTCGATCTGGTCGCCGATCCGGCGGAAAGAGAGAACCTGATCGCGGGCGAGCTCGAGATCGAGCCCCGGCTGGCGCGGTCGGCCGGGATCTACGAGCGTAAGCTGGTCCCTCCCGGGCACACCGATCTGGAGACCTGGTCGCGGCTCGCGAGCCTCGGCTATGCCGGGCACGTGCAGGCCCGGGTCGCCGCCGAGCTGCCCGCGCCCGCCTCGCAGCTGCATCTGCTCGAGGCGATCGGCGAAGGTGTCCGACTCGGCGTCGCGGGCGACTACCGAGCCGCCGCGATCCAACTGGCCGCGGTCGTGCGTGAGAACCCATACGCACTCGTCGCCTGGGAGCAGCTGGGACGCTCGCTCGAGCGGCTCGGGCGGGTGGGTGAGGCGCACGGGGCCTACACTCGGGCGTTGGAGCTCTCGGGCTCGGCCCCCCATCTGCTGCTGGCTGCGGCGCGCACCGGGTTGCGTATCGGCAAGCCCGAGGCGGCGAGAACGATGGCCGAGCGGGCGCTCGAGTGGGACGAGGCGGCGGCGAGAACGCTCCTCGGCCAGGTGGCGCTCCGGAGCGGCGACCTCGACGAAGCCGAGAGTCAGGCGCGCGCGGCGGCCGCCCTCGCGGGCACCGACAGCACCGCGATGCTGACCCTCGCCCGCGTGCTGTTTCGACGCGGTGACTCCGAGCGTGCGCTCGAGCTGACCGACGACGTAGCGCGGGCGGCGGACGGCCCGGTCCCCAGACTCGAGTTCCTGCGCGGCAACATCTTCGCCTCCATGGGCCGTACCGAGGAGGCCGAGGCGGCGATGAGACGCGAGATCGAGGCGTTTCCGACCGGCGTCGGCAGCTATCCCCGGTTGGCGCTCTTCCTCGCCCGTCACGGCCGGGTGGAGGAGGCGGTGCTGACGATCCGTCAGCTGGTCGAGCGCAACCCGAATCCGGCCGGTTTCCAGGCCGCCTCCCGAGCGCTCGAGATGCTGGGCGATCCCGAATCGGCCGATGCTCTCCTGAGCGAGGCACGGCGGCGGTTTCCGGGCAGCCTCGATCTGGCGCCGCAGGTCGGAGGGGACGCTGAGGAATGGAACGGTTCTTGAAGGCTTTGCATCTGAGCCCGGGCCACGGTCCGGACGACCAGGAAACCCCGAGAGTCTGTACTGGAATGCGACGTTCTGAGCACCAGACCGGTCCGCATGGCACGTCTGTGCCGTTCAAATGGTTGATCTGCGCGGTCGGCTGCCTGGTCGGCGCGCATTCGATCGCCGCGGCGGACGACATCTTCGTCGATCGCGCCGCCGAGTCCGGACTCGATTTCGAGTACTTCAACGGCATGTCCGGGGCGCTCTACTTCTCCGAGCACATGGGCGGTGGTGCCGCGCTGCTCGACTACGACGGTGACGGCGACCTGGACGTCTACGCCGTCCAGGGTCGCATGCTCGGAGCCGGTAAGACGCGCGCCGACTCGTTGCTGCCGGTCCGCTACCCGGAGCCGCTCACCGACCGGCTCTACCGGAACGATTCGACCGTCGGCCCCGACGGCGCCGCGACGATCCGATTCGTCGACGTCACCGAGCGCGCCGGCCTGGCGGCGACCGAGTACGGGGTCGGCGTGACCTCGGCCGACTTCGACAACGACGGCTGGCCCGACCTGTACATCACCAACTTCGGCCCCAACACGCTACTGCGCAACAACGGCGACGGCACGTTCTCGGACGTCAGCCGCGCCAGTCAGACCGCCGAGCTCAGATGGGGCGCGTCGGCGGCGTTCGCCGATGTCGACAACGACGGCTGGCTCGACATCTACGTCGGCAACTACGTCAACTACCGGATCCCGACCGACAAGCCGTGCGCGTCGCAGACCGGGGCACGCGACTACTGCGGGCCGCTGGCCTACAAGCCGGAGCCCGACCGGCTCTACCGTAACCGCGGCGACGGCACGTTCGAGGACGTCTCGACCCGCTCGGGGATCGAGAGCGACTTCGGCGCCGCGCTGGGAGTGATCTCCGCGGACTTCGATGACGACGGCTGGCTCGACATCTACGTCGCCAACGACCAGCTGCCGAACCAGCTCTGGCAGAACCAGGGCGACGGGACCTTCGTCGACATCGCCCTGCTTGCCGGTGCGGCGGTCAACGCTGTCGGCCAGCCGGAGGCGAGCATGGGAGTGGTCGCCGGCGACATCGACGACAACGGCACCGAAGACCTGTTCATGGCCCACCTGGCGCAGGAGACCAACACGCTCTATCTGAACGACGGCGACGCGTTCTTCCGCGACGCGACCAAGAAGAGCGGCCTGGGCATGACCAGCTTCGCCTTTACCGGCTTCGGCACCGCTCTCTTCGACTACGACCTGGACGGCCAGCTCGACCTGTTCGTGGCCAACGGCGCGGTCAAGCGGCTGCCCGACCAGCTGGAGGCGGGCGACCCGCTGCCGCTGCGCCAGCGGAACCAGCTCTTTCGTAACCAGGGTGGCGGCGATTTCCGCGAGGTGGAGCCGGACGGCCAGAGCTTCCTGATCGAGCTCGACGTCAGCCGCGGGGCCTCGACCGGCGATCTGGACAACGACGGCGATCCGGATCTCGTGGTGATCAACAACGGCGGTCCCACCGACCTGGGAATGAACGAAGGGCCGATCGGCGCGTGGATCGGCCTCGATCTGCGCACCGCGGACGGACGGGCGGCACTCGGCTCCAAGGTGACCGCCAGGCTGGTGTCCGGCAAGACCCAGTGGCGCCGGGTGCGCACCGACGGCAGCTACGCTTCCGCCAACGACGCCCGGGTCACCTTCGGCCTGGCGGCGGGCGGCGAGCTCGAGAGCGCGCGCATCGACTGGCTGGGTGGCGGCGCCACCGAATGGCGGAACCTGCCGGGCGGACGCTATTACGTCGGCCAGCAGCGCCTGGCGGAGGCGCCTTGATCGAGCGCTCGGTCGCGACCCTGCTCGCCCTGTTGGCGGTGGCGCCGCTGGCGGCCGAGCTTCGCGAGCTACCGCTGCCGCTGCTCGACAACCTGGAAGCGACGGTCCGAGAACAGCTGGAAACCGAGCGGCAGGCCGTGGACGAGGCGATCGTGGGCTTCCGAGCCGGCTCGGTCGACGCCGCGCGCATGGCCGAGGGGTACGGCTCCATCGGTCGCCTCTACTACCTGAACGACTTCACCGACGCCGCCGAGGCGAGCTTCCTGAACGCCATCGAGCTGGCGCCCTCGACCTTCGATTGGCGCTACTACCTCGGTGCGCTCTATCCGGTAACCGGTCGGCTCGAAGACGCCGCGCATCACCTGGCCGCGGCGCTCGAGCTGCGCCCGGACTACGTTCCGGCGCTCATCCGCCTCGGGCGCGTCGAGCTCGATCTGGGCCAGGTCGACCAGGCGATCGCGCGGTTCGAAGCCGTCCTGGCGATCGATCCGGACGCCGCCGCCGCCTTCAAGGGTCTCGGTCGCGCGGCGTTCGAGAACGGGGAGTTCCAGCAGGCGATCGAGCTCTTCGAGCGCGCGCTCGAGATCCAGCCCGAGGCCAACCTGATCTACTACCAGCTCGGACTCGCCTACCGGGAGCTGGGCGACCGCGAGCGGGCGCTGGAGAATCTGAAGCTGAACCGGCATCAGGACGTCCGCCTCGACGACCCGCTGGTCAACAACCTCTATCTGATCGTCCGCAGCGCCAAGCTGCATTTCAACAGCGCCATCGACTTCCTCGAGCAGGATCGCCCCGAGCTGGCGATCGAGCAGCTGCTGCTGGCGATCGAGAAGCAGCCCGGTCAGTTCACCTATCACCACAACCTGGCCGCGGCGTACGGGCTGAGCGGCCGGGAGGACGAGGCGATCGCCGAGTACCGGAAGGTGCTGGAGCTCAACCCTGCGTATCCGAACGCCCACTTCAATCTGGCCATGCTCCTGGTCGAGCGCGACCAGGTCGCCGAGGCGGCGCGCCATCTCGAGCTCGCCCATCGCTACGATCCGGAGGATCTGGTCGCCCATACCGAGTGGGCGACCGCGCTCAGCCGGTTGGGCGAGCCGGAGCGCGCGGCCGCCGAGCTCGGCAAGGTACTGGAACAGGACCCGACCTACGGCAAGGCGCTGCTCAACCTGGCGACGGTCCAGGCTCAGATCGGCCGTACGACCGCGGCCGAGGTGACCCTCGCCGAGCTGATCGAGGGCGACGGCAACGACCAGGAGCGCGCCGCCGCCTACTACCGGCTGGGCAAGATCCACGAGCAGCGGCAAGCCGGCGAGCGCGCGATCGCCGCCTACCGCGCGGCGGTCGAGCTCGACGACGAGCTGGCCGAGGCGCACTCGTCGCTCGCCGTCCTGCTGGCGCGCCGGAGCGGGTTCGCCGAGGCCGCGGGTCACTTCGGCCGCGCCGTGGAGCTGGAGCCGGACGACCTGGCCTCGCACTTCGGCCGCGCGCTGGCGCTGGTCCTCGCCGAGAGCTATGTCGAAGCGCGCGCGGCGCTCGAGGCCAGCGTCGAAGCCCATCCCGGCGATCTACCGTTGGTCCACCTGCTCGCGCGTCTGCTCGCGACCGCCCCCGACGCCGCGGCGCGCGACGGACGGAGGGCCCTGGAGCTGGCGCAGCAGGTCTTCGCCCAGCGGCAGACCCTCGAGCACGCCGAGACCATCGCCATGGCGCTGGCCGAGGCCGGGCGCTTCGAGGAGGCCGCCTCCTGGCAGCGCGACATCCTCACGCGGGCGCGACAGCAGGGCGTCGCGGGTCCGCTGGCGAGCCTCGAACGCCGGCTCGCGCAGTACGAGAGGGGCGAGCCGGTGCGGGCCCCCTGGCGAGGATGAGACTCGGCGTCGCAGCGCTCTGGCTGCTGACGGCGGCTCTGGCCGCCAGGCCGGAGGTCCTGCACTCCGGAGTCCGTTTCCGCGAGACGGCAGGCGAGTGGGGGATCGACTTCCGCCATCACCACGGCGGCACCGGAGAGCTCTACCTGATCGAGACGATGGGCTCGGGAGTGGTCGCCTGGGACTTCGACGTCGACGGCGACGACGATCTGCTGTTCGTTCAGAGCGGCGAGCTGGAGGGCGGCGACAAGCGGCGGCAGCGCTCGATCCTCTATCGGAACGATGGTGGCGGCGCGTTCGTCGACGTGACCGCCCGGGCCGGCCTCGGAGTCGATCTGTACGGGATGGGGGCGACCGCCGGTGACGTCGACGGCGACGGCGACCCCGATCTCTACGTCACCGGCTTCGGACTCGATCGCCTCCTCCGCAACGACGGCGACGGCAGCTTCACCGACGTCACCCGGAGCGCCGGCGCGCTCAACCCCGAGTGGGGTGCCTCGGCGTCGTTCGCCGACGTCGATCGGGACGGCGACCTCGACCTCTACGTCACCAACTACGTCGACTTCGCGTTCGACAACAACCCGATCTGCGGCATCCAGGAGCGCGGTCTCCGCACCTACTGCAACCCCGAGCCCTTCGCGGGGCAGGCCGACCGCTTCTTCACCAATCGAGGCGACGGCACCTTCGAGGACGCCACCGCCGCGGCCGGCTTCTCCGGCGCCACTGGCAAGGGAATGGGCGTCGTCTTCGGCGACGTCGACGGCGACGGCTGGCCCGACCTCTACGTCGCCAACGATCTGACCGCCAACTTCCTGTTCACCAATCGGCGCGACGGCACCTTCGAGGAGACCGCCCTGCTCTCGGGCGTGGCGTTCGACGAGCGCGGCATGCCGGAGGCGGGAATGGGCGTCGACCTCGGGGACCTCGACGGCAACGGCCGCGCGGACCTGGTCGTCACCCACGTCGACGAGCAGACCAACGCCTACTACAGCAATGTCGGCGACGGCGTGTTCATCGATCGTCGCTGGCTGGCCCGGTTCGCCGAGCCGTCCTACTACATGGTCGGCTTCGGAGTGGTCATGGCGGACGTCGACCACGACGCGGACCTCGATGTGACCATCGCCAACGGCCACATCGCCCACAACGCCGACGAGTGGGGCACCGGCACGACCTACCTGCAGCGCAACCAGGTGCTCGAGAATCTGGGTGACGGCAACTTCCGCGAAGCGACGGCGACCGGTCTCGACGTCATCCTGTCGAGCCGCGGTCTGGCGGCTACCGATCTCGATCTCGACGGCGATCTCGATCTGGCGATCAGCAACTCGAACGATCGCGCGGAGGTGTATGAGAACGTCGGCGCCGACGGCTCCTGGGTCCAGATCGACGTGACCGGCGTGGGTGTCGCGGTCGGAACGGCCCTGGAGCTCCGCGCCGCGACCGGCGCCCAGCGCCGCGAGGTGCGCGCCGCGTCTTCCTACCTGTCGCAGAATACGGCGACGGTCCACTTCGGCCTCGGCTCCGCGACCAACGTCGACAGCCTGCTCCTGAGCTGGCCGGACGGTCACCGCCGCCGGCTGATGGCGGTGCCGGTCGATCGCCGCCTGCAGGTCCGGAGGTAGCGTGTCGAGCTCCCGGATCGCGGCCGCCCTCCTTCTGTCGCTGACTCTCTCCTGGGGTGGAGCCGATGCCTGGGCGTCGGTGCGCTTTCGCGACGCCGCCGCCGAGCTCGGCATCGACTTCGTCCACCGCCACGGCGGCACGGGCGAGCTCTACATGATCGAGACCATGGGCTCGGGCGTCGTCGCTCTCGACTACGACGGCGACGGCGACGACGACCTGCTGTTCGTGCAGAGCGGCGAGCTGCCGATCGAGGGCAGCGGCGGGCCGGGCGGCGTCCTCTACCGGAACGACGGTTCGAGCGGCTTCGTGAACGTGACCGCGGCCGCCGAGCTGACGCTCGACGTCTACGGCATGGGCGGTACCGCCGGCGACGTCGATGGCGACGGCGACCTCGATCTCTACGTGACCGCCTACGGCAGCAACCGCCTGCTGCTCAATGACGGCGACGGCAGCTTCACCGACGCTACCGAGGCGGCGGGCGTCGGCGATCCGAGCTGGGGGGCGTCGGCCTCCTTCGCCGACGTCGAGCCGGACGGCGACCTCGACCTGTACGTCACCAACTACGTCGACTTCAGTTTCGACAACAATCCCCCGTGCGGCCTCAAGGAGCGGGGCCTGCGCTCCTACTGCCACCCGGACGTCTACGACGGGCTGCCCGACCGCTTCTACCGCAACCGCGGCGACGGCACGTTCGAGGACGCGACCGCCGAGGCCGGCTTCGGCGCCGCCGCCGGCAAGGGGCTGGGGGTGGTCTTCGGTGACCTCGACCGGGACGGTGCGATCGACCTCTACGTTGCCAACGACATGACCGCCAACTACCTCTTTCGCAACCGCGGCGACGGCACGTTCGAAGAGATCGCGCTGATGACCGGAGTGGCGTTCAGCGATCGTGGCGACGCCGAGGCCGGGATGGGAATCGCGCTCGGCGACATCGACGACAACGGCTTTCCGGATCTGCTGGTGACCCACCTCGACCAGCAGACCAACGCGGTCTACTCCAACACCGGTACCGGACTGTTCGTCGATCGCCGCTACCCGACGCAGATCGCCGAGCCCTCGTATCAGAAGGTCGGCTTCGGTATCGGCCTGGGCGATTTCGATCAGGACGGCTACATCGACGTCGCCATCGCCAACGGCCACATCATCCACAACGTCGACGAGTGGGGCGCCACCGGCCGCTTCCGGCAGCCGAATCAGATCCTGCGCAATCGGGGTGACGGGACCTTCGAGGAGGTCGCTGAGTCGGGCCTCGACATCGTCCTCTCGAGCCGGGGCCTGGCGATCGCCGATCTGGACGGCGACGGCGACCTCGATCTGGCGATCAGCAACTCGGCAGACCGGGCCGAGGTCTACCGGAACGTCTCGACCGAGCCGGGCGGCTGGCTCGAGCTCTCGGTGATCGGCACGCGGGCGCAGCTGGGGACCCGGTTCGAGGTGCATGCCGGCGAGCGTCGGCAGTCACGCGAGCTACGCGCCTCGTCGTCCTACATGTCGCAGAACTCGGCCGCTGCTCACTTCGGTCTCGGCTCGGCCCCCCGGGTCGAGTCGATACTGGTCATCTGGCCGGACGGGAGTCGACGCCTCCTCAAAGACCTGCCGGCAGGTCGGCACGTGCGGGTCGGACGCTAGATGGGTCGCCGGCGACAGCTCCTCTGGCTGGGGATCGGCGTCGTCGCCTGGTCGACCGCCAGCGCGGAGCAGTCGCCCCTCTCCTTCACCGAGGTGAGCGAAGAGTGGGGGGTCGAGTTCCGGCATCGCCACGGCGGCTCGGGCGAGCGCTACATGGTCGAGACCGTGGTCGGCGGGGTGGTGCTGTTCGACTACGACGGGGACGGCGACGTCGATCTGCTGTTCGTCGACGGCGGAGCGCTGCCGGGTTATGAGGGTCCGCGCCCGCGATCGCGCCTCTTTCGCAACGATGGTGGCGGTGCCTTCGTCGACGTCACCGATGCGGCTCGGCTGGTGGGACCCGACTACGGCGCCGGCGGTACCGCCGGCGACATCGACGGCGACGGCGATCTCGATCTCTATCTGACCGCGTTCGGCGCCAACCGGCTGCTGCGCAACGAGGGCGACGGCAGCTTCAGCGACCAGACCGACAGCTCGGGCACCGGCGATCCGCTGTGGAGCGCGTCGGCGGCGTTCTCGGACGTCGACCGGGACGGAGACCTCGACCTCTACGTCACCAACTACGTCGACTTCACGCTCGACAACCACAAGTTCTGCGGCGACGAAGAGATCGGTCTGCGGGGCTACTGCGCGCCGCGCATGTACAACGGCGAGCCGGACCGCTTCTATCGCAATCGCGGCGACGGCTCCTTCGTCGACGAGACCGGACCGGCCGGCTTTTCGGGGGCGGTCGAAGCGGGACTCGGAGTGGTGTTCGGCGATCTGGACGACGACGGCTGGCCCGACCTCTACGTCGCCAACGACGCCGACCCCAACTTCTTCTTCCACAACCGGGGCGACGGCACCTTCGAGGACCAATCGTTGGTGTCGGGCTCGTCCCTCAACGAGACCGGCGTCGCCGAGGGCGGCATGGGGGTCGATCTCGGCGACCTCGACGGCGACGGCCGGCTCGACATCTTCGTGACCAACTTCGAATTCGAGTCCAACGCCCTCTATCGCAATCTCGGCCTGGGCCTGTTCTCCGACCACCGGTTCGCCGCCCGCCTCGCCGAGCCGTCGCTCGAATGGCTCGCCTTCGGCGTCGACCTCGCCGACCTCGACCAGGACGGCGATCTCGACATCCTGGTCGCCAACGGGCACATCCTCGACAACGCTCCCGAGTTCAACGAAGCGAGCACCTTCGCGCAGCGGAATCAGCTGTACGAGAATCTGGGGGGCGCTAGCTTCCGCGAGGTGCCCGATTCCGGGCTCGACACGGTCAGGGTCAGCCGCGGGCTGGTGAGTGGCGACCTCGACGGCGACGGTGACCTCGACGTGGTGATCGTCAACTCCGCCGACCGCGCCGAGATCTGGCGCAACGGCGGGGACCCGAACGTGGGCGGCTGGCTGTTCGTCGATCTGCGGGGCGCGGGCGGCAACCGGCACGGGATCGGTGCCCGGGTCGCGATCGAGGTCGCGGGTTCCACGCAGATGCGCGAGGTGCGGACCGGCTCGTCCTATCTGTCGCAGAGCCCGATCACGCTCCACTTCGGCCTCGGCGGTCGCCCGATGGCGGGCGGAGCGCTGTCGGTTACCTGGCCGAGTGGCCGTCGGCAGCGCCTGCCACTCCCCGGGCGCAATCTGCGCCTGCGGATCTACGAGGCCGGGTGATCGCGCGTCAGGGGCTGGCCTGCCCCTCGGTCGAGGCCGCTCCGCGGATGTGATTCGAGGCGCAGCGGTAGCCACCGTTGCGGAGCACGCTCTCGATCAGGGGCGGCAACAGCTCGAGCTCGTAGCCGAGCTGGGCGAAGAGCTCGCGGGCCCGGTCGTCGCCGTCCTCGAGCAGCGAGGCGAAGCCTTCGGCCCGCCGGGAGTCACCGTCGACCTCGAGCACGACGTTGTTCCAGCCGAGCAGGAAGCTCTCGTCCGGGTAGTCCGCGCGATCCTCCAGCAGCGCGGTCGGCACCAGGATCAGTGGTGACCGCTGGACGGCGAAGCCGCTGTCGGCGAGATGTCCGGCGATCAGGTCGAGAAAGCTCTCGAGCCCTTCGGCCCGGGATCGGCGGTGCGAAGCCTCGATCTCGATCCGGAGCTCAGCCGGCGCCGGCGCGAGCCGGTACGCCGTGCGCAGGCGTTCGAGAGCGGCGTCCGAGCTGTCAGCGACCAGTCGGGTCCCGGCGGACAGGTCGCCGACCAGCGCCGCGGGACCGCCCGATGCGAGCGGCAGCGGAGTGACCAGCGAGTCGAGGTCGAAGCCGGCCCCGCGTCCCAGGCGGAGCATGGCGTCCCGGAGGCGACGCGCGATCCCCTCGATCGCCTCCGTCGGACCCCCGGGCAGCGGATGGACGAATCGCACCCGCTTGCCGAACAGTCGCTCGATCTCCTGGGCCGCCAGGCGCGCACCCTCGATGTAGCGCCGGACCCCCTCCGGCTCGGCGAAGCTCTCGATCGGGATCCGCTCGAGACGCAGGAGCTCAAGGATCCTGGGCTCGAGCGAGTGCAGCGACAGCCAGATCTCATCCCCAGCCGGCAGCAGGTTGCCGTTGTGAAACGGGATCGGCGCCACGATCCATTCGAGCGGGCCGATCCGACCATCCAGCTCGGCCGGCAGGTCCTGGATCAGCTCGAGGCCCATCAGCGAGTCCGACTCCCGCCCGGGCTGACGGTTGGGGCGCAGCACCGCGACCTGGGCGCCGTCGGGCCGCTGGAGAAAGCTCATTGGATCGCGCGGCCAGGGCGAGTAGGCGTGGCTCCAGGTCTGGCTGAGATGGACCCCGAGGGCGGTCGCCTCCTCGGCCAGGGCGTGGCTCTGCTCGTAGTCGGCCAGGACCACGATGGCGCGCTCCGGCGCCCACCGGCGGACCGCGCGCAGGAACGCGGTCGCTTCCTCGGGCGCGAAGAAACGGGCGGCGAGCGAGTAGATCGAGACCGAGATCGGCCCCTCGGCGGGGCCGAGCCGCAGGTCCGGCCAGCCGACCGCGACCGGCGCCGTCGGGCCGTCCTGCGCCGACGCGCCGACCAGTCGGTCGGCGATCGTCCGGCCTCCGACGCCCCACGCGGCCTCGATCGGCGCCAGGTCGTGCAAATCGGCGGTGCGACTCAGGCGCAGGATCAGCTGATCGCGTAGCTCCACCGGCGCGCCGTTCGGGAACGCGGCGGCGATCGCCGGAACGACCCGTGAACGGAAGCCGGGCTCGGCGGCGAAGCGCCCCGCGTCGACCATCAGGGTGATGGCCAGTCGGGCGACGTCGGCCTCGGTCCACTCGCCGCCGGCCAGGCGGACGATCTGATCGTGGACCTCCCGGGCCAGTCGCTCCTGCAGCTCCTGCAGGCGCTCGGGGGCGGCCTCGGCGAGCTCCGCTGCAAGCGCAGGTGCGTCGGCGGCCGCGGCGTACGCCGCCGTCCCCAAGCCCCAGAGGATCGACAGGACGAGCGCGACTCGCACTAGCCCTCGATGCTGGCCAGGTTCGCGGCCGCGACCTCGTCGTCCGGATTGGCCTCCAGCGCCCGTTTGAGCAGCTCACGAGCCTCGTCGGTGTTGCCGGTCTCGATCAGCAGAACCGCCAGGTCGTTCATGGTCGCGGTGTGCTCGGGCTGCACCGTCAGCGCCCGGCGGAAGTCGGTCTCGGCGGCCACCGATTTGCCCATCCCCATGAGCACGGTACCGCGCAGGTAGAGCGAATCGGCGTTGTCGGGAGCCATCTGGACCGCCTGCTGCGCGACCTCGAGCGCCTCCGGATGGCGATCGAGGATGGTCAGGATCCGGCCTTCGAGCAGCACTGGGCGGAGGTCGCCGCGGCTGAGTGAGCGCTCCTGGCGGATCCGCGCGAGGGCGTCGTCGAAGCGCTCCTCGGCCATCAGGTCGACCGTCTCGCGGATCGCCGCCAGGGTCGGGTCGTCCCGCTCCTCGCGATCGAGCCGCTCCTGCTTCGAGGCCGACACCTCGCCCTTACTGATCGCCTGGAAGCGCTCGAGCGCCACCTGAGCCTCTTCACGGCGGCCGAGGCCCGCCAGCGTCTGGCCGAGCATCTGCCAACCCTGCTTCTCCTCCGGGTTCATCTCGGTCGCCCGCTGCAGGTAGGGGAGCGCGGCTTCGCGCTCGCCGGTCATCGCCAGGAAGCGGCCGTAGTGGAGGACCATCTGCGACGCCAGCTCGGCGGGTAGACCGCTGCCGCTGCCGACGGCCAGGCCCTGGGCGAACGGCTCCAGGGTGGCCAGGGCGCCCTCGAGATCGCCGCTCTGATACTGCGCCAGCCCGACCTGGAGGGCGACCGATGGGTCGCGCTCGCTGTAGCCGGCGAGCACCTCGACCGCGTCGGCGGCCTGGCCGACGCCGGCGTACGCCTCGGCCAGCACGCGCCGGATGTCGAGCTGCATCGACTCCGGAGCGGTGTCGAGGATCGGCGTCAGGGTGTTGATCGCGCCCCACGGATCGCCCTTGACCAGCAGTAGGCGACTCCAGAGGAGGCTGACCGGCGGTCGATCCTGGGGAAGATCGGAGAGCAGCTCCTCGGCGTCGGGGACGCGCTCGAGCTGCACCGCGCAGAACGCCGCGGCGAGGCGCACCTCGATGTCGTCCGGATACTGCGTCGCCCACGGCTTGAGCAGGGCGAGCGCCTGGCTGAACGCCTGCTGGCTCCCGAGCATCAGGCCCAGCTCGCGCCGGGCGGGCGAGGTCGGCCGAATCTGGATCGACCCGTAGTAGAGCTCGGCCGCTCGCTGCATCTGACCGAGCGCCTGGGCGGCCCGGCCAGCGTTGTAGAGCACCGCCGGATCGGGCGGATCGAGGCGGGTCAGCGGCTCGAGCACGTCCAGTGCGTCGAGCGGTCGACCGCTCTCGACATAGAGGCCGCCGAGCAGGGCGAGCCCCACCGCCGGTGTGTCGGCCCTGGTCTTGAGGGTCTCCAGTACGCCGATCGCCGCCGCTATGTCGCCCGCGTCGATCAGGCGGACCGCTTCGACCAGGGTCGGATCGTCCTCTTCACCGGCCGCGCCGCCCTCCTGCGCGACCGCGCCGAAGGCGACCAGGCCAACGAGGGTGAAGACGCACATCAGTCTCTTGGTCATCGCTGCTCTCTCTCTTGGGTTTCGGGGTCCGTCGCCGATACTCCACCTCCCGGCTCGATGCGGGGCAGCTCGAGCTCGTGGAGCTCGGGGTCCCCCTCGGTCGCCCGGTAGAAGGTGTCGATCGCGATCGGCCCCTGGAAGACCTGCCGGGATCCGCTCCCGGGCCAGTCGATGACGACCTTGTCGATCGCCTCGGCTCGGCCGAGCCCGATCTCCTGCTGCAGGCTCGAGCTACCGAACGAGCCGCCGCTACCGACCAGGGAGTGGATCACCTGGACGCCGTTCGCGCTCCGCGTGTGGACCGCGATCCGGCCGCCGATCGCCGACCGGTTCGCCGTCGTGCCCTGGAGCCGGAGGACGATCCAGGCGTTCTCGGAGCCGGGATTCTCGAACAGCGCGTTGCCGAAGCCGTCGAACGGGTAGGCGCCGCCGAGCTGGTTGTAGATGTCCTGATCGCCGTCGTTGTCGAAGTCGCCGAACGCGACTCCGTGCCCTTTCTGCAGGTGGCCGAAGCCGCCGGTGAAGGTGACGTCCTCGAACGCCTCGCCGGAGCGGTTCCGGAAGACGGTGTTCGGCATCAGGGCGTCGTAGTCGGGCACGCCGGTGCCGAGGTAGACGTCGGGGAAGCCGTCGTTGTCGAGGTCGCCGAAGTTGGCGCCCATCGGCAGGAGTGGCCGGTCGAGCCCGATTGTCGTCGACAGGGTGGTGAACCGGTCGCCGTCGTTCCGATGGAGGAGCGGCTGACCGCTCTCCGGCCGCTCGCCGAAGAACCAGGCCGAGACGCTGCGCACCGGGGCGCCATAGTCGTTGACGAAGAGGTCGAGGTCGCCGTCGTTGTCCCAGTCGAAGAACCAGGTGGCGAAGCTCGCCTCGACGGGTCCGGTGCCGCCGATCGCCGGCGCGACGTCCTCGAACGTGCCGTCCCCACGGTTGCGGTAGAGGCGGTTCTCACCGAAGTTGGAGACGTACAGATCAGCGTCGCCGTCGTTGTCGTAGTCGCCCCAGGCGACCCCTTTGGCGTAGCGCCGATTGGTGACGCCGGCGGCCCGAGCGACGTCGGTGAAGGTGCCGTCGCCGTCGTTGCGGTAGAGCTGCGAGGGGTAGGGCGGGCCGGTGGCGCCGTAGGTCATCAGCGACGACTCGCTCGCCTCGTTACCGATGTAGAGGTCGAGGTCGCCGTCGCCGTCGTAGTCGGCCCAGCCGGCCGCCTGGGTCGGATAGGCGGGGTAGGCGATCCCGGCGGCCGCCGTGGCGTCGACGAAGCGTCCGGCGGGGCGCTTCAGATCGTTGCGCAGGAGCGAGTTGCGGATCCGGCCGCCGCGGCCGAGCCAAGCGCCGCGCAGCACCAGCAGATCGAGCATCCCGTCGTTGTCGTAATCGGCGTGCATCAGGTTGAGCCCGCCCAGCTGACCGTCCAGACCCCAGCTCTCGGTGACGTCCTCGAAGCCACCGGCGCCATCGTTGCGGAACGCCTTCATCGGCTGACACGGATGCCAGGAGGTGCTGACCAGGTCGAGCAGCCCGTCGCCGTCGAAGTCGTCCATGACCGCGCCGCCGGCCAGGTCGAACGGGTTGACACCGAGTCGCGGCGCGATGTCCGGCCAGCGTGGGATCTCGGCGCCCGACTCGAACACGTCCGCCGGCAGCCGGAACTCCTCGGGAACCCCGCCCGGGAAGTCGCCCGAGATCATCCGTGTCAGGTTGAGCAGCCAGCGGACGTGGATGTCGTCGGGGTTGCCGCGCAGGTACTCGAGATAGCGATCGCCGGCGATCCGGCTCGCCTCCGGGCGCCGGTGGATCGCCTCGGGCCTGACCGGCAGTATGCAGCTGGAGGCTCCCTGCATCTCGACGCAGTTCTGCTCTTCGGCGAGCTGTAGATGGGCGACCGCCAGCAACAGGAGCCGCGACGAGCGCGACTCTGGGCTGGCGGCGAGCACCGGCGCGCTCCCCACTTCGATCGCTTCCGCCAGTCGGCCGAGTCGGATCAGCTCCACTCCCAAGGTCATCCGTAGTGAGATCTCCGTCGCCGGATCGAGGCTTCCGGCGGCCAGTTTCGCCTGCAATTCCGAGACCACGGCGGTACCGAAGAACGGGTTGTCGCCCTCGGTAAGACGCTTGCATACGGCTTCGAACTCGGCGCGCGTCTGATCCACCGAGGGCAGGCGCGGTTGCCCCTCGACGGCCGTCGCCAGAAGGGAGATCGAGATCGCGATCAGCGTCCGGAACCGCTTCATATGGAGGATGATAGCGAACCGCCGGTGCCCGGCCCTGAGATATCCTGACAGCCGTCATGAAGCCGTTTTCTGGCCTCGCCAGCGCCCTCCTGCTGCTCGTTCCGATCGCCGCCGCGGCGCCAGATCCGGCCGGCGCGCAGGCGACCCACGCCGAGCTCGGCGAAGCGGCGCTGGCGGCCGGCCGGTGGGCGGACGCCGAGATGAGCTTCCGGCGGGCGATCGGCGAGGAGGGCGACTCGCCCGGGACCCGCATCGGGCTCGCGCGCGCCGTCGCCGGGGGCGGCGACCCGGATCGCGCCGTCGCCGATCTGATCCAGGCGGCCGAGCGCTGGATCCGGGACGGCGTCTATCCCGACGCCGAGGCGGTGCTCGAGGTCGCGGCCGAGATGCGACCCGACGATCCGGCGGTGCTCCTGGCGCTCGGGCGCAGCCGAGTGCTCGACCGCATGTACCTGGCGGCCGAAGAGCCGCTGGCGCGGCTCCACGACATTGGGGGCGCCAGCGTCGATGGGCTCTTCTACTACAGCGCCACCCTGTGGGAGAACGGCCGGCTGTCGCGAGCCGAGGCGGTTGCGCGCGAGGCGCTCGAGGCGAGCGCTGGTGCGTTCCCGGCCCGCTACCAGCTCGGCCGGCTCCTCCTCTGGCAGAGTCGCTTCGACGAGGCGGCCGAGCTCCTAGGGCAGTGCGCCGAGCAGGCGCCCGACGCGGTCGACGTCCGGCTCGATCTGGCTCGGGCCCTCGCCGGCGCGGGTCGGCCGGAAGCGGCGCTCGCCGTCTACCGGGAGGCGGTCGAGATGGCGCCGGAGCACTCGGAGCTCCGCTACGGGCTGGCCATGGCGCTGCTCGAAACCGGCGACCGGACGGCGGCCCAGGCCGAGCTCGCCACCTATCGACGGCTCTACGAAAGCGAGCAGCGGCGCACTCTCGACCAAGGGCTCGCCAAGGCGCGCATCGCGCGCGGCCGCGAGCTGCTCCGCCAGGGACGTCCGGAGGAAGCGATCGCACACCTCCGCGGGCTGCCCGAGAGCGCCGACGGCCTGGCGGCGATCGCCGCGGCGCTCAGGACCGTGGGCGATCTCGAGGGCGCAGTCGACGAGCTCGGCCGGGCGATCGCGCTCGAGCCTGGCCGGACCGACCTGCGGGCCCTCCTCAACGAGACGCGCCTGGAGCTCTTGCGCAAGAAATGAGATCCCTCGAGCCGCTCCCCGCCGGTCTCCTCCTGGGCGCCTTGCTGATCGCCGGCACGCTGCCGGCCGCCGAGCCGCCGCCCGGGTGCGCGCCCTTCGCGCTCGCCGACGTCGCGGCCGAGCTCGGGGTCGACTTCCAGCACGCGACCGGGGCGCGCGGCGACAAGCACCTGCGAGAGACCATGGGAGCGGGAGTCGCCTGGCTCGACTACGACGGCGACGGCTGGTGGGATCTCTACTGGCTGCAGTCCGACAGCTCGGGACCGGGTGGCATGCCGAGCCGGCTCTACCGCAACCTGAACGGCAAGGGCTTCGAGCCGGTCGCCGACGAGCTGCTGGCCGGCGGAACGGAGTACGGCCAGGGGATCCTGACCGCCGACGTCGACGGCGACGCCTGGACCGACCTGATCGTCACCAACGTCGGCGACGATCAGATCTACCGCAACCGGGGCAACGGCAGCTACGAGAACGCCACCGCGGCCAGCGGACTGACCTCGCCCGGTTGGAGCTCGGCTGCGGCCCTCGGCGACGGCGACGGCGACGGTGACCTCGATCTCTACATCAGCCGCTACGTCGAGCACGCGGCGGGTGACGACATCTTCTGCGGCGATCCCGAGAGCGGGGAGCGGAGGTACTGCGATCCGTCGCTGTTCGTCGGCAGCTCGGACAGCTTCTTCGAGAACCTCGGTGGCGGCCGCTTCGTCGATCGGACCGCCGAGGCCGGTCTCGGGGACCCGGACGGCCGCGGCCTCGGCGTCCTCTTCCTCGACCTCGACGGCGATCTGGACAGCGACATCTACGTCGCCAACGATCTGACCCTCAACTTCCTGTTCGCCAACCGCGGGGACGGCTCCTTCGAAGACCTATCGCTGATCTCCGGCAGTGCCGTCAATCGCGACGGTCGCCCGGAGGCGGGGATGGGAGTCGCGGTGGGCGACCTGGACGGCGATCTCGATCCCGACCTCGCGGTCACCAACTTCGACGTCGAGACCAACACCCTCTACAGCAACCTGGGCGAGCTCGCTTTCGCCGACGTCTCCGGGCTGGTCGGCTTCGGTCTGCCGTCGTTCAACCAACTGGCCTTCGGGATCGTCAGTGCCGACTTCGATCACGACGGCGATCTCGACTTCTACATCGCCAACGGTCACATCTTCGAGAAGCCGGCGCGCGAGAACGTCTTCTACCGACAGCCCGACCAGCTCCTGGCCGGCGACGGCAGGGGAGGTTTCACCGCAGTCTCCTGTCCGGTGCTCGACGACCGGCCGACCGTGGCCCGCGGCCTGGCTGCCGGGGACCTCGACAACGACGGTGATCTCGATCTGGCCGTGCAGGAGAACGGCGGGCCCGCTCGCCTGCTGCGCAACGGCCGGGACGATGCTCGCTGGTTGGCAGTCCGCCTGCGCGAGGAGAGTGAGAACACCGACGCCATCGGTGCCCGGGTCACGCTCGCGTCCGAGTCGGGGAGTCAGGTCCGCTGGGTCACGGCCGGGGACAGCTATCAGTCGACGTCCGACCGGCGGGTGCACTTCGGTCTGGGGGAGGGCGCCCCCGAGGCGCTCGAGATCGTGTGGCCGGACGGCGACCGGACGCGCTTCGAGGACCCGTCGACGGCGCGCTATCTGGTCGTCGACAGGTAGAGTCGTCGGCGCCCCACCCCGCCCATCCCTTTGGGGAGTTTCACGAGCGCCCGCGGAGTCGATACGTTGAAGGAAGTGTCTGCGCAGACCCGAACCGACGCCGGCCTCGGGCCGGGCCGCAAGGTCCGGACGGCGGATTGCGGCCAGTGCAAGATCTGGGACAGCCTGATCCGGGCCGGACTACCCCGAGCCTCGGTCCGAGCGATCTGTGAGCGGATGTGGCTCAATCTGGCGAAGAAGGGACAGACCCTCTATCTGGAGGGCAATCGGGCCTCTCACCTGTTCGCACTGCGCCGGGGGACGGTCAAGCTGATCAAGCTCGACGCCGGCGGTCGCGAGCACGTCACCGCCATCCTCGGCACCGGCAGCCTGTTCGGCTTCGAGGCCGCGTTCGACCAGGCCTACACAACCGGCGCGTAGGCGCATAGCCCGAGCGAGCTCTGCCTGGTGAGCGCTGAGGACCTGCGAGAGCTGATGCGCGAGAGCCCGCGGTTCGCGGTCGATCTCGGACGCTACGTCTACCTGCAGCTGGTCAGGTCGCAGCAGCGACAAGCCTACCTCGCCAACCCGGGTGCGAGAGCGAGACTGGCCGGTTACCTCCTGTCGCGGCTGGCCGCGGGCGACGAGCGGGCGCCCTTCCGGGTATCGCACGACCTGACCCAGCGGGAGCTGAGCGGTGTTCTCGGGATGTCGCCCGAGACCGTCTGCCGGACGATCGGCTCGTTCAAGAGCGAAGGCCTGATCGAGGTCCTCGCCGATCAGATCCTCGTCCGCCAGCCCGCCACCCTGGTGCGGCTGGCCTCGCATTAGCCGCCCAAAACCTCCCGCTCGGCGGGATTGACATCCGTCAACCCCGGACCTGGCGGCCGTCAACGACGGCGAAGGGGCAGGCCTCCTACCCTGGGGCCACATCCGACGCCCGGCGTCGCAAGCGGAACGCTTGGACGAGAGCCAGGCACCAGACCGAAAGGAGATCTCATGCCAGCTCTTGATGTAGCCCTGACCTGGGTCCATGTCCTGGGTGCCGTGGTGTTCCTCGGCACCATGTTCGTGGGGACGTTCGTGCTTCTTGTCTTCGGCCTCAAGCTCTTCTTCGCCGCGGTGCCGGTCCTGATCTTCGTCCTCGCTCCACGGATCCTCGGCGCGAAGACCGAGGAGCACCTCTGCTGCGATCCGGACGCGGACGACTCGCCGGTCTTCAAGGGGGTCATGACCACGAAGGGAGCGGCCCTCCACTACACGGCGATCGCGGGCGGCTGGCGGTCGGGGCGGAGCTCAGGCGCTGGCGCGACTGGGCTCTCCGGCTGGGCTACAACTACGGTGAGTCGCCGGTGCCCGACGCCATGCTGAGGCCGCTCTTTCCGGCGATCGCCGAGAGTCACCTGACCGCGGGTGTGGGCTTCAGCACCGGAGAGTGGATCCTCGATCTGGGGTTCGAGTACGCCCTCGACACCGACAAGACGAACAACAGCTCCGACCGGTCGGTCAATCCGTTCGGGGCCGGGTCGAGCGAGAGCCTCTCCCAGTTCACCGGCCACTTCATGGTGCGGCGGGGCTTCGCCGTGAAGGACGGGGCCCAAGCGCCCGCGGCACCGACTAGCCGCGGCCGGCACCGACGAGCGCCGCCGGCCGCGGGCTCCCGGGCGACAGGGGGGAGCTTGCGGATCGTCTTCGCTGCCATAGAATCCGCTGGCACGTCAGACCAGCTGGAAGGAGGTCTCCATGAACCGAACCGCCCGCAAGATCCTCTGTGCCGTGACCATGCTGCTGGTGGCCGGCGCCCCGATCGCCCTCGCCGAGCAGCACGAGAGTGACGGCAGCCACAACGGTGCCTACGTCCGCAATCTCGAATTCGTCGGCGGCCGGGCCGTACAGCTCGCCGACGCCATCCCGGAGGAGAACTACGGCTGGCGCCCGATGGAGGGCGTGCGCTCGGTGAGCGAGGCGATCATGCACATGGCCAGCGCCAACTACTTCTTCGCCGGGCGCCTCGGCACCCCGGTGCCGGAGGGGATCGACCCCCAGAACATGGAGAAGATCACCGCCAAGGCCGACTGCGTGGCCGCCCTGGAGAAGTCGCTCGGCCATCTGGCGATGGCTCTGGGCCAGCTCGAAGACACCGGGACCGAAGTCGAGCTCTTCGGCCGGCAGATAACCAAGGAAGATCTGATGCAGATCGCCATGGGTCACGTCCACGAGCACTTCGGCCAGCTGATCGCCTACGCCCGCTCCAACCGGGTCGTGCCGCCCTGGTCGCAGTAGACGGACCATCAGGCTGACGTAGGAGGGGTACCTCCCCAGGGGACGGTGCCCCTTCCGTGGGCCTAGGTGTTCGAGAGCGGGGCGCCTCGGGCCGGCTGCGCTTTGGGACGGTGAGCGATTCCGAGCCGGCCAACTGACGCTTGCTTCGACGCTCCTGGGACGGAGTCCACCACGAAACCACGCGGCTCCGGTGTCTTCGAGGTGAGGACCGTGGCCTTCGTAGTCCCTCCCCCTGTGTGTGTCTCTCTCTCCTGCCGCCGCTTGCGGACCTGGTCCGCCTTCCGCGGACGATCGCATCCTGCCCGGACTGGACCGGAAGGAGACCAGCGCGAGGAGTCGAGTTCCTGAAGCGCGTCGGAGGTGAGGGGGGCGGCTGGAAGGAGTGCTGGGTGGGGGCGTGGGTGTCCTCGGCCAGGGCGTAAGGGAAGGCGCCCCACCTCTACCGGAGCCTGCCGTCCAAAGTGCTGACGCCTGACAGCCCTGGCGATGATACCCACGCCCCACCCAGCGCTCGCACCCGCCGTCGTGAGCTAGCTACCGGATTCCGCCGCCGGCTCGGTGATCACGATCTGGCCCGTGGTCGAGAGGCCCTGGGTGACCGTCTGGGTCTGGCCGCTCGGCCAGCTGACCTCGACGCTCTCGACCTTGGAGGCGTCACCGAGCCCGAAGTACATCGGCAGCGTGCAGTGCGAGAGGTAGCCGGAGGTCGCGTCCTGGTAGCGGGTCATCGAGCCCTGGTCGGTCTTCACCGTGACCGTGGCGCCGATGCCGTCGCGGTTGGACTGCGAGCCGACCAGCCTGACCGACAGATACCGGGGCTTCGACTTCTGGGCCAGGTTGCTGATCAGCAGCTGGGGTCCGTCGTTGAACTCGTTGGTGACGATGTCGAGGTCGCCGTCCTGGTCGAGGTCGAAGACGATCGACGAGCGCGTACCGAGTGAGCCGACGATGTTGATGTGCTCGTCCCAGCCCGCGCAGCGCTCGTGCTCCTGGTCGGCGCCGCCGCAATCGAGTCCGAAGACCGGTGCGTGGGTCCGGCCGTCACGCCGCGGCTCGACCCCGAGCAGGAACTCGGCGTCCAGGAATCGCTGGCCGCGATTGTTGATGAAGACCGAGTTGATGCCGTAACGGAACGGATAGTTCATGCTCGAGGCGACGAACACGTCCTCGAAGCCATCGGCGTTCAGGTCGGCCACGCTGACGCCCCAGGGCCAGTAGTTCTCGGCGCCGAGCGAGTCGGAGAGCTCGGTGAACGAGCCGTCCTCCTGCTGGACCCAGAACGAGTTGCCCGGAACATTGTTCTCACCCCCCGCGACCATCACGCCGAAGACCTTGCTCTTCTCGTCGAGCGGCTCGAAGCCCTCGTCGGTCATGTCGGAGTGCATGTCGGTGACCAGCAGGTCGGTGCGCGCGTCGTTGTTGAAATCGAAGAACTTGACGCCCATCGCGCCCCAGGAGGTCTTCGGGAAGTATGCCGGCGTGCGCTCGACGAAGGTCTTGCCTTCGCGGTTCTCGTAGTAGTGGTCGTCACCCTGCATGTTGAGCACGTAGAGGTCCTGGTAGCCGTCGGCGTTCAGGTCGACGATCGTCGCGTCGCCGCTCCAGCTCTCGTCGAGCAGACCGGTCTTGGCCGACACGTCTTCGAACCGGTTGCCGCCCAGATTCCGGTAGAGGATGCTGCGCTCCGACCGCTCGGGGTAGACGTGCCCCTCGAAGGCGTCCGCCATGCCGACGTAGGCGCCGCCGCGCCCCTTCTCGTCGTGGGTGTAGCGGCCGACGTTGGTGACGAAGAGGTCGAGCCGGCCGTCCAGGTCGTAGTCGAAGAAGACCGCCCCGGACGAGTGGCCCGTGTAGTCGACCCCGGCGGCCGCGCTGATGTCCTTGAATCTGCCCCTGCCGTCGTTCTCGAACAGGACGTTGCCCATCCGCACGGTGGTCACGAAGAGGTCCTGATCGCCGTCGTTGTCGATATCGGCGAACGACGCGCTGACGCCGACCCGATCGGCCAGAGCGACGCCGGCGCTGTCGGTGATCTCGTCGAAGCGGCCACCGCCCAGGTTCTTCCAGAGCTGGTTGGCGCCCAGCTGGGTGACGAAGTAGAGGTCGAGGAGCGCGTCGCCGTCAACGTCCGCGGCGACGATGCCGTTGCCGTGATCGTAGTGGACCGGCTTCCAGTACTTGGCCGAGTCGTCGACCGACTCGTGGCGGAAGGTGATGCCGCTGGTGGCGATCTGGTCGGTATAGCCGAACCCGATCGGCACCTCGAATCGATCGCGGGTCGCTTCCTGGTTCTTCTTGCGAACCTCCAGGAAGTTGGCGCCCACGTCGACGGCGGGCACCCGTACCGAGCGACGGCCGTCCTGGGAGGAGATCGCCGGCGGCTGGGCCAGGCCGAGGGTCAGCGAGCAGAGTAGAACCAGGCGGATCATCGACATCGGCTTCATTCCGAGGCGTCCGCCTCGGCCTCCTCGGTGATGGTCACGGTTGTATCGACCTCGATCCCATCGCTCACCACCTGATCGACGCCCGACGGCCACTCGACCTCGATCCGCTTCACCTTGTCGGAGCCGCCGAGGCCGAAGTAGAGCGGCGCTCGGCTGTGCGAGAGGTAGCCGGACAGGCCGTCGTGGACCTTGGTGTAGGTGCCGGCCGCCGTGATCACACGGACCACGGCACCCAGACCGTCGCGATTCGAGCGCCTGCCGACCAGCTCGACCTTGAGGTGGTGCGCCTCGGTGCGGGCGGTCAGGTCGCTGATCAGGACCATCGGCTCGGAGTTGAACTCGTTGGTGACGATGTCCAGATCGCCGTCGTCGTCGAAGTCGAAGATCGCCGAGGAGCGCGAGCCGAGGGTGCCGAGCAGCTCGAAGCGCCCTTCGCGCCCCTGGCACTCCTGGCGCTCGCGATCCGCGCCGTCGCAGTCCATGAACACCCACGGCTTCATCGCCCGGCCGCCGCGCCGCGGCTCGACGCCGAGGATGTACTCGCTGTCCAGGAACTTCTCGCCCCGGTTGTTGAGCAGGACGCTGTTGACCCCGTAGCGGAACGGGAAGTTCATGCTCGAGGCGATGAAGACGTCGTCCCAGCCGTCGGCGTTCAGGTCGCCGGTGCTCAGTCCCCAGGGCCAGTAGTTCTCGGCGCCGAGGCGGTCGGAGACCTCCTCGAAGGTGCCGTCGGCGCGGCGCCGGTAGAAGGCGTTGCCGAAGATGTTGTCGGCTCCGCCCTGCAGAAAGGCGTCCGGCCACTGCATGTCCGACTTGAGCTTCTCCTCGTCGATGCCGACGTTCTTGCTCATGTCGGAGTGCATGTCGGTGAGGATCAGGTCCATCCTGCCGTCGTTGTCCTGGTCGAAGAACTTGACCCCCATCGAGCCCCAGGGGGTCTTGGGGAAGTACGCCTTGGTCCGCTCGACGAAGCGCTCGCCCCGGACGTTCTCCCAGTAGCGATCATCGCCCTGCATGTTGAGCACGTAGAGGTCGGGGTAGCGGTCGCCGTTGAGGTCGGTCGGACTGGCGTCGCCGCTCCAGCCGGTGTCGACCAGACCGGTCTTCTCGGTCACGTCCTCGAACCGCCCGTCGCCGAGGTTGCGGTAGAGCAGACTGCGCTCGAAGCGCGCCGGGGTCAGGTGGCCGCTGAAGGCGTCCGACTGGCCGCTCTCGAGGTAGCCGAAGCCGACGTAATAGCCGCCGGGGCCGAGCTCGTCGGTGGTGTAGACGCCGACGTTGGCGACGAACAGGTCGAGCCGGCCGTCGCGGTCGTAGTCGAAGAAGACCGCCCCTGACGAATGGCCGAGGTGGGTGAGACCAGCCTTCTCGGTGACGTCGGTGAACTTGCCCTGGCCGTCGTTCTGGAAGAGGGCGTTGCCGAACTTGACCGTGGTCACGTAGAGGTCGGCGTCGCCGTCGTTGTCGTAGTCGGCGAAGCTGGCGGAGGCCGACAGCCGGTCCGCGAGCCCGACGCCCGCCTGCTCGGTGACGTTCTCGAACCGGCCGCCTCCGAGGTTGCGCCAGAGCTCGTTGCCGCCCAGCTGGCTGACGAAGTAGAGATCGAGCCGGCCATCGCCGTCCACGTCCGCGACCGCGATGCCGTTGCCGTGGTCGTAGTGGTTCGGCTTGTACGCCTTGGCGGAGTCAGGGGTGATCCGGTGCTCGAAGGTGATGCCGCTCTCGGGCTGACGGTCCCGGAGCGTGAACTCGTGGAACACCTTGAACTCGCCGAGCGTCGCCAGCTGCTGCTGGCGGCGGGCGTTCGCTTCGACCGCCGGATCGACGGTCTGCCCGACCGGGACGCGGCGCACCGGCTGAGCCTCGAGCGCTACCGGAGCGAGCCAGGCGGAGAGAACGACGAGCGCGCCCAGGAGCGGGGCGCGGCGCCCACACGCCTGCCGTGTTCGATGCTCTGGTCTGGTCATGATTCTCCTTCCGTCTCCCCTGGTGGGAGGCGGCAGCAACGGCGGGCTTTCACCCTATCCTACGAGGCGGAGCCCCTCAATAGATCGTAAGGAAAGTCGCCCGGGCCGGCCCGCGGCCGGACCCGTCCGGTATCGGCCGGGGATGATGCAAGGGTCGTGCTGGCGACCCGCCGAGAAGCGTCCGCAGCCAGGTATATTCGCCCGGATGACCTGGACACCGTTGGCGCGCGCCGTGCGGCTCTCGGGTGTCGGGCTCGGCGCATGCGCCGTCCTCTGCGCGTCGGCCGCGGCCGACATCCGGTTTCGCGAGACGGCGAGCGACTGGGGTCTCGAGTTCAAGCACCACACCGGCGGCTCGGGCAAGCGCTACTACCCCGAGACCGACGGCTCTGGCGTAGTGCTGTTCGACTACGACCACGACGGCGATCTGGACGTCTTCTTCGTCGACAGCGCGCCACTGCCCGGCTACGACGGCGAGGCGCCGCGGTCGGTGCTCTACCGCAACGACGGCTCCGGCCGGTTCGTCGACGTCACCGAGCGCTCGGGGATCGAGGTCGCCGGCTACGGTATGGGCGGCACCTCGGCGGACTACGACGGCGACGGTGACCTCGACCTCTACGTGACGCAGTTCCGGGACAACCAGCTCTTCCGCAACGACGGCGACGGCACGTTCACCGATGTCACCGCGGTGGCGGGGGTCGGTGATCCGCTCTGGAGCATGTCGGCGGCGTTCGCGGACGTCGATCGCGATGGCGATCTCGACCTCTACGTCACCAACTACATCGACTACTCGATCGAGGACCCGACCCTCTGCTACAACGAGATGCTCGGCGTCGGGGCCTTCTGCCATCCGGAGCTCTTCGAGGGCCTGCCGGACCGCTTCTATCTGAATCGCGGCGACGGCACCTTTGTCGACCGCACGGCGGCCGCCGGTTTCGGCACCGCGACCGGCAAGGCGATGGGGATCGCGGTCACCGACTTCGACAATGACGATTGGCTCGACGTCTACGTCGCCAACGACACGACGCCCAACCTGCTCTTCCGCAATCGCGGCGACGGTACCTTCGCCGACGTCTCGCTGATCTCCGGAACGGCGTTCAGCGACACCGGCCTGCCCGAGGCCGGCATGGGAGTGGCGGCGGCCGACATCGACGAGGACGGTCTGGTCGACATCTACGTCACCAACTTCGCGTTGGAGACCAACGCCCTCTACAGAAACCTGGGCAACGGCGTCTTCGTCGACGTCCGGACCGCGTTCGGGGTGGCGCCACCGTCGTTGGTGCTGCTCGGCTTCGGCACGGCGTTCGCGGACTTCGATTTCGACTCCGACCTCGATCTGGCGGTCGCCAACGGTCACATCCTCGACAACGTCGAGCTGATGGAAGAGCGCGACGACCTTACCTACAAGCAGCCGAATCAGATCCTCGAGAACCTCGGCGGGGGCAGGTTCCGCGAGGCGGCGAGCGGTCTCGACGTGGTCGCCGCGAGCCGGGGCCTGGCCGCCGGCGATCTGGACGGCGACGGCGATCTCGACCTGGTGATCACCAACTCCAACGACGTCGCCGAGGTCTTCGAGAACGTCTCCGAGGGCGTCGGGGAGTCGATCGCGGTCGATCTCGGCGCGTCTCCGGGGAGCTCGCTGGCGATCGGCAGCCGGATCGAGCTCCTGTCCGGCGACCGGCGCCAATCCCGCGAAGTGCTCTCGGCGGATTCCTACCTCTCACAGAGCGGCCAGACCGCCCGCTTCGGCCTCGGCTCGATCGACGCTCCCCACCGGCTGCAGGTTCGCTGGTCGGACGGCCGCCGGATCAGGATCGAGCGAGTCGACCCCGGTAGGCGTTACCGGATCTGGCCGAACTAGCCCGAATTGAGGGCTCGGAGACCGGGGTCGCTCGGGAAGCGTTGGCGCGCGACGCTCAGCAGTGCCTGAGCCGAGCGCGCGTCCCCCATCGCCCGCAGGGTGCGGACCGCATCGCCGTACGCCGCCGGCGTCGGGTTGACCTCGATCATCTTGCGCAGCGTCGCGCCCGCTGCCGGGCCCCTGTTCAGCAGGGCGTAGAGGTAGGCGAGGTGGGTGTAGGGGGCGAGCTGATCGGGAGAGAGCTCGATCTCCTTCTTGAAGGCCTCAACCCCACGCTCGGCGTCGCCGAGCTGTGAGAACGCCCGGCCACGGATGAAGAAGAGGCTCTCGAGCTTGTCGGTGTCGGTGCGATCGCCGAACTCGTCGAGCGCCTGCTGGGTCAGCTCGAGCGCCTCCTCGAAGCGCTCCTGCTTGAGCCGCAGATCGGCGACGGTGATCAGCGGGCCGATGCGGGCGCCGCGCCCGGCCATCGACTGCTCGGCGAGCTCGGCGGCGCGGTCGAGCTCGCCCTTGCGCAGGGCGACCTGGGTGAGGACGTCGCGCGCCAGCTCGTGCACGGTGACCGCGAGCTCGGCGTGCTCCTGGGCTTCGTCGAGGCGTCCGAGCTTCAGGAAGACGTTGGCCATCGACAGCGCGATCTGGGGCGCGCCGTGGGTCAGCCGCATCGCCTCCTCGAACGCCTCGATCGCCTCCTCCGCCTGGCCGATCTCTGCCAGCGCCATGCCGAGCTTCTCCCAGGCGTCGACCATGCCCGGCTCTTCCGCCAGCACCTTGCGGTAGATCGGTACCGCGGCGGCGTGATCTCCGGCCGCCGCGAGATCGAGCGCCTCGACCATGATGTCGAGCACGAAGAGGCGGGCCTTGGGATCGGGCAGCGGCCCCTCGCCCTCGACCGACCGGCCACCCAGGTAACCGAGCGCCGCGAGCTTCTGGAGGGTCTCCGCGTCTTCCTGCATCGGCGCGTCCAGAGAGCGGTCAAGCGCCTCGATCTGGTCGGCCAGGCGCGACGCCAGCCGCCGCTCCCTGCGCAGGACGTTGTCGAGCGACCCCGGGTCGGCTTCGAGGTCGAAGAGCTCGGGATCGGGCCCGTGAATGTAGTGATAGGGGTACTCGATCAGCGAGGCGAGCTCGCTCCAACCGAAGTGAAGGCGCGCGAAGACCGTTTCGGAGTAGATCTGGCGTACCGGGGCGTCGTCCTCCATGAGGCCGACGAGCGAGCTGCCGTCGATCCCCGGCTCCGGCTCCTGGCCGAGGAGCTCCATGACGGTGGGGTAGAGGTCGGCCAGCTGCGCGGGGGTGGCGACGCTGGTACCGCCCAGCCGGCCGCCGGGGAGCTTCATCATCAGCGGTACCTCGAGAACCTCACGGTAGATGAGCGGTCCGTGCTCCTGGTAGCCGTGCTCGCCCAGCCCTTCCCCGTGGTCGGACATCAAGATGATGAGCGAGCGATCGTAGAGGCCGCGCTGGCGCAGCTCGTCGAGGAAGCGCCCGATGATCTCGTCGGAGTGCGCGACCTCGCCGTCGTAGGGGTCGTCGTAGCGCGACGCGTACGGCTCCGGAGGGCGCCAGGGGGTGTGCGGCTCGTAGATGTGAAAGAAGAGGAAGAAGGGCCGCTCGGCTACCGAGTCGAGCCAGGGGAGCGCCCGATCGAGGGTCTCGTCGCCGGGGCGCTGCACGCTGCCGCCGTAGCTCCAGTCGCCGATGAAGGCGAGCTCGTCCTCGTAGAAGTCGAATCCGTCGCCCAACCCGCTCGAGCCGCGAAGGACGAACGTGGAGACCGCCGCGCCGGTGGCGTAGCCGAGCTCCTTGAGCCTCCGCGGTAGGTAAGGGACCGAGTCCGACTCGAGCCGGTAGCCCATGTTGTCGCGCACCTTGTGGGCCAGGGGCAGGGTGCCTGACAGAGCGGTCGCGTGCGCCGGGAAGGTGAGCGGTACCGGACTGTAGGCGTGCTCGTAGAGGATCGAGTCCCGACGCAGGCGATCGATCGCCGGGGTCGCCACCCGGTCGTAGCCGTACGCCGGCAGCCGATCCGAGCGCAGGGTGTCGATCGAGATCAGCACGATCGGCGTGCCGTCCGGAATCCGGATCGCTCCGGAGCCGCCGCCGCAGCCGCCGCCGGCCAGCCCGAGGGCCAGAAGGACAAGGCCGGCGAGGAGCCGGCCTTTTCTACGTTTCATCCGGGAGCTGTCTCCGAGGCGTTACTCCCCGAGGAAGGAGAGAAACTCCTCGACCTCGGCCTTGTGGCTGGTTTCGGGGTCGATCTCCAGCAGTTGCTCGAAGTCGGCGCGGGCGCCGTCGTTGTCACCGGCGCCGAGGCGGCAGAGACCGCGGTAGTAGTAGCCCTCCGGGTTGTCGGGCGCTTCTTTGACCGCGCGCTCGAAGTACTCTATCGCCTTCTCGGTGTTGCCCTCGTTGAACAGCCGGATGCCGATGTTGAGCACCATGTCGGTCGGCAGCTTCTGGTCCTCGGGCAGCTGGGCCAGATAGGTCGCAGCCTCCGCTTCGCGGCCCTGCTGGGTGAGGATGTCGGCCAGCACCTGGATCGCCTGCACGTTCCCCGGCGACAGCTCGACTGCCTGCTCGAGAACCTCGATCGCCTGGTCGAAGTTCTGCTCGCTGTAGTAGCCACGGGCGATCTGGGTCAGCACGGTCGCCTTGGCCTCGCCGTCCAGCATCTCGGCCGCCTGCAGGTACTCGGCGCGCGCCTGGGAGAATTCACCCGCCGCCTGGTAGGCGTTGCCGAGGCTGATCCGCACGTGCGACTGCTCGGTCGGAGCCAGGTAGGCGAGCGCCTGCCGGAACTCCTTCTTGGCGGCCTCGAGGTTGCCTTCTTTCAGGTAGGTATCGCCGACCCGGGAGCGCAGACGCGCCCCGCCGACCTCGTCGAGGCCCTCCATCGCCTGCAGGTAGGCGGCTCGCGCGCCCGCGTAGTCGCCCGCGTCGAGCAGCTTGTCGCCGGTGCCGATCGAGGAGCGCGGATCACGCGCCAGGACGATCGACGCCGCCTTGGTGGCACCGAACTGGGTGACGTTCATCGTCGCCGCGACGCCCTTGTAGCCCTCGGCGTCGATGTAGACGGTCCACGGACCACCGGTCAGGTTACCGAACGCGAACTTGCCCTTCTCGTCGGTCACTTTCGGTTCCGGACCGTTGTCCTCCCGGCGCAGGAACATCTTGACCGTGGCGCCGGCGATCGGCTCGCCGTCCTCGTTCTTGACGGTGCCGTGGGCGCGGCCACGGCCGGCCCAGTCCTGGGCGCTGGATGGAATCGCGACGGTCAGCAGCAGACAGACCGCCAGGCAGGCGGTGAGACTCAGGCGCAGCATCTTGCTCTCTCCCTTTTCCGTTGGGTTCTCGGGGCCGGCCACCTCGCCCGGGGGGCTCCGAGAGCCGCGAGTCTAGCAGATGCACGGCTCGTACCAGGCGCCATCGGAGCCGTCCGGCAGCAGGCCGGAGGCGCCCCTCCCGGGCGGCCGCTCGGGACAAAAAAAACCGGGGGCCGAAGCCCCCGGTAGGAACTACAGAGTCCTGGAGTAGTCGGACTACTTCCAGTTCAGGCGAGCGCTGATCCGCCAGATCCGTGGGCTGAGGGTCTCCCGGAGGAAGTCCGCAGAGCCACGGCTGAGGCCACGCTCACGCTGCATGGTGTAGTTCTCGTTGAGAGCATTGAACAGGTCGAAGCCGAGCGTGAAGCTGACATCGCCGGACGCCGCGAACTCCTTGTCGAGCCGCAGGTCGACCGTGAAGATGTCATCGACACGCGACCTGTCGACCTCGCTGACCGCGAGCAGATCACGGTTCTGACCGTCACCCGTACGGACGTCCAGGAAGTAGGGCAGCGGGTAACCCTCACGACCGAAGATGTTGGCCGCGATGTTGAAGCCCCACGGACGATCCGGAGCAACCTGGTACATACCGTTGACGTTGTACTGCCAGCTGCTCTGAATCCAGACATCCGCCTTGGCGCCGGAACCGGCCGCCTGGACGGCGTAGATACCACCGTCGATGTCGCCACCGCCGGCGTTGGAGCAGCCGAAGGTCGCCGAGTCCTCGCACAGGTTCGGGCTGGAGAAGAACCGGTGATCGGCAGGAACGTCCCACTCGGCCTCGCCGAACTGGACGTAACCACGCATCATCCACTGGTTGGAGAGACGCTTGGTCCAGTTGACGTTGAAGCCCTGGTACTCGCGCTCACGGCCGCCGTTGAGCAGCAACGAGCCACCGACGTACGCGTAGGCCGGGTCCAGCCTCCAGGCATCCACCGAGTACGGCGTGCCGTCGGGCAGAGTGCCGGTGAGGGTCCGATCGGGCACGTAGTCGCTGCGCAGTGCCAGACTGTCGGCGCCGGTCGCACGATCACGCTTGAAGGCGCGAGCCTCCTTGATGTCCTCGATCCTCCGATAGGTGAACTGCGCGCCCGCCACGAACTCGGGCAGGAACGCGTGCTCGACGCTCAGCAGCAGCTCGTTCGTCAACTCCGGATCCAGGTTGGAATCGGTGACGTTCGGGCTCTCGAGCGACAGCGGATCGGCCAGGTCGAAACCGTCGGTGCCGATGACGACTACGGTGTCCGGGCCGTTGCCGGCCAGGGTCGAGCCGTTGAAGTCACCGCTGCCGTCGGTGTCGTACCAGTAGAGCGTCAGATACGACGGACCGGCCGGATTCGTCCGGTCGATGTCGCCGGTCTGCAGCTGCTCAGGGAACTGAGACAGGCTGCCCCGGAGCAGGGTCTTGCGCTCCTCGCCGAGGGCGTAGGTGATGCCGATACGCGGCGAGATGGTGTCCCAGTCGAACGGCGCGCCGGCACCGTCGAACGACAGCGTCGGATGGATGTTCGGGAACCACGGGTTGGCATCCGCGGTGTTCGCCTCGTTGGTGCCCTCCTGAACGTCCCAGCGGAAGCCCGCATTGAGGGTCCAGTTGCCACCGGAGATGGTGTCCTGCAGCCAGAGCGACTGGTACTCCTGGTTGACTGGCGGATCGAGGCCACGCTGCGTGAACAGCACCGAGCCGTCGAAGCCGTTGCCGACGTTGATCGCCCAGGCGTTGTCCTGCGGCCAGGTGAAGGCACTGGCGCGGTCGAACTCACGCAGACGGGTACCGAACTTCAGCTCGTGGCTGACTTCGCCGGT
>CAMYOG010000056.1 GCA_947259925.1 Thermoanaerobaculia bacterium
GATCAAGTCTCAGCTCAGCCCGTTCTCACGCGGCAGCCTGCCCCTGGACAACAAGCTCGCCGCGCGCCGGGTCGGTCCGGTCGGACACGGCTACCGGGCCGCGGTGGGCGAGGCGCCGGCGGCGTTCCTCTCCCAGTCCTACCGCAAGGGAGCGCTGATCCTGCACATGCTCCACAACCTGACCAGGATCGCTTCCGGGGACGATCGGATCTTCTACGACGTACTGAGCGACTTCTTCACCACCAACACTGGGCGCTACCCGACCACCGAGGACTTCCGGGCGGCCCTGGAGCGCCACGCCGACGGCGAGTGGGACTGGTTCTTCGACCAGTGGGTCTACTCCGCCGCGGTGCCGGCCTACGAATGGCGCGCCCGGGTGATCGACGGCTCCGAGGGTAGCCACCGGGTCGAGCTCGAGGTCCGTCAGGAGGGCGTCCCGGAGGACTTCACCATGCTGGTGCCGGTGCGGCTGGAGTTCGACGGCGGAGAAGAGGAGGAGTTGCTAGTGACCGTTGAGCAGCCGGAGCAGACCTTGACCATCGACGTCGAACGGCGGCCCCGCAAGGTGGTCTTCAACCCCGACTATGCGGTCCTGGCCAAGACCAGGAAACGCTGATCCGCCCGAAGGACGCCTCCAGGCCAACGGTCAGACGGCCGACTGCGGGTCCGGTATCGGCTACTATCCGGCGCAATGCCCCGCGGCAAAGTCTCGACCGGTGGCCTCGGGCTGCTGCTCATCCTGCTCCTGGCTTGCACTCCGGCCGCGGAGACTCCGCCCCCGGCCGCCGGACCGGTGCCGGGCGGCACTCTGCTCGCCTCGATCCTGACCGACATCGACACCGTCAACGATCTGATCAGCTCCGGATCGACGCACCAGCGCAACGTCGAGCGACTCCTGTTCCTGGAGCTGGCGCGTGAGAACGACAACTTCAAAGAGGGCCCGGCGACCTTCGAGCCGCAGCTCGCCGAGCGCTGGGAGTTCTCGGACGACGGCCTGACACTGACCTTCCACCTGCGGGAGAGCTCGTGGAGCGATGGCGCGCCGCTCACCGCCGAAGACGTGCGCTGGACGTGGCAGGCCCAGATCGACCCGGAGGTCGCCTGGCGACACCGGCGCAGCAAGTCGTCGATCGAAGACGTGGAGGTCCTCGATTCGCGCACCGTGCGCTTCCACTTCGGCGCCACCTCGCCGGACCAGCTCGAGGACGCCAACCGGGGCGGCATCCTCCCCAGACACGTCTGGAGCGGCAAGCCGTTCTCGGAATGGCGCTCGGCCGGCGGCTGGTTCGCCGAGACGATCGTCACCAGCGGACCGTTCCGCGTCGAGGAGTGGCGGCCCAACCAGGAGCTTGTTCTACGCCGTAACGAGCGCTACTACCGCACCGGCTTCCCCCTCCTGGACCGCTTCGTGGTCCGGGTGATTCCGGAGAAGCCGAGTCAGGTCCGTCAGCTGCTCGGCGGCTCGATCGACTACCTGCAGATCCTGCCACCGGATCAGATCGAGCGGATCGAAGCCGACCCGGACACGGCTGTGGACGCCTACTGGGGTCGGCGGTTCGACTATCTTTGCTGGAACACCCGTCGCGCTCCCATGGACAACGCCGAGACCCGGCGCGCCCTGACGCTTGCGATCGACCGTCAGGCGATCGTTGACTCGATCTATCGGGGCTACGCGAAGGTCGGTATCACTGGCGTCCTCTCTACGACCTGGGCGTTCGATCCGACGCTCGAGCCGTGGCCGTTCGAGCCCCGGGAAGCCGAGCGACTCCTGATCGCCGCCGGCTTCGATGGGACCGACGAGGACGGCATGCGCCTGGAGCTCGAGCTCCTGGTGCAGAACGGCAACCGGGTCCATCTGGATTCCGCGACCCTGATCCAGGCGCAGCTGGCGCGGGTGGGAGTGCGGCTCAAGCTGCGGCCGGTCGAGTTCCAGACCTGGGTAGACAGGCTCAAGAAGGGCGACTTCGACGCCGCGATCGGCGGCTGGGACATACCGTCGTCGCTCGACATGTCCTTCGCCTTTCACACCGAAGAGATTGGCAAGTTCAACTTCGGCGGCTACTCCAACGCCGAGCTGGACGGGTTGCTCGACGCCGCCCGGCGGGCGACCTCCGTGGAGGAGCGCCGCCCCCTATTGCACGAGATCCAGGCGGTGCTGCATCACGATCAGCCCTACACTTTTCTCTGGGAGCCGCAGATTCTCAACGCCCGGCGGGCGCGGGTCCGCGACAGCCGGCCCAACGCGCTGAGTGCGTTCTACAACATCGATGAGTGGTGGTTGGGGGAATAGGCGCAGGTCGCCTGCGAGGAGGGAGCCGGGGAGGGGGTCGGCTGTGTCACCGCCTGGGCTGTCGGGCGCTTCGCACCTTGGATGGGAGGCTCCGGTGGAGGTGGGGGCGCCCTCCTTTATGCCCTGGCGGCAACACAGCCGACCCCCGCCGCGCACCCAACGCGGGGCTTGCTCTATGCAGGCGTACGCTAGATCCAGAGGGCCAGGAGGGCCATGAGGGCCAGGCCGAGGGTGGCGAACAGCCACTTCATGAATCGGCTGCCGGGGCGCAGGAACTCGTCCTGGATGATGTCGAGTGACGCGATGTAGATGAAGGTGCCGGCCGCGAGGGCGAGGACGGCGGCGTCGACGTGGCGCTCCGCGCCGCTCCGGATGATCCGATTGAGCGCGATCCCGAGCAGGATGCCGATCGGCGTCATGGCCGCGAAGAGCGCCGCCAGTCGCAGGCTCCGACGCTTTTCGATGCCGCTGCGCGCCAGGCTGACCCCGAGCGCGAAGCCCGCCGTCGCCTTGTGGACGAAGATCGCCGCGAAGATGATCAGGCCGTTGGTGAACGAGTCCTGGGTGCCGAGGGCGAGTCCCGCCAGCATCGAGTGGAGCGACAGCGCGACCACCAGCACGTACGGGTAGAAGCCGCCCGAGCCGGCCTCCGCCCCTACGTGTCCGTGATGCTCCTCGATGCAGTCGTGACCGTGATGGTGGACGATCTCGTGGGCCGGCTCGGGTAGCAGAACGTGCTCGAAGAGCAGGCTGGCGGCGAACGCCGCGGTCGCCAGCACGAACGCGATCGGGTAGTTCCAGCCCAGCTCGGTCCAGGCGGCCTGGGCCTCTCCGAGCATGTGGATGAGGCCGATGCCCAGGAAGATGCCGGCGCTGAAAGCGTTGCCCCAGCTCATGAAGCGACCGCCGCTAGCCGCTGCCCGGCTCAACAGGGGCAGCGACGAACCGATCCAGCCCGCCAGAAGGATTCCCAGCAGAAAGAGGAGTTTGACGGTGAGCAGCTCCACTGTGAGGCAGTCTGGCAGAACCGGCGGGGGGCTCACAAGACGAGGGTTGGTGGGGGCTGAGAAGTGGTCGCCGGCTGGATAGAATCCTCCCCTGGCGGAGAATGCGGAGTGACCAAGGGTAGAAACGTACTCGGGACCGAGATCGAGAGCTGCTGCACGTCGCCGATGACCGGTTTCTATCGAGACGGCTGCTGCAACACCGGGGCCGAGGACCTCGGGGCTCATGTAGTCTGTGCAGAGGTGACCGAGGAGTTCCTCGAGTTCTCGCGGAGTGCTGGAAACGATCTGAGCTCGCCGGTACCATGGATGGGCTTCCCCGGGCTAATCCCGGGAGATCGATGGTGTGTCTGCGCGGCCCGCTGGCGCGAGGCACTCGACGCGGGCAAGGCGCCGCCGGTCGTGCTGGCGGCGACGCACGAGCGAGCACTCGAGTTCGTCTCGCTCGACGACCTCAAGCAGCACGCTCTGGACCTGGCTTCCTGAGCGTCCCCACCGAAAGAGAGAAGAGATGCGAGCGACTCGAAAGACGTTCTTGCTGTCGATCCTGCTCGTCCTGGCGGTCTCGACTGGGGCGAGTGCCGACGATCGGCAGGCCCTGTTCGATGCGGCACGCGCCGGCGACGTCGACCAGGTCCGCAGCCTGATCGGCGCCGGCGTGGCGGTCGATTCCGCCGACAAGTACGGCACCACCGCCCTGGCGATGGCGGCCCGTGGCGGTCATACCGCAGTCGTTCGATTCCTGCTCGAGAGTGACGCCGACCCGAACCTCGAGGAGGGTTTCTACGGCACCAGTCCGCTCACCCTGCTGCTGTTCATGGGCGGTGATGACGAGTCCAGCACGGTCGAGATCGCCAAGCTCCTACTCGAGCACGGAGCCGACGATCGGGCGCAGGCGCTCGGCGCCGGGATCCAGCGGCAGAATCTGGAGCTCGTCCGCGCGGCGGTCGAGTCGGGACCGATACTCGAGTCGATGCTCGCCAGATTCCGCGCCGGTGCGCGCAACATGGACCCGGCGCTCAAAGAGATCCTGGACAGTGCCGAGAGCCGACCCGACCCGCCGCCGCCGGTCTACACCGCCGACGATCTCGAACCGTTCGTCGGCCGCTTCGAGGGATTCGCCACCAGCACCTTCATCGAGGTCAGCGTCAAGAGCGACCGCCTTCTCGCCGCCGTCGACGGCGGCGAGCCCCAGGAGCTGGAGGTGACCGCCGAGCGAACGTTCCGCAACCAGGAGGCGGGCCTGACCGCTACCTTCTTCGGGCGGGCGGGCACGATCGAAGGGATTCAGCTGATGCTGCCGGGCGCCGCGCCGCAGAGCCTGCGCCGGAGCGTCGCCGAGCCGATGGGTGCCGAAGCGTTCAGCGGCGCCGGCGAAGCGGTCGTCCCCGGGGCGAGCGCGCCGACGGTCAACTGGCCCGCCTTTCGCGGCGCCGGTGCGGCCGGTATCGGCGACGGCGTCGACGCGCCGGTCGAGTGGGACCTCGAGAGTGGCGACGGGATCCTCTGGAGCGTCGACGTTCCGGGTCTGGGCAACTCGAGTCCGGTGGTCTGGGGCGACGCCGTCTTTTTGACCACCGCCGTGGCCAAAGGTGCCGAACAGAAGATCCGGACCGGGCTGACCGGCGCCGGCGATCCGGTCGACGAGTCGGTCGAGCACCGTTGGCTGGTGCTCGCGTTCGACAAGAAGACCGGCCGACAGCTGTGGGAGACCGAGGTCGGCCGCGCCGTGCCGCTCACCAAGCGGCACTTCAAGGCCACCCAGGCGAACTCGACCCCGGTTACCGACGGCGAGCATCTGGTGGTCGTCTTTCCGACCGCCGGGCTGGCGTGTCTGGGCCTCGATGGCGAGATCCACTGGCAGCACGAGCTGGGCAGCCTCAACGCCGGCGCCTTCACCGATCCGACGATCGAGTGGGGATTCGCCAGCAGCCCGTTCCTCTACGGCTCGACCGTCATCCAACAGGTCGACGTGCACGGCGGCCAGTACATCGCGGCGTGGGATCTCGGGTCCGGCGACAAGGTCTGGAGGACCGAGCGCCAGGTCGCCCCTTCGTGGGCGACCCCGAACGTCCTGCCCGGCCCGGAGGGCGACGAGCTGGTGGTCAACGGCTCGACCATCCACGGCTACGATCCGAAATCCGGCGAGGAGCTGTGGAGCCTGGCGCCGAACTCGGAGCTGGTGATCGCCACCCCGGTGATCGGTAACGGCCGAGCGTACATTTCGGCCGGCTATCCGCCGGTCAAGCCGATCTACGCCATCGAGCCCGGCCTGCGGGGCGCCCACGAGGTCGATCCGCGCGCCGGCGACGAGGCGGTCGCCTGGAGCCACGGTATCGGCGGGGCATATATGCCGACGCCGCTGCTCTACCGGGGAATCTTCTACATCGTCCATCACAACGGCCGGATCGTCGCCTATGACGCGGCGAGCGGCGTTGCCATCTACAAGAGCCGCTTCTCGAAAGGCGGCACCTTCACCGGCTCGCCGGTGGCGGTCAACGGCAAGCTCTACATGGGTACCGAGGAGGGGCGACTCTACGTCCTGATGGCGGGCCCCAAGTACCAGGAGCTGGCGGTCAACGAAATTCAGGAGCCGCTGATGGCGACTCCCGCGGTCTCGGAAGGCGTTCTGTTCCTGCGGACGCCGAGCAGACTGATCGCGGTCGCCCGGCCGCAGAACGAGGAGGAAGCACGATGAATCCGGTCATTTCACGTCCGTTGTGCGGTCTACTGTTCACGCTGCTGGTCATCGGCCTGGTCCCGGCGTCGGCCGCAGAGGAGCCCGCGTACGAGGAGAGCGATTTCCTCAACCGCGTCCGCCGGCTCACCTTCGAAGGGCGGCGCGCCGGCGAGGGCTATTTCTCGCCCGACGGTAACCAGCTCGTCTTTCAGAGCGAGCGCTACGAAGGCAATCCGTTCTTCCAGATCTACCTGATGGACATGATGACCGGCGAGAGCCGTCTGGTGTCGCCCGGCCCAGGTAAGACCACCTGCGCCTTCATCCGTCCGGGCGCGGGGGACATCCTGTTCGGCTCCACGCACCACGACCCCGAGTCCGAAGCGCTACAGCGCGCCGAGCTCGAGGCACGCGCAGCCGGCGAGGAGAAGCGCTACTCGTGGGACTACGACCCGGAGATGGAGATCTGGGTGGCCGCCGGCGACGGCAGTGGGCTGACCCGGCTGACCGACGTGCGCGGCTACGACGCCGAGGGGAGCTACTCGCCGGACGGCGAGTGGATCGTCTTCTCGTCGATGCGCGACGCCTACAACCGTGAGCTGACCGAGGAGGAGATCAAGATTCTCGAGGTCAATCCGGCGTACTTCGCCGAGATCTACCTGATGCGCGCGGATGGCACCGACCAGCGTCGGCTGACCGACGCTCCCGGCTATGACGGCGGACCGTTCTTCAGCACCGACGGCTCGAAGATTGTCTGGCGCCGGTTCGACGAGGAGGGGCTGACCGCAGACGTCTGGACGATGAACGTGGACGGCACCGACCAGTATCGGGTGACCGACTTCGGCGCCATGAGCTGGGCACCCTACGAGCATCCGTCCGGCGAGTACATCTTCTTCGCCTCCAACAAGCTCGGCTTTTCGAACTTCGAGGTCTATATCGTCGACGCTGCGGGGCTCAAGGAGCCGGTGCAGGTGACCTACACCGACGGCTTCGACGGCCTGCCGGTGCCCAGTCCTGACGGCAGCAAGCTGGTCTGGACCTCGACCCGCCACCAGGGGGAAGGGGGCCAGCTCTACATGGGGGACTGGAATCACGAGGCGGCGCTCGAGGCGCTCGAGCGCTCGCCGCAGCGCGAGCGACCGGAGTGAAACTACCTACCTGAACGGACTGGGACGTCCCCGTCCGTGGGAGAGAGAATCGAACCATGAAAGAACGAGTCAACCTACGCGCGATCTGCGCTCTTGCAGTACTCCTGGCGGCTACCCCAGCGATCGGGGCGACCGGCTCCCTGGAGAGCTATGTCACCTATCTGACTTCGGACGAGCTCGAGGGCCGGTTGACCGGCAGCGGTGGTGAGCGGATGGCGGCCGACTTCATCGCCGGCCAGCTCGGTGAGCTCGGTGCCGAGCCGCTCCCGGGCCAGGAGGAGTTCAAGATCCCATTCGAGTTCACCGCCGGCACCAACGACGGCGGCACGACCCTCGCCTTGAAGGCCGCCGAGGTGGAGCGGGAGTGGAGCAGCGTCGATTCGGTCCAGGCGCTGTCGTTCTCCGACAACGCGAGCGTCACCGGCGGCGTGGTCTTCGCCGGCTACGGGCTCGTCCTGCCGGAGAGCCAGGACTTCTTCTACGACAGCTACACCGGGCTCGACGTCGAGGGCAAGATCGTCCTGGCACTGCGCTACTTCCCGGAAGACATGGACCAGGAGAGCCGGTCCAAGCTCGCCCGCTACTCGGGCCTGCGGTACAAGGCTCTGCAGGCACGAGAGCGGGGCGCCAAGGCCCTTCTGGTGGTCGCCGGCCCGCGCTCGCCGAACGCCGGCGAGATCGTGCCGATGACCTTCGACACCGCGGTATCGGGCTCGGGCATCATCGCGGCCAGCATCAGCGGCGCGGTCGCCGACCAGCTGTTCGAGCACGTCGCGGACAAGACCCTCGAGCAGGCCCAAGCGTCCCTCGACGACGGCAACCCACACGTCACCGGCTTCGAGATTCCAGGCTTCGAGCTGACCCTCGACGTCAAGGTGGAGCGCGAGCGGCGCACCGGCTACAACGTGGTCGGAATGCTGGCCGGGACCGACCCGGGCGGCTCCGACAAGCCGTATGTTCTGCTGGGAGCCCACTACGACCACCTCGGACGGGGCAAGAATGGCAACTCTCTCGCCAGAGCGGAGGAGGTGGGCGGCATCCACTACGGGGCCGACGACAACGCATCGGGCACCGCGGCTCTGCTGGAAGCCGGCGCTCGCCTGGTAGGCATGGAGCACAAGCGGAACGTCGTGCTGGCGTTCTGGTCGGGCGAAGAGCTCGGCCTGCTCGGGTCGTCGGCGTTCCTGAACGGCCCGGACGACGAAGCTCTTCTGGCGGTCGACACTACGGCCGGCTACGTCAACATGGACATGGTGGGCCGGATGAAGGACAACCGGCTGACGGTCCAGGCGATCGGCAGCAGCTCTGTCTGGCCGCGCCTGATCGAGCAGAGCAACGTCCCAGTAGGCTTCGACATCCAGACGATGGAGGATCCCTACCTGCCGACCGACAGCACTGCCTTCAACACCGCGTCGGTGCCGACTCTCAACCTGTTCACCGGCAGCCACGAGGACTATCACCGGCCTTCGGACACGGCCGAGAAGATCAACTACGAGGATCTCGCGCGCGTGGCACAGTTCGGTGCTCTGGTCACCTACAGGCTGGCGAACATGGACCAGGCTCCTGATTTCGTCAACGTGACGCCGAAGCGGCAGGAGGGCGGCAGTCGCGACACCCTGCGCGCGTTCACCGGCACCATTCCCGACTACACGACCGAGGTCGAAGGCCTGCGGCTCTCCGGAGTCATCGAGGGCGGACCGGCAGCCGAGGCCGGCCTGCAGGAGGGCGACATCATCGTCGGGTTCGCCGGCCAGGAGATCACCAACATCTACGATTACACCTACGCTCTCGAGGTCGTGAAGATCGGCGAGCCGGTCGCGGTCGTCTTCATGCGCGAAGGTGAGCGGCACGAGGTGACGATGACTCCGACCGCTCGCGATTGACGGCCTCGGCGCTCACGACGGGGCCGAAGCGCGCTTCGGCGGGCCTGCTGATGTACCGGCGGGGCGACGCCGGCCTGGAGGTCTTTCTGGTCCACCCCGGCGGTCCCTACTTCGCTCGCCGGGACGACGGCTTCTGGAGCGTACCGAAGGGACTGATCGACCCCGGCGAGGATCCGCTCGAAGCTGCGCGCCGGGAGTTCCGCGAGGAGACCGGCCAGCGGGTCCGATCCTGCGCGGTCGAGCTCGAGTTCCTCGAGCTCCAGGCGATCGTCCAGCGCGGCGGCAAGAGGGTCGTCGCCTGGGCGTTCGAGGGCGACTGGCCGGAGGACGTCGAGCTCGAGAGCAACACGTTCCCGCTGGAGTGGCCCCCCCGCTCGGGTCGCTTCGTCGAGATCCCCGAGATCGACCGCGCGGAGTTCTTCGACCTCGAGGGCGCGCGCCGCAAGATCAATCCTGCCCAGGAGCCGTTCCTGGATCGGCTGCTCGAGCACCTCTGAACGGCGAAGCCCCGCGCAGCTGGACGATCGCGGCCCCGAGGGCGGCGATCAGGACCGCTGCGATCTGACGTCCACTCAGCGACTCGCCGAGGAAGACCCAGGCCAGGATCGAGACCTGGATCAGCATCGTGTTGTTGATGACGCTCGATTCGGTCGCCGTCAGACGTCCGAGCGTGTGGTTCCAGAGGGTGAAGGCGAACGCGGTGTTCACCAGCGCCAGCCAGAGAATGATCAGCCAGCTCCCGAGATCCAACGTCGGCAACCCCTCGATCGCCAGGCCGGCCAGGAACAGGACGATTGAGCCGATGGTCATGCTGACCGAGGTGACGACCAGCGGGCGATGCTCGCCGGAGCGGTTGACGTAACGCCCGAGCAGGGAGGCGGCGCCGTGGGCGATCAGGCCGAACACTGCCACCAGGAACCCGAACAGGTAACGGCGCTCGGGCCAGGCGAAGCCGAGGTAGAGCAGCGTGCCGAGCAGCAAAACCAGCATGCCCAGCCACTGGCCAGCGGTCGGCGGCTCGGCTAGCACTCTGATCGAGAGCAGGGCGACGAAGGCCGGCGTGAAGGTCAGGACCAGGCTGACCATCACCGCCGGCGCCTGATCGAGCGCGACGAACTGCGCGCCCTGGGTCAGCGAGTACATGAGCAGGCCCAGCCCGCCGAGCAGCAGCCAGCCTCGTCGATCGAGTCGGCGGAGCTCCGCCCTCCCGCGCGCGGTCCTGGCCAGGGCGACGAGCAGGATCACCGAGGCGAGCAGATAGCGCAGTCCCGCGAAGACCAGCGGCGGCAGCTCGTCGAGCCCAAGCTTGATCAGGACCCAGGAGGTCGACCAGAGGAAGGTGACCAGGAGGGCCTGGAGAACCACTCGCAGATGGCCGGGTCGGGTGCTATCAGAGGTCGTCAGTGTTTCGGATCAGCCGTCTGAAGTAGCGAATCGCCAGGTCGATGCTGTCGACGCTCACTCGCTCGTTGGTGCCGTGTACCCGGACCATGTCGCCCTCACGGATGAAGACCGGCAGAAAGCGAAAAACGTTGCGTGAGCGTCCCGAGTAGTACTTGGCGTCGGTACCGCCGAGGACCAGATAGGGCGTGATCAAGATCTCCTCGTCCGGCAGGACCTCGCGCAGGGTGCGGCCGAGCAGACGGAAGGCGGCACCCTCGACGTCCGAGACCGGTGACGGGTTCCGCCCGGCGCCGAAGGCCACGGATACCCCGATTCTCTCGTCGGCGATCACCTCGCGGACCCGCGCGGTGACCGATTCGACCGTCTCGCCCGGCAGGATCCGGAAGTTGACCACCGCGCGCGCGTCGATCGGCAGCACGTTGTCCTTGATGCCGGCGTTGAACATGGTCGCGGCGGTGGTCGTCCGCAGCGACGCCGCGCCGCCGTTGCTGGTCGCCATCCTTCGCTTCACCAGCGGCGCGGCGAGCCAGAGGTTGGCGACCGCGGCCCGCTGGGCGAGCGGCGCCTCGGGTCCGGTGTAGTCGAGCATCTTCCGGGTCGCGCCGTTGATGCGGAGCGGGAACGGATCGTCCTCCAGCCGCTGGATCGCACGGCCGAGGATGCCGATCGCCGTGGTCGTCGGCGGCGTCGACGAGTGCCCCCCCTCACCCCTGGCGGTCAGCTCCAAGCTGACATAGCCCTTCTCGGCGATTCCGATGATGGCCATCGGCAGCTCGGTGCCCGGCATCATCCCCTCGGTGATCGCACCGCCCTCGTCGAGGACCAGGGCGAAGTCACTGACCCGGCGGGACTCGAGCAGCTCGGCGATCTTCCTGGCTCCCTGCGCGCCGCCGACCTCCTCGTCGTGCCCGAAGGCGAGAAAGATCGTCCGTCGGGGCCGAAAGCCCTCGGCTAGCAGGCTCTCCACCGACTCGAGAATGGCGATGACCGTGGTCTTGTCGTCCATCGCGCCGCGCCCCCAGACCCAGCCATCGGCGATCACGCCGCCGAACGGCGGGTGGGTCCACTGGTTCTCGGTGCCGGGAATGATCGGCACGACATCCTGATGCCCCATCAGGACCACCGGTGGCAGCGACGGATCGGTGCCCTCCCAGGTGTAGAGCAGGCTCAGCTCACCGACGGTCTCGAGCCGCAGCTCCTGGTGTACCCGCGGATAGGTCTCCGCCAGCCAGAGGTGCAGCGCGCGGAACTCCTCGCGCTCGGGCGGTGTCGGCGGCGGGAACGAGATCGTCCGGAAGGTCAGGGCGGAGGCCAGCCTCTCGGCCGCCCCGGCCGGCACCCTCTCCGGCTCGGCAGCCTGGTCGGCCGCCAGCTCGAACTCGCCCTGTCGCGATCCGAAGAGTGCCGTCCGGACCGCGACGACGGCCACCAACACCAGCGCGACCAGGACCAGTAGAGTCAGGAATCGCTTCATCTCGGTCTCCAGGGACAGGATCAGGCCGACACTCTGTCATAGCCCGCGCGCGGGCCGGTGCCCTTGCAACCTCGCCCCAGGCGGGTCATAGTTTGATGCCTTGCGCGCTCTTTTGGGAGGGATCAGCGCTTGACCGCGGCCGGCCAGAGCAAACGGGACCTGATCGAGCGGCTCGTGACGCGGGTGCGGGAGCGGCCCGACGATCCGCGGGCGCGGGACGTCGAAGCGTTCGTGTCCGCGTTCTACGCCGACTGCTCACCGCGCGACCTGATCGAGACATCGCCCGACGACCTTTACGGGGCGGCGCTGGCGTTCTGGCGCTTCGTCCAGCAGCGCCGGCCGGGCGAGGCGAAGGTTCGGGTCTACAATCCACGCGTCGACGAGAGCGGCTGGCAGTCGTCGCACACGGTGGTCGAGATCGCCACCGACGACATGCCGTTTCTGATCGATTCGACCATCACCGAGCTGAACCGGGTCGACATCGACGTCGCGATGCTCGTCCACCCGATCTTCACCGTCCGTCGCGATGAGGACGGCCAGCTGCTCGAGATCCTCGACAACGGGGCGGCCGGCGCGCGCGAGTCGTACGCACAGATCCAGGTGAGCGAGCAGGCGCCCGAGAGCCATGCCGAGCTGCGTGCGAGCCTGGAGCGCATCCTCGGCGACGTGCGCTGTGCGGTGACCGATTGGAAGCCGATGCTCGAGCAGGCCGCGCGCATCCAGGCCGACCTGACGGCCCATCCTCCGGCGCTGCCGCGAGACCAGATCGAGGAAGCGATCGCACTGCTCGATTGGATGAGCGACGGGCGCTTCACCTTCCTCGGCTACCGCCGGTACCACTTCGAGGGCGAGGGCGAGGAGATGCAGGTCGAGCTCGACTCGGAGAGCGGACTCGGGCTGCTGCGGGATCCGAAGATCAAGGTGTTCGGCGGCCTGCGCGGTGTCGAGCTGACGGAGGAGCAGTCGGAGTTCCTGCGGCGGAAGACGCTGCTGAGGATCACCCAGACTCTCCGCCGGTCGACCGTCCATCGAGGCGTCAGCTTCGACACCATCGCGATCAGCGTCTTCGACCAGGCGGGCCGCGTGGTCGGCGCCAAGCTCTTCGTAGGCCTGTTCACCACCGAGGCCTACTCCGACAGCGCCCGAGTGATCCCGTTCCTGCGTCGGCGGGCTCAGTGGGTGCTGGAACAGTCGGGTCTGCCCGAAGGGAGCCACAACGCCCGGCAGCTCCAGCACGTGCTCGACAGCTATCCGAGGAGCGAACTCTTCCAGACTACCGACCAGGAGCTCCTCGAGAGCGCGGTGGGCATTCTCCACCTGCAGGATCGAAGCAGAACGGCTCTCTTCGTGCGCCACGACCCGTTCGAGCGCTTCGTTTCCTGTCTGGTCTACCTGCCCCGAGATCGGCACCACACCTCCAACCGGCTGAAGATCGGACGAATCCTCGAGCGAGCCTTCCAGGGAGAGGTCGATCGGTACTACACCCACCTCACCGACTCGCCGCTTGCGCGTCTCCACTTCATCCTCAAGACGCCGTTGCGCGACGGTAGCGCGCCGCCGGTCGAGGAGATCGAAGCGAGTCTGACCGAGGCGGTGCGGGCGTGGGAGGACCGCCTTACCGAGGCACTGATCGAGGAGCATGGCGAGGCCCTGGGGATGGTCCTCGCCCGACGCTACGGCGAGTCGTTCCCGGGCGGCTACTCGGACCTCTACAACGAGCAGCTTGCGGTGCTCGACATCGCGCGCATGGAGGAGGCGCTCGAGAACGGGGCGATGGCGATGAACCTCTACCGCCCGCCGGATGCCGAGCCGAGTGAGATCAACTTCAAGATCTACTTGACCGGTGAGCGCACCCATCTCTCCGACGTCTTGCCGATGCTCGAGAACATGGGTCTGCGAGTAATCGACGAACGGCTGTTCGAAGTCCATCCCGCGGACGTCGGGCAGTGCGTCTGGATCAGGGACCTGGCGATGGTCACCGAGGACGCACGGCCGATCGTCCTCTCGGAGGTCAGGGCGTCGTTCCACGAGATCTTCTCGCGCATCTGGGCGGGGGAGATGGAGAACGACAGCCTCAACCAGCTGGTGCTGGTCGGCGGGCTGCAGCCGCGCGAGGTGACGCTGATTCGAGCCTACGCGAAGTATCTGCGGCAGACGCGGATTCCGTTCAGTCAGAGCTACATGCGCCAGACGCTGACCGACCATCCCGACATCGCGCGCCTGCTGGTCGATCTCTTCCTCGACCTGTTCGACCCGGATGCTGGCGACGAGGCAGAGAGTCAAGCGGAGACGCTCACCCGGGGGATCGAGCGCCGGCTGAAGGAAGTCACCAGCCTCGACGAAGATCGGATCCTGCGACGCTTCTTGAACGCGATCCTCTCGACCCTGCGCTCCAACTACTTCCTGACCGGCGACGACGGCGAGCCCAAGCCGTATCTGGCGATGAAGATCGACTCGCAGTCGATCGAGGAGCTACCTCTCCCCAGGCCGTACCGCGAGATCCACGTGCACAGCCCGCGGATGGAGGCGATTCATCTCCGCGGCGGGCCGGTGGCACGCGGCGGCATCCGCTGGTCGGATCGCCGCGAGGACTTCCGGACCGAGATCCTCGGTCTGATGAAGGCGCAGATGGTCAAGAACGCGGTCATCGTGCCGGTCGGCTCCAAGGGTGGATTCGTCGTTCGGCGCCCGCCCGAGGACCGCGATGCTCTCCGGCAGGAGGTAAGGGAGTGCTACCAGACGATGATGCGCGGCCTGCTCGACCTGACCGACAACCTCGACGGCGACGAGGTCGTGCCGCCGCCGCGTGTCCGGCGGCGGGACGGTGACGATCCATATCTGGTGGTCGCCGCCGACAAGGGAACCGCGACCTTCTCCGACACCGCCAACGGAATCTCCGCGGACTACGGCTTCTGGCTCGACGATGCGTTCGCCTCGGGCGGCTCGGCGGGCTACGACCACAAGAAGATGGCCATCACCGCCCGGGGTGCCTGGGAGTCGGTGAAGCGTCACTTCCGGGAGCTTGGCATCGACATTCAGAGCCAGGACTTCTCGGTCGTCGGCGTAGGCGACATGTCCGGGGACGTCTTCGGCAACGGCATGCTGCTCTCGAAGCACATCCGCCTGATCGGCGCCTTCAATCACCTGCACATCTTCGTCGACCCTGATCCGGATCCGGAGCGGGCGTGGGCCGAGCGCAAGCGGCTGTTCGACCTGCCGCGCTCGAGCTGGGCCGACTACGACCCGGAGCTGATCTCGGCCGGTGGCGGCGTCTTCGACCGCAAGGCGAAGTCGATCGAGATCAGCGCCGAAATGCGCGCGGCGCTCGACATCGAAGAGGAGAGCTTGCGACCCAACCAGCTGATCCAGGCACTCCTCGGGGCCGACGTCGAGCTGCTTTGGTTCGGCGGCATCGGTACCTACATCAAGGCGAGCGAGGAGAGCCATATCGACGCCGACGATCGCTCCAACGACGGGGTCCGAGTCGACGCGAGCCGGGTGCGCGCCCGGGTGATCGGCGAGGGCGCAAATCTGGGTGTGACGCAGCGAGGACGGGTCGAGCTCGGCCTCGGTCACTGCCGGCTCAACACCGACTCGATCGACAACTCGGCCGGTGTCGACACCTCGGATCACGAGGTGAACATCAAGATCCTGTTGCGTGGGGTCGAGCAGGCGGGGGACCTGACGCGGAAGCAGCGCGACGAGCTGCTGCGCAAGATGACCCCCGAGGTGGCGGAGCTGGTACTGCGCGACAACTACCTGCAGAGCCAGGCGATCACCGTCACCCACCAGCTCGGCGCGCGCTTGAACGATCGCCACGGTCGCTTCATACACGCACTCGAAAAGAGCGGTCGGCTCGACCGGGAGATCGAGCATCTGCCGGAGGACGACGAGCTCGCCGAGCGCACCAGTCACAACCTCGGCCTGACGCGCTCCGAGCTGGCGGTGCTGCTCTCCTACGCCAAGCTCGATCTCTACCAGGAGCTCCTGCGCTCGAGAGTGCCCGACGACCTCCACATGACGCGCGAGCTCCAGCGCTACTTCCCGGAACCGATGCGCGAGCGCTTCATGAACGCAATCCCCGGCCACCGGCTGCGGCGCGAGATCGTCGCCACCGTGCTGACCAACAGCATCATCAACCGGGTCGGCATCGCGTTCATCCACGAGGTGCGCGAGCGGACCGGTATGGCGACCTCGGACATCGCCCGCGCCTACGTCGTAAGCCGGTCGGTCTTCGATCTGCGCGACCTCTGGCGTGCGATCGAGTCGGCCGACAACCGGCTGCCGGCGACGGTCCAGGCGACCATGCTTGCCGAATGCGGCCGCACCCTCGAGCGCGCCACGGTCTGGTTCCTGCGGCTGCCCGAGGGTGTCGGCGACATCGGAGACCGCATCGCCGAGTACCACGACGGTGTGAACGAGATCGCCAACGAGCTCGATCGACTGACCACCGAGTCCGAGGCCAACCTCATCGAGGAGCGGACGCGAGCGCTGGTCGAGCTCGGCGCCGATGCGGAGCTGGCGAGCCGGATCGTCCATCTGCAAAGCCTCTCCCCAGCGTGCGACATCGTTCGGCTCGCCCGCTCGGGTGGCTGGCTGAGCGCCGCGGTGGCGCAGTTCTACTTCGCCATCGGGTCGCGCTTCGGCTTCAACTGGGTCCGCCGGGCGGCGCTCCGGCTACCGACCGAAAGCGCCTGGGACAAGCTGGCGGTCAACGCGATCGTCGACGATCTCTCGGGCCATCAGAGCGAGCTGACGGGCAAGGTGCTGTCGAGCTTCGACGGCGGGCAGCCGGAGGTCGCCCAGCTCGAGGAGTGGGCGGACGATCGCCGCTCGATGGTCGCCCGCTGCGAGCAGTTGATCGCCGAGCTCCAGTCGGTCGCTCACCCGACGCTGGCGATGCTGGCGGTGGCCAACCGCCAACTGAAATCAATGAGCAGCTAAAACGCCGGGGACACAATGCTCATTTCTCTCGGCCGCGCTCCGGGAGGCCGAGAAGTGAGGATCGTGTCCCCCTTAGCGCACCTCCAGAATCAAGGCGATCCGTCACCGAGCGCAGCGAAGGTAACGCAGCAGATGCAGGTGGTTCTGGCGTTCTAGCGGGCGACCAGGAAATCGTCGACCAGAAAGCTGCTCGAGTTGGTGCCCTCGGATCCCGATGGTAGCCCGAGCCGGATGGCGTCGATCACCGCGGTGGAGTCGAGCGTCTCGCGCTCGATGCGGTTGCGCCGCTTCTTGACCAGCCGCACCACGCCGTCCTCGGCGCCGGCGACCGACGCCTGCTGCCATTCGATCCGCAGCGGCACGGCACGCTTGCGCGGGATCGCGGCCGAGCCGATCGGCTGCAGCTCGCCGTCACTCTCCGCGGCGAGATGGACCACGTACTTCTTGCCGCGCTGCTCGATCGACATGCTGACGACGCTCTTGCCGTTGGGAGTGGCGAAGCGCAGGACCTCGACCTCCTGACCCGCGAGATCGATGCCGTTGGGCTTGAGCAGGAAGCTGACTTCGAGACTGGTCTCCCGGGCCGGCTGGAGCGAGACCAGCTGGGAGACGGCGTCGGTGCCGTCGGCGGTCACCTCGAGCGCGAACTCGCTCTTCTTCAGGCCCGGTGACACCACCGAGACGCCCGGTCCCTTGATCTTCGACCAGGCGTCCAGCCGGCCGCTCTCGAACCCGTCCGAGAACAGAGCCGCGCTCATCCGCGGCCGGACGATGAACAGGCCCCGGTTGATGTCGCTGATCAGGACCGCGCCGCTCTTGAGATACGGATAGACGCTCCAGGCGCCGTCGAAGCGCGCCAGATCCGACTCCGGATAGGTGTCGAAGGAGCCGGCACGCTCCAGCTTGCCGGTCTTGGGATCGACGATCTCCAGAATCGTCAGCCCCTGCTGGTAGTTGGCCTGGTAGGTGTAGCTGCCGGCGACGTACTGGTTGTGGTCGATCGAGCGCTTGATCGACAGGTGAGCGCCGGTGATCTGGGGGTTCTCGAGGTTCGACATGTCCCAGACGTAGGTCTTGGCGTTGTGGTCGAAGCGCTGCTCGTCGAGCTCGTCGTCGACGACGAAGTAGGCGTGGTCCTCGGTCAGCCAGCCCTGGTGGGTGTAGGCCGATCCGGAGTAGGTGTTGCGCGACACCATGACCGGGTCGCTCTTGTCGGTCACGTCGACGATGGTGATCGAGTCCTCGTTGGCGGCGAAGCAGATCTCCTTGCCCTGGTAGCTCCTGTCGGGTCCCCGGTAGGTGACGCACTGGGCGTCGTGCGTATAGCCGTCTTCGCTGAAGCAGCCGGCGTTCCTGGGCCGGGTCGGCGTCCGGATGTCGACCATGTGCAGGCCGCCGCTACAGGTATCCGAGCCGACAGCGTAGGCGAAGCCGCTGTCCTCGTTGATCACGATGTTGTGCGCCGAGCCGAACTCGTCGTAGCGGGCGGTCGGCTTGAACTCGCGCGGCGGGTTCCGGACGTTGCGCAGCTGGGTGAGATCGAACACCTGGATGCCGTGATTGCCGGCGGCATCGGCGACGATGAACGCGTGGTTCTTGTAGACCTTGATGTCGCGCCAGGCGCTCGGCCGCACCTGTGTCGGCAGGTTGCCCAGATAGACCGGGTTCTCGGGATCGGTCATGTCGACGAACGCGGTGCCGTTGGTCCGGCCGACCAGCGCGTACTCGCGGTTGCCGTCGCGCCAGCCCCAGATGTCGTTGCCGCGCCCGCCGCCGATCTCGTCGAGCGGCAGGTGGGCGAGCAGGTCGACGTTCTCGCACGGGAAGATGTCGGCGACGCCGTCGGCGCAGGCGGTCGACTCCTGCAGCGAGTAGGCGATGAAGCGTTGGCTGCCGTGGCCGTGCGCGGCGAGTGACTCCTGCTGCGCCGACAGATACTCCGACTGCTTCGGGACGTGGCACGCCTCGGACCGCGGCGTCGGTACCGCGATCACGAGCGAACAGAGGAGGGCGACTCGTGTTGATCTGCTGAGCGTCATGTCGGTCCTTTCGGTTCGGAGCGGTCGCTTCTATTCGAGAGCGGCGAGAGCCGAGATGCGGGCCGCCTCGAACTCGTCGCCCGGGTTCCAGGTTGGCATCGCATCCTGCTGGGCGATATGGAGTCCGGCACGGAAGCCGAGCACCGCGTCGTCCACCATGCCGTCCAGGTTCCAGCTCTCCTCTACCTGGTCGCTCGGCTGGTGGTAGTGGACCTCCTCCCAGGCCTCGATCTGCTCGCGTCCCCAATCCGGCTCGCGATCGACGAAGTCGGTGCCGGTATCGAGATAGACCGCGGGCACGCCGACCCGCGCGAAGTTGATCTGGTCCGAGCGGTAGAAAAAGCCCTTGTCGGGGAACTGGTCCGGCTTGACGGTACGTCCCTGCTCGCCGGCGTACTGATCGATCACCGCGTCGAGGCTCGACTTGCCGTAGCCGATGTAGGTCACGTCCCGGTTGCGGCCCCAGATGTTGCCGCCGTCGTAATTGAGATTGGCCGCCATCCGCCCGGGCTCGACCGTCGGATTCGCCGCGTAGTAGGCCGACCCGAGGAGCCCCTGCTCCTCGGCCGCCACGAAGGTGAGCATGATCGAGCGGCGCGGACGCTCGGGCAGCGCGGCGAACGCCTCGGCGATCGCCAGCACCTGAGCCGTTCCGGAAGCGTTGTCGAGCGCGCCGTTGTAGATGTCGTCACCGTCGTCGTTCGGGGTGCCGACGCCCAGGTGGTCGTGGTGGGCCGAGAAGATGACCCACTCGTCGGCGAGCTCCGGATCGCTCCCCGACAGCACGCCGATCACGTTGGCGGTCTCGACCCGCCGGAGCTCGTTGGCGAGCTCGAGCGAGGTGTGGATCCCCAGCGGCACCGGCTGGAAGTCGGGCGACTTCGCCGACTCCCGGAGCGCGTCGAGGTCGTGCCCGGCAGCGGCCATCAGCCGGCGCATGGCGTCCTCGGTGGTCCACGCCTCGACCTGCGAGCGCGGCTCGTCACCGGCCGGGATCTCGAACTGCTCGCCGGTCCACGAGGTCTGGACGACCTGGAACTTGTAGCCGGCGGACGGTGTGGTGTGGATGATGATCGTGCCGACGGCGCCCATCTCGGCGGCCTTCTCGTACTTGTAGGTCCAGCGTCCGTAGAGCAGCCGGCGGTTGCCCTCGAAGAGCTCGGGATCCCAGTCCGGATCGTTGTTCATGACCACCAGCACCTTGCCGGTCAGGTCGGTGTCTGCGAAGTCGTCCCAGCCGTACTCGGGCGCCTGGATGCCGTAGCCGACGAAGACCAGCTCGGCGTTGTCGATCGCTGCGGCCTCGCTCTGGACGCCACTGCTGGCGATGAAGTCCTTCCACCAATCGAGCACCACGTCGCCGCCGGCGGTCGAGAGCGTCCAGGTGTCCGGGGCGGTCGACGTGATGCCGACGATGTCGAACGGCTGCAGCCAGCCGCCGTCGGCGACGCCCGGCTCGAAGCCGACCTCGGTCATCCGGTCGATCAGGAACTGCTGGGTCTTCAGATCACCGTCGCCACCGGGGCCGCGCCCCTGGAAGTCGTCGCCTGACAGAGCGACGATGTCGGCCATCATCGACTCGGCGGTGATGACCGCCTGCGCCTCCTCGGTGCCGGCGGGCAGCGGCTGGATGCCGCGGGCGCTCTCTTCAACTTCGACGGCGGGCTCGGGCGCCGCGCACCCGACAGTGAGAACGGCTAGACAGAGAACGAGTATCGTGCTGATTCGAAACGGGATCTGGATCATGGGGGTCTCCTAGGAAGAGCTCCGGAGATTACCAGATCCTTCGGCCGGCCTCTGAGGAGAGGTGGGTGGGTCGACGCGGAGGGGGACCCGTCTGGGGTACGGCTCCCTTCTGATTGCCTCCGATACCTGGGCGGTCGCCTCGGCTGCGGCTCGCTGCGACCCGCTGGGAGCCCCCGCCGGGCACTCTGGCGCTCGCCTGGATGCCCCCATACGGGTCCCCCTCCGCGTCGACCCACCGCCTAGCCATCTGACGGGAACTCGGGTCTTCTCCCCACCCGATCTCTTGGCCTGGTCCGGTACGGCGAGAGGGGAGTACCCCATGGGGGACGGCTCCCTTCCTCAGGCCTTCTACGGGAGCGGTCGCCTCGGCTGCGGCTCGCTGCGGCCGGTTACCACCTTCGGAAGCCTGTGTCAGCGCTCGCCTGGATGCCCCCATCGGGGTACTCCCCTCTCGCCGTACCGGACTACCGTCCATACATGAAAAGGGACCCCGAGCGGCACCTCCGCCCAGGCCGTTCGAGATCCTGCCGGTACCTTCCGTAGCGGTCCCTCATACAAGCCCCCCTCCGCGTCGATCCCCGCCTCGTCATCTGACTGGGGACCAGGTACTGGTCCCCACCCGATCTCTCTCGGCTCTGTCCTCCGATTCGTGCTGCTACAGCGGAGGTGGTCTGGTACGGCGAGGGGGGTACCCATCTGGGGGCATCCAGGCGAGCGCTGAGGAACGGCCTCGAAGGAGCGTCGAAGGCCGAGAAAAGGGAGCCGTCCCCCATGTGGGTACCCCCCTCGCCGTACCAGACCACCGGCCATCTATGGAAAAGGACCCTGAGCCGCACCTCCGCCCAGGTCCATTCGAGAGCTGAGAAGGCTCTTCGAAGGAGCCGACCGGCCGCAGCGAGCCGCAGCCGAGGCGACTGCTCCCGTCGAAGGCCGAGAAAAGGGAGCCGTCCCCCATGTGGGTACCCCCTCTCGCCGTACCAGACCACCGGCCCCCAAGGAAAAAGCCCTGAGCGGCACTTCCGCCCAGGGCCTTTCGAGGTCCTACCGGTGCTTTCGCTAGGCGCTCTTCAGCGAGTCGCGAATCTCGGCCAGGAGCTTCGCCTCGTCGCTCGGCTCGGGCGGCGCCTCCGGAGCTTCCTCTTCCTTCTTGCGCATGTTGTTCATCGCCCGGACCATCATGAAGATCACGAAGGCGATGATCACGAAGTCGACGATGCTCTGAAAGAAGGCGCCGTACTTGACGACCGCCGCGCCCGCTTCCTCGGCAGCGGCCAGGGTGTCGAACTGGGCGCCGCCCAGGGCGTGGAACATGCTCGCGAAATCGACCCCGCCGAGCATCTGCCCGATCGGCGGCATCAGAACGTCGTTCACCAGCGAGCTGATGATCTTGCCGAACGCGCCGCCGATGATGATACCGACGGCCATGTCGATGGCGTTGCCCTTGACCGCAAATTCCTTGAACTCACTCATCATGCTCATGCAACTTCTCCTTCTCAGGGAAAGATATTGGGAGGGTGGCCACAGGCCACCCGGACTGACTCGAGAAAGCCCTCAGATTCGAGGAACGCCCTATTCTACTGAACTACCGAGGTCGAACGTGGCGACCACCGCATCGTGATCGCTGTCCCGAATCGTGTGCGGCTGGTCGGCGTTCAGGCGGAAGACGTCAACGGTCCGGGCACCGCGCGCGAGCGCCGGGGAGACCAGGATGTGATCGAGCGCCTGCGAGTTGCCTTCGAAGTTGAAGGTGTAGCGATCGCTCTTGTCGATTCGCTCGGTCAGATTGGTCAGACCGTACTGCCCGAACAGGAGCATCGGCGCGCGGTATTCGAGCTCGTTGAAGTCGCCGAGCACCATCACCAGTGCTTGCGGGTCGTCTGCGAGCAGTGAGGCGACGTACTCTCCGATCGCCCGCGCCTGGGCCGTGCGCTGCGTCTCGGTCGCTCGCACCGGCGGCTGCCTGGAGCCGAAGAGGCGGTCGTCGCCGCGTTTCGACTTGAGATGGACGTTGATCGCCACGATACGGTGACCGTCGAGCTCGAACTCGGCCGCGAGCGGCTTGCGGGTCGCCGCGAAGCCGGTCTCCTCGTTCTCGAGAAACGCCGGGTGGGTCTCGAACAGCCGCACCGGGTTCCGTTCGCCGAGGCGAGAGCCTTCGTCGACCAGGCTCACTTGCTCCGGGTCATAGAGAAACACGACCCGGATGTTGCCGCCCGGGGCGCCGCCGTCGGCGTTGTTCTCCGGGTCGATCTGGACGGCCTCGTAGCGCGGCCCGTGGTGAAAGACCGCGGCGTCGATCAGCTTGCCGAGCGTTCTCGCGGCCGAGACGGTGCCGTCGTCCGCGTTGCCGCTGTCGTCCTGGATCTCCTGCAGGGCGATGATGTGAGAGCGGTAGGTGCCGATCTGGCCGCCGAGGTCCTGGAACCGTGGCAGCGGATCGCCGGGATCGAGATTCCAGACGTTGTAGGTCATCACCCTCAGACGATCGGCTTCGATGACGAAGGTGTGGTTGACGAGCGGATCCTCGTGCTCGGCGAGGCGGATCGGCTCGGTAGCCACGAGACGAAAGCTGCCGAAGGCGTAGTCGAGCACTCCCGTCAGCGGGGCGGCGAGACGCTGACCGACCTCGGCGTCGGGGGCGCTGTCGAGGAGAGACGTGTCGACGATCAGACGCTCGGCATTGGGGTCGTTGGGGCCCAACAGGAGGCCCCCCCTCGATGTGCGAACTCCGTCGCCACCGTCGATCGCGACCGTCAGGGTGCCGAATCGCGTTGTCGGACCGACGACCACGGCCTGATCGATGCGGACGAGCATTCCTTCGAGGCTCTCGTAGAAATCGATGGCGTCTTCGGCCGGCTCGAACGAGCGCAGGCCGTCGTCATCGACGCGTGGTGGCACCACACGGCCATTGGCGCCCAGGTCCACCGGCTCGGGAAGGGGTGCTCTTTGTGACAGTACGTCGATCCGAGCCGGCTCGAGCCGTGTTACCGGCAGCGTCTGGGGGAACTCGGTCTCGACGATCCGACCGTGGATCGAGATCCGATCCCCGATCGCCACCGAGAGCCCGGAGCTCACCGGAGAAACGAACAGACCGTCCGAGGTGGCGTCGTCGCCGTCGCTCTCGGCTTGCATCCAGAAGCCGTTCCTCCTGCTCTCGAGATCGACCGCGGTGACGACGCCGCGCACTTCCGCGAGCCACGCACCTTCCAGGGGCGAGCGCTGGCCGGCGCCCTGGATCGCGGCGATCGGGGTCTCGCCGTCTCCGACGGCGAAGGCGAAGATCTGGGTCGTCTGGGACTCGTTGAAGTTGTCGTCACTCAAGACGATCAGGCTGCGGCGTCCGTCCGCCAGCCGCGGACCGAAGGTCATGCCTTCGAGATTGTCGGGAGCGACACCCAGATCGCCGAAATCGAGCAGCAGCCTCTTCGAGGCCGTCGCGACCTTTTTGCGTCCGTCGAGGCGCTTGCGCCGCCGGACGTTGTCGGCGTCGTCGATCGACACCAGAAAGAGCCGCACCACATTGCCGACGCCGGCCGAGAACGACCGCTCGAGCGCCAGGAACTCGCCGTTACCGAGCGCGATCAGCTCGACCAGGCCGTTGGTGCGGAAGCCGTCTTCGTCCGCGGGCGGCTCCGCGACCGGCTCGACGAGGTAGACATGGTCGGCCTCGAGCTTGCCGGATTCGAACTGGAAGCGTGAGATCCGGACCGGGCTGCTCTGGTCGAGGTCCGCTTCGGGACCGTCCTGGACCAGCGCGTTCTCGGTGGCGGTGACGAATGCCTGGCCGCTCGGATGCCAGGTCAACGCCTCGAAGGCGGTGTTGTGGCGGGTGCCCCACGGCTTGCGCTTCTTGGCCAGGAACTTCTTCGGTAAGCGGTATTCGCGCAGCTCCCCGCCGTCGAGATCGAACTCGCGAATCGACGGCGGCACGCCATGCCGGATGTTGCCCTCCGAGGAGATCAGGAGCGTCCGCTCTGGGGTGAGGGCGATCCCCTCGCCATCGATCACCCGCTTCGCGAACGGCTGGCCGCTCGGGTCGGTCAAGACCGTGGCGCCTTCGATCTCGACGCCTCCAGCCTCCAGCCGTCCCCCGGTTAGATCGATCGTCAGGGTGTAGAACCGCGCCGGCGAGCGGTTGCTCGGATCGTCCGAGATCGCGTAGTAGCGATCGAGCTCGGGGTCGTAGGTGATGCCCGAGAGACCGCCGAGCGGCGTGCCCTCGATCTCGCTGCCCGCGGGGATCGTCACCAGCCCGAGCAGCTCGAGGTTACCGATCGCCGACTCCGCGTCGAGCGGCGGCACCAGCGCCATCGAGGCGAGCGCGGCGAGGAGGAGGGCTCTCATCTCAAGCTCGCGGTGTCGATGTCGATCCAGACCAGCCGATGATCGGAGGCTTCCTCGGCCAGCCGATGGCCCTCCGGGTCCGAGTCGCTCGACGGCCAGTAGACCCCGCCGGCCGTCACCACGACCTCGGAGCCGGGCAGCAGGTAGTCGACGCGCAGGCCACCGGCGAAGACCGCGGTGGCGTTCGGATTGTCGGGCTCGGCGTCGCCCACACACAGCTCGGCGGTGTCCTGGAAGCGCGGATCGCTGAGCAGGACGTCGATCGACTGATGCCCGTCGTAGAAGGCGTTGTCCGAGCGCGGATCCGAGTTGAGGTCGCCAACGACGATGAAGGAGCCCTCGGCGTCGAAGCCGCCCCGGCCGCCCTGATCGTCGTACAGGGCGGGCTCACCGTCGAGGTACGCCTGCCAGAAGGCGATCTCGTCGTAGTTACGGCGGCCGTTGCGATCCTCGTCGCCGTCGAAGACCGCCGGGGTCGGGTGGCTGATCCAGAGGTGCAGGCGAGCTTCGCCGAGCACGATCGGCACATCCCAGTGCGACTTGCTGGAGAGGGGGAAGTCCTCGAGCTCCGCCGGGTCGTAGAACCCTTCGGGAATGTGGTGCCCCGGCAGATCGCGCCAGCGGAGCCCGCGGAAGGTCCGGATCGCATCGGTGTCGATCTGGAAGCGGGAGAGGAGCACCATCGAGTACTGACCGGGGTACTGTCCGAAACCCCAGCAGTCCTCACCGTACCCGCGGCCGCCGACGTCTTCGGCTCCGGCGATCCGGCCGTCGTTGTTGAGATCGTGACCGGACGCATGTCCGGTGTTGCAGGGTGCGGCGAAGACGTACGGAAAGGAGCCGGCTCCCGCTCGACTAAGGTACGAATCGCGCAGCCGGCGGCCGTTGAGCGCTAGGTCCTCGGCGTCTCGATAGTCGTGGTCGATCTCCTGGACGATCAAGATGTCGGGCGCGATCCGCGCCACGATCTCGGCCGCGGCTCGGATGTTGGCCTGCTGACCGACGCCGTCCGCATCGACGTTCTCGAGGCCGGCGGTCGACAGCTCCCGGATGTTGAAGGTCGCGACCCGGATCGACACCGGCAGCGCCCCGGCATCGTCCACGGGGGTCGGTGGGTCGGTGGCGCAGCTCGACATCAGCAGGACCGAGATGACGCCGGCGAGCACTCCCCGAGCTCGCCTCATCGGCCGCCGCTCGCGCCCTCACGCTCGGGAGCGGGCGTGAAGGAGGTCGGCGTCTCCGCCGCCCAGTAGGCCACCGCCGCGTACGCCGCCACGTTCTGCGCCATCGCTCCCGGATCGATCTTGTCGAAGGTGTCGTCGAGGGTGTGGTGGTAGTCGAAGTAGCGAGTCGCGTCCTGCCGCAGATCGGCCATCGGCACCCGCGCCGAGCGCAGGGGGATCAGATCGGCACCACCCCGGGCCTCGTTCCCGAGCGCCTCGATGCCGAGCGGCTCGAGCAGGGCGGCGATGCGCTCGGCTTCGGGCAGCGCCCGCGGATCGACCAGGGTGGCGAACGCCCAGACCTGATCGCCGCCCAGGTCCGACTCGAGCGCCAGCTGATGGACGGCAAGGCGATCGGCGTGCGCGGCAGCGTAGGCGCGCGCTCCGGAGAGGCCGAACTCCTCGTTGGCGAACAGCACTACGCGGACCGTCCGGCGTGGCGGCCGCGGCAGGTCGGCGATCAGGCGGCCGGCCGACATCACGATGGCGCAGCCCGCACCGTCGTCATGAGCACCGGTGCCGACGTCCCACGAATCGAGATGGGCGCCGAGAAGCACGATCTCGTCCGGCGCCTCGCGGCCGCGAACCTCGGCGATGACGTTCGCCGACCGGGTCTGGGGCCGGTAATGACTGCCGAGCTCGAGGTGGAAGCGGACCCGCCGTCCGGTCGCGAGCTGGGCGGCTAGGAGGTCGGCGTCCGGTACCGCCAACGCGGCGGCCGGGATCCTGGGCACATCGTCCTGATAGCGGGTCGCGCCGGTGTGAGCGAAGCGCTGGTTGCCGGTGCCGATCGAGCGGATCAGGATGGCGACGGCTCCCTTGGCTGACGCCGCCGCGGGTCCGTTGCGGCGGACGACGCCCGCCTCGCCGTAGCCGCGGCCGGTGCGCGTCCGCTCGGTCGCTCGATTGACGAAGACGATCTTCCCCCGCACCCGCTGGTCGGGCAGCTCCGCCAGCGCCTCGAGGTCGGGAACCGCGACGACCTCGGCGGTCAAGCCCTCCTCCGGCGTGCCGACGCTGCCGCCGAGGGCGAGCAGCACGGTCTCCTGCGGGTACGGCTCGAGGATCTTCCCGGCCGCATTTCCCCTCACCCAGTGGGGCACGGTGACCGGCTCGGTGCGGACCTCGTCGAAGCCGAGCTTGCGCAGCTCACGCTGCGCCCACGCCACCGCCGCGCGGTCGCCCGGCGACCCCGCCAGGCGATGCCCCACCTCGGTCGTCAGGGAACGCAGTAGCTCGTAGGCGAGATCGTCGCCGAGCGCTCGATCGCGGAGCTCGACCACCGTCCGCTCCAGGTCGGACGAGCGCTCGGCCGTGGCCCAGGCGGCGAGGGCGACGAGTGCGAGAGCTGCAAGGACGACGGTTCGTTGCATGGCGTCGCTCAGGCTGCCGGATGGTAGCAGGCGAAGCGGTAGTATCGATCCGCGCGTGAGCGAAGCGACCAGCCACCACCGGGGTGCCGCCAAAGGCATGGCCGCGGTCTGCGGCGTGTTGACGGTCAGCGATAGTCGTACGCCCGAGACCGACAGCGGCGGCGACCTGATCGTCGCGACGCTCGAGGCCGCCGGGCACGAGATCCACGCGCGCGAGCTGGTGAAGGACGAGCCGTCCGAGATCGGGCGCCTGCTCGGTGAGTGGTTCCGTGCGCCCGAGGTCGAGGTGGTTCTGACCACCGGCGGCACCGGCATCGCGCGTCGTGACGGCACGGTCGAGGTGGTCGAGCGCTTCCTGGACAAGCGGCTCGACGGCTTCGGCGAGCTCTTCCGGATGCTCAGCTGGGAAGAAATCGGCTCGGCCGCGATGCTCAGCCGTGCGGTAGCCGGCATCGCCTACGACACGCTGGTCTTCGCCCTCCCCGGATCGAAGGCGGCGGTCCGCCTGGCGCTCGAGAAGCTGATCGTGCCGGAGCTCCCCCATCTTCTGTTCGAGCGCCGCCGCTGATCGTTGCCGGTTGGGCTTCGCGCCGGTAGACTTTCCGCCTCTGGCTAACCGATCGCTCCCCGGAGACCCGACGGGGGACGCGATCGTCACGAGCGGCAGCCCAGGCTCCCGGCGGTAGGCCGACATGAACTCCGAAGCCGCGAAAATCCCGCTGATCATCCTCGGTGGCAGCGCCAAGAAGGCGGAGACGATCGCGGATGCGGACTCGCACCGGCTCTACGGCCCGAAGGGCCTCAAGATCCAGCTCGCCGGCCGGCCGCTGATCGACGTCATCGTCGAGCGCTTCCGGCAGTGCGGCGCGTTCGATCCGATCTTCATCGCCGGTCCCGCCAATCGCTACGGACCAGAGCGCGGTCCGGCGATGGTCATCGACACCGATGCCGACTTCGGTCGCAACATCCGGGCGGCGCTCGAATCGGTGGTTGCGCGGCTCTCACCGGGCGCCGCGATGTTCAGCACCTGTGACGTGATCCCGGAGCTGGACGAGCTCCAGGCGCTGGTCGACGACTACCGGAGCCACGCACCGCTCGACTTCTGGTTTCCGCTGATCCGGGTGCCCGAGGATCGCTCTCTGCTCGGAGCGTCGGCACATAAGCGTCAGTACCGGGTCGTGCCGGACGGCGAGACCGAGCCGGTGTCGATCCTGCCCAGTCATCTGTGCATGGTCGATCCGAGCGCACTCCGGCTCACCTTGATCTACAAGTCGTTCCAGCTCGCCTACCGCAGCCGGACGCGGCCGGTCTTCACCCGTTTCGTCTACATCCTGAGCGGCGTCCTGCTCTTCCTGATAAAGCGAGATCTGTCGAACCTCTTCCGGCTCCGGCCGCCCCTGCTGACGCCGATCGTCCTCTTCAACGCCGCCCTGCTCTCACACCGCCTCGGCCGGGGATTGATCACCCAGCGCCAGGTCGAGACCCATCTGCATCAGATCTTCGGTAATGAGCCCCACCGGCGGAAGTACCGCGACCGCACCGGCCGGGTGCCGATCCTGAACGGACTCTCCCTCGCCCGTGACATCGACACGGTCGAGGAGGCGCAAGACCTGGCGCTCGAGATCCAGAAATAGCGGGGACACAATCCTCATTTCTCTCCGCGGGAATCGCGGGAGAGGACGGGGAATGAGGATTGTGTCCCCGCTACTGGAAGTCGAGCTCGGTATCGGGCGGTAGAGGCTCGAGCGCGATCACGTGCGCCCGGTCGTCGGCGCTCCAGTCGACCTCGAGCTCGAAGGCAATGCGATCGCCGACCGCGAGCGAACTGATGTCGACTCCGTCGGCCACCGAGAAGCGCATCGTCATCGCGTCCATCGGCTCGGGCTCGCCGGTGATGCCGATGAACCCCTCGATCGCCTCGTGGCGAATGCTGATCCAATCGCCCGGCCGATCCGCGGCCGGCAGGCTCGCGACCTCGCCGCGCACGCTGTAGACCTTGACCGGCGGCCACTGGTCGATCGGCTCGGGTGCGCAGCCGACCGCCAGTAGCGTGACTGCCAGGAGCGCGAGCCCCAGGCGCATCTGGGGAGGGAGCGGTCCGCCCATCGGCTACTCGCGCAGATGCTCGGCGAAGAACGCCAGGGTCCTCTCCCAGGCATCGCCGGCGGCCGCTTCGTTGTAACGGGTCCCCGACGGGTTGGCGAAGGCGTGGTCGGCGTCCGGGTAGATGTGAACGTCCACGGCCTTGTTCAGCTCCAGCATTGTCGACTCGAACGCCCGCACGCTGTCGGCCGGGATACCCCGGTCGTTCTCGCCGAACAGACCGAGGACCGGGGCCCTGATCGGCGCCAGATCGTCCGCTTCGGTCAGCACGCGGCCGTAGTAGATGACCGCGGCGTCCAGCTTGTCGCCGAGCAAGATCGCCGTCCGCAGTGACCAGCCGCCGCCGAAGCACCAGCCGATGGCGCCCACACTCGTGGCGCCCTCGGCGATCAGGTAGCCGTGTGCCTGACGGAGGTTCTCCTCCAGGCGCTCGGTGCGCTCCATCGAGGCGCGCATCAGCCGCGTCGCTCCGTCGCGATCGGTCGCCACCTCGCCCTCGTACAGGTCGACGGCGAGTGCCAGGTAGCCCTCGCCGGCGAGGCGATCGGCCATCGATCGGATGTTGTCGTTGAGGCCCCACCACTCCTGGATGACGATCACCCCGGGGAAGGGGCCTTCCCCGGCGGGTCGAACGAGGTAGCCTCGGATTCTGGTATCGGCGATTCGCGCGTAGGTAACCTCGGTGCCCGAGACCTCGACCGCCGGCTCGATCTGCGCGGCCGGGCTGGCGACCGGAGTGTCATCGGCATGCTCTCGACCCATGCGCTCCACCAGATCTTCCTGGGCACGAGCTAGAGCCGGAGCGGCCACGAGCAGGGTGATGACGAGGACGGATCGCGGGAATATGTTCACTGTTTGCGCAACCTCCGAGGACGGATAGACTGGCTCTTCGGGCCGACCACAATACCACTTGGAACATTGCGGGTCCGACCCCGTACTACAGGCAGGCGGACGAGTCCGCCTACCAGGAACCAATCACATCCAGCTGGAAGAACCAGGAGGACCGCATGAGGAAAACGGCTGTCTACGGCCTGGCCTTGGTGCTGTGCGCGAGCGTCGCCATCGCCGGGACCGATAGCTACGAGAGCAAGCGCGCGAGCATTTTCGAGCGCTTGGACGCGCTCGAAGCGAACGAGGAGGGCAAGAGCGCCAGCGAGCGCCTGCAGGCGTTCATCGATCTGTTCTTCGAATACCAGATGAACGAATTCCCGACCTTCGCGACCTTCATCGGCATCCCCGGTGATCACCACCGCTGGGCCGACAACTCGCTCGAAGCATCGGCGCGCCGCGACCAGGACGAGGTCCGCGGACTCGAAGCGTTCAAGACGATCCCGCGTGAGGAGCTCGAGGGCGTCGACCGACTGAACTACGACCTGATCATCGAGCGGATGACGGACGGCGTGAAGGGCCAGGAGTTCCACGGCGAGTATCTGGTGGTCACCCAGATGAGTGGCGTCCAGCAGAACGTGGCGCGCACGCTGGCGATGATGCCGGGTCGGACGGCAGCCGACTACGAGAACATCCTCGGCCGCCTGAAGGGCGTCCCGTACCTGGTCGACAACGTCTTGATCCGGCTCGAGAAGGGGCTGGAGATGGGCGTCACGCCCCCCAAGGTGACCCTGCGCGATGTCCCCCAGCAGGTCAAGAACCAGCTGGTGGCCGATCCGATGACCAGCCCGATGCTGCGCGCGTTCACCAACTTCCCGGAGTCAATCCCGGCCGAGGAGCAGGAGCGGCTGAAGAACGCGGCGGCGACCGTCTACGGCGAGCAGATCGTGCCGGCCTTCCAGAAGCTGCACGACTATCTGGTCGAGACCTACATCCCCGGTGCACGCGAGACGATCGGGATGTCCGACCTGCCCGACGGCAAGGAGTGGTACGCGTACAACGCCAGCCAATTCACCACCACCGACCTGACACCGCAGGAGATCCACGAGATCGGGCTGCGTGAGGTTGCCCGCATTCGGGCCGAGATGGAGGCGGTGATCGAGCAGGTCGAGTTCGAGGGCACCTTCGAGGAGTTCTTCGACTACCTGCGCAGCGATCCCCAGTTCTTCTTCGACAAGGAGGAAGACCTGCTCGCCACCTACCGCGACATCTCGAAGCGCGCCGACAACGAGCTGGTCAGGCTCTTCGGCCACCTGCCGCGTCTGCCGTATGGAGTCGTACCGGTTCCCGAGTACGCCGAGAAATCGCAGACCACCGCCTACTACGAGCCCGGCTCGCTCGAGGCGGGCCGCTCGGGTAAGTTCTTCGCCAACACCTACGACCTCGGCAGCCGTCCGAAGTGGGAGATGGAAGCGTTGACTCTGCACGAGGCGGTTCCGGGTCACCACCTGCAGATCGCCATTCAGCAGGAGCTCGAGGACCTGCCCTGGTTCCGGCGCTTCGGCGGCTACGGCGCCTTCACCGAGGGCTGGGGCCTCTACTCCGAGAGCCTCGGTGAGGAGATGGGCTTCTACGAGGACCCGTACGCGAAGTTCGGTCAGCTCACCTACGAGATGTGGCGTGCGATCCGCCTGGTGGTCGACACCGGCATGCACTATCTCGGCTGGAGCCGCGAGCAGGCGATCGACTTCTTCAAGGAGAACGCCGGCAAGGCCGAGCACGACATCGTCGTCGAGGTCGATCGCTACATCGTCTGGCCGGGCCAGGCGCTCGGGTACAAGATCGGCGAGCTCAAGATCAAGGAGCTGCGCGGGATGGCGGAGGCCGAGCTCGGCGAGGGCTTCGATATCCGCGCCTTCCACGACGAGGTTCTGGGCAGTGGCGCGGTGCCCCTGCGGGTGTTGGAGACCAACATCCGCGAGTGGGTGGACGCCGAGCGCAGCGCCTCGTCCGGGGGCGAGATGGCGTCGACGCCCGGAAGCTAGCACCGGCGGTCTCGCCGACGCTTGGGGGCGGGCCTTGGGCCCGCCCTTTTTCTTTGCCGAGGGGTACGATCGCGGTTCGGTGACGATCCGCATCGCCTACTTCGTCTCCCCTCACGGCTTCGGCCACGCGGCGCGCTCCGCAGCGGTCTTGAGCTCCCTCGGGGCGCGACGACCTGACATCGTTCCGCAGATCTTCAGCACCGTACCGGCCTGGTTCTGGGAGGACTCCCTGGGGACCTCGTTCGACTACCACCAGGTGCTGACCGACATCGGCCTGGTGCAGAAGAGTCCGATCGAGGAGGATCCGGCGGCCACCCTGCGCGCTCTCGAGCGGATCCGACCGCTGGCTGCCGCTGCGGCCGAGCTGTCACGGAGCCTCCAACGGCTCGAGTGCCGGCTGGCGATCTGCGACATCTCGCCGCTCGGGTTGGCGGCCGCCCGGCTGGCGGGGGTTCCGTCGATCCTGGTCGAGAGCTTTACCTGGGACTGGATCTACCGGGCCTACTTCGAAGCCGAGCCCGGACTGCGCGCCGTCGCCGAGGAGATGGCCTCGTACTTCGACGGCGCCGATCTGAGGGTCCAGTGCGAGCCGATCACCCGGCCGGTCTCCGACGCGCGGGTGGTGCCCCCGATCTGCCGTCGCGCGCGATCGACCGCCGGCGAGGTGCGGGCGCGGCTCGGCATCGACGACGAGCTGCCAATCGTCCTGATCACCATGGGCGGCACATCGTGGCCGTTCGGCTTCCTCGATCGGCTCCAGGAGGCCGGGGAGCTGCGCTTCGTGGCCTTCGCCGGCACGTCCGAGAGCGAGCGGCGAGGCAACGTCCTACTCCTGCCCGATCGCTCGCCGGTGTTCGTGCCCGACTTGATCGCAGCTGCCGATCTGGTGGTCGGCAAGCTCGGCTACAGCACCGTGACCGAGGCGTGGGCTGGCGGCACGCGATACGCGTTCGTGCCGCGGCCGTCGTTCCCGGAAGGCGAGTCGCTGGCCACGTTCGTCCGGGAGCGGCTGCCGACTCTCGAGCTCGAGCGCTCGAGATTCGTCGGGGGCGACTGGCTGGACGACATCACAGCCGTCCTCGGTCGACCGCGCCCCGACCGGCCGGAGGTGAACGGCGCCGATCGGGTCGCGGAGATCGTCGTCGCTAGACTGGAGGGTGCGTGAGCGAGAACGAGCTGATCCTGACCATGCCGGCGTGGGCACAAGACGAGCTGTCGGCGCTGCCACGTCGCATCGAGTCGATCGAGGACCGAATGCGCACGATCATCGGTTTTTCGAGGTGGAACTTCGAGCGCCGCACCGGCGGCCCGTTCGCCGCCGGCGTCTTCGAGCGCGAGTCCGGCCGGGTGGTGGCTCTCGGGGTGAACCGCGTGGTCGCCACCGGGTGCTCCTCGGCGCATGCTGAGGTGATGGCGCTGTCGCTCGCGCAGCGAGCGCTTGGCAGCTGGGATCTGGGCGCTGCTGGGCTACCGGATCATCAGCTGGTGGTCAACTGGCGACCGTGCGCGATGTGCTTCGGCGCGGTGCTCTGGTCGGGAGTCCGCTCGCTGGCGATCGCGGGGAGCGGCCCGGAGCTCGAGGAGCTGACCGGGTTCGACGAGGGACCCCTGCCCGCGGGCTGGGACCGGCAGCTGGAGCGGCGAGACATCGAGGTGATCGACGGAGTGCTGAGGGACGAGGCGTGCGCGGTCTTTCGGGCCTTCGGCGAGAGCGACGCCCTGGTCTATAACGCGCGCGGCGGGTGCTAGCATCGCGCGTAGGAACTTCGCTCCAGCACCGAGGACGACCGCGCGATCCCGCGATCGCGAGGAGGGCAGGCGATATGGCCAGCGGCAAGAAGAAGACTGGCGGCGCCCGGAAGTCGGCCGACGCCGAACCGAAGGAATCGCTGCGCGCGGAGCTCGAGGCGAGCATCCTCGAGACACTGCTCGTCTACCAGGAGAGCGGTGACCACGAGAAGATGCGCAGGATTCCGAAACCGGTGCGGGACTTCGTGGCGCTCGAGCTCGGGCTGCTCTGCTCGGCGATCGGCGCCCGCTAGCTCCTGCCCGATCGGACGGAAGCCGCGCCCACCCAGTCAGGTATGGGACCGTGGCCGGCTCGCTGGTATAGATGTGGTGTCCCGAGGGGGCGCGGTACTGTCGTGGACGGAGCCGCCGCCGACACCCGTTAGTCGTGGATGCAGGTCAACAGTTCGGGTGTCTGGTCATGCTCGTGGGATCGCTTGCCACCGCGGTCTGTCCACCCCTCGCCGCTGTCCACACGCCACCGGCGAGGCCGCGCCCCCCAACATTCTCTAGCCTGTCAGGCTAGGTGGAGTGCCAGACCTCGGTGGCGGCCGGCGCGCCGTAGATGGCGCGCGCCTCGAGGTAGTAGGAGTTCTTGGCGGGGACCAGGACCTCCAGGACCAGCAGAGCGTGTCGGGCAGCGTGGCGGTCACGCGCCGGACCCCGACATGAAGGTGATCTCCAGATACTCCACCCAGCCCTCGTGCGGCTGCGGCACGGAGCCGGCCTGCTGGTAGAGATTGATCGTGCACCACAACGAGTCCTTGATCGCCGCGTAGCGCACCAGGCCGTTGGTCTCGAAAGTTGAGTTCAGATAGCGGTCGCAGAGCTCGTCGAGCGCGCACGCATCGGACAGCAGGTGAGGCCGCAGCTGATCCACGGGCGCTCTTCGGTGCCGAAGTAGAACGGCGGCTCCTCGACCGGATCCGCCACGGGCAGGACGTACTGGGAGTCATGCTGGTGGGCAGCCTGTAGGACCCAGCCTACCGCCGGAGCGCGAGCGGAAAGCTCGCCTATCCCTGCCGTGCGAAGCGTTGGCCGATCAGGACCATCGCGGGGACGGTCAAGAGGAGCGTGCCGACCTTGAACCAGTTCGGCTCGGCGCCCAGACCCATCGCCAGGTTGGTAGCGGTGGCGAGCACCACCAGGCCCGCGGCGACGTACGCCGCCAACCGGCCTTTGGTTCCGCCGATGACCGCCGCCAGGAAGTGCCCGGACTCGCCATGACCGGTCCGACCAGCAACATGCTGCCCAGGGCGTAGATAAGGTACCCGACGATCACTCCGGCGATGGCTCTCAAGATGGTCATGGCGGCTCTCCTAGCGGGGTCCCGGCCACGACCCGAATCGGCTGTCGAGCTGGACCTCGAGGCCGTCGGGGTCGTCGAAGTAGACCCGGTCCTCCTGCCGCCTGGGGCTCAGTCCCGCGGTTCGGAGTCGCGCCATCGCGTCGTCGGCGTCGTAGCCGTCGACCGTGTAGCAGTAGTGGTCCACGGCCGGAGTGCTCGAGCGAAAGAGCCCCAGATAGTGCTCCCCTGACCGGAGGAAGCAGTTGCCGGGCGTATTGTCCTGAATGACCGACATGCCCAGGTGCTCGACATAGAAGTCGCGTGAGCGCTTCACATCGGTCACGCGCAGACCTAGGTGGTTGAGACCGGTGGCTCGAAAGGTCGACCGAGCGGGCTCCGCGGCCCGAACGACACCCGCGCCACCGAGCGCCGTCAGTCCGAGGCCGAGCACCCGCAGCGCCGCCTCGCGCCGCGTCAGTCGACCGCTGGCGTAGGAGTCCAGAACGTTCTCAACGAAATCGATCATGCAGCTCCCCCTTGAAGGCGGTTGAACGAGATACGTTCGGGCTCGTCGGGAGTTGCGCTCTAGCCTCCGAACCCCTCGACCTTCCAGGCTTTGCGCCGGCGATCCTTGCGCACCCGATGCCCTTCGGCGCGCAGACGGCGGGCCTGTGTCTCGGGTCCGGCGGGGTTCTTGGCCCGCAGGGCGCCGTTCTCTTCGACCACACGCCAGTAGGGAGCGACCGGGCGCTTGCCGGCGGCCAGCTGCTCTTCGGCGGCACCGGCGACGATGCTCAGGAGGATTCCGGTCGTCATCGGGCAGGTCGATTCCGCGCCCGAGGCCTCGGCGAGACGCTCCCGCAATCTCCTGAGCGTCGTCAGTCGGCCCTTGCGCACCTTCCGGATCTCCCGGGCGAGGAGCATCGGGGTCGGTACCAGCATCGGCTCGCCGGTACGCGCCGCTTCGACGATCTTTGGCTCGAGCTCGGGGCGCAGCTTGGGCACCCAGGACCGCGTCGAATCCATGTTCCAGGACATCTCGACCTCCTTTTGCCCGAGAGTAGAGCCTATCCTCACCCCGCGACCTACCCGAAGGAGGGGAATCGAGCCGCCGCCCAGGCGGGTGTTCTTCCGATGGCCGGGCAGGCACGATACTTACCCAGGATGTTTTCCACCGTCGACTGCTACATCCTCGCATTCGACCTCACCCTCGGTTGAAGCCGTCGACGCAACACCTCCTTGGGAGAGCCCCGCCGAGAGGCGGGGCTCTTTTTCTCGAGAGGGGGTACCAGGGCCCGCGGGCTACGGACGATCGCCGCAGACCGCGGCCGGCGACGCGTTGGAGCCGAAGCGCCGGCAGTCGAGCGGCGCGGTGGGGATCCAGGCGTCCGGCCAGGCGGCCATGACTCTCTCGATGCGCTCTTCGAAGCCGCCAGCCGATCCGAACCAGGAAGCGGGAGCGTGGGGCTCGGCCAGGTGCATGGCGACAATCGACTTCGGACGGATCTCCTGGGCGACCACCGCCTGCCACCGGGGCTCGGTGAGGTACCAGACGGGGAGGAGGGCGACGTCGATGCCGATCTCGGCCAGGCGTAGCGGCGAGAAGTCCTCCACCGTCGCCTCGGTGTCGCCGATGTGCAGGACCTTGAGGCCGTCGACGTCGATCACGAAGCCGAGGTTCTCGACCGCCGGCTTGCGGTAGCGGCCGTGATGCAGGTCCACGGTGTCGACCCGGACGCCCGCCGCCTCGACCGTGGCACTGCTCCCGGGCGCCGGCGAGACCCGGTCGGGAGAGCCGCTCGAGCGCGGATCGCGCAAGCGGTCGAGAACCTGGCGGGTGGAGACGAGAACGGCGGGCTGGGTCGCCAGGAACCGAGCGACCTCACCCGGCCCGAAGTGATCGTCGTGATGGTGGGTGACCAGGACCAGATCGATCCCGTCGAAAGGGGGTCGGCCCGACTCGAGGTCGGCGGCGAGATCGGCCGGGAGTCGCGGAAAGCCGTCGATCCCGGGGAAGAGTCCGTCGATCAGGACCTTGCTCTCGCCGGCCGAGATCAGGAAGCCCTCGTTGGCGAGATAGGTGATCTCGACCTCGCCGGCAGTAGTCGAGCCGGCCAGCAGGGCGATCAGCCCGCCGAGACCCAGCGCTCGCCTCAACATACCGAGGAGTAGCTCTTCGCCACCTTCCATCCCGCGGTGCCCTCCTTGAGCAGACTCAGGCGGTAGTTCGTGCCGCAGCTCAGGAGCACGACCGATTCGCGGGGGGCGTAGACTGGGCCCAGTGTTGCCGCGACGGTGGCGTACCGCTCACCCAGCTCCACTTCGGTGATCTCGAGGTGGCCGGCGGGCAGCAGGTAGATCGAGCCGGCCACCTCGTCTCGGCTCAGGACCGGCAGACGGAAGGCGCCGAGCGCCGCCACGACGGTCGGATCGAGCCGCTCGCCGACCACCAGCGCGGCGACGGTATGGTGCTCGCTGACATGGTCCAGCACGGTGACCAGAGCGTCGACTCCCTTGCCACCCCGCGATCCGTCGACCCACTTTGAACTGACATCCTCTCGGCAGGAGCCAAGGACCGACGCGCATGCGAGAGCGACGGCGAACTGCATCGCTCGATAGCGTCGCGGCCGTCGCATTTCATCTGCGGAGGCGTCGCGGAGCTCAGCCGAACGAGCTGATCGCCTCGTCTTCGTCGCCAAAGATCTCGAAGACGGCGAAGATCTGGGTCACGTCGAGCACGTTCTTGACCCGCCTGGGCAGGTTGCTCAGCTTGACCTCCGCGCCACGGCTCAGGGCGGCGTTGCGTGCCGCCACCAGCTCGGCGATGCCGGAGGAGTCGAGCCGGCGAGTGCCCTGCATGTTGATCACCAGCTTGCTCGCGCCGGCTTCGAAGGCGCTCTGAACGGCCTCGCGCAGCGCGATGTCTCCTTCGCCGATGGTGATCTTTCCCTTCGGCTCGAGAATCGTCACTCCCTCGCGCTCTCGGACTTTGATCTCCATCAGCCTTCCTCCTGTGGCTGTTCGTGTGGATGTGGGAGAGTTCCTACGATACCAGTCGGTGGGCCGTTCAGTTCGGGCGCGTCGGGCTCTCCCAACCGGCCACCCGCTCCTCGGTCTCCAGCTCGCCGAGCCATCGTTCCTCCTCGTCCCACCGGCGCCGGAGCTCTTCGATCCGCCGCCGCTTGCGCCAGGTCGCGAACAGGAATAGGAAGGTGATCAGCGTCCAGCCGGTGACCGAGCTGGTGACGATCGGGAACCAGCGGTACCAGAAGGAGTGCCGGCGCCAGAACGAGCGCTCGGCCTGGTCGACGGTACGGCCGGTGCCGCGCAGGAACGCCTCCTCGAAGGGCGTGCCGACCGCGACCAGCGCCAGCACTTCGGCGGGTGCGGTGTCGCGGTAGCGGAGCGCGATGTCGCGGACGAAGGCGCCGGAGAGCGCGTAGGCTCGCGCCACGTCGGAGCTCTCGCCGGCAAACAGGGCCTCGAGCTCGGAGATCGTGGTCTCGCCCCGGAATACCAGCGTCACGGTCAGGCGGGAGCGATCGCTCAGACGCCAGACGTCGGCGGCGAGCATCGCCAGCCCCTCGTTGAACCAGCGGGGCACCGGATGGCCGCCGGCGGCGCGCGCGATCAGGACGTGGGCGATCTCGTGGCGCAGCAGCTCGGGGAGCGACGAGTCGGGATAGCTGGGCGTACGCTCGGGGAACAAAACAATGACCCCGAGAGAGCCGTAAGCGTATCCAGAGACCCAGGAGGGTGCGGAGGTCGCGGTTTCGGAGCCCTCCGGTGCGAGAATGACCCGTATTGGCGGACCAGCTTCGCGCAGGCCGACCAGCTCGACGATGCCGGCCAGCTTGAGGGAGTCGACCCTTCGCAGTCGCTCGGCGGTGCCCTCGAGCTCGGGCGGGGCTTCGACGAGGATCTCGGGGAGCGCCGCGAACGCCCCGCTCGAGAGCAGAAAGATCAGACAGATCGTGGTCAGGACTCGCATCGGCTCCTCACCGCCGGAATCACGCTATCAGTCGGAATCGTCCCGATGAAACAACGTGCTGCGCCAGGTGTCCTAGTTGCAGTGGGCGAGAGTACGCCGACGGAAACCGAGATGACCGCGATCAGCGACACCTTCTGGCAGAGCACCTACCGGCAGCACGCCCCGGCCGTGCTGGCGTTTCTCTCCAGCCGGACCGGTCGCCGCGACCTGGCCGAGGATCTCCTGCAGGAGACGTTCGTGCGGGCGATTCGCGCGCAGGAGCGCCTCAGGGACGTCAGCAAGATCCGGTCGTATCTCTTCTCGACGGCACACCGTCTCGTCCTCAACCAGTTCCGTCGCCAACGTCCGGTGCTGTTTTCGGAGATGGCCTCTGAGGCGAGCGTCGATCGCGAGGACGAAAGCGTGGCGTCGCCCGAGATGGCGACCGACCTGAGTCGCGCCGAGGAGCGGCTGCGAGCCGTGGTCGAGACGATGACGCCCGCGCTCCGCACCGCGTTCAAAGCGGCGGTCTTCGAGCACAAGTCGTACGCCGACATCGCGCGCGAGAACGGCTGGACGGAAGGCCAGGTACGGGTCAACGTCTGCCGCGCTCGCAAGAAGGCGATCGCCGAGCTGCGCGACTTGCTGCGGCTGCAAGGAGCCTCGACATGAAGGAAGTCCGGCCGAGCTGTGAGAGCTACGAGATCCTGATCTCCACCTGGATGGACGAGGGGTTAGAGCACGACGGCCAACGCCAGCTGTTCGATCACGTCGTCCGTTGCCCGGAGTGCCGCTCGTTCTACGCCGACGCCCGCGCCCTCGAGGGGCTGGTGCCGCTCGTCGGAGACGTCGCGACCGACGAGGAACCCTCGCCGGAGCTCTGGGAGCGCATTCAGAGCGAGGCGATCGCTGCCGAGTCGGAGTCCGAAGGCTGGAGTGGCTGGGCCTGGCGGGCGGCCGCGGCTCTCCTCCTGGGGGCCGCCCTGGCGTTCGCGCCTTGGCCGACCACGACGCCGGCGGCGAGCTCCTCTCGCCAGATGAACGTAGTGCTGGAGGAGGATCGCGGCGACATGACCGAGAGCCGCTTTCTGGAGCTGACCACCGAGATCCTGCGCGCCGATCGCCGCTATCACTTCGCGATGCAGGAAGTGATCGACCGGGTGATCGACGAGGAGTGGGAGCCCGAGGGGGTGACCTCCGAAGGCCTCTCTGAGGACAACGCGAGTGACGAGGACGAGGAAGCGGGCGCACCCTTCCGCGTCTGACGAGGAGATAGACCGATGAGAATCAAGACCCTGTTTGTGATGAGCTGTTTTTGTCTGGCCGCCATCGGCGTCTCGCATGGAGCGCTGGCCGCGGACAACTCGGGCTTCCTCTACGGAACGGTCGAGACCGATTCCGGCAACACGTATAAGGGATTTCTGCGCTGGGGTACCGAAGAGGCGTTCTGGGACGACCACTTCAACTCGACCAAGGACGACCTCGAGTACGCGCGCCGCAAGTCCGGAGACGACGAGGACCGCGAGCGGATCGAGATCTTCGGTGTGACCATCGGCTTCAAGGGGCACGACTGGCACGGTAGCCGCGTCCTGACCCTGCGCTATGGCCAGATCGCCGAGATCGAGCCGAGCCGGAGCGACCGCGCCCGCGTGACGCTCAAGAACGGCCGGGTGCTCGACCTCGACGGCGGCTCGAACGACATGGGCGCCTCGGTGACGGTGCTCGACTCGAGCCTCGGCGAGGTCAAGCTGCGCTGGCGCGAGATCGATCGGATCGTCTTCTCGCCGGCACCCGCCGGCGCCGAGCCGCCGGCGACGCGCCTCTACGGCAAGATCCAGAGTCGGGACGGCGACTTCGAGGGCCATATCCAGTGGGACCTGCAGGAGTGCCTCTCCACGGACGAGCTCGACGGCGAGTCGGAGGACGGCGATATGTCGATCCAGATGGGTCGCATCAAGGCGATCGAGAAGCGCAACCGGAACGGCGCCTACGTCGAGCTGCGCGACGGCCGGCGGCTGCTCCTCGAGGACACCAACGACGTCGATCACTCGATCGACGGCATCTTCGTCGAGGACACCCGCTTCGGGCGGGTGGAGCTCGACTGGGACAGCTTCGAGCGGGTCGACTTCATGGTTCCCGACTCGAGCGGCCGCGGCTACGATGACTACAAACCGGCCACGGATCTGACCGGCAAGGTGACCGACGAGGACGGCAACGTCTACACCGGCCGGATCGTCTACGACCTCGACGAGTCCGAGAGCTGGGAGATGCTGCACGGCGACATGCGCGACGTCGAGTACAACATCCCGTTCGACATGGTGCGCTCGATCGAGCCGGCGAGTCACGACTCGAGCATCGTCGTGCTGAAGAACGGTCTGGAGCTCGAGCTCGAGGACACCCAGGACGTCTCGGACAGCAACGACGGCATCCTGGTCATCACGGCCGACGGCGACGAGAGCTACGTCCGCTGGCGAGACCTGAAGCGGATCGAGTTCGATTAATCCTCGCGAGGGAGACGGGCGCCCCCGCCCCGAGCTCTCACGGGTGGGGTGATCAGTCCTCTTACCGGTGGGCCAGCTCGAGGGAGAACGCCGGCAGGCAGATGGCGTAGTACTCGGCCTCGGCGTCGAACGGATTTCGGTAGTGGACGGTCGCGCCCGGCTCGACCCAGAGCGATTGGCCCGCCTCGAGCTGGATCTCTTCGCCGTCGATGCTGATCGCCAGCGCGCCGCGGATCATGATCGTCAGCTCGCCGAACTCAGGCGTCTGCGGCGGCTCGGACCAGTCACCCGGCGCGATCATGTGAGCGAGGCTGAACTGCTCGGTGCCGGTGTTGACACGGCCGAAGAGCTCCTCGATCTTCTTGCCGCCGGGGACCGGGATCATGGCCCCCTCGGAGACGACCTGGAACTTGCTCATTCAGAATACGGGGACACGATACCTATTCTCGTCAGCTGACCACTTCGCGCGGAAGAAGAAATGAGTATTGTGTCCCCATCGAGTTAGTCGAGGGGCTCGATCGACATCAGCGAGTCGGTGGCGAGGTACTTGTTCTCCTGATGGGTGTACCAGGTGCGAGTCTTGGGCAGACGCAGACCCGCCCCCTCCTCGACGCCTTCCAGCGTGATGTACTCGCCGTCGTTCGCCGCTTCGTCGTGGTAGAAGCGGTAGCCGATCATCTCGTGGCTGTCGGGATCGAAGTAGACGTACCAGACGTCGCTGCCGATCTCCTCGTCGTAGGTGACCCGTAGCTCCAGTGCGGGTCGGCCTTCGAAGTCCTTCGCGGCCACGGTGTCGCCGAGTCGCGTGCCGGGGTCGCGCAGCTTCATCGGCAGACCCCAGAGGTAGGTGTAGTAATTGCGCATCCGCTCGAGCCGCTCGCAGGTCAGCCGCAGGCGCTCGCGGGTCTCGTCCGAAAAGTGGGTCGTGCCGTTGACGGTCCATTCGCACTGATCCGGACCGAGTGACCCGGCCACCAGAGTGCCTTCGCGAAACGAGGCCACCTGGAAGGTGCCGGCCCGATTGTCGATCGAGATCGTGACGTCGCTGCTGGTGCCGTCGGGCCGCGTGCCGCGCACCACCAGGCGGTACCCACCGCTCTCCCATGTGCCGTCGGGGTCGTGCCGGGAGATGGCGGCCGTCAGCAGCTCGTCCGGCGCGGGAATCTCGGCCGCGAGCGCGGCGGTCGCCAGCAGGGGAATCAGGAGAATCAGAGCAAGACGCCGGTTCAAGGCGCCTAGGTTACTAGCAACGGCATCCGAGGCCCAGCCTTCCGGTACCATCCTCCGAACGGTTGGACCTGACCTCGGAGGCGATCCATGCGAGAGGCGCTGATCTCGATACTCATCTTGACCCTTGCGGCCTCGGCGCTCGCCGAGCAGCCGTCTCCCACCGGCTTCTTCGAAGCATCGGTGGCCGGCCAGCTCGGGGCCGAAGAGGTGATGCTGGCGACGCCTACTCCCGAGAAGGCACGGCGCTGGCTCGCCCATCTGACCGAGGAGGCCCACGTCGCGGGCACCGAGCAGGAGCGGCTGGTAGCGGAGTACGTCCGCGATCGGCTGGAGGAGTTCGGGCTCGAGGCCGAGATCGTCCGCTACGAGGTCTTCCTGAATCATCCCGAGGAGGTCTCGCTCCGCCTGATCGAGCCTATCGAGGAGGAGCTGAGCCTGATGGAGGACTTCCTCGAGGTCGACAAAGACTCGGCGGCGCAGGGCGTCTTTCCCGCCTTCCACGGCTACGGCGCCTCGGGAAGCGCCTCGGGTCAGATCGTCTACGCCAACTACGGCACGCCGGCCGACTTCGAGCAGCTCGCGAAGATGGACATCTCGGTCGAAGGGCGGATCGTCCTGGCGCGGTACGGTCAGGTCTTCCGCGGACTCAAGGTGCGCGAGGCCGAGAAACGGGGCGCGGTCGGCGTGATCCTCTACTCCGACCCGGAGGACGACGGTTACATGCAGGGTGACGTCTATCCGGACGGGCCGATGCGTCACCCGTCGGCGATCCAGCGGGGCTCGGTCCAGTATCTGTCGGTGCAGCCCGGCGATCCGAGCACTCCCGGCTATCCGTCGCGCGACGGTGCCACGCGCCTGAGCCGCTCGGAGATGAAGACGGTGCCGCGCATCCCGTCGCTGCCGATCAGCTACCGCGAAGCGGAGAAGATCCTCCGCGCGCTCGGCGGCGAGCGGGTACCGGACGAGTGGCAGGGTGGCCTGCCGTTCTCCTATCACGTCGGTCCGGGCGGCGCGGCGGTCGAGATGTCGGTCGCGATGGACGAAGGGCTTAAACCGATCTTCAACGTCTTCGGCTACATCCGGGGTGCGAGCGAGCCCGAGCGGACGGTCATCCTCGGCAACCACCGCGACGCCTGGACGCACGGCGCGGTCGACCCCAACTCGGGCACGTCGGCCTGGTTGGAGGCCGCGCGCGCGCTGGCGGCGGCGGTCGAATCGGGCTGGCAGCCGGCGCGGACCATCGTCTTCGCCAGCTGGGACGCCGAGGAGTACGGCCTGGTCGGCTCGGTCGAATGGGGCGAGGACCGGGCCGAGGAGCTCTCGGCCAACGCCGTCGCCTATCTGAACCTGGACAGCGCGGTGACCGGGCCGAGGTTCGGGGTCGGCGGGACGCCGTCACTGCGCGACGTGGTGCGCGAGTCGATCGCCCGGGTGCCGGAGCCGAACAAGGGTGGCACGGTCGGCGAGCAGTGGGAGCAGCGGCTGCGCAGCGAGTGGGCGAAGCGGGCGCCGATCGATCTGGACAGCCCGGACGACGAGTTCGAGCTCCATCTCGGCCAGCTCGGCTCGGGCTCGGACTACACGGTGTTTCTCGACCACCTCGGAATCCCGTCGATCAGCTTCGGGTTCGGCGGCAAATACGGCGTCTATCACTCGATCTACGACAACTTCCGCTGGATGGAGAGATACGGCGATCCCGGCTTCGTCTACCACCCGACGGCGGCCCGGTTCTACGGCCTGATCGCCATGCGCATCGCCGCCGCCGAGGTCTTGCCGCTTCGCTACGGGTCGTACGCACGGGCGCTCCGCGAGCAGCTCGACGATCTGCGGCGCGACGTGGTGCGGAAGCGGCGGCAGGCCGAGGATCTCCAGGACGAGAGTGTCCTGAACGCCGACTTCGGCGCTCTCCTGGGGGCGCTCGACCAGCTCGAGCGGGCGGGCGGCGGCTTCGATCAGGCGGTCGAGGGCATCGTGGCGCGAGCTGATTCCGCAGCCGCCGCTGCGGTCAACGAGGCGCTGATCCAGGTCGAACGAGCGCTCCTGGTCGAAGATGGCCTGCCCGACCGCCCGTGGTTCCGGAACGTCGTCTACGCGCCTGGCCTGACCACCGGATACGCGCCGTGGCCGTTCCCCGAGCTGCGGCAGGCGGTCGAGGACGACGACGCGGCGCTCTTCGACCGCGGCGCGGCGCGGGCGATCGCCGCCCTGACCGAGATGAGTCGCCGGCTCGAGCGAGCGGCTCCCGGGCCGGCGAATTGACCGCCCGGCCGGCGTCGATCCGGGCCCAGGCCGCCGTGGTCGTCGGTCTGGCGCTGGTCATCGCGGTCCGCCACTGGTTTCACGCGGTCACTCCGACAGCGTTGAACGACGAGATCCCTTATATGCGGGCGGTCAACTTCGTTCTCAACGGGTTGTCGCCGTACACGCGTGGCCTCTACCTCTATCCGCCGCTCCTGGCGGTGGTCGGCGCCCGGTTCGTGGAGAGCTTCGGGGAGGCCGCGTTCCTCTGGCTCCTGCGCGCGCTCTCGTACCTGGGTATGGCGCTCACGGTCTGGATCGGTCTGCTGGTGGTCCCCTGGCGGCGTTGGTACCTGCCCGCGGCGATAGCGTTCCTCTGCCTCGCGCCGGCGGTCACCTTCTCGATCGTGATCCACAACATCTCGCCGCTGGTGGCGGGTGCGACGCTGCTCGCCCTCTGGATCTGGCCGCGGCGGCCGATCGCCGCGGGGCTGCTGCTCGGCCTCGCCGCGGTGCTCAAGCCGATGGTGTTCCTGGTCCCGTTCCTGCTGTTGGCCCACCGTCCGAGTGTGGGCGGTCAGCGACACCGGATCGCTGGCGCCGTCGGCATGGTGACGACCGCGCTCCTGCTGTGGCTGCCGCCCTACCTGCCAGAGATGCTCTCTCTGGCCTCGAAGACGGCGACCATCCCGCGCTCGGTCTCGTTTCATCGGCTCGCCTATCTGGCCGGCTGGGAGCAGAACACGATCTGGGTGTCGGGCGCGATCGCCCTAGTCGCACTGCTGGTGGTGCGACGGATCGAGCTCAATCGACTCGAGTTCATGGTGGTCTCGGTGACCGCCTCACTGATGGCGACGCCGGTGCTCTGGAGCCACACGCTGGTACTGGCGATCCCGGTGCAGACGATGGTGCTGGAGCGACTCCACGAGCGGCGTCGGGACGGCCGGTTGAGGCACCACCGCTTCGAGCCGATCTTCGTGCTGCTCGCGGTAGTGGCCGTCCAGCTGTCGGGTGGTGCGGGGAGCGTCGACGATCAGGGCTCGGCGTTCCAGGTTTTCAGCACGCTGCCGATCGCGATCGCGCCGCTCGCCCTGGCGATCTACCTGATGCGAACCGGCGGCTACGCCGATCCTCCCGCGGAGTCCGAGGCGCGCCCGCTCGCCTAGCGGACGAGCTCGCGCGCGATCTTCCAGTCACCGCTCTCCTCGACGAGTACCAGCGTCTTGCGCACCGTGTCGGCGTAGGTGTCGGAGCGGTAGCTCTGCGTGAAGTCGACGGTGACGTCGCCCGCTTCGCCGGGCGTGCTCTCCAGATCGCTCAGGCTGATCTCGATGAAGTTGGGAGCGCTCAATCGGGACCGGCGCTGGGCGACCCATTCCGAGCGACTCCCGCCGGTCTCGGGCTGAAATCGCGCCGAGTAGAAGCCCAGGTAGTCGTCGATCCGCTGCTCGGACCAGGCGCTCGCCCACTCCAGCGCCAGGGCGCGCGCGGCGATCAGATCGGGCCCAGCGGGCTCGACCGAGCTCACCTCGATCTCCATGCGCTCGGACGCGTTCCGCTCGAGCTGTGCGGTCGCTCGGGCGAGCTCCTCGCGGGCAGTCGTGGCCTCGTCCGCTCGGGCGCGGCTCGCGAGCCGGGCCGTCTCGACCTCGTCCTGCAGCCGCGAAAGCTGCTCTTCCAGGTCGACGATCCGCGCCGCCTTCGCCTCCGAGTCGCTCTCTGCGGTAGCGGCGGCCTGGAGGCGTTCCTCCAGGTCCCGGGCCCGGCGGTGCGCGCTCGCAAGCGCGGCCTCCATCTCGCCGAGCTCGACCGTCAGCTGGTCGACCTCCGTCCGGCTCGCCTGCAATCGGCGCTCCAGCTCCGCCGCCGTCGACGCGGTCGCCACCTGGGAGGACGCGACCCGTGCCGCCTCGGTACGAGCGGCTTCCAGCTCGGTCTCGAGTCGCGCGGACCGGGTGCGCTCCGCTTCGAGGTCGGTCGCGAGCTCGGCGACGCGGCTCTCGGCCTCGGTGGTCGCCTGTCGCTCCGCGGCGAGCCGGTCGCGGGCGCCGTCGCGCTCGGCGTCGAGGGTCGACCGCAGGTCGGCCAGCTCGCGCTCCGCCCGCGCCAGCTCTTCGATCTCCGTCGGCAGCGCCGGCGCGGGCTCGATGAAGGCTCGTGACAGCCACCCCTCGACACCGCTCGCCAGTCGTGCCAGCGCCCAGTCGGCCGAGACGTCGAGCAGGGTCAGACGGGTCGTCGGTGCGATGCAGTCGAGCGGCGGGCCGTCGCCCGGCTGCGAGCGGAGATTCAGGCAGGGATCGACGCTTGCCCGGACGGCGTAGGTCGTGGCGCCGAGATCCATCGCCCGACGGGTCTCGTCGAGCCGCTCTTCGAGCTCGCTCCGCTCGGCCTCGAGACGCTCGAGTCGTGACGCCGCCTCGCCGGCGCTCGCCTGCGATCGGTCGAGTTCGGTGGCGATCTCCGCCGCTCGTCGCTCCGCCGCCGTCGCGCTCGCCTGCTGGGTCTCCAGCTCGGCCTCGAGTGCGGCGACCCGCTCGCCGGCGGTGATGCCCGCAGCCTCGAGCTCAGCGATCCGGGTACGCAGGGCCGCCTGCTCTCGAGCGCTGGCCGCCTGGGCCTCCTCGAGCTCAGCGATCCGTCCTCGTGCCGCCGTGGCTTCGCTGTCGGCTTGATCGAGACTGCTCCGGAGGATCTCGATCTCGGCTGTCGCGGCGCGGGCCACCTCGAGCTCGGCCTGGAGGTCGCTCGCTCGCTCCTCGGCGGCGACGGCCGCGGCGTCCAGGCGGGCGCGCATCCCTTCGAGCTCGGTCGCCGACTCGGATCTGAGGACCGCGGACGCGGCTCGATTCGCCTCGAGCTGCTCTTCGAGGGTGGCGAGCCGCTCCCGAGCGGCGGCGGTCGCCGCGTCCGCCTGGGCGAGACGGGACGTCAGCTCGTCGATCTGCGCGCTGGTGCGCGATTCGACCTCGGCGACCGTGGCGCGTGCGGACTCGAGCTCAGAGCCCAGCTTGCTCGCTCGCTCCTCGGCGGCGAGGGTCGCCGACGCGGATTCGGCCAGACGAGCCTCGAGGCTTTCGAGCTCGGCCTCCAGGGCCACGATGCGTTCCTGGGTCGTCTCCGCCGTGGCGTCGGCTGCGGTCAGACGCGACCGCAGAGCCTCGAGCTCTGCCGAGGTCTGGGCCTCCGACTCGGTCCTGGCCGCGTGTGCGGCGGCCAGGTCGGATTCGAGGTCCACTGCCCGCTCTTCGGCGGTGAGGGTCGCCGCCTCGGAATCGGCGAGACGAGCCCGGAGCGCTTGGAGCTCGGTCGTCGCTTCGGACTCCCAAGCGCTCGCCGCCTCGCGATCGGCTGCCAGCGCCACCTCGAGCTCGGTCGCCCGTGTCTCGGCCACGGCGGTTGCGGCATCGGCCTCAGCCAGGCGCTCGCGGAGCGCCTCGATCTCGGTCGCGGAGGTCGATTCCAGCTCGGCCGTGGTCGAGCGCGCGGCTTCCAGCTCGGACTCGAGCGCCGCCGCTCGCTCTTCGGCGGCGACCGTCGTCGCTTCGGAGTCGGTGAGACGGGCCCGGAGTGTCTCGAGCTCGTTCGCCGCCTCGGTCTGCCGGGCGGTGGTCGCTTCGCGGTCCGCGGCGAGAGCGGTCTCGAGCTCCGAGACCCGGTGCTGGGCCGCAACGGTTGCAGCATCGGCTGCGGCCAGGCGCTCGCGGAGCTGTTCGAGCTCGGTCGCGGAGGTCGACTCCAGCTCGCCGAGAGACGCCCGCGCGACCTCCAGCTCGATCGCCAGCGAGCTCGCTCGCTCCTCGGCGTCGGCGGTCGCCGCCTCGGATTCGGCGAGCCGGACCCGGAGCGCCTCGAGCCCGGTCGTCGCTTCGGACACCCGGAGCGTCGCCGCCTCGCGAGCGGCTGCCAGCGCCGCCTCGAGCTCGGTCGCTCGAGTCTCAGCCGCTCTGACTCGCCCTCTCAGCGCCTCGAGCTCAGCTGCGCTCCGCGACTCGACCTCCGTGCTCGCACCGCGGGCGACCTCCAGCTCGGTCTCGAGCTGGGCGATCCGCTGGGAGGCATCGGCCAGAGCGGTCTCGGATTCGCGCATCTGGCTGCGCGCGGACGCCATCTCGGCGTCGGTTGCCAACTGCTGATTGGCAACCGCGGTGAGCTGAGCGTCGAGCTCGCGCCGCAGCGCCGCGATCTCCTCCTGCGCTTCGGTCAGCTTCCCGAGCTCATCGGGTACGGTCGGTGACGGCGCGAGGAACTCGTGCACCGCCCAGCCGTCACCGCCGCCGTCCAGACGGACGCGAGCCCACTCGCCGCGCAGCTCGAGGAGGCTGAGGCGAGTTCCCGGCGGCAGACAGTCGATCCGGCCGTTGGAGCCCGGGCTCAGGCGGATGTTCAGGCAGGGTCTGGCCCGCGGCAGGATCACGTAGGTGGATCCGCCGAGCGCCAGCGCAGTTCGACTCTCGTCGAGCAGCCGCGCGAGCTCGTCGCGCTCGGCGGTCGCCGCCTCGAGGCGCCGGCGAGCTTCGGTGGACTCGCTCTCGGAGCCCTGCCGAGCGCTCTCGAGCTCGGCCACCAGCCTGGCCTTGTCGGCCGTCAGCTGCTCGACGGTGAGCGCCAGCGCCTCGAGCTCGAGGGTGGTGTCGGTGTCGCCGGTCTGCTGCTCGACCAGCCGCGCGCTCAGGGTCTGCTGGGCCTCCCAGGCGCGCTGGAGATTCTCTTTGGCGGCGGCGGCCGCTTCCCGGAGCTCGAGATTCTTCTCGCGAAGCCGGTCGAGCTCGGAGCCGATCCCGGTGAGCCGCTCCTGGAGCGCCCGCTCGCCCGGTGAGCTCGGCAGCGCCGGCGCCGGCTCGAGGTATTCGAACCTGGTCCAGGCGTCGAGCCGGTCGTCGAGGCGGACGCGGCCCCATGCACCTTCGATACCGAGCACGACCAGCCGCGTGCCCGGGTCGACGCAATCGAGCTCCCGGCCGCCGGGGGCGGACCGCAGGTTCAGGCAGGGCCGGGCGTACCCGGCCACGACGTAGGTCGGGTTGCCACGGGCGAGCGCGTCGCGCTCGGCGCGCAGGAACTCGAGCTCCTGGCGGAGACGGGATCCTTCTTCGATCTCGGCGACCTCGGCGATCGCGGGCGGGTCTGGTGGACTGCTCTCGGGCGGGTCGGCCTCGGGGCCCTCCCCGGTCGTGCTCGGCGGCTCCTCGCTCAGAGGGGAGATCAGGACCCGCAACAGACGTCCGCTGGGCTGCACCGAGACCCGGAGGCGCTCGCGAGCGACGACCGCTACCAACACCGAGGACCTGGCCGGTTCGGCGACCTGCCGCACCCGGACCTCGGCGATCGGACCATGGGCGCGCTCGAGATCCTCGATCTCCCTGGCGAGGACGCTTCCCTGCATGCGCAGCACGAAGCCGCCGCTCTCGTCGTAACGGATGGCCCAGCGCGGCGTGTCGCTCGCTTCGATCTCGAGCTCGGCGCCGGCGTCGGTCTCGCGCAGGGCGACCGTCTGGACGACCACGCCCTCACCTTCCGGCCGGCTCGCCTCCTGTGCGGCGAGCTCGGACGGGCCGCTACCACCGAGTAGAAGGAGCAGCAGCGCCACTACTCCGGTGATGACTCGATGTCTGGGATCGACGCCCGGGCGGGCCACTCCGAGGACTTCCAAGAGACGGCGGAATCCTAACATCGGGACGCGCCCGGCCGATCGGCGATCAGTCTCGGGTGGGCGTCGGTGGATCGGTCGAGTAGTCGTAGAAACCCCGGCCGCTCTTGCGACCGAGATCGCCGCGCTCGACGCGGATCGCCAGTGCCTTCGGCGGCGCGTCCTCGGCTCGCCCGGTGCGCTCGAAGACCTCCTGGCGGGCGTTGTAGCCGATGTCCAGGCCGGAGAAGTCGGAGAGCTGGAAGGGGCCTAGCGGGTGGTTGAGACCGAGCCGGCAGGCGGTGTCGATGTCCTCGAACGAGGCGACGTCGCTCTCGAGCAGGTCGTAGGCCTCGTTGACGATCGCTCGCAGAATTCGGTTGACCAGAAAGCCCGGCAGCTCCTTGTGGAGCAGGACCGGCTGTCGACCCATCCGGCGGGCGAGAGCCATGGCGGCGCCGAGCGTCTCCTCGGAGGTCGCCTCGCCCTTCACCACCTCGACCAGCCTCATCACCAGGGGCGGGAAGAAGAAATGCATGTTGCAGACCCGGTCGGGGCGGCCGGTGGCGTCGGCGATCTCGGAGCTCATCAGATAGGAGCTGTTGGTGGCCAGGACCGCGTGTGCCGGAGTCAGGCGGTCGAGTTCCTCGAAGACCGCGCGCTTGACGTCGAGCCGCTCGATCACCGCTTCGATGACCAAGTCGGAGCCGGCCGCCGCGGCGGCCAGATCGGCGGTCACGGTCAACCGCTCGAAGGCGGCGTTCATCTCTTCGGCGGTCAGCTTGCCCTTGTCTACCCGCCGTTGGATGTGCTTGCGATTGGTCGCCTCGGCCGCGGCGAGCTGCTCCTCGGAGATGTCGTGCAGCCGGGTCTCGATGCCGGCGAGCGCGCCCAGCATGGCGATCTGCGAGCCCATCTGTCCGGCGCCGGTCACGCACAGGGTCTGGATATCGGGTGCGGTCATACGTCTGAAGCATACCGCCCGCGGAGCGTTCTCCAGGCTAGGATCTTCGTATGAAGACCGCTGAGCTGATCGAAGCCCTGAAGCTCACGCCGCTGCCGGTCGAAGGGGGTCACTATCGCCAGACCTTCGTGGCGGACGAGCGGCTGCCGGCAGGGCCGCTCCCCGAGCGCTACCGGCACGCGAAGCCGCTCTCGACCGCGATCTACTACCTGCTGACCGACGAGCCCGACTCGTTCTCGGCGCTCCACCGGCTGCCGACCGACGAGATCTACCACTTCTATCTCGGCGATCCGGTCGAGCTGCTCCAGCTCTACCCGGACGGCACCAGCGAGCGAGTCGTCCTGGGTCGTGACGTTCTGAACGGTGAGCGCGTGCAGCATGTGGCGCCGCGGGGCGCCTGGCAGGGCTCGCGCCTCATCGCGGGCGGCAGCTTCGCCCTGATGGGCACGACCATGGCGCCACCAACCCGGACTACCAGGGAGGTGAGCGCGACCGGCTCCTGCCCCGCTACCCGGAGCGGGCCGAGCTGATCCGGGGCCTGACGCGGCCCGGAGCCGCGCTACGCCTCGACGACGAGTAGCTTCCTTGGACGACGCGATCTAGGGCGAGCCGTTGCCGATCGTCAGCCGCCCGCCGCGCTCGATCGAGACCCCATCGCCCAGAGCGACCCGTGCGGCCTCGAGCGTCGCGTATCCGGCGACGGTCACGGTGACGTCCGGGCCGGCGGTGATCAGATCGCACGCTTCGTAGGTCTCGACGCCCGAGATGACCACGCCGCTCAGCTCGATCTCCGGCGGCAGCTCGCAAGGCGGATCGCCGCCGGTGCCGACGCCACCGGCGAGGGTCGTGTCGCACGGACCATCGCCGTCGTATTCGACGGCGCCGAGGTCGGTCGAGCCGTCGTCGCGTCCGTTGGCGCAGTAGTCGGCGAGCACTTCGGCGAGTGTCTCGCCGAGGTCGACGAACGACGAGCCGTCGAGCAGCCCGAAGTCGGCGTTCGCCGGATCGGTGAACCAGGCGGCGAACTCGCCGAGCGAGACGCTCTCCAGATTCACCCCCTCGATCGCGGTGCCGCCGTCGCGCTCGCGGATCTGCCCCGACAGGATGTTGTTGCGGAGCTCGGCCACGCTCGCCGTGAAGCGGACGTCGACGCCGGTCGTGTTGTAGATCGTGTTGTTGTAGATCCTCACGTCGGCCGCTTCGTTCAGGTAGATCCCGACGTCGTCCGGGCAGTTGACGATGAGGTTGTTGCGCATGATGCCGTCTTCGTGCTCGGGAGTGCAGGTGCCCTCTTCGCAGATCGACGACGGTCCGCTACCGCCGCCTCCGAACGAGAGACCGAGCCGGATGCCGCCGGTGTGGTTGAGCTCGCAGATCACCAGGTTGCGCTCGAACAGGCCCAGCTTCGAGTTGCCCTTCAGGAACGCCGCGTAGCTGATCCCATTGCCCTGGCCCTTGCCGAAATCGGCGATCAGGTTGGCGCGCACCTGCCACCTGCGGCCGCCGACGATGTCGATCGGCGTCACCGGATTCGAGGTGTTGCGAACGGTCGAGTTGAAGAACTCGTTGAACTCGACGACCACGTCGTCCGGGAATGCACCGCTGGTGATGTTCGACTTGATCATCGCGTTGTACTCGTGCATCCGGTTGCCGCGAATCTGGACGAAGTCGGCGTCGCCGAAGAGATGGAACGCGTGCTCGCAGGCGCTGTGGGTCGAGCAGACGCCCTCGATGTCGAGGTTCTCGAACGTCCAGTGGGCGCCGGAGACCTTGAAGCCTTCGACGGCGTCGAAGCGAATCAGCGCGTCGCCCAGCTGATCGGCGCGCACGACGATCGGCTCCGCTGCGGTGCCGTCGACGACACAGCTCAGATTCTGGTCGACGTCGTAGGTCCCGGGCGCGAGGGTGATGACGTGTCCGGGCAGCGCGTCGCCGATGGCATCGATCAGCTCCTGGGTCGAGCCGACCGGTACGACCACACCCAGGGTGGCCGCCGGGACGGCGGCGAGCGCGAACAGCGACGCGAGCGCTCGACGAGCAGCCATCTCGAAGTCTCGAAGGAGACTTCAAGCTACGGTCGACCCCGGCTCGCCGCTGTGAACTGGGGCACAGATCGACGGATCAGTCGACCGGCGAGCCGAGAACGCGGGAGAGATCGCGCACGACCTCGGCCGTGGGTGGGCGGAGTCGATAGTTGGTCTCGACGAAGACGTCGCGCACGACCCCGTCGCGATCGAGCGTGACCAGGGCGGGGTGGGGGATTCGTCGGCTTTTGTGGTCGAGGGCGTTCAGCAGACCCCAGCTCTCGATGGTCGTACCGTCGGCGTCGATCAGGAGCGGGAAGTCGAATCCCTTCTGCTCGGCATACTCCCGCAGCTTGTCCGGATCGTCGTTGGCGATCGCCCAGAAGTCCACACCGGTCGCGCGAATCTCGGCCATCGACGCGTGCAGCTCACCGAGCTGCTTACGGCAGAACGGTCACCAGGTGCCACGGAAGAAGAGCAGGAGAATCGGACGCTCGCCCCGCTGCGCCGCCAGGTCGTAGAGGGTGCTGTCGGTGGCCGCGGGCAGTACGAACGAGGTCGGCGGCAGCTGGCCGATCTCGAGGTGGGTCGGGTGAGGTGGCCCGGGTGCCATGCGATCGGTCTGAGCCAAGCCGTGGGCGCTCATACAAGCGAGCAGAGCGAGGCAGGAGAGAACCGCTGAAAGCCTGGGTGCCACGGTGCGGGCGAACGCTATCAGGCCCGCGCGCTCGGCAAAAAGAGGCCCGGCGAGTTCGACGTCGCCGGGCCGAGTAGAGAGGACAGTCGGGCAGTCAAGGAAACCCGACCTTGGACGCAACGGCGAGAGCCGTTGCCGATTCGTCGTCGTTGTCGGCGCAGCACTCCCAGATAGAGGTCGGACCAGGATTGGACAGGCAACGCTCGTAGCATCGAGAGGTGCGCACGGGGCGACGGTCACACAGTGAAGCTGCCGGCGAGCTGGGCGGCCGGACAGTAGTGGAGCCGCGAGCCGGGGAACCTCAGCACGCCCGAGAGGATCATCCTGGACGGCGTCTGGCGATCAGTCGTCGTCGAGAAGCATCCCCTGCGGGGAGAGATCCATCAGGGGGTCTTCGTCGGCTACGTGGTCGGACCAGATGAACGCGTCGTTCCAGATGAACGCGTCGTTCCAGATGAAGCCGTCGTTCCAGATGAAGGCGTCGGACCAGATGAAGGCGTCATTCCAGATGAACGCGTCGTTCCAGATGTAGCCGTCGGCGTAGGCGAAGCTGTCGTTCCAGATGAAGCCGTCCGACCAGATGAACGCGGCCGGCCACTCGTCGCCCCAGAGCTTTGCGGTGTCCTCGATCAGGATCACCGGACCCTCCTCCGACCGCTCCATGCGCGGCGAGAGGGCCTGGGCGACCTCGCCAGTCTCGGCGAGTGCCGCCTCGATGTCGAGCACGCCGGCGCCGATCTTCGTCGCCTGCTCGGCCACCTTGCGCGCCGAGCGCATAAGGCGCGCCTTGATGGTGTCGGGGGTGAGCGTCGGGTCGGCGCGGATCATCTTGGCGGCCGTAGCCGAGACCATGGCGGCCGCCATGCTGGTGCCCGAGAGCTCGAAGTACTTGCCCGCGCAGGCGCCGGAGCCGCAGTCGACCAGGCGCTCGGGGAGGTCCTGGCTCAGGTTCCCTTCGTACGACAGGGTCGCGACGTAGCGGTTGCCGGGGGCGACGAGATCCGGCTTCAGGATGTGGTCGATGGCCGTCGGGCCCTGAGAGGAGTAGGTCGACACGTAGTCGTCGCTGAAGTCGGCGGTATCGCTGTCGGTAAGCGAGCCGACGGTGATCACTTTGCGGGAGTTGCCGGGACTGGTGATGGTGGCGTACCCGTCGCGACCGTAGTTGCCCGCCGAGCAGACCACCACGATGCCGGCGTCCCAGACGGCCTCGACCGCCTGCACTAGCGGATCGTCGGCCGCCGGCTCCTCGATCGCCTTGCCGAGCGAGAGATTGACCACCCGGATGTTCTCGGCCTGGGCGTTGTCGATCACCCATTCGAGCGCGGTGATGACCTCAGAGACCAGGCCGCGGCCCTGCGAGTCGAGCACCCGCAGGGAGATCAGGCCGGCGTTGTAGGCGATGCCGCGCTGGGCGCCGCCCGAGTCCCAGCCGTCGCCGACGATGACGCCCGCGACGTGGCTGCCGTGGCCAAAGGGATCGCCGGCGCCCCAGACCGGGTAAGAGGTGCCGACGAAGTCGTACTGGGTGTGGGTCGGCCAGATGTCGACGTGATAGCCGACTCCCGAGTCGAGCACGGCGACCGAGAAGTTCCATTCGGGCAGCGAGTAGTCGACCCGCTCGTCGGTCAGGTTGGCGGTCTGGCGGTTGGAGAGAGAGAAGGCCTCGACCGGCGCGTCGCGGCTGATGAACTCGACGTCGGGATCGGCGGCGAGCGACGCGAGCTCGCTGGCGGGCACGCGAATGGCCTGGAGCGGCAAGTGGCGGAACGATCTGCGGGTCTGGCCGCGACGGCTTGCGCCCCGGGCTCTCACGTCCGCTCCGGGCGCGCTCTTGTAGCGCACGATGACGTCCACCATGTCGCCCGACCCCGAGTCGGCGAGCTCGTGGACGCGGGCGCTCAGCCGTGCCCGCCGCGCCTCGGCACGATCCGCACCCCGCCCCGAGGCGGAAGAGCGTAGCTCGGACGCCCGTCCGCCGGCCTTGGCGGCCGCGGGTAGCGGGCCCAGAACGAGAACGCCGGTCAGCGTTAGAAGGGTCAGTCGGTTGAGCGCGGTCCGCATGTAGATCTCCTCTTCCGCGTACCTTGTGCATTCGTAGTGAAGGCAATGGCCGTACCATCGACGGGAACGCATAGCGGCGCCTGCGCCGCGGTCGCGCCGGCGTCCCTTTACTGGCGCGAACGCCCTGCTGGCGACTGGCTTTTCGGGAGTTGCGGGCGGCTCGGCCTTGGTCCGTCAGCGCGGGCAGATAATGGCGGCCTGCGCGGGCGAATCGGACGGGTGGCGCCGGGATTGCGGCGGCCATCGACGTTTGGACATCTGCTCAAGTGCCGTTGGGCTAGGATTCCGGTCCGGAAGGAGGATCCGAATGAAGCAGCTGCTGATCGTCGCGGTCGCCTGCGCGGCTCTCTCGTGGCCGCCGTCCGCGAGCGCTCTCGAGCTCTCGGTCGGGGTCGCCAAGGAACTCGGCCTCGAGGAGCCGCTCGACGGCCGTGTTCTGGTGTTGATCGCCACCGACGACGAGCGGGAGCCGCGATTCCAGGTCGCCTGGGGCGTGGATACCGCGCAGGTTTTCGGCGTGGATGTGGAGGAACTCGCGGGCGGCGCCCGAGTAGGCCTGGGACCGGACACCTTCGGCTATCCGGTGCCGCGTCTGGGCGACCTGCCGCCGGGCGAGTACTTCGTGCAGGCTCTCCTCCATCGCTACGACACCTTCGAGCGCGGCGACGGTCACACGGTGAAGCTGCCGGCGAGCTGGACGGCCGGACAGCAGTGGAACCGCGAGCCGGGGAACCTCTACAGTGCGCCGAAGAAGATCACCCTGGATGGCGCCTCGGACGAGACCGTCGAGCTGGTGCTGAATCGATCGATCGATCCGGTCGAGCTGCCCGAGGACTCCGAGCACATCAAGCACATCCAGCTCCGCTCGGAACGGCTCTCCGAGTTCTGGGGCCGTGATATGTACCTCGGAGCGCACGTGCTGGTTCCGCACGGCTTCGACGAGAACCCGGAAGAGCGCTTCCCGCTATTCATCTTCCACGGGCACTTTCCGGCCGACTTCGGCGGCTTCCGCACCGAGCCACCCGATCCCGATCTCGAGTGCGTCTACTCGGCGCGCTTCGACGTCGACTGCTACAACCGCATCCAGCAGCAGGAGGCGTACGAACTCTACCGGCAGTGGACCTCGGGCGATCTGCCGCGCTACCTGGTGATCGAGATCCAGCACGCCAACCCCTTCTACGATGACTCGTACGCGGTCAACTCGCAGAACCTCGGGCCCTACGGCGACGCCATCACCTATGAGCTGATCCCCCACATCGAGGAGCGCTTCCGCGGCCTCGGCCCCGAGGGCCGCTTCCTCTACGGCGGCTCGACCGGCGGCTGGGAGGCTCTGGCGGCGCAGTTGCACTACCCGACCGAATACAACGGCACCTTTGCCGCCTGTCCGGACCCGATCGACTTTCAGGCCTTCATGACGGTCAACATCTACGAGGACGAGAACGCGTACTTTGAGAAGGGGCCCTTCAAGGTCACGAAGCGTCCCGGCCGGCGCGACTATCTCGGTCACGTCGACATGACCCTCGAGGACCTGAACCACATGGAGTTGGCGCTCGGCACGAAGACACGGTCGGGCAACCAGTTCGACATCTGGGAGGCGGTCTATTCGCCGGTGGGTGACGACGGCTATCCGCGCCGCATCTGGGACAAGCTGACCGGCGAGATCGATCCGGAGGTCGCCGCCTACTGGCGCGAGAACCACGACCTGGGCCACATTCTGCGCCGCGACTGGTCCGAATTCGGCGACGACCTGGAGGGGAAGATCCACATCTACTGCGGCGACATGGACAACTACTACCTGAACAATGCGGTCTACCTGGTCGAGGAGTTTCTCGAGTCGACCACCGATCCCTACTACGCGGGCGAAGTCGACTACGGCGACCGTGCCGAGCACTGCTGGAACGGCGACCACGAGAACGGCAACCACCTCTCGCGCCTGCGCTACAACACGATGTATCTACCGAAGATCTGGAAGCGGCTGCAAGCGACCGCTCCGGAGGGGCTGGACGCCGAGCGCTGGCGCAGCTGGGCGGCCGCGGGGGTCGACCCGAGGGACTAGCCGTGGAAGAGGCGATCCAGCTCTTCGTCGTCATCCACATGGCCACGATGGGCATCTCGCACATCTTGCGGCCCAGGGTCTGGATCGATTTCTTCGTGCGTCTGCGGGAGTGGGGAGAGCCGGGGGTCTTCGCTGTCGGCTTTCTGAGCCTGATGTTCGGCTCGATCGTGGTGGCCTTTCACAACGTCTGGCAGGGCCTGCCGCTACTGGTCACGGTCCTGGGCTGGCTGCACGTCGCCAAGGGGCTGGTCTACTTCGCGGCCCCCGCGGTCGGTCTGAAGGGACTGGCGCAGGTGGATCCGGAGCAGTCCGGGCGCTACGTCGTGGTCGGCGTCTTGCTGCTGGCGATCGCCGGCGCGGTCGGCTATCACCTGCTGACGAGCTAGGCGTCGACCCGGTCTTCCGGCGGGCCCTGGCTGCCGAAGCGCAGCCGGGAGTAGTAGTCGAGCGCCACGCACAGACCGTAGCGGTG
>CAMYOG010000057.1 GCA_947259925.1 Thermoanaerobaculia bacterium
AGGGTTTCCGTGGGACCCTGCTGCTGGAGAGATCAATACCCGGACTCTCTTCTCGAGATCCGGTCTTAACTAACTGTCTACGGAATCGGGGCAAGTCCGGATCCCTCTCCCACCCTCGAGGTGGGCGAGGGACGCCCCCTCCCTGGACGCTTGCTGCGAGGTGGGGTCGTCGGTCAGTCGAGGACCGACTTGAGGTGCTCGATCGGGTCGATCAGCTGGCCCGGTGGGAACTCGATGGTGTCGTGGCCGCCACCCGCCGTCTGCCCCAGGCGGTCGATGTAGTCGACCTCGGTCTTGCCCGACTCCCAACGGACCGAACGCGGGTTGTCGGTGCGGATGTTGCGGAAGTCCTCGAGCGCCTGTTGCTCGGCGGCGGTCAGGGGCCGCGGCTCGAACGGTATGAAGCCGGCCGGTCGACGTACCTCCCGCTCGTACTCCGCGAACGCCTCGGCGATGGTTGTGGCGCGAATCGGCTCGGAGGCGCGGCCGTCGCCGGTATTGCGATGACGGATCTCCCAGAAGTTCCGGCGCCGAATGACCGCCAGGTGGACCGCCGAGTCCTGCATCAGCCTGGAAACGGCGTGCTGGTCTTCGAGGCTGAAGAGGTCGTCGGCTGCGGCCGGCTGGTCCGGATCGACCGGTGATGCGATCGGCTCCGGCTCGGGCGTCTCCGGCGCGCTCGGCTCGACATCGGGTGACTCGGGCTCGGTCGGGTCGTCGACGTGAGACCCGGGCTCGAGGGTCGGCTCGGAATCGGGTGGCGTGACCGGCTCGATCGGATCCGGCGGCGGCTCCACCGGCTCGGGTTCGACCGTCGCGACCAGCTCCCGGATCCCGGCCAGGGAGGTCTCGGCATCCTGCAGCGCCTTCTTGACCGCGTTGCGCTTCTGCCTCAGGTCGGCGACGACGCCGTCCTCCTTGCGGATCGCGTCGAGCTTCTCCTTGGCGTCCGCCAGCTCGGCAGCGGCGCCGGCGAGCAGACCGAGCGCCTGGTCCCTGTCGAACATCGGTCCCCTCCTGTCGGTCGGTTGCTGGGACCACTCTAGCAGCCGAGCGAGTGCCTGCCTACTGGATCTTGCCGGCGACCGCGGCCCGCACGCTCAGTCCCTTGCGCTTCATCTTGACCTTGATCGAGCGGAGCTCCTGGGTCGTCAGCTGGCGCTCGGTCGCGAAGGTGATCAGGTACTGGCTTCTGAGCTCGGCGTTGATCTGGGCGTAGGCGGTGCTCAGCTGTCCGACCTCGCGGATGTAGAAGATCCGTCCGCCGGTCGACTCGGTGATCCCCTCGAGATCGGTCTTGCGGAAGCTCCGGCCCTCGGTGTGAATGCCGGCGAGTCCGATGATGTAGACCGGCACCCCCAGGTCCCGACCGAACTCGATGCAGCGGTTCTGGCTGAACTTGCTCCGGTAGTCGTCACCGTCGGAGAGCAGCACCAGAGCCTTGCGGCCCTCGGCCTCCTCGAGTTGTAGCAGGGCGAAGATGATGGCGTCGTAGAGCGCCGTGTAGCCGTCGGCCTCGAGCCTGCCGAAGGCGCGCAGCAGGTCGGCGACGTCGCCGGTCGTGGTATGCGCGAGTCGCGGCTGGGTGTCGAAGTCGACCAGGAACGCGCGATCGTCCTCGCGCACGGTCTCGAGCAGGAACTGCGCGCCTGCCTGCTTGGTCTCGATCATCAATGGGTACATGCTCTCGGAGGTGTCGATCACCACGCCCAGGACCAGCGGCACCTCCTCGGCCGGTCCGAAGCTCTCGACCTGCTGCGCCCTGCCCTTGAGCGAGACCTCGAAGTCTTCGAGCGCGAGGCCGTCGACCGGCTGGCCCTGCTTGTCTGTGACCACCGCGTAGACCTCGACCAAGTTGACGTCGATGCGCTCGGACGGCCCCGGTGCCGACAGCAGCCACGCGTCCTCGTTGGCGGTGCCGTCGCTCAGGTAGGCGACGACGCGCACGAAGTCGCTCGGACTCGGGTCGGCGCTGGTGAGTGTCGCGCGATAGGGCGGGGCCTCGAGGGTCGCGCCCAACTCGTCGTTCCAGTAGAACTCGACCCGATCGAGCTCGGTCGCCGGTGGTATCGAGACCCGTGCCCGGACCTCGACCTCGCCGCTGGTCGGCTCGCCCGAGAGGCCGGCGATCTGGACCCGGAAGGGACTGCTCTCGTCATTGACCAGGATCGAGTGGCGACCGAGCTCGCGGTCGCTGCGCGAGTAGGCGATCACTTCCACCTGGTGAGCGGTCGGCTCGGAGCCGAGATCGATGTTAGCGGAGAAGGGCGGGCGATCGTCTGCCGCCACCTCGACACCGTCGAGCAGGAACTCGACGCGCGCGATGCCGTCGATCGACGCCAGGGTCTGAAAGCGGGTCTTGCCGGTCGCCGGCCGCTGCCGCGGCGGCAGGATCCGGATCACGCTGCGGGCGACCGGTGCCGAGCGCGTCACTCGAGGCGGCAAGACGGGCGCGAGGTGGGTCGCGTGCGAGACCACGCCGGAGAAGGGCCGGGGGAGCGGCTCGTCGCCGAACTCGACCAGGGTGGCGCCCCAGAGACCGGAGCCGAAGAACTCGACCGTCGCCGCCATCTCCAGGAAGTCCTCGGGTAGCTCGACCTCCCTTTGGTAGAGCCAGGCGGAGGCGCTCGCCAGGCTCTGTGGCGGCACCTCCTCGGTCAGAACGACCGGCTCGTCATCGATGCGCGCCATCACCAGGGTGACGCGAACGACGCCGCTCGGTGCGCTGCGCAAGCTGCTCGGAACGCGCACCAGCAGCTCGGCCAGGCCGCGAGGCTCGCCCTCGGGAGTCTCGCCGGTCATCAGCCCGCCCAGGAGGCTCAGCTTGCCGGTGCCGGCGCCGGGATCCTCGAGCACCTGCAGGGCGCGCTCGGCGGGGTCCTGCGCCACCGCGACACTCGCGCCGGCCAGCCCCGCCAGGACGGCGGCGAGCAGGCCAAATCGGAGCGCGCGCCGGAGGGTAACATCGGCCGTGCGCGCGCCACGGGCCGGCGGGAAGGGGCCTCTTCGGACGACGGTCACGGGCATGAGCCAAAGCGATGCAAGCTGAGTTCCAGGGTGGGCCGTAACCATGGACGAGATGAGGAAGAGCTGGGTCCTCGGCCTCGCCCTGCTGACGACGGTCGGCTTGCTGACCGGGAACGTCCGGCGCTCCTCGGGCGAGGCCGAGCAGCCCGAAACGGGCCGCGCGAATCGCCTGGTCCACGAGAGCAGTCCGTACCTGAGACTGCACGCCTACAACCCGGTCGATTGGTACCCCTGGGGACCGGAGGCGCTCGAGAGGGCTCGCCGGGAGCAGAAGCCGATCTTCCTGTCGGTCGGCTATTCGACCTGCTACTGGTGCCACGTGATGGAGCGCGAGGTGTTCGAGGACCCCGAACTGGCCGAGCTGATGAACGAGTGGTTCGTCAACATCAAGGTCGATCGCGAAGAACGCCCGGAGATCGACGAGATCTACATGACCGCCACCCAGATCCTGACCCGCCAGGGTGGCTGGCCGAACTCGGTCTTTCTGACGCCCGACCTCGAGCCGTTCTTCGCTGGGACCTATTTCCCACCCGACGACCAGGACGGCCGACCCGGCTTCCGGCGGATCATCACGGCCCTCAATCGCTTCTGGACCACCGATCGCGCCCGCGTCGAGGAGGAGGCGGGCCAGATCGCCGCCGCGGTCCGCGAGGCGTTGAGCGCGAATCGCGGTCCGGCGACCGCGGCTCCGACGCGGCAGGTCGCCGAGCGAGCGTTCGAGCGGCTGGCCGAGAGCTACGACGCGGCCAACGGCGGCTTCGGCACAGCGCCCAAGTTCCCGTCGCCGTCGAGCCTCTATCTGCTCTGGCGACGGGCCGAAGAGGGGGACGAGGCGAGCCGACGGATGGTCGTCGACACCCTCAAGAAGATGGGTCGGGGAGCGATCTACGACCAGCTCGACGGCGGCTTCCATCGCTACACGCTCGATGCCGAATGGCGGGTGCCGCACTTCGAGAAGATGCTCTACGACAACGCGCACCTGGGGGAGCTGCTGGCGGTGACCGCTGCCGCGACCGGTGATGCCGAGCTCGAGCGGCTGGCGCGCGGCACCCTCGATTTCGTGCTCGACCGGATGCGGCTGGCGAACGGCGCCTTCAAGTCGGCGATCGACGCCGAGACCGACGCGATCGAGGGCGCCTACTACATCTGGACTCGTGAGGAGTTCCAGGCGGCGGTGGGCGAGGACGGCTATCGCCTGCTGGCGCCGATCTTCGGTATCGATCGCGATCCGAACTTCGAAGAGCATCACTACACGCTCTACCTGACGAGCTCGCTGGCGGAGCTCGCCGCGTCGAGGGATCTCGAGCGCGACCAGCTACTGGAGGCGATCGAGCCCCATCTCGAGGCGCTGCGTCGAGCGCGCTCCGAGCGCGAGTTCCCGCTGGTCGACGACAAGGTGCTGGCAGACTGGAACGGCATGATGATCGCGGCCCTGGCCCGCGCTGGCGGCTCGCTCGGTGAGCCGCGCTACCTCGAGGCCGCCCAGCGCGCGGCGGACTTCGTGCTGACCCTGCGTGACGAGAGTGGCGTTCTGCAGCACGCCTGGCGTGAGGGGGTCGCCAAGGTTCCGGCGTTTCTCGACGACTACGCCTTCCTGGTGCGCGGCCTGCTGGCGCTCCACGAGGTCACCGGGGGCGAGCGCTGGCTGCGCGAGGCGAGCCGGTTGACCGACGAGCTGGAAGAGCGACTGCGCGCTCCGGGGGGTGGCTACTACACCAGCGAGGCGCGACCCGACCTGCTGCTGCAGGTGGTATCCGCGGCCGACGGCGCCGTGCCGTCGGGCAACGGAGTGGCGGTACTCAATCTGCTGGAGCTGGCCGAGCGGACCGACCGGGAGATCTACCGGGAGCGCTCCCGGGCCGCGCTGCGCGCTTTCTCCAGTGAGCTCGAGACCTTCCCGCAGGCGGTTGCCACGCTCGCCCTGGCGGTGTTGGCAGGCTCCGAAGGCGCGACCCCCGGCCTGGTCGCCGATCGACCGCCGGCCCCGGCCGATCCGCTCGGCTCCCTGGCCGAACAGGTCGTGCGCCTGAGCGGCCATTTCGAAGGCGCCGCGGCTGCCGACGGCTGGCGCCCGTTCCGGGTCGATCTCGAGATCCGGGACGGCTGGCACGTCAACGCCAACCCGGCCTCGCTCGACTTCCTGATTCCGACGCGGGTGGAAGGCGCCACCCGCGACGTCGCCTATCCGGCGGGCGAGACCTTCCAGTTCGAGTTCGCGCCCGAGCCGATCCAGGTCTATAGGGGTGTCGCAACGGTCCGGGGTCTGGTCGAACCGACGCGGAGCGAGGTGGACGTCACCTACCAGGCCTGCGACGAGCGGCGGTGCCTGCCGCCGGTCACGGAGTCGATCCGCCTCGAGTAGATCGGATCGCCCCCCTCACCCTCGATCCCTCTCCCTCCCTCGCGGGGGGAAAGGAATGCCCCCGCCCGGCGCGTGTGCTTCGGGGTTTCCAGCTCTCCGGCGCACCGGATCTAGGGCTGGGCTGGCTGCAGTAGTTGCGAAGGCAGCCTCGGGCTCGAGAGCAGATCGGCGAACTCCTGCCAGCGGCGCTCGGGCTCCTCGGCGGTGCCGCCGCGCGACTCGATGAACGTCCGCACCAGGTCCTCGCCCAGGTTGTAGTTGATGACGTAGCTCCGGTACTGATCGATGAAGCGCACCCGCTGCTCGGCCCGGGGCCGCGACATCAGGGAGTAGGTCGCCAGCCAGTCGGCGGCCGCCGCCGCGTCGATCTCGCCGTCGAGGTAGCGGCGGGCGGCCTCGTTGCCGGCGTAGGAGAGCTCCGAGACCAGCTTCTGGACCTCGTAGTAGCCGGCCGCTTGCTCCGGATCGAGGCCGGCGAGCGGAAAGAGCGTCTCGCGCTCGAAGGCGATCCGCTCCGCTTCCGGAAACGCCACGTCGATGCCGTAGTTGGCCGAGCCCTCGGCGATCAGCGAGCGCGGGCTGAACAGCGGGTAGATCGCGAACTCGATCCAGCCGCGGTCCCGGACCAGGGTGCGCTCGACCAGCAGGTTGTAGACGTGATGCCCGGGATAGCCCTCGTGGCAGGCGAGGTCGAGGATGCGGTCGATGTAGATCGGCAGATCGGTGTTGATCTGGATCAGGCTCTGGAAGTCGCCCTGGTACCAGTTGTAGCCGCTCCACGACTTGTCGGTCACGTACTCGACCGTGAAGCTCTCGCCCTCCGGCAGCTCGATGTGCTCACGGGTCCGCTCGCGGCAGGCATCGATCGCCGCGCTCAGGACGGCGTCGAGGTTCGCCCGGGGGATGGCGAAGGCATTCCGGAAGGTCTCGTAACGCTCCAGCACGTCGCCGTCGCCGGGCAGCGCCGCGCTCAGCCGGTCGAGGATCTCGTGGTAGTGGGCGGCGTCGCGCGTCGGCGCGACGGCGTCGTAGAGCGCTCGCGACTCTTCGTCGAAGCTCAGCCGCTCGCCGGCGAGCATGGCGATGCGGGCGATCAGGGAGCGATAGCTCCCCTCGAGGTGCAGATAGCGCAGCTGCTCGATCTCGTCGCGCTCGAGATCGGCGAGCCGGGCGAGGCCGGCGGCCGCCTCTTCGGCTCGGCGAGCGAGCTCGGTGAGCGTCGTCTTCTCGGCAGCTGCCACTTCCCGCCACTCGGCGGGGCCGAGGTAGGCGTCGACCATGTCGGGGTCGTGCTCCCCGAGCGCCAGCACCAGCCGGACGTAGGTCTCGGCGAGCGCGTCGATCGAGTCGCTCGGCTCGGGAGTCATGGACGGTCGTGCGTCACAGCTGCTCAGGAGGATCAGGATCGAGATCGCGGCCGCGAGGAATCGCACTCGGCAATCCTACCCTGGGCAGAATCGAAGTCACGCCGCCGGTCCACTCGCCCGGGTGGCGCGCTTCGAGCTTCTCGAGGCTATATACTGGTAAAAATTTTCTCAGCTTCGCGACGTGCTCATGGCCACCGCTTTCATCAGCTATCGCTGGGAGGACGAGCGCTTCCTCGCGCTCGTGCGTCAGTTCGCCGAGAGGCTCGTCGAGGCCGGGATCGGGGTGACCCTCGATCAGTTCTACTGGGACCAGCACCCGGGCGGTCCGGACGAAGGCATGGACAACTGGTCGTCCGACCAGGTCAAGGAGGCCGAGCGGATCCTGATCGTCTGCTCGCAGGGCTGGTTCGAGGCGTTCGAAGGCGACCAGCCCCCGGACGATCCCGGCGCAGGCCTGGGAGCCGCCTACGAAGCTCGCCTGATTCGCACCCAGCTGAACAAGGCCAGATGGCGGTCGCCCAAGCATCGGCTAGTGGTCCTGGCGGGTCGGGACCCCGGGGAGATCCCGCTCGACTTCGAGCACATCTGGCGGTTCAGGTCCGAAGAGGACTTCGAGCAGATCGTCGCCTGGCTCAAGCGTGAGGCCTCGCCGGAGGAGCCGGGCACCGCGTTCGCCGTATTGACCGAAGAGCTCATTCCGCAGGCGCCGGAGGTTCGAACCGCGGCCAGGGCGATGATTCCGTTCGTCAAGCGTCTGGCGCCCAGGATCGAGTTCCTGGTCGCCTACAAGCAGCTGCACGATGATCTGCAGAAGCTCGAGGACCAGCACCGACAGATCGCGCCGCACCTCAAGCACCTGCCGGAGGAGAGCTCCCGCTGGGAGGATCTGGACCTCCTGGAGCTGGAGGTCGACAAGTTGAACGAGGAGCTCGTCGAGCAGGCGACGGAGGAGATCACGACCCAGGAGGCTCGTTCGTTCGAGAAGCTGGAAAAGGCCCATGAGGAGCTGAAACAGGCGGTGCGTGGGCGAGATCATGCGAAGCTCCGCGGAGCCAACAAGCTGTTCGGACGGCTGCTCGGTATCTGGCCGTCGCACGTTAATACCGAGCTCATCTCCACGGCCCGCAACCTCGGGCTGCCGGCGGTCCTCGACTCGCTGAACACGCTGGCGAGCCAGCTCGACGGGACCGAGGTCGACGCGCGCGCCGCTGCGGAGTTCAAGGAACGGGTCGTCTCGATGATCGAGCTGCACGAGCGGCTGACCGATCTGATCAAGCGCCACGACGGCTGGCAGGAGCTCGACAACGATCTACGGCAGGTCGAGCGCGAAGTCATCCCGCAGCTCGGCCGAGCGGACTCGGACGAGGGCCTCGACGAGCTGCAGGCGATGTGGAGCGGGCTGAAGCGGGCGACGCTGGCCCTCTGTGCCGGGGAGGAACCGGAGCAGGCCGCGGCGCTGAACACCGACCTGGCCAAGCTCGAGGGCGCTCTGGAGGATCGGCAGAGCACCACGCGGCGAAACTTCATCGCCTTCCGCGGCCGGGTGACCCGCCGGTTCAACGCCGTCGATCACGACCTACGCGAGGAGTGCGGCAAACTCCAGAAGCTGCGCGAGGATCTGACCGATTTCCTGGAAGGGACGCTATGAACGAGCCCGAGACACCGCGGACCGAGGAGCCCGAAGCCCGCTTCGCCTCGCTGGCGCAGCTCCGCGCCGCCCACCGCGAGCTGCTGCGGCAGCGCGAAGAGGACGACGACCCCGCCTTCGTCGGCGAGGTCGTCGCCTTCGTCGACCGAGCGAGCGACACCGGCGCCGTCCTCGACGGTGACGAGGACCGATGGGCCGCGCAGGGCATCCTGGATTACTGGGCGAACCGCTTGTACCGGGGCGGCCGGTCGATCGATCCGGTCCTGGCGGACTTCGATCCGTCGCTGGCGCCCGAGCTGGCGGACTCCGACTGTCCGTACGTCGGTCTGAACGCGTTCGACCAGGAGACCGGCCGCTACTTCTTCGGCCGCGACGTTCTGACCGCCCGACTGATCGAGCGCCTCGGCAAGCTCGACGCCAGTCGCCTGATGGCCGTGATCGGGCCTTCGGGCAGCGGCAAGTCGTCGCTGGTCCTGGCCGGCGTGTTGACCCGGCTGAAGGGGGGCGCCCTGCTGGGCAGCGAGGATTGGCACTATCCGAAGCCGATGGTGCCGGGCTCGAATCCGCTGGCGAGCCTGGCCGCGACCATCCGCCCGCCCGACACCGGCGACGGCGACTGGGTCGAAGAAGAGGCGAAGGCGCTCGCCGAGTCGCCCAGGCGTCTCGGCGAGCGGCTGGCAGAGCTCTGGGACGGGCCGGTGGTGCTGGTGATCGACCAGTTCGAGGAGATCTTCACCCTGGCCAGCGAGACCGTCCAGAAGCCGTTCATCGACAGCCTGGTCGAGCTCTGCCGCGACGCCGAGCACGGTCATGTCGTGATCGTGACGATGCGCAGCGACTTCGAGACTCACGTCGTCAAGTTCCCCGAGCTGCACAAGCTGTTCGAGGCCAACGAGGTGCGGGTGACCCCGATGAGCGCCGCCGAGCTGCGCGAGGCGATCGAGGTGCCGGCGCGCGAGGTGGGTCTCGTCTTCGCGCCCGGGCTGGTCGACGAGCTGGTCAGGGAGATCCTCGGCGAGCCGGCCGGCCTCCCACTGCTCCAGTTCACCCTGCTCAAGCTCTGGGAGCGGCGCGAGCGGAACCGCGTCACCTGGGAGGCGTTCCGCAAGCTGGGTGGCTGTCGGAACGCTGTCGCCTCCGCCGCCGAGGAGCTCTACGAGGAGCTCCTCCCGGAGCAGCAGGCGACACTCAAGCGGATTCTCCTGCGGCTCTCGTACTCTGGAGAGCGTGTCGAGATCCTCAGTAACCGGATCCGGCGCTCGTCGCTGTACGCCGCCGGCGAGGCCTCGGAGAGAGTCGACCTGGTCCTTGGCAAGCTGATCGAGGCCCGGCTGGTCCATCCGATCAGCGGCGACACCTCCGCCGACGAGCAATTGGAGGTGGCCCACGAGGCGCTGATTCGCAACTGGCCGCGGCTGGTCGGCTGGTTGGAGGATGAGCGCGTCAGGCTGCGCAAGCGGGCCAAGTTCACCGCGGCGCTCAAGGACTGGTCTACCCAGGACGAGCACCCGGCGTTCCTCCTGCGGGGCCAGGCGCTCGAGGAGGCCCAGCGCCTCGACAGGCTCTCGAACGAAGAGAAACGCTACATCGAGGCCAGCCGCAGCTGGCGAGACCAGCGGCGGGAGGCGCAGGAATCGGTCCTGATCTGGACCCAGGGGATCGCGACGGTCGCCATCGCCCTGATCGCCCTGTACATGAAATGGCAGCTGAACGCTCCCTTCCATTCCTGGTTCCTCGGTTCGATCATTGTCTCCGCGCTCATGCTGATCTTCGTCACCAGGCCGGTGATCAGCCGCATGCGAGCGACGGAGCAGACCGCCTTCACGGTCGACAAGGCGGTCTGGCTCTTCTTCTGGTTCGACCTCTTCGCGCTGACCTACCTGGTCTACTACAGCGGTGGGCTGGCCCTCAGCCCGTTCTCGGCGTTTCTCATCGTGCTGCCGACGAACGGCATCATTCTGGGCCAGGAAGTGCGCCGTGTGACCTGGTACTACGTGTGGGTGTTCGCGTTCGCGGTCCTTCTGATCTTCAAGATTCACGGGGCCGAGGACCTCACGCCCACGAAGCTGGCCGAGCTTCACCAGACCTTCAACCAGCTCGGTCCCGTGGTGGTCTTCTTCGTCTTCCTGACCCTCTGGATCGGGTACAAAGAGGTCCACAAGGCCCGGCAGGCGGCGAGCGGCGGCTAGCGGCGGCTAGCCGCCGCGCGTCCGGCGCACCGCGAAGCCGATGCCGATCACGGTGACGACCGACCAGGCGAGGAGCAGGAGCGGCAGCCGAGTCGTCGAGCTCCTCTGGAGCTCCCGGAGCGTCTGCTCGAGCTCGCCGACCTCCTGCCGGAGCTCGCCGACCTCCTCGAGACCTTCGAGGGACGCTCCGAGCTGCGACAGGCCGGCGAGAGAGTCCTGCAGCGCGGCGGTCGCCTCCAGACCCTGCCGCAGATCCGCCACCGCGGCCAGTTCGTCGCGCAGCTGCCCGACCTCGAGCAGCGATCGCTCCAATCGCGCCACTCTCGCCAGCGCCGACTCGAGCTCGGCGACCTGCCCCAGGCCGTCGCGCAGCCCCGCGGTGCCCTGGAGCGGCTGGTAGAGCTCCGCGACCGCCGCCAGCTCGGGCTCCAGAGCCGCCACCGACCTGAGCGCCGCGTCGAGAGCGACGATGCGCTCTCTCGACTTGCCGACCGAGGCGGTGTTTCGGTCGATCGCTTCCTTGCCTTCCAGCACGGCGGCGGTGTTGGCGCCAATCGTCTCGCTGCTCTTCTCGATCCGCTCGGAGTTCCGGTCGATGGCGTCGTTGAGGGAGCAGCCGCCGACGAGCGCGCTCAGGACGAGCGCCGCCGGCAGATGGGCGCGGTGTCTACCCATCGGGTCCATCCTCCTGTCTTGCACTCGGGCGCGACTTCCAGGGCAGCACGGCGCCGGTCTGCTGTTGATATCTCCTGACCGGCTCACCGAGTGTCTCCTCCAGATACCGAGTCTCGTGCCGGGCGGCGGCCGCGAGCAGGACCATGACGAAGATCAGGACGGCGACGGCGACGGCGAGGACCGGCCAGGAGATTCTCGGCACCGAGGTGCTCAGACCGCCGATGATGAACAGGGCGATTCCGAGGTAGATCGGGTGCCGGACGTAGGCGTAGATGCCGGTGGTCACCAACTTCGGGCGATCGAGACAGTGGCCGGCCCAGGTGTAGGAGCCGCCGATGTCGCGGCGCGCCTGAAAGACCAGGAGCGTACCGGTGACGGTCAGGCCGAGCGCCAGCCAATCGCTCCACAAGAGCTCGGTGAGACGGATCAGAACGACCAGGTAGATGGCGCACGGCACGATGTACAGAGCCTTCAACAGCCGGAAGAGCCCGGGATAGACCAGGGGATGGGAGCCGGCGATCTTCCGGTGGTCGGAGATCAGCAGGCCGAAGGTGACCAGCAGGACGAGCTCGGCGACCTTGAAGGCGGTGACCATCGCAGCTACGGACTGAGCACGGGACTCGATCGATGCTAGCACGCACCCCTGAAGGCGCTCAGCGCGTCGCCGAGACCGTCAGTCCCTCACCCAGAAACGCCAGCTGCAGTCTCATCTGATCGCGGATCGGCATGGTCCTCAGTCCGTGCCGCTCGGCCTCGAGGCGGGCTCCGTCACGACCGTGCTCGCCGACCATCCGCTCGACCCAGCGGTGAAAGCGCAAGCGGGCCTCGGGCCCCCTCGGCGGCTCCGGAAGCGTGTGGTCCGGCTCGAGCACGAAAAGGGGCATCTCCGAGACAAAGGTGAACGGATCGCCGCCGAGGCCGCGCACGAACTCCATCGAGCTGGGCCGGAAGAGCTCGGCGGTCGCGTCGTCGCCGCGCTCGCGAAAGAAGGCGCGCATCGCCACCGAATCGGGCCGGGTGGTGAACCCCTCGTCGATACGGTGAAAACCCTTCTCGCCCTTCCGATCGACGTCGTAGAGCCGGTAGCCGAGGGTATGAACGGTGCGCCGCAGGCTGTCGCGGAGAGCCTGGGTCCGATCCCGCCAGGCGCCTTCGATCAGGAACCACGGCCCCGGAGCGAAGTCCATGCCGTGGAAGCTGCCGTGCAGAGCGAACGGCGCGCCGTCCCGCAGGAAGTCGGCCACCGCTCGGTTCTCGGGTCGCGCGGCGTGATCGTCCGCGGCGCGCGGAAAGCCGAACTCGATGTCGTCGCCGGGCAGCTCGCGAACTACCCGCTCGACGTAGGTGACGAGCTCGTACCCCCGGTCGGGCTCATCCCGATGGTCGAGGGCGTCGACGGTGACGTCGCTCCAGGAGCGGTTGCGCTGCTCGCCGTCCGGATTCACGTGGGGCACGATGTACCAGCTGTAGCAGGCCAGCAGCGGATCGTCGCTCCCGGCTCCCGCCAGGTGGCCGCAGAGTCGCCGAAGCATCCCCGGGCCGACCGGCTCGTCGGCGTGGCAGCCGCCGATCAGGCTGATTCGAGTCTCGCCCTGACCGAAGCGGTAGCCGGTGATCGGCCGGTCCTCCCGCGAGCGGCCGATGGTCGTGCCTACCGGCGTCTCGCTGCCGGGCGCGGCGCTCAGGATCGCTTCGATCGGCAGCTCGGCGAGCGGCGCGGACATCGGTCGGTCTACGGGCCGGCGCCGCCGTCGGGGCGCTCGAACAGCCGGAACTCGAGGGGGTAGGCGTGACGCTCGTCGGCGGGCCGCTCCTCGCTCGACAGCAGCTTCCATTCGTCCGGATCGAAGCGGGGGAAGAACCGGTCGCCTGCCACCTCGGCGCGAACCCGGGTCAGGTAGATCCGGTCGGCGATCTCGAGCGCCGCCGCGAAGATCTCGGCGCCGCCGACCACGAACGCCTCGTCGCCACCCGCCCGATCGGCGATCTCGATCGCCTCCTTTAGCGAGCCGGCCACCAGAACGCCCTCCGGCACCACGGGCTGACCGCGTGAGATGACCACGGTGGTACGCCCGGGCAGCGGCCGGCCGATCGACTCGAAGGTCTTGCGCCCCATCAACAGATGATGTCCCATCGTGGTCCGCTTGAACCGCTTGAGGTCGGCGGGCAGATGCCAGGGCAGGTCGTTGCCGCGGCCGATTACCCCGTTCTCGGCCACCGCGGCGATGATCGACAGCCTCATACGGCGATCGGTGCCTTGATCCTCGGGTGTGGATCGTAGCCTTCGAGCGCGAAGTCCTCGTAGCGGAAATCGAGGATCGACCCGACGTCCGGGTTGAGCAGCATGTGGGGCAGCGCGCGCGGCTCGCGCTCGAGCTGCAGCTTCGCCTGCTCGAGGTGATTCAGATACAGGTGGGTGTCGCCGAGGGTGATGACGAACTCCGCCACCTGGAGCTCGCACACCTGGGCCATCATCATGGTGAGCAGCGAGTACGAGGCGATATTGAACGGCACCCCGAGGAAGACGTCGGCACTCCGCTGGTAGAGCTGACACGAGAGCGCGCCGTCGGCGACGTAGAACTGGAACAGCAGGTGGCAGGGCGGCAGCGCCATCTTCTCGAGCTCACCGACGTTCCAGGCACTGACGATGTGGCGCCTCGAGTCCGGCCGCTCGCGGATGTCGTCGATCACCTGGGCGATCTGATCGACGGAGGTACCGTCGGCGGTCCGCCACGCGCGCCACTGCGAGCCGTAGATCGGTCCCAGATCGCCGTTCTCGTCCGCCCACTCGTTCCAGATCCGGACCTTGTTCTCCTGCAGGTAATGGACGTTGGTGTCCCCGGCGAGGAACCAGAGCAGCTCGTGAATGATCGAGCGCAGGTGGAGCTTCTTGGTGGTCAGGAGCGGGAAGCCGGCGCGCAGGTCGAAGCGCATCTGGTGGCCGAAGACGCTCAGTGTTCCGGTGCCCGTGCGGTCGGTGCGTTGGACTCCCTGATCGAGGAGGTGACGTAGGAGGTGGAGGTAGCTCTCCATCGGCCCCGAGAGTAATCCGCCCGAGGGCGCTCAGGCAACTCAGGTTTCGGAGCCGACCGCCATCTCGTCCGCCTCGATGCGCTCGTCGCGCTTGAAGAGCCGCCGGAAGATGCCACGGATGTCCTCCTGGATCGCGTAGGCGGACGGTACCAGCAGGAGCGTAATGACGGTGGCGAAGATCACTCCGAACGCCAGCGAGATCGCCATCGGCACCAGGAACTGGGCCTGGAGGCTCTGCTCGAGCAGCAGCGGCGTCAGGCCGGCGAAGGTGGTCAGGGAGGTGAGCAGGATCGGCCGGAAGCGCGCGCTGCCGGCGTCGCGAATGGCGATCGCCACCGGCTTGCCGGCGCGCCGCGCGCGGTTGATGAAGTCGACCATCACCAGGCTGTCGTTGACCACCACGCCGGTGAGCGCCACGATGCCGAAGACCGACAGGATGGCGAGGTTGATCCCCATCACCAGGTGTCCCCAGATCGCGCCGATCAGCCCGAACGGAATGGCGCTCATGACGATCAGTGGCTGGAAGTAGGACCGGAACGGGATGGCCAGCAGCGCGTAGATCACCAGCATGGCGACCCCGAAGCCCTTGGCCAGCCCGACCATGGTCTCGCGCTGCTCCTGCTGCTCGCCCTCGAACGAGTAGCGGACGCCCGGGTAGTTCGCCATCAGCTCGGGCAGCACCCTCGCCTCGAGGTCGGCGATGATCTCGTTGGCGTTGCCCTGCTCGATGTCGACGTCGGCGGTGACGTTGACCACGCGGCGGCGGTTGGTGCGCTGGATCGCCGCCGGGCCGCGGCTCAGCCTGGAGGTCGCGGCGGTCGCGAACGGGATCTCGCCGCCGTTGGGCGTCCGCAGACGCAGCTCGTCGACGGCCGCCATCGAGCGCCGCCGCTCCTCGGGCAACCGCACCATCACCTTGACATCGTCGCGGCCGCGCTGGATGCGCTGGGCCTCCTCGCCGTAGAACGCCTGCCGCACCTGCCGCGCCAGCTCCGCCTGGGTCAGACCGGCGGCCTCGGCCTCGGGGGTGATCTCGAGCTCGAGCTCCTTCTTGCCGGCGCGGAAGCTGTCGGCCAGGTCCTGGACGCCCGGGTAGGAGCGCAGCTCCTCCTTGAGCTCCAGCGCGAAGAGCCGCAGCTGGTCGACGTCGGGTCCGGAGAGCTCCAGATCGATCGCCTTTCCGGACGAAAAGAGCGAGGCCGTATAGGTCAGCTCGACCGCGTCCGGGATCGATCCGACCTTCTCCCGCCAGCGCTGTGCGATCTCGTTGCTGCCGATCTCCCGCTCCTCCGCGGGGGCGAGCTCCATATTGACCTCACCGAGGTGGGAAGCGCGGTCGTCCGCCCGAACGTGGAGCGCGGCCGGCCCCTCGTTTCTGCGGAACGGCTGCGAGCCGATCGAGGTCAGGACGTGACGGATCGGCCGGTTGCCGAACTCCTCGTCGAGCTCGGCGGCGAGCTCGCGCGCCGCGTTCTCCATGGTCGCCATGGCGCGGGCGGTCTCGGCCGCGGGGGTCCCCTGGGGGAGGGTCAGGAAGCCAGCGGTGTTGTTGGCCTCGATCGCGGGCATGAAGTTGAAGCGGACCCAACCGCCGCCGACCATGCCGGCGGTGATCGCCAGCAGCGCGACCATCGCGGCGACGGTCAGATAGCGCCAGGCGAGAGCGCGCTCGAGGAGCGGCCGGTAGAGCCCGTGGATGGTGAACTCGAGCCCGTTGGCGACGACGTCCTGGAGCCGGTACCAGTAGCGGCCGATGCCCCGGTGGCTCGACTCGGTCGAGCTGTGGCGCAGATGAGACAGATGGTTGGGGAGGATCAGAAGCGACTCGATCAACGAGAAGAGGAGCGTCGGGATGACGATCAGCGGCACCACGCGCATGATCTTGCCGATCACTCCGGTGATCGCCAGCAGCGGCGCGAACGCCGCGATGCCGGTCAGGACGGCGAAGACGACCGGCACCACCACCTCGCGCGCGCCGTCGACCGCCGCTTCCAACCCCTCCTTGCCACGCAGATAGTTCGAGTAGATGTTCTCGCCGACGATGATCGCGTCGTCGACGACGATGCCGAGCACGACGATGAACGCGAACAGCGAGATGAGGTTGATCGAGACATCGTTGAACGGCATCAGGGCGATCGCCCCCAGGAACGAGATCGGGATGCCGAGCGAGACCCAGAAAGCCAGCCGCAGCTTCAGGAAGAGCGCCAGCACCAGGACGACCAGAGCCAGCCCCATGCGGCCGTTCTTGAGCAGCAGATCGAGGCGGCTGCGCAGATCGCGCGTCCGATCGAGCCAGACCGTGAGCTCGATCCCTTCCGGCATCCGTGGGCGCACGCTCTCCAGGTACTCCTCGACCCGGTTGGCGATCTCGATCGCGCCCTGGTCGCCGACCCGGAAGACCTGGACCAGGGTCGTCGGCTTGCCGTCGAAGCGCGACCACTGATCGGTCTCGGCGAACCCGTCGACCACGGTCGCGACCTCTCCCAGCTCGACCCGCGAGCCGTCGGCGAGGGTGAGCAACGGCAGGCGCTCGAACTCCTCGCCGAGGTAGGCCTGGCCCTCGGTCCGCAGGAGGATGTCGCCGCCGGCGGTGGTGACCCGGCCTCCCGGCAGGTCGAGCGACGTGCGCCGTACCGCGCTCGCGACCTGTCCGAAGGTGATGCCCCACTTGCGCAGCGCCTCCTCGGAGACCTCGATCGAGATCTCGTACGGCCGGGTCGCCAGGAGCTCGACCTGGGTGATCTCGGGGAGCGCGATCAGGTCTTCGCGGATCCGCTCTCCGATCGCCTTGAGCGACCGCTCGTCGGTGTCGCCGGAGATCGCCACCTGCAGCACGTTCCGGCGCAGGACCGCCTCCTCGATGATCGGCTCTTCGGTGTCCTCGGGAAAGGTGTCGATCGCGTCGACCCGCGACTTGACGTCGTTGAGCAGCTTCTGCAGGTCGGCCCCCTGCTCGGCCTCGATGATCACGGTGCCCATGTTCTCCGCGGCGGTCGAGCGGATCTCCTTGATGCCCTCGAGATCCTGGATCTGCTCCTCGACGCGGATCACCACGCCCTCTTCGACCTCTTCCGGGGCCGCGCCCGGATAGAGGACCCGCACCGTGACCATGTCCGAGGAGAACTCGGGGAAGACCTCCTGCTTGATGCCGATCAGGGTGACGGCGCCCGCGACGACGATCGCCAGCATCAGCAGATTGGCGGCGACGCCGTTGTTGGCGAACCAGCCGATGACGCCACGGGTCAGCCGGTCGGTGCTCACAGCAGCTCCTCCTCGTCCTGATCGGTGCGAATCGAGCCCTCGTCGAGCTGCACGCGGACCGACATCCCCTCGACCACGGTCTCCAGGGCCGAGACACAGACGTGCTCTCCCGGCTCGAGGCCGCCGCTGACGATCGCCTCGTCACCCAGTACGCGCAGCACGTCGACGTCCCGGAACCGGAGACGATCGTCTACGATCACCAGCACCCGATCGTCCTCACGGATCGCCGAGCGGGGCAGGACCACGACGTCGGGCGCGGTCCGGCCGGAGATCCGGGCGTCGACGAAGAGCCCCATCGGCAGCGGTGTCGCTGCCGCTCGGGTGCGTCCGAAGGGATCGTCCACTCGAGCGAACAGCTCGAGCATCCGCGTCCGTTCGCTGAACTGACTGCCGCTGCGCACGATCCGGCCGGCCCAGGTCGCTTCGCGACCGCCCAGCGCGCCGCGCAGCTCGACCTCGGGGCCGCTCCCGGACGGCAGCGTCCGCCCGAGATCGATCTCCAGGAACCCGAGCTCACGCTCGGCGACCGGCAGCCGGATCTCGGCGTAGTCGGTCGAGAAGAGCGTCGCCAGAGACCGCCCGGGCGTGACGTACTGGCCCCTGTCGGCCTGCTTCTCGCGCACGCGGCCCTCGAACGGTGCGCGGATCTCGGTACGGGAGAGGTTGAGGCGGGCCAGCTCCAACGACGCGTCCGCGGCCTGGAGCGCCGCCCGCGCTTCGGCCAGCTGCGGCTCGCGCGCGGTCAGCGGGCTCGCTTCGCCCTCACCCAGCTCCTGCCATTCCTGCCGCGCCAGCTCGCCCTCCGCCACCTCCCGCTCGACGGTGACCCTGGCGCGGGCGACCTGGGCCTCCGCTTGCGCGACCTGGAGCTCGTAGTCGCGCGGGTCGATGCGCAGGAGCAGCTCGCCGCGCCGAAAGAACGCGCCGTCGGCGAACGACCGCGAGACCCAGGTCACCTCACCCGCCACCTGCGTGACCAGGGTCGACTCGGTCAGCGGCCGGACGGTTCCCTGGCTGGCGACGTCGAGGCGCACGTCTTCGAGGGCGACCTCGACCGCTCGCACCAGTGGTGGCGGGACGACGTCGGCCTGACGCTCGACCGTGGGGCGCGCCATGACGATGACGGCAGCGAGCGCGACGCCGACGGCGAGCACCACCAGTGGCAGGAGAATCTTCAGCTTATTCGTCATTGGAGTAGCTCTCATCGGCGAGCGGGTTCGAGGCGGTCGAGACCGCGACGACCCCGGCCGGGGAAGGTCCGCGGAGGTCGGTCGTGCCTCCGCCGAGCGCGAGATGGAGATCGACGCGGGCGTCCAGTCGCCGGCGCTGCACCAGCAGCAGCGCGACCTGTGCCTGGGTCGCGTCGCGTTGGGATTCGAGCACGGTGAGGAAGTCGATCAGGCCGGCGGCGTAGCGGTCCTCGGCCAGCTCCTGGGCGGCGAGCGACTGCTCGACGGTCGCCCGCAGGGCGTCCTCCTCCTCGGCCAGGGTCTGCTCCGCGACCAGCGCCAGCTCGACCTCGGCCAGGGCGTTGAGCAGCGTCTGCGCATAGCGCTCGGCGAGCTCACGCTGGCGCGCCTCCGCCAGGTCCACGCCCGCCCTGAGCCGACCGCCCTGGAAGACCGGCTGCAGCAGGTTGGCCGCCAGGCTCCAGACCGAGAAGTCGGAGTCGAGCAGGTCCTCGACGTCCGAGCTGAGGCGGCCGGTCGATCCGGTCAGGCTGAGGCGGGGATAGAGCGCCGCGCGCGCCTCGTGGAGGTTGAAGCCGGCGGCCGCCAGACGGCGATCGAAGGCCGCCAGGTCGGGCCGGCGGGCGATCAGCTGGGCCGGTAGGAGGGCCGGGAGGCCGCTCGGTGGCTCCGGCAGCCCGCTCGCCTCGCCCTGCGTCGCCGGGCGGCTAGGGTATCTGGAGAGCAGGAGCTGCAGCTGGCGCTCGGTCGCATCCAGCTGGCGCTTGCGCGCGGCCAGGGCGGCGGCGGCGCGGCTCTGGTTGGCGATCGCCAGTCGCAGGTCGAGGGCGCCGCGGGTGCCGAGCTCGTACCGACGCCGGATCCGCTCGCGCGTCGTCGTGCGGCTGGCGACGGTCTCTTCCGCCAGCTCCAGCTGCAGTCGCGCTTCCGCGGCCGCGAACCACGCCTTGGTGGTCTGGCCGGCGAGCGACAGCCGGGCGCCGGCGAGGTCGGCCTCGGCGGCCTCGACGCCGGCGCCGACAGCGTTGCGGCGCGCGCGCAGGCGGCCCCAGAGATCGACCTCCCAGGAGACGTTCAGACTGGCGCCGACGGAGGTGCTGGTGGAGCTCAAGACGCCGCTGCTGCCCGGGATCGGCAGGCCGATGAAGTTGCGCCGGCCGCGGTTGCCGTCGACGGCGACGCCGGCCTGCGGCCAGAGATCGGCGCCCGCGATCCGCGCCTCGGCGGCCGCCGCGTCGACCCGGGCGCCGGCGGCGGCGAGATCGTTGTTGGCGACCAGCACCTCCTCGATCAGAAGATCGAGGCGAGGGTCGCCGAACTCCGACCACCACCTGTCGCTCGGCTCGCTCGCAGGTGCCCCGGCGTCGGTCGCGGTCCAGCTGTCGGGGAGGTCGACGTCCAGCTCGACCGGCTCGGGCGGCGACGGCGACACGCAACCGCCGAGCAGGAGGCTCGAGCCGAGCCCCGCGGCGATCAGGAGCGAGCGGACTGTGACTGTTTCGTGCCGGATCATGATCCCGGCTCCGTGGCAGCCCCGGCGGGCGACGGCGCCTGGAATCCGCCGACGACGAAGTCGACCATCCGCTGCGTTACGCCCTCGACGTCGTGCGGATCGCACAGGCCGCCGGAATAGCCGTGCACCAACGACCCGAGGGCGATCGTGTGCGCCATGACACCGACCATGAAGTGAAACCGCCAGTAGATCTCGGCGCGCGGCAGGTGGGGGAGGGCGGCGCTCAACGCGTCGGTGAAGCGGTCGATGGTCTCTTTTAGCTGTTCCAGAAGCATCTCGCGCACCTCGCCCTTGGGGTCGATGAAGGCGCCGAGCATGAAGCGCGCGAAGGCGTGACCGCCGCGCTCGCGCTGGATCATCTCGAGCGGGGGCCCGACGAACGCACGCACGACCTCTTCGGCCGAGGGTGCGCCGGCGGCGCTCCGCTCGGCGCGCTCGAGGAGCTCGAAACGGCGCTCGGAGAGCGGTTGCCAGCGCCGCTCGAGGACCGCGCGGACGAGGCCCTCCTTCGATTGGAAGTGATAGTGGACCGCGGCGAGATTGACGCCGGCCTCGCTGGTGATCGCCCGCAGTGAAGCCCTGGGCACTCCCTCGGCGGCGAAGAGCCGCTCGGCCGCCGCCAGGATCGCTTCCTTGGTGTCGAGCTCGTCGAATCGGTGGGAGGAATCTACTGTCATCGCTGAATCAAACGTCCGTTTCAAACATACGTTTGAGCAACGCTAAGGGTTGCGCTCACTTCTGTCAAGGCCGTGTCGGGGCGGCCCGCCGGCGGCTGTCATACGGCCGCGTGGTCCGTGCCACCAAGGGGTGAGCACGGATGAGCACTAGACTTGACCCGATCCATGGACGGAGCCGATCTGGAGCGACAACTCGAGGAGCTACACGCCGCGAGTTTCGCCTGGGCGCTCAGCTGCAGCGGCGGCAACCGGCAGGAGGCTGAGGAGTTGCTGCAGGACGTCTATCTGAAGGTTCTCGAGGGCCGAGCCCGTTTCGGCGGCCGCTCGACGCTCAAGACCTGGCTGTTCGGGGTGATCCGCCGGACCGCGGTCGGGCGCTCCCGCCGCCGGTCGCTGCGCGCCGCTCTGCTCTTCCGCTGGGGACGGCAGGAGCTCGCGCCGGCGCCGGCGTCGGGGGTCGACGAGCGCATCGAGCGCCGTCAGGAGGTCGAACGGGTCCGGACGGCGCTGCGAGCTCTCAGTCCGAGACAGCGCCAGGTATTGGAGTTGGTCTTCTTCCACGAGCTGACGGTGCGCGAGGCGGCCACGGCGATGGGAGTCTCGCTGGGTACCGCCAGTCTCCACTACGACCGCGGCAAGCGACGGCTGGCGCGCCTGGTCGGCCAGCAGGGTTGCGCATGAAGCGTGACCAGATCGAGCGCTTGTTCGACGCCGAGCGCGAGCGACCGGTGGATGCGCCGCCGTTCGAGCGGCTCTGGGCCGCGGCTCGCCGGCGCCGGGATGTGCGCCGCGGGCGCCGGAGGATGCTGCGAGCGGCGAGCGTCGCCGCCGGCGCCATGGCCCTCGGGGCCATCCTGCTCTGGCCGCCGCGACCTGCGTCACCCCCGGATACGGATGCCGGCTTCGACTCCGAGACCCACGAGCTAGCGCGGACGCTCTCGGGCTGGAGGGGGCCGCTCGACTTCCTGCTCGAGCCGCCGGGAGGCCACCTGTTCGGCCTCGACCCGGAGGCTTCGACCTTGGGGCTGACTACCGAGCTCTCAACCGTACCGATCGAGGAGGTTCTCTGATGCGAGTCTCACGTTGGATGTCGCTGGCGCTGGTGGCGCTGTTCGCCGTCGAGGGGGTGGCAGCGATGGAGGGTGGCAAGAACGCGCCGTTCAGGCGCTCGGTCTTCGCCCCCGAGCTGCTGATCGCCAATCAACGCCGGATCGGCCTGACGCCCGAACAGCGAGAGGTCTTCATTCGCGAGATGCGCCAGACCCAGTCGGATCTGCTCCCGACCCAGCTCGAGATGAGCGAGGCGTCGATGGACCTGGTCGAGCTACTGGAGGGACCCCGGGTCGACGAGGAGGCCGCCCTCGTCGCCGCGCAGCGGGTGCTCGAGCTGGAGCGCCGGGTGAAGAGCCGGCACATGGTGCTTCTGATCCGCATCAAGAATCTGCTCACCGAGGAGCAGCAGCGGATGCTGCGAGAGATTCGCGATGCGGGCTGAGGCGAAGGGATCTTCCGAGTGGCGGGGTCCTACCTCGGAGACGCCCGATCTCTACCAGCGCATTTCGAGGCCGACGCCACGCTAGGCCGAAAGGGGTAGTCGATGCAGGAGATGCAGGCAGTCCGCCCAGGGTTCACCGGTCCGCAGGCGCCCGTCCTGCGGCGCGTCGGCAGGCTGCCGGGCGCCGCTCGTTCCAAGCGGATGGTGGTCCCCCGCGCCCTACTCGACGAGCAGCTCGAGGCCGCCAAGCGGGTCCGCCGTCGCCGACTGCGGGCGATGTCGAGCGCGCCTGGCAAGGTGACCGCGGAGCAGCGCCTGGTCCAACGGGTCACGATGGGGCAGAACCGGGTGGAGATGGCCCGGGTCGAGGAGCTCGGCTATCAGCGCTACCTCGACTACCAGCTCGACTACCAAGCGATCGACGACAGCGAGCTCGAGGACGCCATCGCCACCGCGTTCCCGAGCCTGTCGATGAGCGCGGCGGAGCTCCTCACCCGGTACCGCGAGAACCAGGGCGTGCCGGTGTTCGAGCTGATCGCGTCGAGCCTCTTCCGGGCGGTCTACAGCCCCCGGCAGCTCTACGAGCGGATGGTCATCTTCTGGAGCGACCATTTCAGCATTCACCTCTTCAGCGATGCGCAGCCGTTCCTGAAACCGGTCGATCACCGCGAGGTGGTGCGCCGTCACGCCCTGGGCAAGTTCCCGGACCTGCTCTCCGCGAGCGCTCACGGTGCGGCGATGATGGTCTATCTGACCAACGACTCGAACGTGAAGGGCTCTCCGAACGAGAACTACGCGCGCGAGCTGATGGAGCTGCATACGGTCGGTGTCGACAATGGCTACTCCCAGAAGGACGTCCGTGAGGTCGCCCGCTGCTTCACCGGCTGGGGCGTGGCGAACGGCCGCAACAGCAGCCCGATCGGCGAGTTCTTCTTCGACGCCCGCCAGCACGACGAGCGGACCAAGAGGGTGATGGGGCGGACCATCGCCGAGGGCGGCATCGGCGATGGCGAGCGGGTGCTCGAGATCCTGTCGAACAGCCGGCGCACGGCCAAGCACCTGGCGCGCAAGCTGCTGGTCTACTTCCACGGCTACGAGCCACGCAAGCGCGACGTCAACCGGGTCGCCAACGCCTACATGAAGACCGGCGGCGACATCCAGGCGATGCTCCGGCAGGTGCTCAAGCGGGGACGGATGGAGCGTGCCCAGCCCAAGCTGAAGCGCCCGTTCCACCTCGCAACCTCGGCGCTGCGCGGGCTGTTCGCCGACCTCAATCGCCCGGGACACCTCTTCGACTACCTGTTCGCGGCCGGCCACCTGCCGTTCAACTGGGGGCCGCCCAACGGCTATCCGGACAGCGAGGCGTTCTGGTCGGGCTTCGTGCTGCCGCGCTGGAACTGGGCGTCGACCTTCCTGAACCAGGCGACCGGCGGCGGCGTCGACATCGACCTGCCGTTCGTCGACCCCTCGCTGTCGGCGGCCAGGATCGTCGACGGCATCAACGGCTACCTCTTCAACGGCGCGCTGACCGCCGCCACCGAGGCGAGCCTCCTCGACTTCCTGAAGTCGGGCAAGAAGATCGACAAGAACAAGATTCACGACGCCATCGGTCTGGCGGTGGCATCTCCCGACTTCCAGGAGTTCTGAGATGAGCGATGACGAGTGCAAGGCCTGTCAGGAGTACAGCCAGATCTCCCGCCGCAACTTCGTCGGCCTTTCGGCAGGACTCGTGGTCGGCGCCCTGGCGCCCGGCTGGCTGCCGCGCGTGGTCTACGCGGGGTCCGACAGCAGCTCGCGCGACGTCATCGTGTCGATCTTCCTGCGCGGCGGCGCCGACTCACTGTCGATGGTCGTACCGTATGCCGAGGACAACTACTACCAGCTCCGGCCGACGCTCGCGGTACCACGTCCCGACGGCGACGACGCCAACCGGGTCTCGGACCTGGACGGGTTCTTCGGCTTCTCGCCGTCGATGGCGCCACTGCGCGAGGCGTACGACGACGGCTCGCTGCTGGTCGTCCACGCCTGCGGCTCGAAAGACCCCACGCGCTCGCATTTCGAGGCCATGCGCTTTATGGAAGCGGGGCAGGGCAGCGGCGCACCGACCCTCGAGACCGGCTGGCTGGGACGCCACCTCCAAGCGACCGCCTCCAGCTCCTCGGAAGGTGTGCTGCGGGCGGTGGGGATCGGCGCAGGATTGCAGCGGACCCTGGCCGGCGGTCCGAACACCCTGCCGATCGCCGATCTCGACGACTTCGGTCTCGAGGGTCGCGCGGGGACGCGCAAGGAGCGGCGCGCGGCTCTCGAGGAGCTCTACGCCGCCTGGGACGATCCGCTCAGGACTTCGGCGGACAGTACGATGCGGACCGTCGATCTGCTCCGTCGCATCGGCTTCCGCGGTTACAAGCCGAAGGGCGGGGCACGCTATCCGGAGAACGACTTCGGCTACGCGCTCAAGTCCGCGGCCGCCCTGATCAAGGCCGAGGTGGGGGTCGAGGCGATCGCCATCGATCTGAGCGGCTGGGACACACACGAGTTCCAGGGCAACTTGGACGGGCACATGGACTACCTGATGATGACCTTCGCCGAGTCCCTGGGCGCCTTCCACAAGGACCTGTTCAGTGACGACATGACCGACATCTCGGTGGTCGTCATGTCCGAGTTCGGCCGCAACGTGGCCGAGAATGGCAGCGAGGGGACCGACCACGGCCACGGCGGCATGATGCTCGCGCTCGGCGGCGGGATCGCCGGCGGCCGGGTTCTGACCGACTGGCCAGGTCTCGCCGACCGAGATCTCTACCAGGGGCAGGACCTCGAGATCACCATCGACTACCGGGACGTCCTGGTGGAGATTCTGGAGCGCCGCGTCGGCAACTCCAACTGGCGGACGGTCTTCCCCGACTCGTCGTACTCGCCGAGGACGCGCGGCGTCACCGTCTGAGCCAGGAGTCGGGAACCTTCGGCCCCGCGGGTGGTTCTTGCTGGCGAGGCCATGGGAGGATCCACGAATGATGCGTAGAGCTCGGCGGAGTCTCGGTTGGACGCTGGTCGTCCTGCCGATCATCCTCGGCGTCGCGAGCGCACAGCACGCGCAGGTGGCGCCACGCGACACCACGGTCGTTACCTTGATCGTCGAATCGGTGATCGCCGGCTCGCCGGCGGCGGAACAGGGCATCCTGGTGGACGATCTGTTGACCCACGTCGACAGCGAGCCGGTCGACGTCGACGACGTCCATCGAATTCGCGAGACGCTCAAGTCGAGCGGCGACGTTCGGCTCACCCTCCAGCGGGGGGACGAGACGATCGAGGCGACCCTGACCCTCCGCCGGCTGATCTGATCTGACCGAGCGTCAGGTCGGATTGTCGGCGGTCGGACCGAAGGTCTGGGGCACAGGGACGTCCAGCAGCCGGAGGTAGACCGTCAGCTGGCCCCGGTGATGGCTGACATGGTCGATCAGGAGCCTGCGCATGATCCGGTGTCGCTCTCCGGCCATCACCTCGGCTCCCCCCGAAAGCCCCTTCCAATGCCCGCTCATGAAGTCGTCCTCCTTCCCCTCGATGAACGAGGTGAAATCCGCGGCATTGGTATCGAGGGTTGCCAGGAGCTCGGCGCGGTCGGCGGCGACGAACGGCTTGTAGTCCGCCATCATCGCGTCGAAATCGAAGACGTCCTCGAGCATCGACTGGTGCCAGGAAGCGGCCTCGGCGATGTGGCTCGCCAGCTGTCCGAGCGTCCACGACTTCTCGTGCGGCCGCCAGTCGTACTTGTCCTCGGGCGTGGCGGCGAGCAGGGTCCGTGACATCTCGGCATCCTCGTTGAAATCCTTGATCAGGCTCTCGGCAATCGACATCGGCTTCTCCTTCTTGGTTTACGCCTGGTTTTCGCCATAGTGTAGGGGCCGGTTGGCGCCCTGTCAACTCGATCTCGGAGCCGATATCGAACCCGTCCGCGGTCAGTCCGGCGGGGGCACCTCGTAGCCCATCAAACGGCGCCAGTCGTCGATCGATCGGACCCGCATGTAGGGGTTGAGCTCGAGCTCCGCCCCGATGGTCGAGGTCTCGGTCGGACCGTAGTGATGACCCGGAAACAACACGGTGGTGGCCGGCAGCTTGGCGAGTCGCTGGGTGAGCGTGTAGTACATCTGCTCGGGATCGCCGCCGGGCAGGTCGACTCGGCCGCAGCCCTGGACGAACAGGGTGTCGCCCGCGACCAGGCGGTCGCCGATCAGGAAGCACTGACTCCCCGGCGTGTGTCCTGGCGTGTGCAGGAATGTGATCTCCTGCTCGCCGAGCTCGAGCCGGTCTTCGTTGTCCATTCGCCGCAGGTCGCTCTCGGAGACCCCGGTCACCATCTTGACGCCGTCACCCTCGAGCTTGTTGACGTAGATCGGCACCGACGCCTGCTCCAGCAGCCGGGCGATCCCCTCCACGCTCAGGCCGAACATGTCGCCGCCGATGTGGTCGGGATGGTAGTGGGTCACCAACGCGCCGACGACGTCGTAGCCGTCGGTCCGAGCGGTGTCGAGCAGGCCGACGACGTCCCACGCCGGGTCGACGATCACCGCTTCCTTCTTGACCGGGTCGCCGATGACGTACATGAAATTCGCCATCTGGCCGGCAACCGGATGGCGGGTCGCCACCTGCCGCCCGGCGAGCAGCTGCTTGAAGTAGATCTCGGGCTCCCGACCGGCGCTCATGCGAAGCCGAGCCTACCGCAGGAATCGCTCGCGACCACCCCCCGGTCATCCGGGCGAGTGGGGTGGACCGTCGGCCAGGCTCTCGTTCGTGCGTTCCGCGTCGTGACGGCCGAGCGACGCGCAGATCTGGAAGAACGAAGCGTTCCACGAGCTCTACGAGTCCCACTCCTTTCCGGTCGACGGCGGGCGCAGCTTCTATGTCTGCGTGTTGGACGAGGCCGGGCGCTCGGTCGCCGCCGATAGCTCCGGCGAGAGGATCCGTCGGCGCCGAGGGGCTCCGCCGAGGTAGCTCGCGTCGAGCCGATTCGTCTCGGCATCACTCTCGGTCTTGGGGCGGAAGTCCTTTGCTGTGAGTGAGATGCATTTCATTGACAGATTCGGGCCCGAGCGACTACGGTCGCGCCCTCGAATGGTGTTCGCACCCGGCAAGAATCCGCATCGTCGGGCGTCGGCTTCGCCGAGGCCCCGCCGCAATCCCGAAGGAGCGCAACAGTGAGAATCCAGCGTGCACTTGGAACGATTCTGCTCTCGGTCCTGATCTTCAGTCCGGCCGCGAAGGCAGACTGGCTGCACACCACCAGCTCGGTCTTTCAGGCGCAGAGCCAGATCGAGAAACACCCGGCCATCCTCAGCCAGATGATGGTGATGCGTGATCTGATCCGCCATCCGTCCATCTGCATCGCCTACAACAACGCGTTCGCCAAGAGGAACCAGGGACGGATCCTGAGCTCGGTCCAGATACTGCGGCCGGTCAAGGGAGAGTTGAAGGAGATCCGGCGGCTGAGCTTCGCCGGTGGCGTCAAGCGCAACTCCTATCTGAACTGCAAGCGGGGCCCGCGGGTCCAGGCACGCGACATCCTGCTGTTCGAGCACGAGTTCAAGGGGATGCCCCGGGTGAGGGGTGGCGAGTTCGCCGAGGTGATGGGTGTGGTCTCGGCGCTCGGCGATCCCCAGATCGACAACGCGCCGATGGGCCTGAGCCTCCACAAGGGCAGCTCGCCGCTCGGACTGGTGCCGGTCTCCAAAGCGGGCTGGTACCACGCGAACAACTCGATCTTCCAGGCCCAGAAGGACGACGAGAAGCATCCGAAGAAGCTGATCCGGACGATGGTCGTGCCGCGCGACGCGGGACGTCCGCTGGTCTGCTCGGGGTACACCAACAACGCTCCGCAGAGACGCCGCGGCCGGATCGTGACCCGGGTGACGATCACCCGGGGCGAGGAGATGATCCGGCGGCTCGATCTCTACGGTGGGGTGCGCAACAACTCGTACCTCCGCTGCAAGAAGGCGGGTCGGGTGCTGGCCGGCGACATCATCGAGTTCCGCTTCGAGCTCAAGAACATGCCGCGCCTCGCCAAGCAGGGTCCGAGCTCGATCGGTTACGCGGATGTGAGCGGTGTTCTGTCGACGGTCGGTACGCCGGCTTTCCGTCAGCCGCCGCCGCCGCCACCCCCACCCCCGGCGCCCCCGGCGCCGCCGTCGTCGCCGCCGCCGCCGTCGACCTCCCCGCCGCCGCCGCCGCCGACCAATCCGCCGGCGGATCCCCCGCCACCGACCCAGCCGCCGCCACCGCCGCCACCGCCGCCCAACGATCCGCCCGGCGGAGGCGGTGGCTTCTCGCAGGCCGACGAGCGCGCGACCTCGAAGCTGATGATCAACCACCGGGGCGTACAGCTCTGGCGATCGAAGAACAACAGCCCGGCGCGCTGGCAGGTCGTCGGTCCGAGGACTCGTGCGGTGCCGGGCACCAACCGGCTGATCTTGAGCACCGCCGGGGTCGGCAACACGGTGGCGCAGGCGGTGGCCGACTACGAGCGCAAGATGGGCAGTCTCGGAGCGCCGGGCTCGCTGCTGAGCGCCGCCGATCGGAACGCGCTGCGGTGGTACGCCAACATGAACGCCAACGGCGGCCCGACCTCGGTCCGCCGCGACCGCGGCGGTGGCTATCACGGCGAGTTCTATCGGCCCGGCAAGGGGGCGCAGCACAACGGCCCCTACGGATCGATGGCCGGGGCGATCAACTGGCTGAGATCGCAGGGACTCTAGCCCTGCGCTGCCGGCTGCTGAGACGGATTCCATTGCCCGCGCAGGGCCGCGGGGTTACCTTGTCGGCCGATTTGTGGGTATTGCTCTATCCGTATCCATCCGCCGGCTGAGCCTGGTTCGAGGAGATTGCGCCGCATGTCGACGACCAGATGTTCCCTGCTATTGGTAGCGCTGCTGGCCCTGGCGCTGGTCTCGCCGACCCAGGCGGCCTGGTTCCACGTCAGCCACTCGGTCTATCAACCGCGCGCCGATGCCGAGGGCCATCCGACGGCCGTCACCCAGATGCTGGTGATGCCGCATGACGCGGTCCGGCCGCAGGTCTGTGTCGCCTACAACAACACCGCCGAGGCCGGGGGCAAGGGGCGCATCGTCAGCAGGATACGGATCATCACACCCGGTGGGGAAGACCTCTTCGGACTGCCGATCGAGCCGGTCATCCGGCCGTTGAGCCTGGCCGGCGGCGTCAGCCGGAACTCGTACCTGAACTGTCGTCTGGTCGGGGACATGAAGGCCGGCGACATCGTCGAGTTCGAGCACGACTTCAAGGGCATGCCGAAGCTCACCAACGACGCCGGGGAGATCGACTTCGCCGAGATCAACGGGATCGTCTCCGACGCCGGCAAGCCGACCATCTGGAGCGCCCCGCTCGGCTTCCGGCTGCCGCAAGGGAACTCGCCCAACGGCTTGGTCGCGCCGGCCAGGGGTGGCTGGTTCCACTCGAGCAACTCGGTCCTCCAGGCCGATCGGAACCTCCAGAAACAGCCCAAGCGCCTGGTCCAGACGATGGTGGTACCGGAGCCGGCCAGGAGGCCCACGGTCTGCTCGGGCTACAGCAACATGTCCCACAATGCCAACAAGGGCCGGCTTCTGACCACCGTGCTGGTCGATCGCGTGGACGGCGGCACGCAGACCGTGAAGCTGCGCTCGAACGTGCGCGACAACTTCGCGCTCAGCTGCAAGCAGCTGGCCGATCTCGAAGCGGGCGACATGGTGCGCTTCATCTTCCAGCTCAAGGGCATGCCGAAGCTTGGCAAGGTCGACCAGACGATCGAGTTCGCCGACCTGACGGGCGCCATCTCGACCGCCGGCGAGCCGTCCTTCCGCGAGGACTCGCCGCCACCGCCGGAGCCCCTCCCGGATCCGAGCCCGGATCCGCCGCCGGGCTCGCCGGTACCACCACCCTCGTCGCCGCCACCGAGCAGTCCGTCACCACCGCCGCCGAGCGGCCCGGCCCCGCCGCCGTCACCGCCGGGGGCTAGCGGGCCGGTCTCGGCCGCCGACGCCCAGGCGGTCGCCAAGCTGCTCTATACGAATCGACGGACGCAGCTCTGGAGACCGAAGGGGAACAACCCGTCGAAGTGGCTGGTGGTCGGCCCCAACACTCGCGCGATACCGGGGACCAACAACCTGATTCTGAGCACCGCCGGCGTCGGCAACACCATCGCCGGGGCGGTGGCCGACTACGAGCGCAAGATGGGTAGCCTGGGCGTGGGAGGTGGACTGTCGAGCGCCGATCTGGACGCGATCCGGTGGTACTCGGGCCTCGACGCCTCCGGTGGCCCGACCTCGATCCGCAGAGACGGCGGCGGCGGCTATCACGGCGAGTTCTACCGCCGCTGGAGTGGCGCGATCCACGCCGGTCCGTTCAGCTCGATCCGGGGCGCAGTCGACTGGATGCGCTCCCGCGGCCTCTAGGCTAGAGCTCGATCTCCTGGCCGTCGGCCAGCAGCTCGAATCCGAGTCGCTTGACCCGCTCGCGGGCGGTGGAGTCGGGGTCGAGCACCGGGTTCGAGTGGTTGAAGTGGGTGAACGCCACGCGCTTTCCGGCGGCCACCACCGGCGCCAGCCGCTCGAGGCTGGTGGCGATCAGGGGGTGGCCGATCGAGGCGATGTCGCGGCCCGGCAGCTCGTCGGCCGAGAAGAACGTGCCGTCGAGCAGGCCGACGTCGACGGTCGCCAGCACCTCCTCGATCGGCGGCTGCCACGCCTGCCAGGAGTCGGTGTCGGGAACGTAGAAGACACTCTGACGCGGACCGGAGATCACGAAACCCACCGTGTCGGTGTACTCGTCCCGGTGCGGCACGGGCAGGGTGCGGACCGTGACGCCGTCGCCGAGCTCGACCGGGGCGGCAGGGTCGAGCTCGTGCAGGTCGATGTTGCCGCGCTCGACCAGCAGGCTCCACGGCCCGCTGGCGCTCAGGAAGGAGCGCATGCGGTCGGTGGCGTAGACCGGCATGCCCTGCGCGTGTACCGCCTCGTAGCCGAACAGCGCGAGACCCAGGTAGTGGCCGATGTGGGCGTGGGTCAGGAAGACGCCGTCGACCGGGGTCCGGTCGACACGGCCTGAGGGGGCGTCGCGAACGTCGACCAGAAGCTCGAGCTGAGCCCCGACGTCGGGTGTCGCGTCGATCAGATAGACGGCTCGGCTGCGCGGCAGGACGATTGCCAGGCTGGCGACATGGCGGCGTCGACTCGGGTCGCGGCGCGCCGCCTGGCAGAGCTGATCGGCGCAAGCGATGTGCGGCAGGCCGCCGTCCTGAGCCGTGCCGACGACGCGGATGAACGGCTCCGTCCGAACCGCCTCGGGCGCCGCCTCGCTCGCCCCTTGCGGCGCCGACGCCGGATCGGGCGCCGGGGTACCGCACGCGGCAAGCGCCAGGACCGCCAGGATGGGGAGGCCGAACCGGGCCATACCTGAATCTTTGCACAGCGCGAGGCGTCGGCGGGCTCGTGCTAGCCTGTCGGCGTCTTCTGGCCTGCCGACCGCGAGCCTCCCCGTGCCCCTGCGCTCTCAGTTCCGGATCTCGTGCTGGGTGTTCGTCCGTCTCCTGGGTGGCGTCTACACGCTCGCCTTCGGCTCGCTCTGGCTGCAGATCGGCGGTCTGATCGGCAGTCGGGGAGTGCTGCCGGCGGCGTCCTGGCTCGAGCGGGTCGCGCGCGAGCTCGGCCCGGAGAAGTTCTGGCGACTGCCGACGCTCGGCTGGCTGGACGCCAGCGACCTGACCCTGCACCTCCTGTGCGCCGGCGGTGCAGTGGTCGGCCTGATGGTGCTCCTCGGCTGGCTCCAGGTCCAGGGGCTGACGGCGCTCTGGGCCGGGTATCTGTCGCTGGTGGTGCTCGGACAGGATTTCTTGAGCTTCCAGTGGGACGTGCTCCTGCTGGAGGCGGGGCTGCTCGCCATCTTCCTTCCCGGCGCAGGCTGGAAGCCCCACGGGCCGCTTGCGACCCGGCCGCCGCGCCTGGCGGTCTGGCTCCTGCGGCTGCTGACCTTCAAGCTGATGTTCGGCTCCGGTGTGGTCAAGCTCGCCAGCGGCGATCCGACCTGGCGTGGCCTGACCGCGCTCCGGTACCACTACGAGACCCAGCCGCTGCCCAATCCGCTCGCCTGGCTGGCGCACCAGGCGCCCGACGTTCTCCACCTCGCGTCGGTGATAGTGATGTTCGTGGTCGAGCTCGGGGTGCCGTTTCTGATCTTCGGCCCGCCGAAGTGGAGACGTGCCGGCGCGGCGGCGTTGATCGGCCTGCAGCTCTTGATCGGTCTGACCGGCAACTTCGCGTTCTTCAACGTGCTGAGTATCGCGCTCTGCCTGCTGCTGCTCGACGACGCCTGGTGGATGCGCTTCTGGCAGCTGATCGAGCCGGCGTCCGAGGCGCCCGCTCTCGGGATGTTCCGCCGGGCGGTCCTGGTGCCGCTCGCTGTCGTCTGGCTGCTCGTCTCGCTCGGCCATCTGCTCGGCGCCATCGGCCTGAACGGCGCCGTGCCGTCGCCGCTGCGCGGGCTCGAGTCTGCCGTTGCACCCTGGCGCTCGATCAACGGCTATGGGCTGTTTGCGGTCATGACCACTGAGCGCCGCGAGATCATCGTCGAAGGGAGCGACGACGGCGAGACCTGGCTCGCCTACGAGTTCCGCTGGAAGCCGGGAGATCCGAGTCGGGTGCCGCCGATCGTCTCGCCGCTGCAACCGCGGCTTGATTGGCAGATGTGGTTCGCGGCCTTGCGCGACGCGCGGGCGAGCCCCTGGTTCTTCGCCTTCATGGCGCGTCTGGCACAGGCGGAACCGGCGGTGCTGGAGCTCCTGGACCAGGATCCGTTCGCCGGTCGGGCGCCCACTCTGCTCAGGGCGCGCCTGGTCGACTATCGGTTCTCGAGCTTCTCGGAGCTCGGCGATTGGATCTGGTGGCGGCGGACGCCGGTCGGCGAGTTCCTGCCCGAGACGCCATCCAAGGAGTTGGCAGCCTTGAAGCCATGAGCCTGCACGACCTCTACCGACATCTCTGGGCGGCCCTGGAGCCGGGCGAGCTGGCGGAAATCGACGACGTGCCGGCGCCGCGCGGTCCCGATTGGATCTTCGGGCTGACCGACGAGATTGGGCTGAAGACTTCGGCGCGGGTCCTCGATCTCGGCTGTGGACCGGGCGATCAGGCGCGGGCTCTCGCCGACCGGTACCGGGCGCGAGTGGTGGCGATCGATCCGGTCGTCGAGCAGCTGCACCACGCACGCGCCGCCGCCGGCAGTCGGCCGGTGCTGGTCATGGCCGGTACGATGGAATCGATTCCCGCGGCCGCCGCGTCGATCGACCTGATCTGGCTGCGCGATGCGCTGATGCACTCGAACGACCCCGGGAGCACCTTTCGCGAGTGCTCTCGGGTGCTGCGACCAGGGGGGCATCTGCTCCTACACACAGCCTACGCCACCGCGAGGCTCGCGGCGCACGAGCTGGAGCTGCTGGAGGCCGACATGAGCGTCTCCAGGGCGAGCCTCGACGTGGCTCGGGTCGATGCCGAGATCTCGGCGGCGGGACTGGAGATCGTCCGTCGGGAAGTGCTCGGCAGCGAGCTGGCCGAGCACTACGAGCTCGCCGATGGTCTCGGCGGTCGCGCCCTGGTGCGGCTCGCCCGCCTCGAGCGCCACCCGGAGCTGCTGCTCGATCGGCTCGGGCCGGAGGGCTTCCGCGCCGCGCGCGGCCTCTACCACTGGGTGGTGTTCGAGCTGATGGGCAAGCTGAGCTACCGGACCTCGCTGCTGCACAAGCCTGGATGAGACGGCGGGCTCTCGAGAGGTTGCCGGATAGCGGGCGCTGGGTGGAGACAAAGGCCCTGCTGGCAGGGTCAGGGAGCTTCTCGGGAGAGGCTCGGATTTGGCTCGTGGATCGGGGTGCCACCTTAGAGTCAATAGGTAACTTTTCAGTTACCGATTACGTCAAGTGAATGGGTAGCTGGATGGTTACGTGTATTCTCTTGTGGTCGGTCGCGCTCGCTGCTAAGATCAGTAATCGGATGGTTACCGATACTCCGAGAGGTCTCTTCCATGGCCTGGCCGATCCGACGCGCTGGCAGATCGTACAGCTCTTGAGCAGGAAGGGTCTGGCCGTCAGCGAGATCGCCGAGCACTTTCCGATGAGCCGGCCCGCGGTCTCCAAACACTTGAGGGTGCTACGCCTCGCCGGACTGGTGGTGGAGCGCAAGGAAGGTCGGCACCGAATCTACGAGCTGGTGGCCGAGCCGCTGGAGCAGATCGCCGGTGCGCTCGAGCGCCTGGCCACCGGTATCGGCACCCAGCGGGGTCGCTGGATCTCCCGCCGGCTGTCGGATGCCGACCAGTGGGCCGAGGAGGCTCGCGCCGCCGCCGGAGAGGCGCCCGGTGAGGAGACGGCGGACGAGCGCGACCAGTGGCGCTCCTGGTAGGCGTCGGCCGGCTCAGCTACCGAGGACCTCGACCAGCACCCGCCGGGTGCGGCCGCGATTGTCGAAGTCGCACAGCACGATCTGCTGCCAGGTGCCGTGGGCGACGGCGCCGTCGTGCACCGGCAGGGTGAGCGACGGACCGAGCAGCGCCGCGCGCACGTGCGAGTAGCCGTTGCCGTCGCCCCAGCGCAGGTTGTGCGCGTACTCGGCGTCGCTCGGCGCAAGCTGTTCGACAGCCCTCACAAGGTCCTGAACGCAGCCGCTCTCGTACTCGAGCGTGGTGACCCCCGCGGTGGAGCCCGGGGTGAAGACCATGACCCACCCGTTCTGGACACCGCTCTCGGAGACGACGGCGGCGACGTCGTCGGTCAGGTCGTGGATGTCGGTGTCGGCGCCGGTCGCGCGTTCGAGGGTGCGGCGGTAGATCTCCATCGCGCAATGATAACGACGCAGCGACGCGTTGTGATGTTCCGGGCTCTCCGCTAGAGTCCCGGCGACGTGATAGGTCCGGCTCCGATCACGGACGCCATCCCTTCCGAGATCGGCCGGAGGTCGATCTTGCCGCCGAGTATCCCCACTTGTGCAGTCTATTGACTCTTGGACGTCTCTCGGGTGAAGTGACTCATGGTCAGCGTTCCCAGGTTTCGGCAGCGTGCGGCCGGCTGTTTGCTCCTCGCCCTCATCACCCTGGCGCTCCTCGTGGCCACGCTTGAGGTTGTGGGGCGCGTCGAGCTCGGGGACTCGTGGGCTCTCACGGCCTTCAGGGGGCAGACGAGCATCGTCGGATGGGACCCGGATCACCGCAACCGGCCGGGGCAGAGGCAAGATATCAACGAAGACGGGCTCCGTTCCTTCAAGACGCCGTCAGCCATCTCCGACGAGAGCTTCAATGTGATCTTCCTGGGCGATTCCTTTGTCTGGGGCGCGAGGCTTCGCCCGCGGGAGACGCTGCCCTTTCAGCTCGAGCAGCTCATCCGCGAGCAACACGGCCTCGAAGCCAATGTCCTGAACTTCGGCTGGTTCTCCTCGTCGCCGATCCTCAGCTACCGGCTCTTGAACGAAATCGGTCACAAGTACCGGCCCGACCTGGTGGTGCTGGGTCTCGACATGACCGACTTCCGGGACGATCTCGTCTACCGGAGCATCCTGGAGAATAGGAGGATCTTCAAGCTGCGCAAGCTGATGCCTGCCAGCATCGTGGGATTGGAGATGCTCCTCGATACGCACAGGTTCTTCAAACCGATCAAAGAGACTCTCTACGGATTCCCCTCCGACCGGTTCTTCGCGACCAATCAGCCCTTGCAGGACTCCCGGCCGCACCTCGACGCGGTGCTCGACTCGCTCGAACTGATCCACCGCCACAGCGTGGATGAGCTCCGGGTGCCCTTCGTTCTCTCCCTGTTTCCGAGGAACTTCCAGTACAGCGACACCGAGAGCCCCGACAACTGGGAGCGGGATGAGTACGAGACGCTGGGGCCCTACGTTCTCGAGCCGTTCCGCTTCTTCGCCGAGATCGCCGAGGACCTGCCCTACCCCAGCTTTTCGCTTCTGGCCGACTTCCGAGACACCCCGGTGCATCCCCACTGCTTCCACGACGATCCGCACTGGAATGGCAGGGGTGCGAGGATCGCCGCCCGGGCCGTTCTCCGCTATCTCGACGACGCCGGACTGCTGCCGGAGCCCGCACCGACTCAGCCCGAGGGCCGAGGGGGCGGCGCGACGAGCAGGACCTCCGGGTTGCCGGCCACGTAATCGACCAGCGTCACGCCGCTCTCGAACCAGTGGACGTTCTTGCCGCTGACCCTGGCGAGTATCTGACTCTCGTCGATGTTCTCGACGAAGCGCTCCCAGGTCCGCCTTCCCCTCCAGGAGTTCCCGCTCCCCAGGGGGAACGCCCGATCGATCTTGGCGGGCAAGAGGTAGAGGCTCCGGGGATCGTTCCCGAAGCTCGACATGACGTCCTTGAGCGAAGCTTCTTCCGCGGCGCCATCGAGACGTGCCAGATCGAGGGCATGAACCCGGAGCTGCGAGGCGACGACGACCTTGTCGAATCCTCCCCGGTCGAGCACCCTCTTGGCCTCCTCCACTGCCCGCGTCCTGGTTTCGGTGGAGGCTCGTTCTTCCCGAGCCGCGGCGACGGCTCGCCAGCCGGGGGACCCGAGGGCGATCGCGACCAGCAGCACGACCCCCCATCTGGCCGGGACGCGACGCGGAAGTTCGCTCGCCGCCTGCCAGAGGACCGTCACGCCGAGCGCGGCGATCACGGCCAGCAGCGGGTAGACGATCAGGAAATTGCGATGGACATCGATCGTCATCTGCACCATGAAGGCGATCTGCACGGCCGGTACCACCAATGCCAGCAGCACGAGCGGCCGGCGCACCGCGGCGGCCATCCCCGCCAGCACCAGCGCCACCGCTCCCCAGCCGAGTTCGGAGACGACCTCGGCCAGCTGGAATCGCAGGTGCTCCCACCCAGGCTCGATCGTGTGGGGACCGTGGCCCTGGAGCCTGTAATGGCGCACCTCGATACCCGCGTCCTGGAGGAAATTGGGGAGGTCGAGAACGGCGTAGGGCATGGCGATGAGAAAGGCGGCTGCCGGGATCAGGGGCAGGAGGATCCAGTGCCAGAACCTGACCGCCCCCTTGCGGGTGAACGTGACCCAGAGCAGAGCGGCGGCCGGTGCAGCCAGCACCGTCACGGCGTTGTACTTGACCGCTCCGGCCAGTCCGCAGAGCACCAACGACGCCACGATGTGCGAGGTGTCACCGCCGCGCGCGAAGAGCACCGCGAAGAGGATGGCGCAGACGACGAAGAAGGTGGTGGGCACGTCGGGCATGATCCTGGCCGAGAGCAGGACGTGAAAGGGCGCGACCGCCAGGAAGAGGGCGGCCAGGAGGCCCACCCATCTTCCTCCCAGTGCCTGGCCCAGGGCGAAGATCGCCAGCACGGTCCCGGTGCCCAGAATCGCGATCAGGTTCCGGTTCCAGTGATAGAAGCTCGGGTGGGAGATAGTCCATCGCCAGCTCCGGTCGCCGGTCTTCACATCGGCCAGCCTGGAGAGTGGGGGGCCCTGATCGGCGGGCCGCCCCATCAGGTGGAGGAAGTGAGCCGCGTCGACCACCGCCTCCATGTAGATGATCAGGCTGCCGTAGCGATAGAAGTGCGGATTCAGATCGCCCGTCTGCAGCATCCGGATCGCGGGCGCGGCGATCTTCGGCTCATCGCTGAAATGGAGGTAGGGGAGGCCTCTCGGCGTGTGGCTCAGGCGCAGGGAGAGGGCGAGCAGGGCGACGAGGATCACCAGCAGCGGGAACCCTCGCGACAAGGGCGCGGCGCCTGACGCCTTCAACTGATCCCACCGCAAGAAACCGAACATCCAGCTGCCAGAATCGACCTCGCGACGAAACTACCACGCTTGTGGCACAACAGATCGGCCCACCTACCGGCTGGGCTCGGCGCCGCAGCCCGAAACCACGGCAGCGACGTCGTTGATGAGGTGGTGAGTGTGGGTGTTCGAACTGGCGTGCCCGCTGAGAGTGTGGTGGTTGATCTACATGCAGCGGCGCGCGTTGTGATGTTCGGTGCTCTCCGCTAGAGTCCCAGCGAGGTGATCGATCCGGCTCCGATCAACGAGGCGATTCGCCGGGCCTCCCCGGCCCTGGATGCTGCCCTCTCCGACGTCGGTCGGCGGTCGATCTTCCCGCCGGACATCCCCTTCCAGGCGGCCCAAGCCAGGGGCAAGCGATACAACGCGACGATCGGCCAGATCACCGACGGGGGTGGACAGGCCGAAGTGCTGCCGGCGCTATCGCAGACGCTCGCACTTCCGTCGAGCGAAGACCACAACCGGGCGATGCTCTATTCGCCCGTCGAGGGGATGCCAGAGCTCCGGCAGCTCTGGCGCGAGTGGCAGCGCCGCTTGGGACCGGACAAGTCGTCGACTCTACCGACGGTCACCGCGGGCCTGACGCACGGGCTGTCGCTGGTCGCCGATCTGTTCGGCGGCCCCGGCCGCGCGGTGGCCATCCCGTCGCCTTTCTGGGGCAACTACCGCCAGACGTTCGGCCTGCGCACTGGTGCGCGCGTCGTGTCGGCGCCGGCCTACCGGGGCGCGGGCTACAACTGCGAGGCGATCGCCGAGGCGTTGGCCGGCGAGCCGGCGGGCGAGCCGGCGGTCGCGATCCTCAACTTCCCGTCCAACCCGGGCGGCTACTCGGCGACTGTCGACGAGCGCCGACGGCTCAGGACATCGCTGCTCACCGTCGCCGACCAGCGCCCCCTGGTGGTCGTCTGCGACGACGCCTACGCTGGTCTGGTCTACGAGCCCGAGGTGCCGGCGGAGTCGATGTTCTGGGAGCTCAACGGTGCCCACGAGAATCTGATTCCGGTCAAGGTCGACGGCGGCACCAAGGAGTTCTGCTTCTTCGGCGGCCGCGTCGGCTTCGTCACCTTCCCCTTCGAGCCCGAGAGCGAGGTCGCCGAGGCCCTCGAGAGCAAGGTCAAATGCCTGGTCCGCGCCGCGATGGGGTCGCCGGTGGCGACCACACAGATGATGCTGGTCCAGGCGTTGCGCGACAACGACATCGCCGATCAGGTCGAGACTGTACGGGAGCTGCTGGAGAAGCGCTATCGGGTGCTCAAAGCGGCTCTCGGTCAGGTCGACCGCACGCTGTTGAGACCGCTGCCGTTCAACTCGGGCTGCTTCGCGTTGATTGAGCTTGCTAGGGAGCTAGGCGTCGACGCCGACAACGTGCGCCGCCAGCTGCTGGACGAACAAGACACCGGTGTCATTGCCATCGGTGAGCGGTTTCTGCGCTTGGCGTTCTGCTCGGTGCGGGCATCCGATCTGGACGAAATCGTAGCGCGGCTGGGGCGCGGGATCGGCGAGCTCGCCCGCAGAGGAACGGCACAGCGGCACCGCGCTACGAGCCGCAAACGCGAGTGAGTCCGAACGCTCCCCAGTCGCCGGCCTGTACGTCTGAGGGGTAGTATGCCGAGCCAGGAAGAGAGGTAGAAGCGGATGCCCGACCATCGCGACGACACGCCAGACGGCTCGCCGGAGCTGTCAGTGGTCATGCCCTGTCTCAATGAGGCGGATACGCTCGCTACCTGCATCGAGAAGGCCCAGCGGGCGGTGCGAGAGGCCGGTATCCATGCCGAGATCATCGTGGCCGACAACGGCAGCACCGACGGCTCGCAGCGGATCGCCGAGGGACTCGGGGCGCGGGTGGTCCCAGTGGCGGAGAAGGGGTACGGCAGCGCCCTGATGGGCGGAATCGCGGCCGCCCGGGGGCGCTACGTCATCATGGGCGACGCCGACGACAGCTACGACTTTCTGGACATCCCGCGATTCGTGGACGGTCTGCGGGAAGGCTCCGAGCTGGTTCAGGGCTGCCGGCTCCCTGCCGGAGGTGGCCGGGTGATGCCGGGCGCGATGCCGTTCCTGCACCGCTGGATCGGCAACCCGATGCTGTCGGCGATGGTCCGCAGGATGTTCCGCTCGCCGATCCGCGACGTCTACTGCGGCATGCGGGGCTTCACAAAGAGACTCTACGGCGAGCTGAACCTCCGCTGCACCGGCATGGAGTTCGCGACGGAGATGATCATCAAGGCGAGCCTGACAGACCGGAGGATCGCTCAGATCCCGATCGTCCTGCATCCGGACGGACGCCAGACACATGCGCCCCATTTGAAGACCTTCCGGGATGGTTGGCGGACGATCCGCTTCTTCCTCATGACCAGCCCGCGATGGCTCTTCCTGATTCCGGGTGGACTGCTGATCTTGGCGGGGATCGCCGGGTACCTCCTCGCGCTTCCGGGGGTCCGGGTCGCCGGCATTGCCTTCGATGCGCACACTCTGCTGGTCGCCAGCCTGGCAATCCTACTGGGCTCTCAATCGGTGCTCTTCGCCATCTTCACCAAGACCTTCGCAGTGGCCGAGGGACTTCTGCCACCGGACCCTCGGTTGGACCGGTTCTTCAAGGTGTTCAACCTCGAGAGGGGCTTGGTTCTGAGCCTCTTGGCCCTGGTCACAGGGCTTGGGCTACTGGTCGGGGCGACCAATCAGTGGAGACTACAGGGCTTCGGTCCGATGGACTACGCGTCGACGATGCGCCTGGTGATTCCGGGCGTCACCCTGACCGCCCTGGCCATTCAGATGATCCTGTCGAGTTTCTTTGTCAGCATCCTGGGCATGCGGAGGCTATGAGCCTCCTCGACTCCGTTCACAGCGGGTACGTTCACCAGCGCCGTGTGCGCGTCCTGCGAGACCGGCTGTCCGCCTTGATTCCCCCCGGTTCGTGCGTCCTGGACGTTGGCAGCGGGGACGGGCTTCTCGCCTACCTCATCTCCACGAAGCGCCCCGACGTCGAGATCGAGGGCGTCGACGTCCAGGTCCGAGAGCAGACCAGAATCCACGTGAGGCAGTTCGACGGCCGGACGCTTCCGTGGGAGAACGAGAGCTTCGACGTCGTGATGCTTGTCGATGTGCTACACCACTCCCAGGAGCCGATGCGTCTGCTGCAGGAAGCGGTACGCACCAGCCGGCGAACGGTGTTGCTCAAGGATCACACTCTTGAGGGGTGGTTGGCAGAGCCGACACTCAGATTCATGGACCGCATCGGCAATCTGCGACACGGCGTGTCGCTCGAGACCGAATACTGGCGGCGGCGGGATTGGCTCGATGCGTTCGCTCAGCTGGGCCTCGCCGTCGACGTCTGGAGCCGAGATCTGAAACTCTACCCGGCGCCGCTGAGCTGGATCTTCGGGCGGTCGCTTCACTTCATCTCCCGGCTGCAGCGACAGCCGGAGTCCGGCTCCCGCTGACGGGACCGGCGAACACCAGATGCCCGCCGCCGCCGAGACGCCCTGGGAGAAGGCGTACCGCGAGTTCGAAACCCCCGAGCAGGAGATCCGCAAGTTCATGCGCCGGCTCGACTCGGCGGGCGCAGCGAGCTGGCCCCGGGACGCACGTATCGTCGAGCTCTTCTGCGGGCGCGGCAATGGATTGAGAGCTCTGGAGCGCTTCGGGTTCACCAGGCTCGAGGGCGTCGATCTGTCCGAGACACTGCTCGCGCAGTACACCGGCTCCGCTCGCCTCTATGTGGGCGATTGTCGCGAGCTGCAGTTCCCGGACGCGAGCCGTGATCTGGCGATCGTCCAGGGTGGACTGCATCATCTGCCGACGCTGCCCGACGATCTCGAGAGGACTCTGGCGGAGATTCTGCGCGTGGTGCGCCCAGGCGGTCGAGTGATGTTCGTCGAGCCATGGTCGACGCCGTTTCTGACCGCGGTTCACGCGCTCTGCCGGATGGGCGTGGTGCGCAGGCTCTGGGCCCGTCTGGACAACCTGGCGACGATGATCGAGCACGAGCGAGAAACCTACGAGGCGTGGTTGGCGCGGCCCGGTGAGATTCTCGCCCTGCTCGACGAATGCTTCGAACGAGAGCGGGTCTCGATCGGGCTGGGCAAGATCAACTTCGTTGGCCGGCCGAGGTCCTGATGGGAGTGTCGGAACGGGCTCCGGCCGCCCAGGCCGACAGCAAGAAGCCGGTCGTCTGGATCGTCCTCTTCGTGGCCGCTTTCTCCCTGGCGGGAGCCATAACGGTTGCGGTCACCACCGGCATCCCGCGTCCGGGCGTGGCCGACGAGTTTTGCTATCTCCTGTCGGCCGACACCTTTGCCCGGCTGCGGCTAACCAACCCCACGCACTCGCTGTGGGAGCATTTCGAGGCCTTCCACATCATCCACCAACCCACGTATTCGGCGAAATACCCTCCCGGTCAGGGGTTGGTTCTGGCGCTGGGGCAGTCTCTGGGCCATCCGGTGATCGGGGTCTGGCTCAACTCGGCGCTCATGGCCGCTGCGTTCACCTGGATGCTCCTGGGCTGGCTACCCCGTTTCTGGGCCCTCTTCGGGGGCCTCCTCGCGGCGCTCCTGTTCGGGATCTCCGGCGTCTGGGCGCAGACGTACATGACCGGATCGCTAGCCGCCACGGGTGGCGCCCTGCTCTACGGTGGTGTCCGCCGTGTCGTCCGCAATCGGCGGGCGCGCGACGCCGTCTGGACGGCGGTGGGATTGCTGGTCCTGGCGAACACGCGGCCGTTCGAGGGCTTCGTGACCAGCCTCCCGGCGGCCGCCGTGCTCCTCATCTGGCTCCTCCGACGGCGCGGCGAAGACCTGCGACGGGCCGTTCGGTCGGTGGTGCTGCCGCTGGTCCTGGTTCTTGCCGTGGGCGCCGTCTGGACCGGTCTCCACAACAGAGCGGTCACCGGCAGCGCCGGCCGGCTCCCCTATCAGGTTCACCAGGAGACCTATCCGTTCGTATCGCTCTTCGTCTGGGAGAAGGCGCCGAGGAATACGCAGTACAACCATCAGTACTTTCGCCGCTTCGAGAACCAGATGCGCGATATGCTCATGGAGGGAAACCCCCCTGGGATCCGATGGCGCGCGAACCAGAGGCGCTTCCGGCTGTTCCGCGACCAGTACCTGCCCGGGCTGACATGGCTGCCGCTCGTCCTGCTGCCGCTGGCGCCGCGTAGCCGCTGGACCCTGCTGGCACTGGGGACCTGTCTCCTTCTCCTTGCGACTCAGCTGGCCAGCGTATCGGTCCTCCCTCACTACTCGGCGCCGATCGCCTGCCTGCTCGTCTTGCTCATCGTCGAGGGCGTGCGATCTCTCGAACGCTTGCCGCGGGGCAGACTTGCCGCCGTGGGAGCCGCGATTCTGGTTCTTGTCGGCGGGTCGGCGAACACCGTGGCGAAAGCCAGGCAGGACAACTCTGCCTCGTGGGTCCGCCTCCATCAGTGGCGACCTGTCTTCGAGGACGAGCTGCGCCAGGCCGGAGGGAAGCACCTGGTTTTGGTCAAGTACGGTCCCAGGCTCAAGGCCGGCGAGGAATGGGTCTACAACTCCGCGGACATCGACGGGCAGGCGGTCGTGTGGGCGCACAGCATGGGGGGATGGCGTGATCGCCAGCTGCTTCACTACTACCGCGACCGCAAGTTCTGGCTGGTCGAGCTCGGCTTTGACGAGGACCCGCTGGGTCGGCCGCCCCTGGTCAGGTATCAGCGGCCGGGCCTTCGAGAGACCTCCGAGGCCACCAGGCCGGGCGATCTACATCTGGCGCTAAAGCGGCTGGCCAGGAGGCGTGAGCCTGAAGTTCGCGCCGGATTGATCAGGGCCATTCAGGGTGGCGACCTCGGTAGCGCCCGGGTCGACGGTAACGCCGGGGCCCTCGCCGTCGGTGCCACCTCCGACAGCTGGACTCGCGGAACACATCCGGCGGCGATTCTGATACGCAACCCGAGGGGTGCACCGGTCGTGCCCAGACTCCGGTTGGCCTGCCATGCTCGAGGTGAGGATCTGCCGGTCCGGGTTACGGTCGATGACGGGCAGAGAGTCCTCGAGGTGGTGTTCCGACGGGGCGGTCAACGTTACCTCGACCTGAGCGAGATCGCCGCCGGATCGGAGACCCTGGTCGTCGTGTCTTCGAGCCGCGCCTGGCCCGGACGCGGTTCGCGACCGCGCCTCCTCGGCGTCAAGTTGCAGGCCGTCGACTTTCAGGAGGGTGCCGGTTCCGACCCCCAGGACGCGACCTCTTCCCCCGGGCCTCGGGTTCCATCGGCAGGGTGAAGGCAGCACGGCCGGCGGCAGGCCGCTGAGCGCACTGGTGTAGTCTAGACGCGCGTGCCCGAGGACTTGAGCCGCCATCGCGCCGCCTGGATCCTGTTCGCTATCCTGCTGGCCGCTGCCGGTCTCTACGTGGTGCCGGTGTGGTGGGGCCTGCCGAGCTACACGGGCTGGGCCGCCGACGAGGCGATTCCCTGGCGGATCCTGACGCCGGGCACCTGGTCGCCGAAGTACCCGCCCTTCCACCGCTACCTGTTGCGAGCTCTGTTCTCCGCGTTCGACGGGCTGGTCGATCTGTCCGGGCTACGTGGCTACACGGTGCTCTTTGTCCTCGGGCGGCTGGTCAGCGTCTCGATGGCGTGCGCCACGGTGTTCCTGGTCTATCGCTGCGGCAGGTTGCTCTTCGACCGGCGCGCCTCGCTGCTGGCCGCGGCTTCAGTGGCCGGCATCCCCAGCCTGGTCTACTACGCGAAGACCATCAACCTCGACGCGCCCTACCTCTTCTGGTTTACCGCTTCGCTCTTCTTCCAGCTCAAGATCCTCGTCAAACAGAGACTGCGCGACTACCTGCTGTTCGGTGCGACAGCGGCGCTGGCGGTGTGCACCAAGGATCAGGCCTTCGGTCTCTACCTGGCGACACCGCTCGTCCTGGTGGCAGCGTTGGCCATGCGGACAGAGGCTCGGGGAGTGTGGCGCCGGATCGGCGCCGCGGCCGTCGATCGCCGGCTCTGGCTCGGCGGTCTGTGCGCGGCGGTCGTTTTCGCGCTGATACACAACCTACTGTTCGACCCGGCGAGCTTCCTCGGTCGGTTCGACTTCATCAGGAGAGCGCCGGCGGCTTATCGCGAGTTCCCATCCACCCTCCGCGGACAGCTGGGTCTGGCGGTGCTCAGCGGACGCCACCTGGTTTTCTTGCTCGGGGTTCCGTTGGCCTTGGCCGCCCTCTCCGGACTCCTCTCGGCTTTACGTCGGCCGCGCGAGAGTTGGCGCCTGCTGACGCTTGTGGCGATGGGCATCGGCTACTACCTCGGGTTCGTCGCTTCGATCGGCTACCACTATCCACGCTTCTCTCTACCATTGGGGATCCTCGCCGGCCTCTTCTGCGGCCTGGGCCTCGAGGGGCTGTGGCAGCGAAGCCGCCTGCCGCGGTGGGTGCCCGCGACTCTCACCTGCGCGATCTTCGGGTTGACGTTCGCCCGCGCCCTCTCCGTCGATCTGCTGCTGCTCAACGACACCCGCTACGCTGTCGAGGGGTGGCTGGAGGAGCACGGTCGCGGCGAGCGACGAGTCGGCTACGGCAGCCGCAACCTGCTGCCGAGGGGTCTGGAGGTCCGGCAGTGGGGACAGCTAGTGCGTGACCCTTGCGGCCATCTGGAAAGTACACGGCCCGAGTTCATCGTGGTTCCAACCCAGGGTCTGCGAAAGGAGCGGGAGGAGGGCGCTCTCCGGCGGCTCGAGAGCGGGCAGTTCGGCTACGATCTTGCCCTGCGCGAGCAGCGATCCCGCACGCTTTTTCTGCTCGGGCTTCACCGAGTCGAATCGAATCTCGACCGGGTGAGCCCGCAGACTCTTGTCTTCCGGCGCACCGGACGCGGTTGTCTCGACCGGGAAAGGCTGGCTCGCGAACTGGACGCCGCGGCCGCGGGGACGCCGAGCCAACGCGAGAGGCTGGCGCAGGTGATCCTCGACTCCGACCTCGACGGCAAGCTGCTCTACGGTTCCGAGGACGTGGTAGGCGTGAACCTCCAGTTCGGCCGCTGGACCCACGGCTCCCAGCCGGCCGGGGTGGCGATTCGCAACCGCCTCGACATGGATGTGACGCCGTGGCTCGAGCTCGGCTGCCAGCCGCCGCCCGAAGCCCTGCCGATAACCGTGCGGATCGACGACGGTACCGACTCGAAGTCGTACGTCTTCACGAAGCGGGGCAAGATTCGGGTCGCCGCGGCCCCCGCGCCGCCGGGAGGGCATCGCCTGTTATTGATCCAGGCGGACAAGGCCTGGAGCGCGCGCGAAGGCGGCCGGCTGCTGGGCGTCAGCGTGCTGCGGGTCGAGCTGCGGCCTGTGGCTCCAGGGGCCGCTTCTTTGCCACGGCAATGAGGCCGAGGCCTTTCCAGGGCAGGAATCGGTCGATGCGCCGCAGCATCGGTACCATGAGATCGAAGACCTTGAGCTGGATGCGGCTCAGCTTTTTCTTGCGCATCACTTTGCCGTTCCACCACCAGCCGAAGACCGACGACTTGTTGAAGTAGCGCAGACTCTCTATCTCGAAGCCGGTCTCTTCGAGCTCCCCGGAGAGCATCTCGCGGGTGTAGCGGCAGCGGTGTCCGAGCACCTCGTCGAGGCTCGAGTAGAGGCGGGGACCCCGCGGCACGTAGAGGATCAGCCGGCCGCCCGGGACCAGCGCGTCGAAGATATTGCGCAGCGCAGCGAGCGGTTCCCTGACGTGCTCGAGCACGTTCATGCAGATGACCGTGTCGTACCTCCCGCGGTGCTCGGTGAAATCGGTGGGGTCGTCGAGGTCGATGTTGGCGACCTTCAGATACGGTTTGCCGAAGGAGAGATTGCGCAGGTAGTGGAGATAGTTGGCGTTCAGGTCGCTCGCCACGTAGAGGTCGCGCGGGATCACCCTCTGCGTCATGTTGCCGATGCCCGCGCCGATCTCCAGAACGCGATCGCCCATCCACGGAACGAGGACCTCGGTCATCCAGGCGTTGAAGCGCCGACTGCGCTCCAGGTTGTGGAGGATCTGGCCGCCGTACTCGTCCTCCCGGTAGAGGTCGTCGATGACCCAGTAGTGCAGGGTGGTAAACAGCGCCTTGACGCCGTCCTTCCAGCCAATCTTCTTGCCCTCGCGGTAGGTGCGACCACGGTAGCTGATCGGCACCTCGAAGATCCGGCAGTTGCGCTTGGCGATCTTCGCGGTCAGCTCGATCTCCATCGCGAAGTCGTTCGAACGGATGGGGATCGACTTGAGCAGCGGCGCGCGGAACATCTTGTAGCACGTCTCGACATCGGTGAGATTCAAATCGGTGAACAGATTGCTGAGAAAGGTAATCACCCGGTTGCCGAGCGTGTGTCGGAAGAGCAGCACCCGCCGGCGGTCGCTGGCTGCGAAGCGCGAGCCGTAGACCACGTCGGCGCCATCCTCCCAGAACGGGCGCAACAGCTTGGCGAGGTCGCGGGGGTCGTATTCGAGATCTGCGTCCTGGATGACGATCAGGTCGCCGGTGGCCTGCTCGATGGCGGTCCGGATGGCGGAGCCCTTCCCCTGGTTACGCTCCTTGCGGATGAAGCGCAACCGGTCGCTGTTGGCGGCGGCTATGCTCTCGACGATGTCAGCGCTGCCGTCGCTTGAACCGTCGTCCACAACGATGATCTCGATCGACGACAGCTCGGGGACGTGGATCTCGAGCAGTCGCCGAAGCAACTCCCCGACGAGGTAGCGCTCGTTGAAGACTGGAACCAAGACGCTGAGCTTGGGGCCTTCCGGGAAACTCTCCTTCAGGTCGGCCTGCCACCAGTTGAGATCGCTCATCGTCTCGTCGCCGCTTCACTCCGAGCTGCTAATCGGTCCTAACCGTCAAGGTGGCGCCGCTCTGCACTTCGATGGCCTCGAAAACGACGCTGGCCGCGCCGTGGAGGGTGACCGTCTCGCCGGTGGCGACGACGAACCCCGCCAACGACGTGACCGAGCCGGGACAGGCGCGGTAGGTCTGCGAGCCAGAGTTGGTGTCGTCCAGGAAGACGTCGTCGTCGAAGAGGCCGCAGTCGAGGATCTCGAACGGTTGGAAGGCGGTGTAGCTACCGGGGCCTACGATGTTGTTCTTGCCGCGGACCCGCCAAGTGTGAGCCCCGACGGCGAGCACGTCGGCCGGCTCGATCTCGCACACCGAACCGTCACAAATCGTACTTGCGCTGTACTCTCGCGGCGGAAAGCCGCCGGTACCCGTGACCTCGAGTTCGTAGTCCGCCGCTTGCGGGACGTCAGTCCACCTGTACCTCGGCGTCTCGTCGAAGGTCTCGTCGATGGGGCCGATGAGGCTCGGCACTCCCGGCGGGGCGGTGAAGACCTCGAAGGTCTGATCGGCGGTAAACGGGCCCAGCCCGCGCAGGTTCTTTCCCGCCACTTTCCAGGTATGGCTCCCGGCGAGGAGGGGAGCCAGGCTCAGGGAGCAGACGCTCGCCGCGCAGATCGCCAGGGAGTCGTGCCAGCTGTCGGCCGGAGCTCCCGGGCCGGTGATCGACAATCGGTAGAGCCGCGCGCCGGTCTCCTCGTCCCAGCTGAAGGTCGGGGTCGCATCGACGTCGCCGGCGGGCGTGAGCGGGTTCGGAGCTGCAAGTATCGGGTCGGCGAGGATGGCGTTGCGGAAGAACGGCTCGATCTTGTCGTAGCCGGAGGCGTCCGAGTGGCCGCAGCATTCCGGGGGGTCCCAGTAGTCGTTGTTGGTGGCGGGATCAAGAGCGCTCCAGGCGTCGACGAAGGCGCGGTTCTTCGTTACGGCGAGGCTCTGGAGCTCGTTGCGCAGATCCTCCGTTGGCGGAAGACATGGAGGCGGGCACATTGGGACTCGTCGCTTGATGACGCTGGCGATCGCCGTGTCGAAGCCCCTGGCGGTCGCCTTGTCCGTCATCGTCTCGATATTCGCCTTGATGCTGGCAACCGACCAGCCGACGTTGATGTCGTTGGTGCCTTCCATCAGCAGCAGGACGTCGCCACCGTCGTCGAGAACCGAGTCGATGCGCGTCACGCCGGCCGGCGTCCCCTCACCACCCCAGCCGTCGTTGGCGACGTCGGAAGGGAAGACCGCATCCAGCTGATCCTCGAGCCGCCAGTTGTAGCCGCAGCGGATCTGGTACGGGTCGGCGTTGATATCGCACGCCGGGCCGATGATCGGGCACTCCTGCACCGGGAACGTAGAGCAGTCGGGCTCGTCTTCGATGTCGAACCAATACCGTAGAGGGTTGCTCGGGAACGCGGGCCAACCGGTGGCGAGCGTGATGCTGTCGCCGAACGCGCGGTAGAGAACCGCACCGGCCTCGGGGGCCAGCTCGGGCGCGCGCGGCTGAACCTCCGTCGGCTCTAGCGCCGTCGACTCCAGCTGCCACGGTTGCCAAGGGGCCACGATCTCCAGATCATCGCTCTCGTTCGAACGAGCTCCCCACGGGCTCCAGTCGGTGGGTGCCACTTCAGCCGGCACCGGCCAGACGAAGACGACCTCCTCGCCGACCGAGAGCGCCGGAGCCCCTGGTGTAGGCGTCTCGGCAGAGGCCCACCGCCAGGGCCAGCCCCGGTCGCCAAGCTCGAGGACGGCCCAGAGGCTGGGCAGCACTGCGCGGTAGAGCAGGAGCGGCCCGGTCGTACCGCTGATGAGCTGCGGCGAGACAGAACCACGAGGCCCGATGAACCCCGGGTCACGCCACCGGGCCCCTTCCAGCCGCGCGAGGCGGACGCGGTAGTCGCTGCCGTCCAGCCAGTTCCATGCGACGAAGGTCCCCGCAGGCCCGGTCGCAACGCTCGGCTGGATGTCGGGGGTCGTATTCCCGGGGTTCAGCTGACGCCGCCGGCTCCAGGGGCCGTGCACCTGCCGCCGAGCCCAGAAGATTTCGTCGTCGTGACCGTCCACCGCCGACCAGACGAGCAACCAGCCGCCGTCGGAAAGGACCGCGCAGGACAAGGCCAGTTGGCTGTCGAGGTCGGCCGGCGAGACGGTTTCCGGGGCGTCCCAGCTGTCACCGTTCCAGACCGCTGCCCGTACCGCGTGGGAGTCGTAACCGGCGCCCTCGAGCCAGGCGAGCCCGACGAACGCACCCCGCTCGACGAGCAGACAGGGCCGTGCAAGCGAAGGGCCGGCGACCCCGGGGGGCGCCGGCAGGCTCGTTACCTCGCCACCGCTCTCTACCAGCAGAACGAGCTCGATCCGCTCCCCATCACTTGCCGTCCCGGCGACGATCCAGCCGTCGCCCAGGGGCTCGATGGCCGAAAGCTCGGCGCCGGTGGGAAGCGCGACCTGCAGGCGCTGATCACCATCCCGCACCTGCGCCCCATCCGGCCCGCTCACTAGGAAGAGCTCGCGGTCGGCGTTCCGGGTCTGGATGACCCGCTGTTGAGCCCCAGCCTCGGACGTCAGGGCGAACGCCGCGCACGCTATGCCGAGAGAAGCGCGTAGCAGATTCACGTCTTAGCTCGTCAGAGGAGATCGTCCGGCTGGCCCCGCCGCGCCGCGGGCGAGCATCCTAGCATCCGGGTCGCCCTGAAAGGCCGAGAGCGGATCGTCGGGCAGTGACTCAGGAGGAGGAGGTCGCCTCTCCGGTTTCCGTTCCATCGACGCAGTAGAGGTGCTGGCTCGTCCGAACGATCAAACATCCGTCCGCGATCGCTGGCGAGGCCACGACTCCTCCTTCTGGCAGTTGACTCTGACCGAGCAGCTCGAACCTGTGCGTCGCCGAAAACACCGACACCATTCCTGACATGCTGATCGCATAGATCTTGCCGTCGCCGGCTACCGGCGAGGCATAGTAGGGGCCTGGGGGAAGACGCTCCCGCCAGAGTCTGTCGCCGGTTCCCGGGTTGTAGCAGCCGACGACGCCCTTCTCGTGTACTGCGAAGAAGAGCCCGCGGTACAGAATCGGCGATGCCGTCGACGGCACCGCCGTCTTGCTCTTCCAGAGCGCCTCCACCTGCCGCCTGCCGTCCTCGTGCGTCAGCCGCCAGCAACCCATCTCGCGCACATTGTGTGCTCCGGTCGCCGAGCAGAGTAGATCACCATCCGCCACCGGGCTCGCCACCGGCTGGTTGACCGTCTGGTCCTGCTGCCAGAGCCGCTCACCGGTGCTCGCCCGGTAGGAGATGATCTTGCGAGCGTGTGCCACCAGAAGCTCGGTCTCGCCGGCGAAGTCGAGCTTGATCGGCGTGGTGTAGGAGCAGCAGGTGTCGTCCCATTGGGTGCGCCATTCGCGCTCGCCGTCGTCTTTCCGGAACGCCGCGATCCAGCCGGTGCCGTCCTCCCAGAGCTCGAGATCCTGGAAGACGATCACGTGTTCATCAGAGAGGATGAGGGAAGAGCCCGTACCGTAGCGCGAATGCTCGAGGTAGCCGGGGTCGATGTCGCGAAGCCAAACCACCTCGCCATTCAGATCCACCGCCGCCAGGTGAGAGCCCAGGTAGACGTACACGCTCTCGCCGTCGGTCGCTGGCGTCGCGGCCGCAGCCCGATTCAGCCGGTGGAGCTTCTCCTCCGACCGGCGAAGGATCTCGGTCTGCCAGCGGATCTCGCCAGTCTCGAGCTCGAGTGCCAAGAGGGTCAACTGCCGCTCAAGCCCCTCGCCCTCGTCCGCCGTGAGGTAGATGGTGTCGGGGCCGACAATAGGTGACGAAATGCCCCCACCCGGCAGCTCGGTGGCCCACCGGATGCCGTCCTCGACGGTCCAGGAAAGCGGTAGGCTGGTCTCCTCCGAAATCCCCCGGCCTTGCACACCTCGCCACTGCGGCCAGGGACCCGCCTCTCGCTCGGGCCGGCTGCACGCCGCAGCCGTCGCCAACAAGAGCAACCCTGCCAGGGTTCGAATTGCTCGCTCGGAATTCCTCAATCCAGACCTCATCCAGACTTCTCCCGCACTGTTGCTAGGTAGCTTCCGCTTGCGGTTGATCGGTTCTGTCGACGCGGCGCAGAGCCATCTCCGGCGATCGCGGGCGACGCCACGTGGCGCCACGAACTCGTCCCAGCTTCGAGTCGCCATTCTAGCCTGGGTCTGGACAGCTGGTGCGCAGACGAGCCGTGCCATCGCAGGCAGCGACCAGATGGGTCGCGCCAGGAACGCGTGCCAGAGCGGCGGAGGCTAGGCAGCAGCTCCGAGGAGATGCCTCCAGAGTGCGAACAGTCCCGCGCTCAGCGCCGAGGGCACGAAGAGCTCGCCGGCGAATAGATAACGGTCCCAGGGCCAGCTGAAGAGGCTGATCAAGAGGAGCTTGCACAGGAAGAACGCCAATCCGAGCAAGCAGAGGGCGTAGACCCCGGCAACGGCTCCCGGCGCGGTGGCCGGCTTGCGAGCCATCGACTGGGCATTGTGCCGAGCCAGCAGGAGGAATGGCAGCGTGGCGGCGAGCGCGAGCATCGGCCAACGAATCCAGCCGTCCTGCGAGGTCCGATCGAGGCCGTAGCGAAAACTGTCCCCTACCCATTTGGCGTAAAGCCGCGGCTTCCGCTGGATCACCGACTTCGAGAAGCCCTCGAACAGGTCGTTGATCGCCCGCGCCAGACCGCCTGCGAGAGGCGGTCGATCCGACTGCTCGATCTGCCGCGCCTCGAGCGGACCGATGGCTAGCGCGCTCTCCCCCTGCGCGGCCCGGTGGGCCTCTCTTCTTCTCATCATGATCTGCCGGGCGAACGGTTCGGCGATGAGCCAGACGTTCTTGCCGTACTGGGGAAAGTAGGCGCTGGTGACGCTTTCTCGGGTATACGTCTGCCAACCTCGAAGCTCGCGCTGCCGGAGGACTCTCGCGCCGAGCTCTTGGTATTCCTCGGGTAGCGCCGCCACGGTCTCCTGGTCGAGAAAGCTGGCGGCAATACCCGCTAGGTTGTAGCCCGAGAAGTTGACGATGCCGAAGTGACCCACCATCGCCCAACGGACCCCGCAGTACGCGAGGACCGGCAGCAGAGATGCCGCGACCAGTCCCAGGGTGAAGCGCTTCAGCTGCCTCGCTCGCCGGGGCTCGATCAGCACCCGAACGATGAAACCCATAAACGGGACCAGGAGCGCTACGAAGAGATAGACAGGCCGCAGGTGGTAGGTCGCGAGAGTGGCGAGCGTCAGTCCGATCCAGAGCAACTTGTGCGCCGGGTGAAGGGCGAGCCAAAAGAGCAGGGCCATGGTCACGATCGCCATGGAGGGTGCAACGAGGTCGGGTTGCACCCAGTGGAAGAACGGCAGCAGGCTCGAAGTCAGAAGGGGGACGACAGCCGCGAATGCAAGCCACGGGGAGTCCGAGTAACTCGCGAAAGCGCGCCAGAAGAGCAACACCGCCAGGAAATAGAACAATAATTGGGAAGCAGCCAGGGCAGAGTAGTCCTCGGCGAAGAGCCCCCAGGCCCTGAGGAAGAGCGGATAGCCGAAGGTCCGTAGACTTTGCAGGGCGTCACTCGCGGACATTAGCTCCCAGGGCCACTCATAACTCTGGGCATCGGGACTCCGACGGGAAACGATGTGCCCGAGCGCGTGGAAGCGCGCATAGACCACAATCATGAGCAGGAGCAGCCAACACTCCGCTCGGCTTACGAACCGGCGGATCGGGCTCGGTCGTTCGCCGCTACTCAAGCTGCTGCCTCGCCTGGCTGCCGGACAGCGACGATGTGAGGTTGCGGCTCATTCACTCCGATCTTGCGACAGATGGCGGTGACGCCGACTTTTCTCGGACTCTAGCATCGGGTGGGAGGGTGGCGAGACAACGCTGCCGTGGGGTCAGTTGACGTACCCCATGGCCCGCAGGTGCTCCTGCCTCACTTCGAGCTCCTCGGCCGTCGGATCGGCGGGTGCTCTCGCCGCTTCCGCGATCCGGCGGTCTCGAGCCGAGCTGATGTTCGGGGCTCCCCAGAAGGCCAAGCCGCGCTTGCGGTCGCCGAGTCCGTCTTCGGCCAGTCGCACACACACCTCGCGACGCTGGTACTGGAAGTCGCCCAGTCCGACCTCTTGCTCCCGCCAGTCCGGTCCCTCGGAGGCGATCGTGTCCTCGAAGACAACGGTCTCTTCGCCGCTCTCCGGGTTGCCGACGACGAGCCAGAAGCGCGCCGAGTAGCCGTCGAGGGGAGCCGCCGTCGGGGGCGGGCGATCAACGCCATACGAAAGCAGGATGGAAGCCTCATGTGGAAGGTACACCGTGCTGCAGCTGCGCTCCGGCTTGATCAGGGTTCTCTTGACCCCGGCGACCTTGGCTTCCAGGCGGTGGTTGCGGCGCGAGAAACGGTAGGCCTCGCGATCGACGTGTCGGTAGCCCTTGGGCGGCCGAACCGGAGGGCCGTCGGGGCGGCCGAGAGCCTCGAGCTCGGAGCAGTACTCGGTCGCGTAGCGCTCGGGTCGGTTGACCCCGAAGGGCGGCTCCCACTGCCAGACAGTGCGCCCAGAGCGATCCACCTCGAACGCTCGCGGCCCGCGGCCAGAGGCGATCAGGACGTTGCCGTTGGGGAGCGCCTGCTGTGCGCCGCCGGTGCCCGAGAAGAAGTCAGGCGACGAATAGCTCCAGACGATTCGCCCGTCGCGAGGGTCCAGCTCGATCATGCGGCTCTGGCGATCGCCCCGAAAGCTGCCGTAGCGGTTGTTGAAGAGCATGATGTGACCCTCGTGGCCGCTGCCGGACCGCAGCATCCGCGCCTCGTGCTGGAGATCCAGATCTTCTTGATAGGTCCATACGACCTCCCCGGTGGCCCGGTCGACGATCAGGACGAGGTTCAGATTGCGCGCGCTCAGCAGCAGATTGCCCGGCCGGAAGCGCTCGTCGCCCGCTCGATACCACGGGTTGTCCGGCAGTTCGTCGACCGAGTTCAGATGGGTCGTGTCACCGGTGAACCGCTTCCTGGCGCTCTCGATGAAGGGCTCGAGCGGCTTCTCCGACCGCCATTCCCAGACGACCTCGCCGGCCCGGTCGAGCTCCAGGACATCGTCGGTCTCACTGTCGGTCGCCAGCGTCAGCACCATCGTGTTGCCGTTGGTCAGCCGAATGACGTCGTGGTGGGGGATTCGGTCTTCGAAGCGGGCCTGCCAGACCTGGTTTCCGTGCCAGTCGTACTCGGTCACGTGTCGTCCCGCGCCGACGCCCAGGATCGAGCAGTCGGGGAGCAGCCGGACGCGCGTCTTGAGCCGCGCCTCGGGCCAGGAGTGGACGATCCGACCGGTCATGTCCATCAGGATCGGATACTCACTGTGGTGGAAGGCGAGGGTAAAGCCGTTCCAGGCGGCCTCGGGATCGTAGATGGTGACCCAATCGGGGTCGCCCGCCGCTCGCGCCCCGCGCATCGGCTCAGCACCCGGTGAGCCACAGCCGAGAGCCAGAACGACCAGGCCCGAAAGAAGCAAGTGCCGCATCGCCGGTCAGGACGTCGGGATGCCGCGTGAGATCCGACAGGCGCGCATGGCGGCCAGTCTATCGGAGCGGGGTAGACTCCGATTGCCATGCGAAGGCTCTCGACGACGCTCGTGCTCATCGGCCTGATCGCTATCTCGGCCACCTGGACGGGAGCCCAGGCGCCGCCGGAAGGGACCATCGCCCGGCTGCCGCTGCTGGATCTGCCGGGCGACCTCGTGTCGGTCCGCTACTCGGCTGGCGCGCTGCAGCGCGCGGTGCAGGTCCAGGATCCGTTCGAGCTTCTGGTGGGCGATTTCGCGAAGTGGAGCGGCAGTCGTAACCGGATCGCCGTCCTGTTGCTCAGCCGCGACGAGTGGCAGCAGGCGGGCATCTCGATGCCCTACGGCCTGCCGGCACGGGTCCACGGGTCGAGCCTCGCCTCGGCGGCGTGGGGCGATCCGGGCACGGTGGATCTCTGGGGCCGGCTACTCGGCTGGGACATGCCGGCGGCCGAGGACGCGCCGCTGCGTAGCACCGCCGAGGAGGCCGCCAGCCTGATCGCCACCGACCTCCTGAGCTACTTCGAAGGCGCCCGGATGTTGACCGAGATGGCGGGCTACAGCGGCTCCGAGCCGTGGCTGACCGAGGTGGCGGCGCATACCGCCGCCGCGACGGTGATCGCCAGGACGCCGGGCACCGGTCTGGCCGGAGCGGCGCGCCTCTACGGCAATCTGGCCGCCGCTCGAGGCGGCGCGGTGATGGCGGTCTCCCAGTACCGGAGCGGCCTGTCGCTCGAGGAATGGCTCTGGTTCCAGGCCCGTTTCTTCGAGGCCGCGCGGCTGATCCTCGAGAGCGAAAAGCGTGGCGCCGCCAAGTCGATCTTCAAGCTGGCGCGCAAGAACAACGGCCGGCTCACCCGGGGCGCCCTGGTGAAGCGCTACCCGGCGCTCGAGGACTGGCTCGCCAAGGGCTTCGCGCCGGACGTACCGTAACGACGGGCGTCCGGAGGCCGAAAAACGCAGTCCGGAAGGCGGGTTGCGGCGGATCGGCAGGCCCGCGGGCTGTGACAGATTCAATTGTCGCTATAAGTCTCCGTCTCCAGAATCGTTGAGACTGCTCGCCAGTTGTCGGAGGGCGAGCGCTAACCGGAGATAGAGATGAAGAGATTCTGGCTTCTAGTGTGTGTTCTGGTCCTCGTGGCCGCTCCGTCCGGGGCGAGCGAGATCGGTGTGGGTGTGGGCTACTGGGACACGGAGGCCGCCGAGGACGACAACGGCTTCGGCCTCAAGGTCAGCCTCGACGCCGGTGCGAACTGGAACTTCGACCTGCGGGCTACCTTCTTCGACGGCCATGGCAATGTCTTCGGAGTGCGCCAGATCGACATCGAGGCGACGCCGGTCGATCTCGGCGTCTCGTACGACTTCAACCCCGAGGGACCGGCCAACGTCTACGCCGGCGGCGGGTTCAACTACACGCTCTACAAGTCGACGTCGTTCAACCTGGTCCGGCAGGCTCCCGAGCAGAGCCGGATCAAGGACGAGCCGGGCTGGTACGCGGTGGTCGGTGTCGAGACCACCATGCAGAGTGGCATCGGCTTCTACGCCGAGGCGCTCTATCGCCAGAACAAGGCTACGGTCCAGGGTGACGGGCTGGTCGAGTTCGACGCCATCAAGATCGACTTCGCCGGCCCCGCGGCGACGGTCGGCATCTCCTACCACTGGTAGCACTTCGGGTCGTCTGCCTACCCGATACCGCTTCACTCTCTTCTTCTAGTGTGCGCCTGCGGCCGACGGTCGCAGGCGCTTTTCTCATTTCCGGCCGAACTCCGGGCGGCGTAAACTGTGCCGGCGGGGTGGCCCCGCATCGATCCGAGGGAGCAAACGGTGACCGAGCCCGGGCAAGAGCAGACCGAGACCGTGGTCGAAGACCCGGTCTGCGGCATGCAGGTGAGCGCCGACTCGCCGCATCAGGTGGAGCACGAGGGCGAGCGCTACGCGTTCTGTTGCGCGTCGTGCGCCGAGCGCTTCCAGGCGGCGCCGGAGAGCTTCCTGGAAGCGGCGGCGGCGCCGTCCAGCTGCTGTGACCGGGAGGCGAAGCCCGCCGGGATCTACACCTGCCCGATGCACCCCGAGGTGAAGCAGGAGGGCTTCGGGGACTGCCCGAGCTGCGGCATGGCGCTCGAGCCACTGGTCGATCCGATCCTCGAGGCGTCCCTGGGCGGGACCGGAACCGAGTGGATCTGCCCGATGCACCCGGAGATCGTGCGTGACGAGCCGGGCGACTGCCCGATCTGCGGGATGGCGCTCGAGCCGCGCGACCTGCCGGCGGCGCCCGCCGAGAACCCGGAGCTGGTGGACATGTCCCGGCGGCTCTGGATCAGCGTCGCGCTCACCCTGCCGATCTTCCTGGTCAGCATGTCCGAGGCGTTCGGCTTCGGCCTCGGGGAGCTGCTGCCGGGCCGGGCTCGGGGCTGGATGCAGCTGGCGCTGTCGACACCCGTGGTGCTCTGGGGCGGCTGGCCCTTCTTTCAGCGCGCCTGGCGGTCGATCGGCCATCGCAGTCCCAACATGTTCACCCTGATCGGCATGGGTGTGGGCGCCGCCTACGTGTACAGCGTCGTGGCCCAGCTCGCGCCCGGGTGGTTCCCGGCGTCGTTCCACCAGGCCGACGGTACGGTCGCGGTCTACTTCGAGGCCGCGGCCATGATCACCACCCTGGTCCTGCTCGGTCAGGTGCTCGAGCTGCGCGCGCGCGGCCGGACCGGCGCCGCCATCCAGGCTCTGCTCGGCCTGGCGCCCCGCACCGCGCGCAAGGTCTTCGACGACGGCTCCGAGCGCGACGTGCCGCTCGAGCAGATCGTGGTCGGGGATCGCCTGCGCGTCCGTCCGGGCGAGAAGGTGCCGGTCGACGGGGTCGTGGTCGAGGGCTCGAGCGCCGTCGACGAGAGCATGGTCTCGGGTGAGCCGCTGCCGGTGGCGAAGGCCCGCGGCGACGGCCTGATCGGCGCCACGGTCAACGGCACCGGCAGCCTGCTGATGACCGCCGAGCGGGTCGGCAACGAGACGCTGCTGGCGCAGATCGTCCGCCTGGTCGCCGAAGCGCAGCGGAGCCGGGCGCCGATCCAGCGCCTCGCCGACGCGGTCGCCAGCTACTTCGTGCCGGCGGTGGTGCTGGTCGCGGTCGTGACCTTCGTGCTCTGGGCGTTGCTCGGACCGCAGCCGGCCCTGGCCTACGCCCTGATCAACGCGGTCGCGGTCCTGATCATCGCCTGCCCGTGCGCCCTCGGCCTGGCGACGCCGATGTCGATCATGGTGGCCACCGGCCGCGGCGCCGGCGCCGGCGTCCTCTTCCGAGACGCCGAGGCGATCGAAGTGCTGGGCAGGGTGGACGCGCTGTTGGTGGACAAGACCGGGACCCTCACCGAGGGCAGCCCGCGGCTCGTCGGAGTGAGCGTCGGCGAGGGCTGGAGCGAGTCCGATCTGCTCGGCTGGGCGGCGAGTCTCGAGCGCGCCAGCGAGCATCCGCTGGCGGAGGCGATCGTCGCCGGCGCCTCCGAGCGGGGTGCGACGCTGGTCGACGTCGATGGGTTCGCCTCGACTACCGGCAAGGGGGTTCAGGGCAGGGTGGCCGGTCGAGAGCTGGCACTCGGGAATCGCGCACTACTGGCCGACCTGGGACTCGAGCCCGGTGAGCTCGAGGAGGCGGCCAGGAGCGCCGAAGCGGCGGCGGAGACCGTCGTCTTCGTGGTCGTCGACCACCGCCTGGCCGGGCTGCTGAGGGTCGCCGACCCGATCAAGGCCGGGGCCTCGGCGGCGCTCGACCAGCTCCGGCGACTCGGGCTTCGCGTGGTCATGGTGACCGGTGACAGCGCGACCACCGCGCGTGCCGTAGGGAGGGAGCTCGGGATCGAGGAGATCGAGGCCGAGGTGCTCCCCGAGCACAAGGTGGCCGCGGTCCGTCGGCTGCAAGATCAGGGCTCGGTGGTGGCGATGGCCGGCGACGGCGTCAACGACGCCCCCGCTCTGGCCCAGGCCGAGGTCGGCATCGCCATGGGCACCGGCACCGACGTCGCGATCGAGAGCGCCGGCGTGACGCTGGTCAAGGGCGATCTGAGCGGGGTGGTGCGTGCGGTGCGGCTGAGCCGGGTGACCATGGCGAATATTCGGCAGAACCTGTTCTTCGCCTTTGTCTACAATATGCTCGGCGTGCCGATCGCGGCCGGCGTTCTCTACCCGTGGCTCGGCTGGCTGCTCAGTCCGGTAGTCGCCGCCGCCGCGATGAGCTTCAGCTCGGTGTCGGTGATCGCCAACTCGCTCCGCTTGCGAAGCATCAAGCTCTGATTCCGATTCTCTACTCACGAGGCCACGAGCATGACCCGAACTCTGAAGATCCTGGGGATCCCACTACTCGCGCTCCTGCCGGTGCTCGGTCTTCCCGCCTGCGCGCGGGCGGCCGAGGGCGACGTCCACTTCCACGATGTCCGCTCGCAGACCGAGGAGTTCCTGCGCTACAACGACGAGATCGAGCTGACCGAGGAGCAGGACGCGACCTTCCGCGAAGCGCTGACGCCGCTGCCGGCGCCCTGCTGCACCGACCGGAGCGCGCTCACCTGCTGCTGCCCCTGCAACCAGGCGCGGACCTGGTGGGGCCTGACCAAGTACCTGATCGTCGAGCACGGCTACGACGCCGAGCAGACCCGGGCCAAGGTGGAGGAGTGGTTCGAGTTCACCCATCCCGAAGGCTCGGAGGGGGACGCGTGCTACAAGGGCCGCTGTCCCCTGCCGTTCGCCAAGGATGGATGCGGCGGCATGAGAGCGGGCGAGGTGGCCTTCTAGGCTGAACCGTGGCGCACGTGCACGACCACGGAGGGCCGGCGGGTCGCAGCGCGCTCGCCGTCCATCGCCGGCCGCTCACGATCGCGCTGGTCCTGATTGCCGCCTACACGATCGCCGAGGCGATCGGCAGTCTGCTCACCGGCTCGTTGGCGCTGCTCGCCGACGCGGTGCACATGCTCTCGGACGCGGCGGCCCTGGCTCTCAGCCTCTTCGCTCTGCACATCGCGCGTCGGCCGCCTACCGCCGGGCTCACCTACGGTTTCCACCGCACCGAGATCCTCGCGGCGCTGATCAACGGCGCGACCCTGATCGCCATGGCGACCTTCATCTTCTTCGAGGCGTGGGAGCGCTTTCAGGCTCCGCGCGAGGTCCGCGGCGGTGCGATGATGGCGGTGGCGGCGGGCGGACTGATCATCAACCTCGTGGTGCTCGGCGTCCTGAACCGGGGCCGCAAGGAGAGCCTGAACCTGCGCGGCGCCTGGCTGCACGTCGTCGCCGACACCCTCGGCAGCGTGCAGGCGATCGGCGCCGGCGTCCTGATCCTGGTGTTCGGCTGGTACTGGGCCGACCCGCTGGCGTCGGTCCTGATCGGTCTGCTGGTGATCTTCTCGGCGTGGTCGCTGGTGCGCGACTCGGTCGGGGTGCTGATGGAGGGTGTGCCCGACCATATCGACGTCGGCGCGGTGCAGCGCGAGATCCTGGCGGCGCCGGGCGTCGCGTCCCTGCACGATCTGCACGTCTGGTCGATCACCAGCGGCATGGAGTCGTTGTCGGCGCACGTGGTCGTCGAGGAGTGCAGCGAGTCGGACGTTCTCGGGGAGATCCGCCGGCGTCTCAGCCAGCGCTTCGGCATCGAGCACGTCACCATCCAGCTCGAGGCGGAGGAGCTGGGCGACTGCAGGATCTGTCCACCGGCGCCCGGCCACTAGCGATGGAGACGAGATGAAGGAGATCGAGACCATCGAATCGATCGACCAGAGCGTCAAGCTCGCGATCTACAGGTTCTTCGCACGGGAGGCCGCCCGTCCGTCGATCGACAACGTGGCCGCCGACGTCGGCCTCGACGCACCCGCGGTCGCGGCGTCCTACAGCCGCCTGGTGGCGAACCGGGTGCTGGTGGTCGAGGAGGACGGCGCCTCGATCCGGATGGCGCCGCCGTTCTCCGGCGTGCCGACCCAGCACGTGGCGGAGGCCGACGGTCGCGAGTACTTCGCCAACTGCGCCTGGGACGTGCTCGGGGTGATCGCCGCGCTCGGGCTTCCGGGGACCGTGCACTCTCGCTGTGAGCAGTCCAGGGAGGCGTTCCGTCTCGAGGTCGGAGCGGACGGCCCGGAACCGTCGGCCTGGCTCTTCCACACCGCCGTCGCCCCGGCCAGCTGGTGGGACGACATCGTCTTTACCTGACGCAACATGCTCTTCTTCCGGTCGGAAGAACAGGTTCGTGAATGGTGCGAGGCGCAGGGCCAGGAGATGAATCCGCGAGTCACGATCCCTCAGCTCTGGGGACTGGCGACCGCCTGGTACGCGAACCGTCTCGCGGCCGACTCGCGCCGGCCGCAGCCGGACGAGATTCGCGGGATCTTCGCGCGCCTCGGTCTCGAAGGCGAGTTCTGGGATCCGCGCTCGGACAGCTTCGGCTGATCCGCGGGCGTCACGGCTCAGCGGCGCCAGATCAGACCGGCGCCGACGAAGAAGTCGGCGGCGGCCGAGTTCAGGCCGACGCCGGCGCGCAGGTCGAGCTGCAGGTTCGGACGGACGCCGTGGGTGAGTCCGGTGTCGAAGAAGTAGGTCTCCGGCCTGCCGCGATCGGAAGGCATCATGCCGAATACCTCGACGAAGAAGCCGGTAGACGGGCCGATGCCGAAGCCGAGCGCCGCGCTCGCGAGCGCTTCCCCGAACTGGTCGCCACCGTCGCTGCGGTAGCCCCAGCCGAGGTTGGTGCCGAGCGCGATCGCGGCCGACAGGTCACGCTCCGCGGCCAGCACAACGCCCGGCTGTGGGTGTGGCTCGCGGAACTCGCTCGATCCGGTCGGCAGGGTGGTGCCGACCAGCACCGCCGTCGTCCAGCCGCGTGACTCGCCGAGTGCGACCTTGACGCCGATGGTGCTGTCGGTGAAGCCGCTCGGGTCGCCGGCGCTCGGATCGTCGACGCTGGCGTAGATCGGCAAGCCGAGTCGGAGCTCCAGCCTGCGCGAGAGCCCGAGCCGGACCAGGACCTCGCCGAGCTCGACGGAGTCGACCGCGCCGCTGTCCACATGCGTGGCGCCGCCCTCGAACTGGACGCGTCCGGGCGTGATCGTGATCGCGCTCTCGGTGAAGTCGGGACGGTCGCCGACCAGGGGGTCGTCCTCCTGCGCCAGGAGCGGCGCGGCGAGGAGCGCCAGAACGAGCATCGCCCGCACGATCATCGTGCGCCTCAGCGGACCGCGAGCACGCCGCGCATCAGGATCGCGTGCGTCGAGCAGACGTACTCGTGCTCGCCCGGCTCGCTCGGTGCGGTGAAGACGACCGAGTCGGAGCTGCCGTCCCCAGGGATCAGCTCGGTCGCGGTCCGCCAGGCGGCGACGCCCCAATCGTGGAGCATGCCGTGATCGCGGTTGATCAGCTCGAGCCGGATCGTCTCGCCGGGCGCGACCACCAGGGTCGGATTCGGCGTCGGGTCGTCTGGAAGGTAGAACGCCATGTCGCGGGTGACCAGGACGATCTCGCGGGCGGCCGGCTTCGAGACCGCGGCCACGGCGAACGAGAGTGCGCCGGCCGCCAGGACCAGTACCAGCAGTTGCAGGAAGCGCTTCTTGGTCTGCTCACTCATGGTGTCGTCTCAGCCGACCAACATGCCGGTCAGGTACATCACGCCGAACCCCGCCACCAGTCCCCCGAGGACCGGGCGGCTGCGCAGGAAGGTCCCGAGCTCGCGCTCACCGGCTACCGAGCGGGTGATCTGCACCACCACCTGGGCGATCGCTCCGGCGCCGATGGCCAGGAAGACGACCGACCAGAACGGCGAATAGACGAAGCCGCCGATCCAGGCGCCGACGATGGTCGGGGCGCCGGCGAGCAATCCGAGACCGAACAGCCGCGTGATACCGGTGCGCGTCTTGGCCAGCGGCGCGACGATCGCCAGCCCCTCGGTCGTGTTGTGCAGGGTGAACCCGAGAATCAAGAGGGCCCCGAGTGCGGCCTCGCCGAGAGCGAAGGCGGCGCCGATCGCCAGGCCCTCGCCGAAGTTGTGCAGGCCGATGCCGAGCGCGACCAGGAGCGCCGTCACCCAAGCGGCGGTCCCGGCTTCCCGATCGCCGCTCGGACGCCGACCCCGGAGCCAGGCGCCGACCCCCTCGATGATCAGGTAGGCGAGCAGGGCGACCAGCGCGAACAGGCTCACACCCTGATAGGAGTGGGCGACCGCGGCGGCCGCCTCCAGTCCCTCGTGCGCGGTGTCGATCAGCAGGAAGAGCAGCAAGCCGACGGTGAGCGCCAGCACGAAGTCGTAGCCGGAGCGACCCAGGGTCCTCATCAGCGGGTACCAGAGGAGACCGATCGCCACCGGCAGGACTCCGACGTAGAGGCCGATCAGCGCGAAGATGCCGAAGAAGCGCGCGCTCGGCCTGGGCGTCGCCACCGCCACCTCGATCTCGTGGTCGAAGGTGACGCCGCTCGCCGAGATCAGCACGATCTCGTGTAGCTCGCCGTCCACCCACGGATACGGGACGGTGAGCAGCGCGCTCTCCAGATGCGACAGCGGTCCGGCCGGCGTCTGCTCGAAGCTCCAGTAGGCCTCGTCGACCATCACCTGGGCGATCGTCACCGGATCGGGGCCGTCGTTGAGCACCGTCAGCTCGATCCCGGCGTCGCCCAGTCGCACCCGCTCGAAGCTCAGCTCCTCGACCGGAGGCGCGTCGCCCTGAATCGCCTCGGTCAGGTCGGAACGGACGATCAGGAGCAGCAGCGCCCCGAGCAGTACGAGCGGCAGCAGGGCCAGGAGCCAGCGTCCGGCGGGAGCGCTCATGCGATCGCCTCGAACAGGCCCATCCAGCCGAGCTCGGCGAACTCGCTCTGGTGCGCGTGGAACATGAACTTGCCGGGGTAGCGGAAGCGGGTCTCGAGGATGGCCCGCTCGCCCTGGCAGAGCATCAGCGTGTCGGTCACCTCCTCGGTGGTGAGCCGCGTGCCGGTCCGGTAGACGTCGAAGAACATGGCGTGCAGGTGGAAGCTGTTGATCGGATCGAACTCGGTCAGGTTGACCAGATAGATCCGCACCACTTGGTCCACCTCGACCCGGATCGGTTCCGCCATGTGGTAGTGGGCGACCGTGTTGACCGCGTAGACCTCGTTGTCGCCGTCGAAGTTGGTGTCGAAGGCGTTCATCACCATCACCATCTCGTGCGCCGGTGGCCGGGGCTCCTTCGGGTCGACGATGAAGGTGCCGTAGAGGCCCTTGTGGATGTGCCGCTTGAGCGGGATCGCGTGGCAGTGATAGAGGTGCAGCCCGAACGGCTCGGCCTTGAACTCGTAGAGGAACTCCGCGCCCGGCATCACCTGGTGCTCGGGGAGTGAGCCGTCCATCCCCGGCGAGTGCCAGCCGTGGAAGTGGATGGTGTGGGGGTGGGTCCCCTGATTGACGAAGTGGATGCGGATGGTGTCGCCCTCGGTAGCGCGCAGGGTCGGCCCCGGCACCTGGCCGTTGTAGGTCCAGGCTGGGAAGTAGACGCCCGGAGCGATCTCGATCTCGCGATCGACGGCGTAGAGCTCGTATTCCCGCAGGGTCGTGCCGTCGGCCTGAGGGGTCTCGCGGTAGTAGGCGTCGCGCTCGGCGCCGTCCAGGTCGGAGAAGTTCCAGCTCTCGAGAAAGTGGCCGGGGTGGAAGATCTCGGTGTCGACCGAGCCGACCACTCCCATTGCGTGCGAGTGCGCCATCCGCTCCGGTGCTCCCACCCGGCTCGCGAGCGAGCGACCGGCCAGGCCGCCGACTCCGGCGAGCGAGGTGATGCCGGCGGCCTGCAGGATCGAGCGGCGGGACAGCGGTTTCTTCATGAGTTTTTTTGACGAATCAAAATTCTGCTCAAGTTAGGCAAAAAAGTCAAGTGCAGGCTATTCTAAGGCGATGGCCACGAGCACCGTCGAGGACTACCTGAAGTGCATCCTGCTGGAAGATCAGGCGCACCCGGGCGCGCTGGTGACCATGGGCCAGATCGCCTCGGCGCTGTCGGTGGCGCCCGGGACCGTCACCTCGATGGTGAAGACCCTCGCCAAGAGCGGGCTGGTCTCGTACGAGCCTTACAGCGGCGTAGAGCTGACCCGGGAGGGCCGCGAGCTGGCGATGCACGTCTTACGGCGCCATCGTCTGATCGAGCTGTTTCTGGTGGAGGTGATGGGCGTCGATTGGAGCGAGGTGCACGCCGAGGCCGAGCTGCTCGAGCACGCCGTTTCGGACCGGCTGATCGATCGCATGGACGAGATGCTGGGGCGCCCGTCGGCCGATCCGCACGGCGATCCGATCCCCGATGCGCGAGGCAAGCTCGAGGAGCCGCGGGCCGCTTCGCTGGTCGGCTGTCCGCTCGGCACGCCGCTGCGGGTGGTCAGGGTCACCGATCAGAGCCCCGAGTTCCTGCAGCTCGCCGAGCGCGAGGGCCTGATGCCGGGTAGCGAGTTGACGGTCACCTCGCGCAGCGAGGCGGCGGGCACGGTGCTGGTCGAGTCGGCGGGGGGGCGGGAGGTGAGCCTCGGCTTTCGCGCGGCGTCGATGATCCAGGCCGCCGACGTGACCGATTGACGGAACCGAGCCTCAGCCGAGGAACGAGCGCGCCAGCAGACCGAGGCGAGTGAGCGCTCCGAGCTCGGGAGGGCCGTCCAGCAGGTCGGCTCCCCGGCGCTCGGCTCGGCGCAGGAGGCGCCGGGCCGCGGTCCGCAAGTAGCGGGCGGCACGTCGCTCGGTCGGCGACAGCCCGGCGAGATCGATGTCGGTGAGCAGCTCGGCGATCGCGCCGCACTCGTCACGAATCGCTCGCTCCAGGGTGGCGCCCTTGCCGGCGCCTCGCAGCCAGTCGTCCGGCAACACCTGCCGCGGCAGCTGGGGGCGATGGCGGCGCGAGTCCTCGGCGAGGGTGAGCAGCCCGCCGAGCCGCAGCAAGCCGGCCGCGAGCCGCGCGGCGCCAGGAGCGCGGTCCCCGGTCAGCGCGGTGGCCAAGGCCCGGCCGAGATGCCTCGACTCGCGGTCCGCCTCGTCCCCGGTCTCCGGCCGCGGTCGGGTCGCCCGGTGACGGGCGGCGGTTGCCAGAGCATCCAGCGCCTCGGTCGGCCACGGCGACCCACCCTCCATCAGGACGAAGATCGGTTGACCGCTCGAGGCGCCGGCGAGAGCGCTCTCCAGGTCGAACTCCAGACGATTGATCTGGGAGAGCCGTTCGCCTTCGAGGCCCGCCTGCGCGGCGAAATCGAACAGGGTCAGGGCGTACGCGCCGAGGGCACGCGCTCGCCGTCGCTCGACCGCGCTGAGCAGCATGATCGCCGGCGCGAAGTCTCGCAGCGCCGCCCGGGTGACCGCGCCGCAGATCGTTTCGGCCTGCTCCGGATCGCAATCTGCGAGCGGCTGCCGGAGCTCGTCGAGCCACCGGGTATGCCGGCTCCGAGCGAGCGCATCGGCCCGCCATGAGTCGTCACTCGGCCTCATCGTAATTCGGGGACAGGTTGATAATTACAGGAGATACGGTGACAGGATACCTAACTCAAATCCGAGTTCCGCATCCTGTCACCGTATCTCCTTAATCGTCTAAGAGATTATCAACCTGTCCCCGAATTAGACGATGTTGCTCTTTCGCACCGATCAGTTCACGCTGCCGTTGCCGGCGACGCACCGCTTCCCGATCGGGAAGTATCGGCTGCTCAGGGTCGCGGTGGAGGAGAGTGGGCTCTTTCCGCCGGGCAACGTGCGCACGCCGGATCCGGCGACCGACGAGCAGCTCCTGCGCGTCCACGACGCCGGGTACCTCGAGCGGATGTACACGGGGGCTCTCGACCGGCAGGCGATCCGGCGGCTCGGTTTCCCCTGGTCGCCGGAGCTCGTGGAGCGCTCGCGCCGCTCGGTCGGCGGCACCATCGGCGCCTGCCGGTCGGCGCTCGACCACGGCTTCGGCATCAACCTCGCCGGCGGCACGCATCACGCCTTCGCCGATCGCGGAGAGGGGTTCTGCGTCTTCAACGACGTCGCGGTGGCGATTCGCGAGCTGCAGGCGACCGAGGGGCTGCGGCGGGCGCTGATCATCGACTGCGACGTCCACCAGGGGGACGGCACGGCGGCACTGTTCGCGGATGATCGCAGCGTCCTCACGCTGTCGATCCACGGCCGGGGCAACTACCCGCTGCGCAAGGAGGTGAGCGATCTCGACGTCGCGCTCGAGGACGGCACCGACGACGCCGGCTACCTCGCAGCGCTGCGCCGAGCGCTGACGGTCGTCGAGCGGCTGCCAGCGTTCGAGCTCGCGGTCTTCGTGGCCGGCGTCGACCCGTACGTCGGCGATCGCCTCGGGCGGCTGGCGGTAAGCGCCGAGGGACTGGCCGAGCGCGATCGACTGGTGCTGGAAAGTTGTCACCGCCGCGGCCTGCCGACCGCGGTCGTGATGGGCGGCGGATACGCGCCGGAGATCGACCGGATCGTGGCCCTCCACCTGGCTACGGTACGCGCTGTCTGGCGCCGGTGGTGTAGTACGATCCGACCCGAGATCGGTGGTGCTGTACAACTGTGAATTGGCTCACTCACGGCCGCTCTCCTGGGACGTAAACTCCGGCTGAACGCGATGGCCGAGCTGACGCGCACCAAGCAGCGCCTCCTGCAGGAGGCGGTCGAGGAAAACGTCGACGTCATTACCGGACGATCGAGAGCCACGCGCGAGCGGGCGAAGATCAGCTTCCTGGTCCGATCGGCGCGCATCTTCTTCCTCCTGACGGTCCCGATCGCGATCTTCACGACCTCGTACGTCGTGGCCAAGGTCGCCGGTGGACGCATCGAGGATCTGCCGACCGCGAGCTCCGCCGCGGATCTGACCGGCCGGCGCCAGGAGATCCCCGCCCGACCAGTGTCTGCCGAGCCGATGGTCGCGGTCGCCGCGCCGCAGCTGATCGACCCGGCGGTCTTCCCGGTGGCGGTGCGGAAGGTGATCCTCGATCCGGGCCACGGCGGCACCAACCTGGGTACCACCGACGCCAGCGGCCTGGTGGAGAAGGAGCTGACGCTCGACATCGCTCACCGCCTGCGCAGGCTGCTCGAGGAGGGCGCGTTTCGGGTCGAGATGACCCGGGAAATGGACGCCGAGCTGTCGCTCGAGCGCCGCGCGCTGATCGCCAACGAAAAGCAGGGCGACATCTTCGTCTCGATCCACGTCAACTGGCTGGTCACGCGCCAGGTCCGCGGCGTCGAGACCTATTTCCTCGGCGCCACCGACGACCCCTACCTGTCGGCCCTGGCGGCGCGAGAGAACCAGGGCTCCGGCTACTCGCTCGCGGATCTCAGGGGGCTGATCGAAGAGGTCTACGCGAACGCGCGCATGGGCGAGTCGCGGCAGCTGGCGAAGTCGGTCCAGCGGTCGCTCTACCGCTCCCTGCGGGAGCTCAACCCGGGACTGCAGGACCGCGGCGTCAAGACGGCACCGTTCGGCGTTCTGACCCGGACCGGCATGCCGGCGATCCTCGCCGAGGTCGCCTGCCTTTCGAACCACGAAGAGGTGCAGCTGTTGATGACCCCCGAGTACCGGCAGTTCATCGCCGAGGCTCTCTACGACGGCATCTACGCCTACGCCAACGGACTCAACCAGCGCAGTCAGATCGGGAGCTGAACCGAATGGAAGATCACGGCCACGACAACCGAGGCGATCAGAACCACGAGCATGCGGACGGTCAGGACAACGGCGTTCTCTACGTCGGGATCGATCTGGGCACCTCGCGGAGCGCCATCTCGACCTCGAGCGGCATCCGCAAGGTCGTCGAGAGCTACGTCGGCTGGCCGGTCGACATGGTGGCGCGCAAGGTGCTCAAGCACGACATCGTGATCGGCGAGGAGGCGCTCAAGCTGCGGCCGATGCTCGACATGCACCGGCCGCTCGAGAATGGTCTCATCAAGGAGGGCTCGGAGAAGGACGCCGAGGCCGTCCGCCAGCTGATGAAGCACCTGATCCTGCTCGCCGGCGTCGAGCGAAGGGGCGACAGTGAGACCCAGGTGCGCGCCGTGGTCGGCGTGCCCGCCGAGGCGCTACGGGTCAACAAGCAGCAGCTGCGTGGCGCGCTGACCGGGATCGTCGACTCGCTGATGATTGTCACCGAGCCGTTCGCGGTCGCCTATGGCCTCGAGGCGCTGCTCCACTCGCTGATCATCGATATCGGCGCCGGGACCGCCGATTTCTGTGTGATGAACGGGCGCTATCCGACCGACGAGGACCAGCGGACGCTCAACACCGCCGGCGACTCGATCGACGAGATCCTGGTCAAGACGGTTTCCGAGAAGCATCCCGAGACCCAGCTCTCCGAGCACATGGTGCGCGAGTGGAAGGAGGCGCACAGCTTCGTCGGCGAGCCGCCGGAGCGAGTGGTCGTCAAGGCACCGGTGCGGGGCAAGCCGACCAAGATCGACATCACCGAAGAGCTGCGCGCCGCCTGCGAGAGCCTGATCGCGCCGGTCGGCGAGACGATGATCGACCTGATCGCCCGAGTCGAGCCCGAGTATCAGGCCCGGATCCGCAACAACGTGATCCTGTCCGGCGGCACCGCGCTCACCCGCGGGCTCGCCGACCGGCTGCAGTCGATCCTCAAGGAGTACGGCGGCGGCCGGGTGAAAGTCGTCGATGATCCGATCTTCGTCGGCTCGGACGGCGGCCTGGCGATCGCCACCGACGCTCCCGACTCCGACTGGGAACGGCTGTCCAGCAACTGACGCCCGCCGCGACCGCGCCAAGCGCACCCCGTCGTAGAATCCGGTTTCCGTAGGGGTGCGGCAGGCCTACCTGCCGCGGCCCGTGATCAGATGGAGGGACTGGAAGGGGAGGGCTCTCCCCGTCCTGACATGAAACGGAAAGAGGCGGAAAAACGTATCGCCGAGCTGCGCGCCGAGCTCGACAAGCACGCCCACCTCTATTACGTCCTCGACCAGCCGTCGATCTCGGACGAGCGCTACGACGAGCTCTACCGTGAGCTGCGCGATCTCGAGACAGCGCATCCGGGCCTGATCGCTCCCGACTCGCCGACCCAACGGGTCGGTGGTGAGTCCCTCTCGGCGTTCGAGACCGTCGAGCACGCGGCGCCGATGCTCAGTCTCGACTCCGACCCCTCGCGCGCGGCGGTCGAGAAGTTCGACGAGCGAGTGCGCAAGGCGGTCGGCGATACGGTCAGGGTCGACTACGTCGTCGAGCCGAAGCTCGACGGCGCATCGCTCGAGATCGTCTACCGCGACGGGCTCCTCTCCGGAGCGGCGACCCGTGGCGACGGCCGGCGCGGCGAGTCGATCCTCGAGAACGTCCGCACGATCCCGGCCGTGCCGCTCCGCCTGCGCTCCGACGAGCGAGCCTCGCCGAGCTTTCTCGCCCTGCGCGGCGAGGTGATCATGCAGATCGACGCGTTCGAGAAGGCGAACGAGCGCCAGATCGAGCAGGGCAAGGTTCCGTACGCCAACCCGCGCAACGCCGCCGCCGGCGCCCTGCGGCAGCTCGACCCCCGACTGACGGCCAAGCGGCCGCTCGACATCTATCTCTACGACATTCTGGCCGTCGATCCGGACCCCGGCGTCGAGAGTCAATGGGAGGTGCTCACCGCCTTGCGCGAGTGGGGCCTGCGCGTCAACGATCTGCCGCGCCTGGTCGATTCGGTCGACGCCATCGCCGACTACCACCAGCGGATGGTCGACACCCGCGACGACATCAACTACGAGATCGACGGCGTGGTCATCAAGCTCAACGACCTGGCGGCGCGCGAGCTGATGGGGACGACCTCGCACCACCCCCGCTGGGCGTTCGCGTTCAAGTTTCCGCCCCGCAAAGAGGTCACCCGGGTGCTCGAGATCATGGCCAGTGTCGGACGCACTGGGGTGGTGACACCAGTGGCGCTGATGCGCCCGGTCGAGATCGGCGGCGTGACGGTCAGCCGAGCGACCCTCCACAACCGCGAAGAGGTCGAGCGCAAGGACATCCGAAAGGGAGATCGTGTGCGCGTCCAGCGGGCCGGCGACGTCATCCCCCAGGTGGTCGAGCGGATCCCGGAGAAGGGCAAGCGGCGCGCCAAGCGCTTCCAGATGCCCGTGAACTGCCCTTCGTGCGGCACGCCGCTGATCGAGCGCGGTCCGTTCACGGTCTGTCCGAACACGCTCGAGTGTCCCGCCCAGCTGGCCGGCCGGATCATCCATCTCGGCTCCCGTCACGCGCTCGACATCGAGGGCCTCGGAGAGGAGACCGCCAAGCTCCTGGTGGAGAAGGGACTGGTCCGTCATCTCCCGGAGCTGTTCGAGCTCCAGGCCGAGCAGCTGTTGGAATTCGAAGGCTTCGGCGAGATCTCGGCCAACGGCCTCGTGGAGGGGGTCCGCAAGGCGTCGCACGCCGAGCTCGACCGGTTCCTCTTCGGCCTCGGCATTCCGGAGGTCGGCCGCACCGTCGCCCGTGACCTGGCGCGGCACTTCCGCTCCTTCGAGGCGGTTCGAGCCGCGGACGAGGAGGCGTTGCAGGAGGTGCCCGGGATCGGTCCGAAAATGGCCGAGGCGATCACCGGCTTCTTCGCCGAGCCGGGCACCGCCGAGATCCTCGACGCCCTGATGGACGGCAGAGTGTCGATCAAGGCGACGGCAGCCGCTGCCGCGCCCACCATCGAGCTCGAAGGCCTCAAGTTCGTCCTCACCGGCGGCCTCGAGCGGCTCACGAGGGGCCAGGCAAAAGAGCTCCTGGAGTCCGCCGGCGCCAAGGTGGTCGGGTCGGTCTCGAAGAAGACCGACTACGTCGTCGCCGGCTCCGACCCGGGCTCGAAGTACACCAAGGCGGTCGAGCTCGGTATCGAGATCCTCGACGAGGACGGTCTGGTCGAGCTACTGGCGAGTCGGGGCGTCGATCTCCGGCTCTGACCGCCTCGTCTGCCACTCCTCCAGGTACTCGCGATGGAGCGGCGTGTCGGGGAAGGCGTCGTCCGGTCCGTACGGATAGCTGGTCATCGCCCTGAACGGCAGCGGCTCGACCTGCATGCCGTCGCCGGTGTTGCGATCGGCGTCCTTGTCCCAACCGTGGCTCTCCAGGAAGACGGTGCGCGTCCAACCGTCCGGGACCGGCGGTAGCTCCGAAGTGTCGAACTCGAGGCCGATCTCGTCGCCCGGACCGAGCACGACGCTCCGGTCGTCCGGGCTCTCGAGCAGCTCGACGACGTCGCCGAAGCGGGTATAGCCGCCGGGGAAGGGGAGCCAGGGAGACTCGACGGTGGTGTCGGCGTAGTCGAAGGCGTGTGGGGCGTTCGGGGCGCTGCGGGTGAGCGCCGAGAAGCCGCGGTAACGGAGATCGGCGACCGTCGGCCCGAGCTTCGCTCGCACCACCGGCTCGTCGTCGGCGCGCGCCGTCGACCAGGCGATCCGGTCCCACGACAGCCACTGCGAGCCGACGATCCGCAGGCGCCGGGCTCCTGCCGGCAGCTCTGGCGTGTCGACGATCATCGTCTTGGTCTTGCCGGCCGGGAAGCCCATCGCCGGCATCAGCACCTGCCAGCCGTCCGCGGTCTCGACCTCCAGCCGCGGCGGGAAGAGCTCGAGGTCCGAGCGTTGGGCCAGCGCGATGTTGAGGCTGGCGTCCGAAGGAAAGACCCAGCCGTCGATCACCAGCCGCACCGGGCCGCCGGGCGCTTCGCCCAGATCGAAGGTGAAGCTCCACGGCTCGGTCGTGACGCCCTGAATCGAGCTCGGCGTCCAGCCGTCGGCGTAGACCTCGTCACGGAGTCCGACCCGGTCGGTGACGTCGCGCCCGCGTGCGTCCCAGGCGGCGGCCAGCGGCCGGATGTCGCGGGTGCCGAGCACCAGCTCGGGCGTCCCACCGGGAGCGATTCGCAGGGAGCTGGCGACCTCGACCTCGGCCGGATGGTCGACCACCCAGAGCCGCAGGTAGTCGAAGAATGCCGCCTCCCAGAGCTCCTCGGTGACCCGCAGATCGTAGATCCCGTCACGCGGGCGGGCGCCGACCACCTCCACCAGCTCGGTCGGATCGGCGGGCATCCAGACGCCCGGCGCCAGCGGCAGACCGGCGGGCGCACCCCAGAGGAGATCGGTGACGAAGGCGATCCGCTCGCCATCCCAGACGTAGAGGAAGGGGCAGCTCCCTTTGAGGACCTGCTCTTCGACGACGCGCTGGTTCGCCGTGGCTGCGATCCGGTTCTGCGGCACGCCGTTGGTCCAGATCACCCGCAACAGCGCCTCGGGCTGCGAGCCGAGTCCGAAGTGGATGACCTCGTCGGTCGCCTCCCGGAACTGATAGGCGCGACCCGCGAGCACCTCGAGAGTGGCGCCGCGACCGAGCAGGTTGTTCTTGCTGTTGCCTTTGTCGAGGCCACGCAGACGGACCGAGAGCCAGCGATTCTTGTTGCCGCCGTCGTTGTCGAGCCGGTGCAAGCCGTCGCCGCCGAAGGTGACGAGATCGAGGTCGCCGTCGCGGTCGAGATCGGCGGCGGCCAGGTCGGTGGCCCCGCTCGGACCGTTCTGGACGTCGACGAAGTCGAACCCGCCGCCCGGGCGCTGGGTGGCGACCGCCAGGCTGAGGTCGCCGGCGAGGGCCAGATCGAGCCGTCCGTCGTTGTCGAGATCGGGGGTCGCCACGGCATGGAAGAGGACGCTGGTCTTGAGGCCGCCGAAGTCCCAGGCTTCGTAGCTGCCGCGCCGGTTGCGGAGGAAGCGCACGCCCTTGCTCGCCAGCACGAGATCGGGCCAGCCGTCGTTGTCGAAGTCCGCGCTGTCGAGATCGACGACCGCCTTCTGAGCCGCCAGCCCCTTCTGGGCCGTCACGTCGGCGAACTCGCCCTGGCGCAGGTTGTCGAGCAGGGTCAGGCCGTTGGCTCCGCCGAACAGGAGGTCGAGATCACCGTCGCGGTCGTGATCGGTGGCGCGGACCCTCGTCACTCCTTTCAGCCGCAGGTCCCCGAAGACGTTCTTGCCGACGGCTTCGAGTGGCCCCGACAGCGAATTACGATAGAGCTCGATCGCGCCCGACTCGGGATGGACGAGAAGCAGGTCCAGATCGCCTTCGATATCGAAGTCAAACGCCTCGGCGGCGCTCGCTTGCACCCCCTTCAGCCCGAAGTCGCCCGTCGCGTCCGCGAGCCGGCCGTCCTCACCCGCGCGCCAGACCGAGACCATCGGGTTGTAGGCGATCAGGTCGGAGCGACCGTCGTTGTCGAGATCGGCGACCAGGAGTCGGGTCGCGCTCGGCACCGTCAATGTCTGTGTAACCGAGTCGCCGGCGCGACGGCGTACCTCGATCCAGCAATCACCGCTCCCCTCGTCGATCGCCAGGGTCGCCAGGTCGAGCTGCTCATCGCCGTCGAAATCGCCCACGGTCACCGCCTCCTGGGTCCCGGGCTTGGCCTCATGGGCGCTCGCGGCCAGGCGTATCTCGACCGGTGCGCCGAATGCGACCGGCTCGGGCTCGTCCCGGAACCTCAGGATCGGGGTGCCCTGGATGCCGGTCGAGAGCTCGCGCAGGCTCTCGCGGTACATCGGGCTGATCTTGAGCACGTTCTCGAGGCGGAGCGCCGGCAGCCGAGCGTCTTCGAGCTGGTTCGCTGCCAGCGCTTCGAGCACCATCTCGAGCATCTGATGCGCCGCCGGCTGGGCCTGCCAGCTGAGCTCGCGAATCCGCAGGAAGGCCTGCGTCGCGGCGGCCCGATCGCCCGCCTCCCGGGCCCGGATGCCCTGCTGCAGCAGGATGACCAGGTTCTCCGGTCGCAGCCGTACCAGGCGGTCGAGGGCCTCGCGGGCGGCGGCGTCAGAGTCGTCGCTGTCGACCACCCCTGCCTGCCGGAAGAGCGCGTACTGGATCTCGATCTCCTCGGGCGCCAGGCGGGCGGCGTCGCGTAGGATCTTCAGGGCCTGCACGTCGTCCCCGCTCCAGTGCCGGACCTCCGCCTCGATCGCCAGCAGGTGTGGGTCCTTCGGTGCCTTGGCGAGCGCGTCGGCGATGTGCTCGAGCGCGGCGTCGAACTGCTGCTGGCGGAGGGCGGCGATGGCCAGGTTGGCGTGCCCGAGCGGGTCCGCCGGCACCAGCTCGATCAGGCGGCGGAAGAGCTGCTCGGCGTTCGCCGGCTGCTCGTTCTCGAGCTCGGCGATCCCCTCGTTGCGGAGGCGGATCGCTTCATCGGCCGGGAGCGCGAGGGCGCTGCCGGCGAAACAGAGGGCTACGACCGTGTTCAGGAACCGTGACATCTCGGTCGCGGATTGTAACTTGCACCCCTGCTCCAGAATTCCCACCCGCCCAGGCGGGCTGCTCACAAGAAAGGGGGTTGTCCGGAGCCCTCCTTTTGCGGTAGGAGGGAGAGGCTTGGCAACATCCGGAGGAAGGAGGGTCGATGGAATCGCGTATCGACGGGCTCGAGGAGCAGGTTCGTGAGCTCGGATCGGCGCTCGGCCGACTCGAGAGCCGGGTCGCCGATCTCGAGGCCGAGAGTGGCCAGGCGGTGGAGACCCAGCTCTGGCCGCGGCGCGAGGCCGATGAGCGGGAGGACGCGGGCTGGCTGTCCTCACTGGTCCCGCTGACCGGCCGCTCGCTGCTGCTGCTCGGCGGTGCGTTCCTGCTCCGTGCGATCACCGATCTGGAAGCGGTTCCGAACGCTCTCGGGCTGCTGCTCGGCTTCCTGTACGCCCTGCTGCTGCTCTTCGCCGGCGACCGCGCGGCGGCACGCTCGGAAGGGAAGATCGGTGCGACCTTCTACACGATCGTGGGCGCGATCATCGCCTACCCCCTGGTGCTCGAGGCCGTCACCCGATTCGGACTGCTCGAGACGCTCGGTGCGTCGGTTGCGATCGCCGTCGCATCGACCGCGCTGGTGCTGATCGCGGCCCGTCGGCGCCTGACCGCCGCCGCTGGTGCGGCGTCGCTCGGGGCCGGACTGACCTGTCTCGCCCTGCTTCGGACGTCCGCCGAGCCGACACCCTTGCTGATCGTGTTGCTGGCTCTCGGACTGACGATGCTCTGGCTCTTCGATCGCGAGGGCTGGCTCAGCTGGAAGCTGACCAGCGCCTTCCTGGCCGACCTCGCGTTCGCCATCCTGCCGGCCGGGCTGGCGGCCGGACGCCTGTCGATCGAGCCGGCAAGAGCGACCTCGCTGCTACTCGCCCTGTTCACCGCCTACGTCGTCGCGTTCAGCGCCCGGAGTCTGCTGAAGGGCAAGCGAACCGGTCTGTTCGAGGTCGCGCAGACGCTGGTCGCCGGGGTGATCGCCTTCGGCGGCTCGTGGAGCATTCTCGGAGCGGATCCCCTGCCCGGTCTGACCGCGCTCGTTCTCGGCGTGGCCGCTTATGGAATCGCCTTCTCTCCCGCCGTCCGTGAGGATCGGCGCCGGAGCTTCTTCTTCTTTACCAGCCTCGGCCTGGTGCTGATCGCGGTCGGCAGTCTCCAGTTCCTGACCGCCGATCGCGCCGCCCTGGTCTGGTCGGTGCTCGGCATCGCCTGCGCTCTCGCCAGCGCGCGCTACGAGCGGGTGACGCTCAGCCTCCACTGCACCCTCTACCTATTGGCGGCGCTGGTCGCGTCGGGCCTGGCTCGGACCGCGACCGCCGGCTACTGGCTGCCCGACCCGGCCGGCTGGCCGCCGCTGAGAGCGACGCAGCTGGTGGTCATCGCATCGCTGGCCGCATCCCTGGCGATACCGACGGCGCGCCGCTCGACCAGCTGGGGGCGTCTGGCGCTGGTCCCTCGGGCGATGCTGCTCCTCTTCCTGGTCTGGGCCGCCGGCGGCGCTCTCCTGGCGCTCCTCGCGCCGCGATTTCTGGGCACCGGCCAGGAGCTCGACGCCGGCGCGCTGGCGACGGCGCGCACCGGCCTGCTGGCGATCCCGGCTCTCGGGCTGGCCTGGCTCTCCGGCCGGCGGCGTTTCGTGGAGGCGGGCTGGCTCGTCTATCCGTTGCTCGCCGTCGCGGGCCTTCGCGTGCTCACTCAGGACCTGCAGGAGGGCCGGCCGGTGACCCTCTTCGTCTCCCTGGCTCTGCTCGGAATCGCGCTTATGGCCTCGGCCCGCTGGCTCAGACGGGGCGACTCCGAAGGCGCGCCGGACTCTTGATCGCGCGGCCGGGGGTCGCGCCTATCGAGCCAACCTCGCCTCGCGCCTCGACAGCTGCCTGATCTTGAGGCCCAGCGCCACCAGGGTAGCGACGACGGCGATCAGAGACAGCGCTAGCCAGAGCCGCCGTACCTGGATCTCTTGCTGCGCCTCGAGCCCCAGCTCGATTGCCGTGTGCGCATGCTCGAGCCCCTTGGCGTGAGTCGAGAGAAAGTCGCTACCCTCGGCGGCCGTGAATCCGTGCACCTGGACTTCGAGGCCGATCTCCGCGTCTACGGCCTGATTGACCTCCAGCTGGGCGTCGCGGACCTCCACTCCGCCGCGATGGGCGCGCAAGACGATTCTCTCGGCCCTGCCGATCGTGGCGCTCAGCTCGCTCATGCGGTCCAGGAGGTCGATTCCGGTGATCGCGCCAGGGGTCGAGTCGCTGACCATCGCGCCGGTCACATGACAGCTGTTGCAGCGGATGATCGACGACTGCACCTCCTCGCCGCTCTGCGGATCCAGATAGGTGAAGTAGGTCTTGCCGATCCGGAACTTGTCGAACAGCCGGGCGAACTCGGGGCGCAGGAGCGGCTGGCCCCGCTCGTCCGACTCTCCAGCCACCGAATGCTGGTCCAGGCCGAGCGCCTGATCGACCAGCCAGTCGAACCGAGCGTCGCCCTCGAGGCCGGCCTCGGTCGCTTCTGCAAAGAGCCGCTCGAGGGTTTCAGAGTAATTGCGGGCGACTTCCTCCAGCTCGGCCGCCGCGCTCTCGAGGACTACCGTGCTCTCATGACAAAAGGCACAAGGTGAGTCCGGGAGCTCTCCGAACATCGCCACCGTAGGCCTGACCGTTCCGTGATTGTCGTGGCAGGACGCGCACTCGTGGAAGTCGCGGACACCGGTCACCCAGACCTGGGGCTCGGGCGGCTCGTGGCACGCCGCGCAGCCTTCCTCGCCCACCTCGGCGAGAAACTGGTTGTGCTCCTCGAAGCCCTCGTGCTTGGTGCTGGCTCGAAACAGGTCGGCTTCACGGCCGTGACACTGACCACAGACGACCGCGATCGACTCGACACCGGGGGGTACGGCGCCGTGGTTGCCGTGACAGTCGTTACAGGTGGGCGCGGTCAGGTCCTCGCGCTCGAACATCGCGGTCGCGTGAACGCTCCGTTGCCACCGGGCATACTGATTCACGGGTAGCGGCCTGCCATCCGGCAGCGTGTACCCGGCCATGTACTCGGCATCCGCGTGACAGCCCCCGCAGGTCTCCGCAACTCGGGTCGGATGGACCCTGGATTCGGGGTCGTCGACTCGGCGCGTGCCGTGGACACCGTGGCAGTCACTGCAGACCGCGACCTTTTCGTCGCCCTCGGCGAGCCTCTGGCCGTGCACACTGGTCCCGTACTCGCGCTCCTGGTCGATGCGGGCGTTCAGCCAGATGAACCGCTTCATGTAGGACGCGCTCGAGTGACAGCGGCCGCAGAAAGCGGGCGTCTCAGTCCGGCTCGGCATACCCTGGTACGGATTCAACCGGAAGGTCTCGTCCTTCGCCGCGAACATGTCGTCGGCAACCGACATCGCCGGATTGCCGCCGTGACAGTCGTGGCACGAAAGGCCGACCTCGGCGTGAACGCCGTCGCGGAACCCCTCCAGGATCGCGAGTACTTCGGAATCGAACAGGTCAGCGTCGCCATGGCATGTGGTGCACGAGGTGGTGCGAACTTCGACGGCGAGGAGCTGTCCCGCGCCGATCAGGGCTAAGACCACGACCAGGAGACCGGCACCGGCCGAAGCTGAGCTCTTCATGAATCGACCTCTCTTCGGGCTCTCTGGGTGCCCCAACGCAATATGTAGATCACACCGATGCTGGCTGCGACCACGAGTACCGGTACCCACGATCGGTAGCCCCAGGCGGTCATGCCAACCATGTAGATCACGGCGACGGCACCCACTACGCTGAACAGCGGGCTCCGGCCGGTGCGCTCGACACCACGGTCGAGGAACGGCACCAGAAGCAACAGCAGTCCACCGAGGGCGAAGAGCAGAATGGGAATCGCTTCGTACTCGACTCCGAGGATCTCGCCACCCGGAACGAACTTCAGCGTCTCGAACATGAACATGAAGTACCACTCGGGCCGGATGTCTTTGTAGGCGGGGGCGAACGGATCCGCTTTTTCGCCCAGCTCCCAGGGGAAAAGCGCCGCGATCGCGACCAGGACCCCGAGTGCCAGGATCCACCCGAAGAGATCGCGGAGGGCGAAGTTCGGGAAGAACTTCATCGGTCGTCTGCGAGACGCTTCCGCCTCGGCCCTGGGCGGCACACTCATGCCCTGGATCTGTACCAGCACGAGGTGCACACCCAGTAGAACCGTCAGGAAGGCTGGCAGGATCGCCACGTGCCAGCCGTAGAAGCGGGAGAGCGTACCGCCGGTGACCCGGTCACCGCCGCGCAGGAACCGCAGCGTCCACTCGCCGACGACCGGTACCACGCCGGCGATGTCGGTGCCGACCTTGGTGGCGAAGAACGCCAGCTTGTTCCAGGGGAGCAGGTATCCAGAGAAGCCGAACGCCAGAGCCAGGAAAAGCAGAATGCAGCCGGTGATCCAGGTGATCTCGCGCGGTTTCCGATAGCCCTTGGAGAAGTAGACGGTTACCAGATGGAGGAACGCGAAGAAGACCATCAGGTTGGCCGACCAGGAGTGCAGCGAGCGGATCAGCCAACCGAACGGCACGACGGTCATGATGAACTCGACCGATTCGAATGCCTCCGCGGCCGAGGGCCGGTAGTAGAGCATCAGCAAAATGCCGGTAACGAGTTGGACCCCCAGAAAGAAGAGGGTCATGCCGCCCAGGTAGTAGATGACCGAGTACCGGTGCATGGGCACCGTCTTCTTGGACGCGAACTCCCTCGCGTCGGTGAGTGGCACCCGGTGCTCGACCCAGTCGCGCAGCTTGTGGACGAGACCGCTCATCAATCAGGTCCTCGAGACGACGATCTGCTCGGGCTCTCCGACGGCTTTGACGACCAGATCGACAGTGTAGGTTTCGAGCGGCTTGGGCGGAGGACCGGCTACTTGCTGTCCGCTGAGGTTGTACTCACCGTTGTGGCAGTTGCACCAGATCCGTTTCTTGTCCTTGTGGTATTCGACGATGCAGTCGAGGTGTGTGCAGGTGGCCGCGAACGCGCGGAAGTCGCTCTCACCAGCACGGACCAGGATCACCGGCTCGGCGCCGAAGCGCACGATCTTGTAGCCGTTCTCCAGCAGCTCCGGGTCGTTCACTGCCCCGGCCTCGACCTGGTTCAGAGAGGCTTCGGGGATCTCTGGTGGGCTGACGAAGCGAAACACCGGATAGGCCACCGACGCGAACAGGGCACCGACGGACGTACCGAGGAACCAGTTGAGAAAACCTCGCCGTCCGGGATCGCGAGGTGCAGTCGAGTCATTAGAGCCGCTTGATTCCATTCAGTCCCTCCGAATGGCCGTCACCGCGCAGTCGATGTGACCTGGCTTCGCTTGCAGACGCGCTCCGGGCATTGTCCGAAGATCCTCCAGTAAGCCGCACCACCCGAGAGGGTAGGTTGTCCAAGGTCCAAGCAGGGCCAGTATACCGTCAATACATCGGTCGAAAACGGACCGCCCGATCGCCTGCGCAGGTCGTTCCTGGCGGGAGCGATGGGCCGTTACAATGCCGTGGTGGCCGCCGCGCGCAAACGCCTCTACCTGATCGACGGCTACTCGAACATCTTCCGCGCCTTCTATGCGATTCGCGGGCTGTCGAGCAGCAAGGGGCAGCCGACCAACGCGGTCTGGGGGTTCCTGCAGATGCTGCGCAAGCTCCTGCGTGACGAGCAGCCCGAGCTGGTCGGCGTCGCCCTCGACGTCTCGGGAAAGACCGTGCGCAAGGAACAGTTCGACGACTACAAGGCGAACCGGCGGCCGATGCCGGAGGATCTGAAGGTGCAGATGCCGTGGATCCGCAAGGTGATCGAGGCGCATCGGATCCCGATCCTCGAACTCGAGAAGTACGAGGCCGATGACGTCCTCGGAACGCTCTCTCGCCGCGCCGCCGAGGACGGCTACGACGTCGTTCTGGTGAGTGCCGACAAGGATCTGATGCAGCTGGTCGGACCCCACGTGTCGCTCTTCCACACCGGCCGGGACAAGCTCTACGACCCGAAGCTGGTGGAGGAGGACTTCGGCGTCCCTCCCGAGCGGGTGATCGACGTGCTCGCACTGAAGGGCGACTCGGTCGATAACGTTCCGGGCGTCCCGGGGATCGGTGAGAAGGGGGCGGTCGCCCTGATCAAGGAGTACGGCTCGCTCGAAGCGCTGCTCGAGCGCGCCGAGGAGATCAAGCGCAAGAGCTACCGGGAGGGACTGCAGGACCATCGCGACAAGGCGCTCCTCTCCCAGGAGCTGGTGACCATTCACACCGACCTGCCGCTCGAATTCTCGCCCGACAGGCTGGAGCACGAGACGCCGGACCCGGAGGCGCTCGCCGACCTGGCGCGCGAGCTCGAGTTCTTCTCCCTGCTCGAGGAACTGCAACCGGCGGCGGCCGGCGAGGAGATCGCCGCTGCGACTCCACTCGAGTCACCGGCGGCCTGGACCGACTTCGTGGCGCGGCTCGACGGGCAGATCTTCCTGGGCTCAGTCGGCGGCGGCCCGCTCGGACTGGCGGTCGGCGGCGCCGAGGGCGACGTCGGCTTCGCGGACTTCCGATTGGACGGCATGCGCGAGGCGGTGATCGCGGACCTCGAGACCTGGACCGCCGACGCGGAGTGCGAGCTGGCCGGGCACGATCTCAAGGAGGTGTTGCGACTGGCCGCCGGCGGACCGACCTGCCGCGCTCGGCTGTTCGACACGATGCTCGCCTCCTACCTGCTCCGCTCGGCGCTGCGCTCGCACCAGCTGGCCGAGGTCGCTCTCGATCGGCTGCAGCACACCGCGCTCACAGCCAAGGACGCCGGGTGGGGCAAGGGCGCCGAGCCGATGGTCGGACAGGAGTCGCTGCTGCGCTATGCCGCCGAGCAGGTGGAGCTGTCCCGTCGGATGGCGCCGACGATGCGCAAGGAGCTCGAAGGTGCCGGCGTCGAGGATCTCTACCGCGACCTGGAGGAGCCGCTCCTGCCGGTTCTGCTGGGGATGGAAGAGACCGGGATCCTGCTCGACAGCGACTTTCTCGCCGGCCTCTCGGACGAGATGAGCGCCGAGCTGAGCCGGATCGAAGAGGAGATCTACGCCCTCGCCGGCGACACCTTCAACATCAACTCGCCAAGCCAGCTGGGCGAGGTCATGTTCGAGCGCCTCGGCTACCCGGTGATCAAGAAGACCCGCAAGACCAAGAGCTACTCGACCGACCAGGCGACCCTGGAGGAGCTATCGACTCAGGGCTACGAGCTGCCGGCGAAGGTGATCGAGTACCGCGAGCTGTCGAAGCTCAAGTCGACCTACGTCGACGCGCTGCCGACCCTGGTCGCCGCCGACGGGCGGTTGCACACCCGCTACTACCAGGCGGTGGCGACCACCGGGCGGCTCTCCTCGGCCAACCCGAATCTGCAGAACATCCCGATCCGTACCGAGCAGGGCCAGCAGATCCGCAAGGCCTTCCTGGCGCCCCCGGGCAAGGTCCTCCTGGTCGCCGACTACAGCCAGGTCGAGCTACGCATCCTGGCGCACATCGCCCAGGAGGAGGCGCTGGTCGAGGCGTTCCAAGCGGGCGCGGACATCCACCGCTCGACCGCCGCCACGGTCTTCGGCGTGGCGGAGGAGCTGGTCACCGCGGAGCAGCGACGCGCCGCCAAGGTGATCAACTTCGGCATCCTCTACGGGATGAGCGCCTTCGGCCTCGCCCAGAACCTGAAGATCGAGCGCAGCGAAGCGGATCGCTTCATCAAGACCTACCTCAAGCGCTTCGACGGGGTCCGCAGGTACATGGACGAGACGCTCGAATCGGCCAAGAGCGAGGGCAAGGTCGAGACCCTCTACGGCCGCATCCGCTGGCTACCCGACATCAACAGTCGCAACTTCCACCTGCGCGAGAACGCGCGTCGCATGGCGATCAACGCCCGCATTCAGGGGACCGCCGCCGACCTGCAGAAGAGGGCGATGATCGGCGTCGACGGCTTTCTGCGCCGGGAGCACCCTGAAGCGCACCTGCTGCTCACCGTGCACGACGAGCTGGTGCTCGAGGTGCCGGAGGGGGAGCTGGAGGAGATCGGGGCGAAGGTGAAGAGCGCGATGGAGGGAGTGGAGCAGCTCACGGTGCCGCTGGTCGTCGACGTCGGCCACGGTGCGACCTGGTACGACGCCAAGGCCTAGCCTGGCCTTCTCACCAGCTTCCTACTGCGCCGCCGTATGCGCTTGAATCTGCACGACTTTGCTCGGTCGGGCATCCTCGAGGTATGTTGGCTCGCTGCGCTCGCCGACGGCTCGATCTCATACTTGAGGGCCGTAGGAATACGCCTGTGGTGCCCTCGGTCGCCGAACGCCCCTCAAGCGTCGGTCAAGGCCGTCAGCGAGGCGAAGCCGAAGCTAAGCCCTGCATCTTCAAGCACCTACGCCGGCTCGCTCCGAAAGCCAGCGAGAAGGTCAGGCTAGCGCGTCGGCGGCTACTCGGTCCACTCCCAGCCGCGCAGCTCCCAGTACCTGCGGCGGGGAGTCGCGCGACGCGGATCGATGCCGTGCTTGCGGCACCAGACGAAGTGAAACGTGAGGCCCGCGATGGCAGCCGCGAGCGGCAGCAGGAGCGCCCAGTGGCCGACCTGGCTGTAGAGGCCGAGGGTCAGCGCCGCCACGAGCAGCCACTTGAGCATCTTGCGCCAGCCGGCCGTCTCCACCTCGAAGCTGTCGAAGTAGCTGTGGCCGAGCGTCTGGATCAGAAAGAGGACTCCCAACTCCAGCTCGACGCCCATGGTCATCTCCCTCCGCCGGAGTCCGCGGACCCGAGCTGCTCCGCGAGGAGCGCTGCCAGCCGGTAGCCTGCCAGGGCAACCCGCTCGCGGGCGACCGACGTCGCTCGGCGCTCGTAATCGCGCGGTGGCTTACGGTAGCGCTCGAGCTCGGGTGCGTAGACGCTCGCCATCGCGATCTCGAAGCTCTCGCGGGCCCACGAGGCGACGTCGCGCTCGGCCAGTCGCTCGCCAAACGCCGTCGGGGGGTGCTCGCGAGCGATCGACTCGGCGATCCGGCGCACGTACGAGTCATCGCCCTGGAAGATCCAGCGGAAGTTGGTGGCGCGCAGGATCCCGTCCCAGTACGCATGGAGGTTGCTGCGGCGGCCGAGCTCGAACAGGTTGCCACCCCGATCTCCTCGCGGCTCGGTCTCGGTCACCCGGGCGGTCGCGTGGAGCGGCTGGTGGATGTCGCCCGCGAGGTGTAGCACCCAGGCGAGATAGACCGCTCGCTCGACGGCCGGGCGGTCCGGCTCGCCGAGCCGTCTCGCCAGCGTGGCGAGACGCTCGATGATCCGGCCGGCCGGCTCGAGGTCGGTCCGTTCGTAGGGAGCGCGCTCCGGGCCACGGCTCTCGAAGAAGTGGTTGATCCAGTGCCAGTCACCGTGGTGGTACTTCTGGTGGCGCTCGGGGAAATCCAGGTCGCGCACGATGTCCGGCCAGTAGGCCGCGTTCTGGAAGTGCTCGGCCTGGCGGAGGGCGAGGGGCCTCGAGTCGACGGGCAGCAGCTGGCGCAGATCGGCGTCCTCCGGCGCCGCCGCCAGGAGGTCGGCGGCGGCACTCCGGGCCGTGGGCGACATCTCCTCCCAAGCGATCCGGGCCACGACCAGGTGCCCGGTCCGGTCCCAGGCCGTGGACGGCGCCGCCGCTAGCAGCAACGCCAGCAGGCTCAGAAAGGAGACGGACAGCTTCGAGCTTCGACTCATGGGAACTGGGCCGGACTGAGGCCGATGTCGACAATACTGCACGCGTCGCGAACGGCGATACCGAGAGCCGCCGCTTCACGTAGCACCTCGGGATCGGCCGATCCCGGGTTGAAGTAGGTCTCCTCGGCCTCGGCGCGAGCGATCTCCGACAGCAGACCGCGGGTGACCTCGGGCGGCAAGTAGACGCTGATGCGATCGAGCCGCCCGCCGGCCGCGGCCCGGGCGGCGGTGACGGTCGGATGGACCGGATGCCCCTCGATAGAGCTCTCGCGCGGATGGACCGGATAGACGTCCCAGCCGGCGGCGGCGTAGGCGCGGACGCCCTTGTTGCCGAACTTCCGCCGGTCGGCTGATGCCCCGACGACCGCGATCGTCCTCATCGGCTCCGCCTCAAGATGACCCTCTTGTCGCCGGCTCTGCGGGTGACGCCGAGCGAGTCGAGATGCTCCAGGACCGGAATCGCCCACTTGCGGGTCAGTCCGAAGCGCTGCTTGAAATCACCGACCGAGAACGACTCCCAGTCGCTCTCTTGCAGGGTGCTGCGAACGCCGTCGATCGCGGTGGATGCGACGATCAGGTCCCCAGGCAGCCGCGCCAGCTTGCCGCGCTCCTGCAGATAGCGCACGACACCTTCCAGAATCTGTGGTTTGGTATCGAACTCGGCGCGCAGCTCGGCGGGTGACGGCGGCGTCAGCCCGGCGCGGTCGAACCGCGCTAGCAGATCCGTGGCGAGCTGTGACTCCTCGCCGGTCAGCGCCGCGGAGCGCCCCGGCTGGTTCACCAGGTCGCCGTTCAGGGCCAGGACACCTTGCTTGCCGAGCCAGTCGAAGTAGACGTCCGCGAGCTCCGCCGCACGGCCCGGCAGGATCCGCCGTGCCGCCTCCGCCTTGGGCATGCCGCGCGCCAGCCGATCCCGGGCGAAGTACTCCGCGAGTGCCGCGTGTGCCCGGTCGGCGACCCGTTTGTAGGCGGATGCGTGGAGCCAGCGCTCGCCGTGGCCGCTGCCGGCCGGCACCTGCAGCACGCCGTGCGAGTCGACCAGATCCTGGAGGCGATTCCGGGTCTCTGCGACGTCCGACCCGAGCCGTTGGGCCAGTGACTCGTCCGTGACGCCGCCTTCGCCGGCTTCGCGCACCCACTGGACGAGCGCGGTGTCGGCGCCCTCGGCGAGCGCGTCGACCGCGCGCTCGAGCTCCGAGCCGCGCTTGCGGGCCCACTTTGGGTCGAGGATCTCGCCGCCTCCGAGGGTCTTCTGGGGCGACAGCCGGCGGACGATGAAGCGGTCGCCGCGGATCGCCGAGACCGGGCCGGCCAGGCGGATCTCGACCGGTCCGGAGTCGCCTGGCTCGATCCGGCCGCCGCCGAGCGGCCGGAGGCGTCCCGGCAGCTCGGTCGACAGGAGATGGAACCGGATCGGGGTCGATCCAGTGATCGCTTTGGGAGCGTCGTCCAGGAGTCGGAAGCTCCCTTCGAGGACGCTGGTCGGCTCCAGCGAGCCGGGTGAGACCAGCTGTGCGCCGCGCTCGACCTCGGTCGAGTCGACCCCCGAGAGTCGCAGCGCGGTGCGCTCGCCGTTCTCGGCCGCCGCCCGATCCTGGCCGTGCACCTGGACGCTCCGCACTCGGACGCGCTTGCCCGCCGGCAGCAGCTCGAGCGAGTCGCCGGCGGTGATGCGGCCGCCGGCAAGGGTACCGGTGACGACCACGCCCAGCCCCTTGAGCACGAACGCCCGGTCGATCGGCAGCCGGACCGGGCGGTCGGGCTCGGGCAGGGTCTCGTGCGACTCGGCCAGGCGGGCCAGCTCGGCGCGGAGCCGGTCGATACCGTCGCCGGTGACGCTCGACACCGGAACGACCGGCGAGTCGCCGAAGGGGGTTCCGGTGACCAGCTCTTCGATCTCGAGCTGGGCGATCTCCAGCAGGTCAGGCGGCACCAGGTCGGATTTGGTGAGCGCGACCAGGCCGGCCTCGACGCCCAGCAGCGAGCAGATCGCAAGGTGCTCGCGGGTCTGGGGCTTGACGCCCTCGTCGGCCGCGATCACCAGCAGCATGATCCGGATGCCGCCGAGTCCCGCCAGCGCGTTGTGCAGGAAGCGCTCGTGGCCAGGTACGTCGACGAAGCCGATCTGGAAGTCGCCTTCGACCAGATGAGCGAAGCCGATGTCGATCGTGATGCCGCGGTCCTTCTCCTCGCTCCAGCGGTCGCAGTCGACACCGGTGAGCGCCTCGACGAGCGCGGTCTTGCCGTGGTCGATATGGCCGGCGGTGCCGACGACGACCCGGCGCATCAAGCCGACTCGTCGAGGATCTCGCGTGCCAGGCGGTTGATCGTGCCGCCGTCCGTCTGGCCGGCGAAGCGGGCCAGCATGGCCTTCATGATCGGGCCGATCGCACTCGGTCCGGACAGGCCCTCGGCGGCGATGAACTCGCGCAGCGCCGCCCGGATCTCGTCCTCGTCGGCGGCTGGCGGTAGGTAGGCCGCCAGGATCTCGGCCTCGCGCTCTTCCTTTGCCGCCAGCTCTTCGCGGCCGCCCTGGCGGTACTGCTCGGCGGAATCCTTGCGCTGCTTGATCGACTTTCGGACCAGCCGGAGGAAGCCCTCGTCATCGAGGTCACCGCCGGTGCGGATCTCCTCGTTTTTGATCGCGCTGAGCAGGAGTCGAAGGGTCGCGACGGTCTCTTTCTCACCCGCTTTGAGCGCCGCTTTCAGGTCGTTCTGGATCTTCTCGGAGGGAGTAGACATCTCCCGACGATGATACCGGGGATCCGGCTCCGCCGCTCGCTCAGCCCTGCGGCAGCTGGATCCGGAAGACGGTGCCGCGCGGTTCGTTGTCCTCGACCCGGATCGACCCGTGATGCTCGTTGATGATGCGGTAGACGATCGACAAGCCGAGGCCGGTGCCGCGCCGCTTGGTGGAGAAGTGGGGCAGGAACAGCTTCTCGCGAGCGCTCACCGGAATCCCTTCACCGGTATCGGCGACCTCGATCTCGAGCGAGCCGTTGTCGGCGTAGACGTGCACGCTGACCCGGCCCGGCGCCTCGGTCGCCTCCAGGGCGTTGTCGAGCAGGTTGATCAGCGCCCGGCGGATCTGCTCGCCGTCGAGCAGGGCGCTGCGCGCACCGTCGTCGATCTCGCTGCCGACCTCCACTCCCGGCTTGAGACCCTCGTAGAGCTTCAGCGTCTCGTCCACCAGACGCTCGATGTCGACCTCGGTCGGCTGCGGCGGGCGCATGCGGGCGAAGCGAGAGAACTCGTCGACCATGCCACGCATCGAGTCGACCTCCCGGACGATGGTCTCCATCCCCTCCTCGAGCGCCTTGGAGATGTCGCCGTCCTGCTGGCGATGGCGCCGGAGCAGCCGCTCCGCGGTGAGCTTGATCGGCGTCAGCGGGTTCTTGATCTCGTGCGCCACCCGGCGCGCGGCGTCGTTCCAGGCGGCCATCTGCTGCGCGCTGATCAGCTCGGTCAGGTCTTCGAGCACCATCACCCGGCCGCTCACCCTGCCGTCGCGATCGCGCATGGTGCGCACCTTCGCTTCGAACGTCTTCCAGTCGCTGCCGAGGAACAGCCGCAGGCCGCGGCTGAAGCGGCCGGTCGGTCCGGGATCCTCCTCGAGGAGCTCCGCCAGCTTGCTCCGCTCGGCGTCCTCCCAGAGCTCCTGGAACGGTCGCCCGACCGCCTGCTCCTTGGACTGATGCAGCATGTTCAGCGCGGCCCGATTGCAGGTGATGATGCGCCCCTCTTCGTCGATCGAGATGACGCCGGCGGCGACGTTCTGCAGCACCGCCGCGATCACCGCACGCTCCTCGGGTTGGACGCTACCAGCTCCTCCTTGTTGCGCCGGAGCTCGGTGGTCATGCTGTTGAACGAGCTGACCAGAACGCCCAGCTCGTCGTCGGCAGGTACCTCTACCTGATAGTCGAGGTCGCCCTCCGAGAGCCGCCGGGTGCCCTCGGCGACCGCTTCGATCGGCACGACGACCCGGCGGGCCAGGTAGAGCCCGACCCAGGTGGTCATGAGCAGCAGGACGAGGGTCACCATCAAGAAGGTGAGACGGTAGGTGGTCTTGATGTCGCTCTTGCGTACCTCGAGCTGGCGGTAGCCCTGATAGGCCTGGATCAGCTGCTCGCTCTGGGTGGCGAGCCGCGCTTCGAGGTGGGAGCCGGCGACCACGACCGTCCGATCCCCACCGGTGCCCGGCGCCGCGACCCCGGACAGCAGGACCCGACCCTGGCCCTCGACCATCGGCAGGATCTTCACCGCCTGGCCCTTGTCGAGTGCTTCGCCCAGAAAGCGGTCGCCGTGATCCGGTACCGCGCCGATCCCCGACTCGGGCCGGACGATTGCGTGAACGAAGTCGATGCCGCTGAATACGGACAGGACGTCGAGCTCGAGCTCTTCGAGCAGCTCCTGGAGCTCACGCGCCAGCTCCGGTCGGGCGCTCGGCTCCTGCAGGTCGAGGCTCTCGATCTCCTCGAGCACCCGCCGCGCGTCGCGCGTGTCGCGGTCGTTGACCTGGACGTAGAGCGCCTGGGCCACCTCGTAGCCCTGCTCCATGACCTGCTTGATCGCTGGCTCGTTGAACCAACGGTCGATCCACCCCTGAAGTAGCTGACTGCCGTAGACGAACAGGAGCAGCACCGGGACCAGCGCGAGGCCGAAGTAGGTCGCGACCAGCTTGGTCTTGAGCTTCGAGCCGAAGATCCCTTGATGCCGTTCGACCAGCAGCTTGAACAGGTTGCGCAGCAGGACGAACAGGATGGTGACGATCAGGACCAGGTTGATGTACCAGAGGACGAAGAGCAGGATCCTGTTGGTCACCTCGTCGGTCGGCAGATCTCGACTCCGCTGGATGACGTAGAAGATCGCCGACAGCAGCAGTAGCAGCGCGCCGAGGCCGCCGATGATCCAGCGACTGTCCTTGCGGCGTCGGAGCAGCTCTTCGCGGAAGTCCATCCCTACTCGCCGTCGCCGGTCTGGCCGAGCACGAAGCGCTCCGACTCGACCCACTCGGTATGGATCGTCGTCGGGATCAGCAGCAGCAGGTTGCGCGAGCCGAGCTCGGCACGAACCCGCAGATGGATCGGTTTGCGCGCCTTGACGTCGTCGATCGGGAACGGATTGAAGCGCTCGAAGTGGGTCAGAGCGAACTCGAGCTCCTCGCGGTCGGTCAGGACGCGACTGATCATCAGCTTGCCGTTCTGCTTGTAGTTGACCTGGTACTCGCGGGTGACCGCGTTGTACATGCCGACCACCTCGAGCTGGCTGGCCCGCAGCGTGTTGTCGAACCAGAACTTGGTCGGCCGCACCAGCTTGAACTGGTAGCGGAAGCCACTCGGCAGGCCCGCATCGATGCGTTCGAGGAGCTCGTCGTCGATCGCGCCTTGAAGCTGGAAGCTCACCTCGAGCCGGCCCTCTTCGAGAGCGACCTCAAGGTCGGCGAGCCGCGCCTCTCTCGTCGGGCCGCCAAAAATGGAGAGAAGCCCGGCGAGAATGAGTGCCCCACCCAGGCTCATCCATACGACTGTAACATTCGAGTTTCGGTGACAGGATACTCATCACTCGAGTTTCGGTGACAGGATACTCATCTCCCCACCGCCGGGCAGTGGGTACCGTTCTCGCTTGAAAGGAGATGAGTATCCTGTCACCGAAACTCGCGCTGTCACCGAAACTCGCCCCATGCGGCTAGCGACGAACCGGCGCGCGCGCCACGACTACGAGATCCTCGACAAGTTCGAGGCCGGCCTGGTGCTCGTCGGCACCGAGGTCAAGTCGATCCGCGCTGGCCGCGTCCAGCTCAAGGACAGCTACGTCGAGATCCGCGACGGCGAGGCGTGGCTGGTCGGAGCGCACATCAGTCCCTACAGTCACGGCAACCGGCAGAACCACGACCCCGAGCGTCCGCGCAAGCTCCTCTTGCATCGGCGCGAGATCGACAAGATCTTCGGCCGCACGACCCTGCAGGGGCTTACCTGTGTGCCACTCGCGGTCTTCCTCAAGAAGAACCGGATCAAGCTGGAGATCGCCCTGGCGCGCGGCCGCAAGCTCTACGACAAGCGTCAGGAGAAGAAGAAGCGCCAGGTGCAGCGGGAGATGGAAGAGGAGGTCGGCCGCCGCGGCTGACGTCGGCTGGGCGCAGCGATCCTGGCTCAGTTCCGCTCGAGAGCCTCGCGCCGTTTCTGGCGACCGCCGGTGGCGCGGATCCGGTCGAGCGCCGTCTGGCCGCCGTACGTCTCGACGATCCGGTCGTCGTACTCGTCGGAGACGTTGGCAACCGCGGCGATCGTGCCGAGCAGGTTCTTGCGGTCGAGCGACCTGCCGAGCAGGGTGTGGGAGAAGAAGATGTCGCGCCCGACGACCGAGAACGCGCCGATCGGCAGCTGCTGGTTGAGCTGCAGAAGGCCGAGTGCCAGGTCCTCGACCGGGTCGACGCCCTGCACGCAGTAGGCGGTGACCTCGACGATCGTGTCCTCCGGACCGTACTGCTCGACCGAGACCTCGAGGACCGTGCTGCCGTATCCGACGTAGTAGTGGCCGTTTGAGGAGTCGTGGTGGGGAGCGTCGAAAAGCTCGTTGAGGAACACGCCCACCTGGTCGTGAACCTGTTCGTGCTGGTCGTTCGTGAACTGCATCGTCGTCGGCCTCCAGGAAGAACTACTCTAGCAGCGTCGATCCAGTGACAGGGTACTCGTTTGTGAAGCTCTGTCACCGCCAACGACGGCCTCGAGATGAGTATCCTGTCACCGGATCTCTGAAGCTCTGTGACCGCCTCGACGCTTCGAGATGAGTTTCCTGTCACCAGATTTCTCCTAGAATCGCCCGGCTATGGACTCGATCGTGGTTCGCGGTGCCCGCGAGCACAACCTCAAGAACATCACTCTCGAAATCCCACGGAACCGGCTGGTGGTGGTTACCGGGGTTTCGGGATCGGGCAAGTCGTCGCTGGCGTTCGACACGCTCTACGCCGAGGGGCAGCGTCGCTACGTCGAGTCGCTATCGGCCTACGCGCGCCAGTTCCTCCAACAGATGGAGAAGCCCGATGTCGATTCGATCGACGGGCTCTCGCCGGCGATCTCGATCGAGCAGAAGTCGGTGTCGAAGAACCCGCGCTCGACCGTTGGCACGGTCACCGAGATCCACGACTATCTACGGCTGCTCTACTCGTCGATCGGCGTACCGCACTGCCCGAGCTGCGGCAACGAGATCCGACCGCAGACGGTGCAGCAGATGGTCGACCGCGTGCTGGCGCTGCCGAACGGCACCCGGGTGATCGTCTACGCCCCCTACGTCCGAGGCAAGAAGGGCGAGTATCGCAAGCAGCTGGAGCAGATCACCAAGGAGGGCTTCGTCCGCGCCCGCATCGACGGCGAGACGGTCGAGCTCCACGGCGAGGCGCCGAAGCTCGACAAACAGAAGAAGCACACGATCGACATCGTGGTCGATCGGTTGGTGATCAAGCCGGAGATCGCGCGCCGGCTGGCGGATTCGATCGAGACCGCGCTCAAGGTCGGCAACGGGTTGGTGGTGATCGCTCCCCAGGGGCTGCCGGAGGAGACCCTCTCCCAGAGCTACTCGTGCGTCGGATGCGGTACCAGCCTGGCCGAGGTGACCCCCCGCCTCTTCTCCTTCAACAGCCCGTACGGCGCCTGTCCTGCCTGTTCCGGGCTGGGTACCTTGCGCGGCGTCGACCCCGACAAGGTGATCGCCGATCCAGACCGGTCGATCAATGCCGGCGCGATCGCGCCCTGGCCGTCCGGCTCGAAGTCGTGGCGGATGCGAATGATCGACACGTTGTCCCGCGAGCTCGGATTCTCCCTCGAGACGCCATGGCGGGAGCTGCCCGAGGGGGTGCGAGAGGTGATCCTCGACGGCAGCGGCGATCGCGAGATGACCTTCGAGCTCGCTGGCAAGCGCTCGAGCTACAAGTGGCGCGGCAGCTACGAAGGGATCCTGCCGGTCCTCGAGCGCCGCTACCGCGACACGAAGTCAGCCGGCGTACGGACCGAGATCGAGAAGTACATGTCGGTCCACCGCTGTCCCGAGTGCGACGGCCGGCGGCTGCGACCGGAGGCGCTGGCGGTCAAGGTGGGCGGCAAGGCGATCGACGAGCTGTCCAGGTTGACGGTCTCGGTCCTGCACCAGCGCTTGAAGAAGCTTCGCCTCGACAAGCGCCAGCGCGCTATCGCCGCCAAGGTGGTCAAGGAGATCGTCGATCGGCTCGGCTTTCTCGACGACGTCGGCGTCGGCTATCTGTCGCTCGAGCGGTCGTCGGCGTCGCTCTCGGGGGGCGAGAGCCAGCGCATCCGGCTGGCGACCCAGATCGGCAGCAAGCTGATGGGAGTGCTCTACGTGCTCGACGAGCCGTCGATCGGTCTCCACCAGCGCGATAACGCACGGTTGATCGGCACGCTCCAGGGGATGCGTGACCTGGGCAACTCGGTGCTGGTAGTCGAGCACGACGAAGAGACGATCCGCGCGGCCGACTGGGTGGTCGACCTGGGACCGGGAGCGGGCATCCACGGCGGCGAGGTGGTCGCCGAGGGCGAGCCCGCCCGGCTCGAGAAGAGCCGTGCTTCCCTCACCGGTAGATACCTGAGCGGCAAGCGGGCCATCGACGTGCCGGCGCGGCGCTCTCCGAACAGCGACCACTTGGTGATCCGGGGCGCCCGTCACCACAATCTGAAGGACCTGACGGTCCAGTTTCCGCTCGGCACCTTCATCGTGGTGACCGGGGTCTCGGGCTCGGGCAAGAGCAGCCTGATCAACGACATCCTCTACCGGGCACTGGCTCGCCACTTCTATCGCGCCACCGATCGCTCCGGTGAGCACGACATGATCGAAGGCCTCGAGCACCTCGACAAGGTCATCGCCATCGATCAGAGCCCGATCGGCCGAACCCCGCGCTCGAACCCGGCGACCTATACCCAGGTCTTCGGACATATCCGGAATCTGATGGCGCGGACACCGGAAGCGCGAGTCCGCGGCTACAAGCCGGGCCGGTTCAGCTTCAACGTCAAGGGCGGACGCTGCGAGGCGTGCAAGGGTGACGGCCAGATCAAGATCGAGATGCATTTCCTGCCCGACATCTACGTCACCTGCGAGGTGTGCGGCGGCGCCCGCTACGACCGCGAGACCCTGGCGGTCTGCTATCGGGGGCTGAACATCGCCGAGATCCTCGACCTTTCAGTCGAGCAGGCGCGCGACGTGTTCGAGAACGTCCCCGCAGTGTCGAGGATCCTGGCGACCCTCGACGAGGTCGGGCTCGGCTATATCCGGCTCGGTCAGCCCGCCACTACCCTCTCCGGCGGCGAGGCGCAGCGGGTCAAGCTGGCGCGCGAGCTCTGCAAGCGCTCCACCGGACGGACCCTCTACATGCTGGACGAGCCGACGACCGGCCTTCATTTCGAGGACATCGGCAAACTGCTCAGCCTCCTGCAACGGCTGGTAGAGAAGGGCAACACCGTGATCGTGATCGAGCACAACATGGAGGTGATCAAGACCGCTGATTGGATCATCGATCTCGGCCCCGAGGGCGGTGACGACGGCGGCCGGCTGGTCGCCGAAGGGGTGCCCGAGAAGATCGCCAAGGTGACCCGGAGTCACACCGGCCAGTACCTGAGAAAGACTCTCCGCAAATCGGGGACAGGTTGACAATTTCGAGCAAGAGTATGACTGGCTTACAGCCGGTCTATCGACTGCCGAATCGTCGCCGGTACTCCCTCTCCAGGTCCCCGGTCTGTTCCCGAGTTAGAGCCATTTGAGCAAGAGGCTATTTGATTTGTGCTACGGGTGTTCCGGTAGAATGCGCCGAGCTCGGAAATGGGCAGTCCCCAACCCTCCTCGCTGGCTGAGAAGCGCCGCATTCTCCAGCTCGAGACCCTCTATGACCTCGGGGTCGCGCTGCACGCGCACCGACCCGAGCAAGAGCTGGTCGACGAGCTGATCCAGAAGGTTTGCACGATCCTGGATCCCGCGGCGGCGGTCGTGGTGACGCGCGACGGCTACGGTGGGGCTCGCTCGCTGGCCGGTGTCGGGTGGGCGGAAGGCCCCCCTCCGGCCGAGCAGTTCCTCGAGGATCCGCTTTGGCGTGAACTGCTCGCGAGTGGCCAGGCGCTGTCGCTGAGCGCGGGCTCGCTGGCCGGCCGGCGCTTCAGCAACCTGCTGGCGACGCCGCTCGCCTACCGCGGCGTCTACCTCGGCTACATGGCCTTCATGGACAAGGAGGAACGGGGTGGCGCCACGGCCGGCTTCACCGCCGAAGATCGCAGGTTCCTCGAATCGGTCGCTTCCCTGGCGGCGGTCGCACTCGACAGCGCCCGTCAGATGGAGGAGCTCGAAGTCGAGCGAGAACGGCTCGAGGAGGAGAACCGGCTTCTCAAGGGCGATCTGGTACGCAAGGTCGGCAGCGGTCGGATCGTCGCTCAGGCGGCGCCGATGCGGCAGGCGATCGAGCTGGTCGAGCGCGTCGCGCCGCGCGGCGTGAGCGTGGTCCTCCGCGGCGAGAGCGGCACCGGCAAGGAGTTGGTCGCCAAGCTCGTGCACCTCGAATCGGGACGGAGTGGCCCGATGGTCGCAGTCAACTGTGCCGCGATCCCCGAGACCCTTCTCGAGAGCGAGCTCTTCGGCATCGAGCGGGGCGTCGCCACCGGCGTCGAGGCACGCCGCGGGAAGTTCGAGCTCGCGGGCGGCGGCACCCTGTTTCTCGACGAGATCGGTGATCTCAGCCCGGCCGTGCAGGTCAAGCTGCTGCGGGCGCTCCAGGAGCGGGAGATCATCCGGGTCGGCGCCCAGACGCCGATACCGATCGACGTCCGCCTGATCGCGGCTACGCATCGCGACCTCGAGGCGCTGGTCTCCGAGGGGAGCTTTCGGGAAGACCTCTACTACCGCCTGAAAGGCGTCGAGATCAAGCTGCCGCCGCTGCGCGACCGCCGCGAAGATATCCCCCTGCTGGTCCGGCACTTCACCGAGCTCTTCTGCTCGCGCGAGGGGATCGCTACGCCACGCTTCCGATCCGAGGCCCTCGCCATGCTGCTCGAGCACGACTACCCGGGCAACGTGCGCGAGTTGCAGAACCTGGTCGAAGCCGCCCTGTCGCTCGCCGACGGCGAAGTGCGGCCCGAGCTCCTTCGATCTCTCCTGGGCGAAGGTGGAGAGGAGGCGGGGCCGCTGGCGCTGGATCTCGGGACGGTCGAGCGCCGCCATATCGGACGGGTGCTGCGGATGACCTCCGGCAACAAGAGCAGCGCCGCTCGGCTGCTCGGCATCGACCGCCGGACGCTCCAGCGCAAAGGCTTCTAGACATCCAGACGAGGCACAATGCCGCATGTGCGGCATTGTGCCTCGATAAGTCCAATGCAGCGGCGGAATGGCTCGCTAATCGACCCCGCTCGATACTCCTTCCGCACTAGATGCGGCAAAACGCCGCATGTCGGGGTGCGGCAAGAATACCGTGGTGCGCCCACCTGCCGAGCCTAACTGCTGCAATGGCGGGAGTTCGTGGCCCGGGACCCGCGCGGGGCCGAGGTTGGCAACCACCTTGCTCTTCTCAGGTCCATCCCGGAGGGATTCCCTGATGCTGGAAACGACCCGTAAAGCTGTAGCCACCTTCCCCCGGCTCTCGATCGAGGCGCTCGCGGTAGTCGGCACCACCTCCACGTTCGGCTGGCTGCTGGCTCACGACCTGATCCAGCCGATCGCCGTCTACCTGCTCGAGATCTTCTTGGCCTTTTAGATCTCTAGTAGAGTCGTCGGCTGAGAGACTGGTACCCGACGCATGGAGAATAGCCTCGTCCTACGGGAGGTGACTCTCACTCTCCCGATGCTGCCCGACATGGAGATCGCGGCGAGCAAGACCGCGACCGCCATGGCGGAGTTCATGCATATGAGCTCCGATAGAATCGACGAGGTCCGGATGGCGGTGGTCGAGGCGTGTATCAACTCCTTCGAGCACAGCCAGGCGACGGACCGCAAGGTCTACATCACGTTCTCCGTGTTGGGCGACCGACAGCCCGAGACTCTACAGATCGTGCTCCGCGACACCGGGATCGGCTTCGACCCGGGTGACGTCGCGAAGCCGACGATCGAAGAGAAGATCAAGGCGGAGAGCAAACGGGGATGGGGTCTCCAGATCATTCAGGGCCTGATGGACGAAGTCGAGATCAGCTCCAACGACGACGGCACGAAGATCGTGATGACCAAGCACCGCTAGGGTTTGGAGAAAAGGGACGATGAGCGAGACTCTGAAACTGACCGTAGATCGGCGCGACGAGCTGGCGGTCATCTACACCGAGGGATACATCAACAACCAAGGTGGAGAGGAGATCGCCCGCGAGGCGTTCAAGCTGATCGACGACGGAGAGAAGACCCTGCTGCTGAACTTGTCGGGGACCAAGATCGTCAACTCGATCGGTATCTCGATTCTGATCGAGATCATCGAGAAGATGCTCGATATCGAGGGCAAGCTCGCCTTTTGCTCGCTCACTCCGACCATCGAGAAGACGTTTCACATCATGGGGCTGACCCAGTACGCCGCGATCTTTCCCGACGAGGAGAGCGCGGTCGGCGAGCTCGCGTGAGCAGGGGATGACCCGGACGGTCGCCAGCGCGTCGGAAGCCTCCCGAGCCTGGAACGAGATTCTGGAGCTCGCCGGGTCGGACGAGACCGGCCGGGTGCTGGTCGAGCGTCTGCTCGAGCTTCTGCGGCTCGCTGCCGATGCCGTCGGGGTGGCGCTCTACATCGGAGACCAGCCCAGGTTCGAGCGTGAGCACGTGGTCGGCTCGGGCGATTTCCCCGAGCTGGTCGAGAGCACCGAGACGCCCGAGGGGTTCGAAGCGATCGTGGTCGGCGACGGCGTGATGCTCATCGATTCGCCGAGGCGGTCGCTCGACGACCTGGAGCACGGCCTCAGGGTAGCGCTGGCGGCGGGCGTCCGAAGTCTGCGCCTCGAGAAGCGCCTCAAACGACAGCGCTTCGAGGTCAACTACCGCGGTGTCGAGCTGGAGGCGCTCTACGACGTCGGCCTGGCCATCGCACGCACCCTCAACCTCGAGGAGCTCTCCGAGGAGATCCTGTTGCGCGCGGTCTCGCTGCTCGATGCGCGACTCGGCGCGCTCTACCTGACGCGCGGCGACTGCTACGTCCTCGATCGGACCTTCGGAGGTGACGCCCGTGCGCAGATCGACGCTGCCGATCCGCAGATGAAGGCGCTGCTCGAGCGCGAGCGACTCGACGACCAGGACCTGATTCCGGGCGCCGAGCACCTGCTGGCGGTGCCGATCGAAGCCGACGGCAAGCCGCTCGGCCTGCTCCTGGTCGCCGACAAGGAGAGCCGGCGCGGGGTCGGACCGTTCGGACCCTCGGATCGCCGCAGCCTCGGCATGCTCGCCAATCAGGCCGCGATCGCGCTCGAGAATGCGCACCTCCACCGCCAGGCGCTCGAGAAGGAGCGCCTGGAGCGGGAGGCGCAGCTGGCCGCCGAGATCCAGCGTCGCTTGCTGCCGGACACCCTGCCGAAGCTCGACGGGCTCGAGCTGACCGGCTGGAACCGCCCGGCGCGCCAGGTGGGCGGCGACTACTACGACCTCCTACCGCTCGCTGGAGGCTGCTTCGCCGCGGTCGTGGCCGACGTCACCGGCAAGGGGATGCCGGCCGCGCTGATGGTGTCGACGATCCACTCTGCCCTCCGGCTTCTTCTCGACCGCGAGCCGCTCGGGCCGGAGCTGGTCGCGCGCCTCAACCATCACGTCTTCGACTCGAGCGCGCCGAACAAGTTCATCACCTTGCTGATCGCTTCGATCGACCCGGGCAGCGGCGAGGTCAGCTATCTCAACGCCGGACACAACCCCGGGCTTCTGATTCGCGGCTCCGGGGGCGTCGAGGAGCTTCCGACCGGGGGCATGCCGCTGGGGCTATTCCAGGGCGGTGAGTACGAGGCGCGGTCGCTGGCGATGGAGCCGGGTGACCTGCTCTGCTTCTACAGCGACGGCATCACCGAGTGCCAGGCGCCGGATGAGGAGGAGTTCGGCGACAAGAGGTTGAAGGATCTCTTGCGGGAGTTGGCGATCGATCCCCTCGACAAGGTCGTCGCCGCGGTCGACCACGCGGTCACCGACTTCGCCGCCGGTCTACCGCAGGGGGACGACCAGACCCTGGTCCTGCTGCGCAAGACCTGATCCGAAATTCGGGGACAGGTTGACTATTTCGGCCGGCGCGGTACTGCTCGGGTTCGCCAGGACCGAGAAAGATCGGTTCGCCTCGGTTACCGCGATGCGTAATGTGATGCGGGCAGCCAGGCACAACCACCCGTGCAAAGCGCACCACTCTTACCTCCGTATCGACAGGACGTCGATAGAGGGCTAGTTCTGCCTGAGCAGAGCAGGCGAGCCCCAATTCGGACCGTAATACTCAACCTGTCCCCGAATTACAGGTCGACTATTTCGCTTGGGCTCGCGAGCCCGAGCGGTCGTCGACTACCGGACGCGCAGGCCTTCGATGCCGGCGAGCGCCACGGCCGGGGCGGTGAAACCGCCCAGATAGCCGTCGCGGGTCAACCGGGTGGCGGTTTCGCTGCCGATCTCGAGGATGCCCGAGAACGCCCGGAGCAGACTGTCCTCCCAGAAGAGATCGGGCAGCGGCGGCCCCAGCTCGCCGCCTTCGATCCGCCGCACGCCGCGGGCCCGCGCACCGAAATGGACGCGGTTCGGCTCTCGGCACTCCAGGTGATCGAGCCAACCGATCCAGAGCCCTCCCTCGGCGGCTCGCAGGAGCTCGGCTTCACCGGCCTCGCCCGGCACCAGGAAAACGTTCTGGGCGCGCGCGTCGTTGCCGCCGATCGCGTGCGCGGTGGGTGGCAGGCCGAGCACAGCGGCCTGGCGCTGGTCGAGCGCCGGCGTCTTGGGCGCGCCGTCGAGGATCAGCGGCACGCGTCTCTTCGCCGTCCCCTCGAGATCGAACGGGAACGGGATACCGCTCGGATCGGTGGCGTCGTCGACCAGGGTCAGCGACCGGTCGAACACCTGCACGCCGAGGTGCTCGCGCAGGAAGCTGGTGCCGTCGTAGTAGGCCTTGGCCGAGAACGACTCCTGATTGAGCATCTCGATCAGCGAGATGACCGCCTCGGGGGCGAGGACCACCGGCACGCTCTCGCTGGGTGGACCGGCCATGTCGCCATGGGCGTTGCGAGCACGTGCTCGCTCGAGGACGCCGTCCGGGTGCAGGCTCTCCAACCGCCGCGAGGCGTTTGCCGCTCGACCGGAACCGGGGTGCTGGCCGCACCGGGCCTCGAAGCCGACCCCGGTCGCCGACACCTGGCGCCGGACACCGCGGCTGTTGTAGACCACGACGCGCGACTCCGCCCATTCGAGCGAGACGGTCTCGCGCTTGGCCTGCAGCTGCTCGAGCAGATCCCGTGCAGCCTGCGATCCGAGCGCCGCGATGCGCGCGTCGTGCAGGCCGTTGGCACTCTCGATCGGATCGTTCCCGGCCGGGAGGTGAGGCAGCCCCGAAAGCGGCTCGCGCACCCGCGACTGGGCCATCGCCAGCCGGACCGCGTTGGTCAGATCACCGTGCTCGGCGCCGCCGGTGCGATAGCTCCCGACTCGCCCGAGGTCGAGCACCCGCACCAGGACGGTCCGCTCGGGTACCAGTCGCACGTCGGTCCGGCTGCCGGTACGGGTCGCAACGCCGCGCACCACCTCGAGCCAGACGAGCTCGGTCTCGTCCGCCGGCGAGCTCGCGAGCACCGCCTCCAACCGATCGCCGATCTCGTCGATCGGAAGGAGCTCCGGCTTGATGTCCGCTGCCGGCTTGCGCCGCCGACCGTCCCCCTTCTTGCGCCCCTTTCCGGCTCGTCGCCGTCCGCTGGGAGCGCCCTTGCGCTGCTCCCCGGCCTGCGCTCGTCCCTTCTCGGGCGGCCGCTGCTCGCCCGGCGGCGACTGGCCGCCACGGCCGCGGCGCCTGCGTCCCCGAGAGCGCCGGCGCGCGGCGCTCAAGCCGCGATCTCCTCGGCCAGCACCCCGCCGTCGACGATCTCCCCGACGCAGACCTCCTGGAGTCGGGAAGCGACGCGGCCCGGGCGGACGACCCGGATGTAGTTGTCGGTCGTCCCCAGCCAGCGCTGGTTCCGAGCCTGTTCCCAGAGCACCTGCACCCGCTCGCCGCGCTGGCTGGTCCAGAAATCGGACTGGCTCCGCTCTGCGACCGCGAGCATCCGCTCCATCCGCTCGCGCTTGACCGGATGTGGGATCTGGTCCGGCAGCGTGGCCGCCTCGGTCCCGGGTCGCTCGGAGTACGGGAAGGCGTGGATCCGCGCGAACCGCATCTCCTCGGCGAACCGCACGCTACGCTCGAACTCCCGCTCACTCTCGCCCGGGAAGCCGACGATCACGTCGGTGGTGATCGCGACCCCCGGCACCGCCGCGCGGATCTCGGCAGTCAGGTGGGCGAAGTCCCTGGCCGAGTAGGGCCGGCGCATCCGTGCCAGCGTCTCGGTACAGCCGCTCTGGAGCGACAGGTGCACGTGGCGGCAGAGGCGCTCGGACGCGAAGTGGTCGAGCAGACGGCGGTCGAACTGCCACGGCGCGATCGACGTCAACCGCAGGCGCGGTACTTCGGTCTCGGCCAGCAGCCGTTCGACCAGGTCGGCGAGGCGGGTCTCCCCCGAACGGTAGGCGGAGATCTGGACGCCGGTGATCACGACCTCCTGGAAGCCGCCCCGGTCGAGAGCGCGTACTTCGGCCACCACCTCGTCGGCGCTCCGACTCCGCTGTGCGCCCCGGGTCGACGGGATGATGCAGAACGAGCAGCGCATGTTGCAGCCGTCCTCGATCTTGACCAGCGCGCGCGAGTTGCCGAACTCGAGCGGGACATAGGGAACCTCGATCTGGCTGCTGCTGCTGCCGAAACGCCTGGTCTCCGGGAAGGCGCGGTGAACGTGCTCCAACAGCCGCTCCTTCTCGTGGTTGGCGACGATCAGGTCGACCCCGGCAAGTCGAGCCGCCTCGGTGGGCTCGCTGGCGACGTAGCAGCCGGTCAGCACGGTCTTGAGCGCCGGGTTGAGTCGCCTGCCGCGGCGGGCGACCTTGCGGGAATCTCGCGCCGCCATGTGCGTCACCGTGCAGCTGTTGACCACGTGCAGGTCCGCGTCACTCAGCGAGGGCGAGATCGTGTGTCCCGCCGCCACGAAGCGGCGGGCGAGAGCCTCCAGCTCGGCCTGGTTGAGCTTGCAGCCCAGGTTGGTGAAGAAGACGCGCATGGTGCGGGATTACAGGCGCAGGAAGATCCGCTTGTACCAGGGCACGCCCTGCGCCTTCAGGTTGGCGCGGACCTCCCGGAGGTGCTCCTTGTCCCGCTCGCGGGCGAGCTTCTTGAGATAGGCCGTCCCCTCGCTCAGGTGACAGTCCTTGTACTTCTTGCCGCTGCCGCACGGACACGGCTCATTGCGACCGATCTTGGCCACGTGCCGCGGCAGCGGCCGGTTCGAGAATCCGGGCCAGACGACCTTCGAGTGCATCTTTCTCGCCACGGCTTGATGATAGCCGATCGACCCGGTGGTTCTCGAACGTCACGCCAACCAGCGGGCAGGCGACGAAGCCGTGTAACCCGTCGCGTTCAGCGACTCCCGGGGGTGTCCTTTTCACTTCACTTCATCTACTCGAGGCGTGCAACCAGAACGCGCTCAGCACCATGAGCGCGCCGACCCCGGCCACCGCGAATTGCGCGCCGCCCGGCGTAGCCGAAACGCCGAGCACGAGCCATGCCAGGAAAAGAACATTGGCAACACCGGCCAGACGCCACGACGAGGCCGGCGGAGTTCGAGGCCAGAGAGCCACGTTGAGGAGCGCGACGAAGATACCGCCAAGTCCTGCGCCGGCAAACCACACCGCTGATTCCGTGAGTGCGGGGTAAAAGAGGAGAGTGGCCGCGGTGTGCACGATGCCGATGCCCAACACCAACACGGTAGAGATCTTGTGGACCGTCCTGATCACCAGACTCCCTCGCTCGAAGCCACCTAGAGGTCAGGCCCAACCGGATGCGGAACGCGATCCCGGCGCAGCCACTTGTCCCAGGTGCGGAGCGCTTTCCTGGGTCGCAAGCGTTCGTCGAAGAGGCCGGTGTCGCGCCACGCCTTGAACAGCTCGGGGACCCCCGCCGCCTCCATGATCTCCCAGGAACGGTCGTAGTCGACCACCACGAACCAGATCACGAACTCGGCGCCGAGGCTCTGCGAGTCCCGGAGCAGCGACTTCAGAAAGCGGTTCTGCCAGCTCGCCTTGCCGGGAACGGTCCAGTCGAGCGTCTCGAAGACCAGGGTCTCGGCGGCGTAGCCGGTCTCGGCGATGGCGATCGGCTTGGCATCGGCGACCTCGGCCAGGCGTAGGAACCAGTCGGCCGGGATATTGGCCGGGTCTCCGTCCACTCCGGCCGCCAGGTAAGGATAGGTGCTGATCGCCAGGACGTCGCTGTAGGGGAGGAGTCGCTCCATCACCGCGCGGCGTTGGTCCCAGTCGAAGGGTTGCCCGAGAGTGAAGGTGAGGAAGATCGGTAGCGCAGGGTGCTTTCTCTTGAGCTTCCGATAGACCTTCCTCGCCATGCGGACGAACTTCTCGAACGCCTCCGGGTCGTTCTGGGCCAGGATGTCGACTTCGACACCGTAGGCCATGTAGTCGGGTTCGAAGCGGTCGATCATGTCGAGGCAGTAGTTGAGGTATGCCTTGCGGAGCTGAGGGCTCGAGAAGTCGCGCCGATTCCAGGGTGGCGGCGGCGTCACCGGACCGGCGTCGCTCCAGTAGAGGGCGACGCCATCGCGCAGGGTCGAGATCGGCGTGAGCGCCAGGTAGACGCGATGACCGGCCGGCGAGCGGCTCACGCGGCGAGCGATCTCGTCCTCGACCAGCTTCGGATACGCGGACCTGCGTGCTGCTTCCGGCCATGGCACGCCGGTGTCCAAGTGGTGCGCGATCAGGTCGGCGTGACTCGCGATCCTGTCGTAGGTGTCGATCTGGGCCGCGTCCGTGAAGTCGTAGGGGAACGGGGTGAAGCCCATGTGGAACGACCGCTCGGCGGCCACCAGAGGCCCGGCGAGCACGGTGAGCAGGAGGGAGGTGGCGACGACCTGCATGCCCCGGATTCTAGATGGTCGGTCCGGTACTCTCGGCGCGAGATGGTCCGCTCGTCCCCCGCGCGGCTCCGCCCGGCCGTGCTCGCCTTGGTCCTGGTTGGATGGCTCGCGGCGATCGGAGCGCGCGGGAGCGAGAGCGGAGCCGATCTGGCAGTGACGCTGAGAGCCGCGAGAGGATCGCTGGCTGCGGGCACCGCGCAGATCTACGAGATCTCGGTGACGAACCACGGACCGGAGGTGGCGACTGCCGTCGAACTGCAGCACGAGCTGCCACGGGGAGCGCAGCTACTCGGCGTCGAGCCGAGCGCTCTGGGTTGTGAGCCGCTGCGCGGACTCCTCGTTCGATGCGACCTCGGCGACCTCGAGAGGGGCGCGAGCGCGCAGATCGTGGTCGGCGCCCGGATCGATTCGCGAGCCGAGGGGAAGCTGGTGTCCGAGGTCGTGGTGGTCGGCGACCACGCCGATCCGGTCGGCGCCAACGACGAGGACGTCGTCGAGACCACGGTCGTGCCGGCGCGCCAGGCGATCGCGGTGAGCCGCGACCGCGACTCTCTGGTGGTAGCGACCCTGAAAGAAGGCGAAACGAGCGTCGGTCTCGCGTTCTTCGAGCCACGGCCGGATGGGGAGCGCGGTCACAAGGTCGAAGCGGTCGGATTCCGCTCGGCGGCGCTGACCGCGATGCCGAGCTTCGGCGGCTCCGACGCTCCCGAGATCGCCTCTCTCGCCGCTGGATTCGACGCCGGTACCAAGGTGGTCCTGCTCGATGCTGCGAGCCGGGAGCTGATCGCCGAGCACGACATCGGCGGCGAGTGGCAGGCAAGGGGGATCGTCGCCCTGGAGAGCTTCGCCGGCGGCGCCGCGCCCGAGCTGGCGCTCCTGCTGGATGCGGCGGCCGCCCACCGGTCGAGCATCGTGATCATCGACGCCGCCAGCGGCAGGTCCGTGCGTGAGCATCAGCTCGCCCCCTCACTGGTGCCGACGGAGATGGTCGCGATTCCGAGCGTCGAGGCCGGCTCGACCGCCGAGGTGGCGATCCTGGGAAGGGCTCGTGATACCGGTGAGACTCTGGTGCTGGTACTCGACGTGGATCGCGGGATCTTCCGCGAGCATCGGCTCGGCCCCGGTCTGCTGCCGCTCGGCATCGTGAAGCTGGGAGACCTGGCGCTGGAGGGGGGCACATCCGCGGTGGACCTGGCGGCTCTGGTCCTCGAAGCCGCGTCCTTCGACGTGCGAGCTCTGGTTCTGGACGCCGGGAACGGTGAGCTCTTGCGATCGGTCGACTTCGATGACGATCTCCTCGCCGGAGCGTTCGCCGCCGTCCCCGGGGCCGTCGACGGCTCGACGACCGCTCTGGCAGCCGCCGGCGTCAGGTCCGCCGGGCCACTCGAGGTCGAGATCCGGGACCCGGTGACCGGCGACTACCTGGCCCGCGTCGCGATCGAAGCGCAGGACCGGGTTACGGTGCCGCTCGCGCTGGTGGCGTACGGCGGTCTGGTCTCGGGCCCGGGACCCGGCGTCGGGCTGCTCTATGAGCACCCTGGCGAGCCGACGCGGTTCTGGATCTTCGACGCGTCGAGCGCGCGCTCGGGGCTCACCCTCCTGCTCCCCTGAGCCGAATCCGGGTGGCTTGGCTTTTGCAGCTCCGCCTTGTCAGAATGAGCATTCTGAAACCATGAGAAAGAGACTGATCATTCTGCTCGCGTTCGCCGCCATGCCGTCACTTGCCGAGGACTCGGCCGACCTCGTACTCCGTCACGGCCGCTTCTACCCGGTCTCCACTCCGGGGAGCGTCGAGGGCAGTCTCGCGGTGCGGGGCGGCCGGATCGCCTACCTCGGGGACGACGGCGGCGTCGAAGCGATGATCGGCGCCGACACCCGCGTCGTAGATCTCGCCGGGCGTACGGTGACGCCGGGTCTGATCGACGCCCACTCGCACCTGATCGGTCTGGGGGCGGCGCTCGAGCGGGTCGACCTGGTCGGCACGACTTCGTATGCCGAGGTGATCGAGCGGGTTCGGGCAGCGGCGGAACGGGCTCCCGCCGGCCAGTGGATCCTCGGCCGCGGCTGGGACCAGAACGATTGGCCTCAGCAGGCGTTCCCGCACCACCGGGCACTGAGCGAGGCGGTACCCGATCATCCGGTCTGGATGGGGCGGATCGACGGTCACGCGGCACTCCTGAACGTGCGCGCGATGGAGCTCCTCGGCGTCAGCTCGGCCAGCGTCGATCCGGTCGGCGGGCGGTTCGAGCGCGACGAGGCGGGCGAGCCGACCGGCGTCCTGGTCGACACCGCGATGGCTGTTGGGCGGGGGATCCCGTCGGCGACGCCGGCGGAGCTCGAGCGCCAGATCCTGACCGGTGCCCGTCACTGCCTCGAGCGCGGACTGACGACGGTCACCGAGATGGGCATCAGCGCTACCGAGTACGGCGCCTACAGCGCGCTCAGAGCGGCCGATCGGCTGCCGACACGGTCGGCGCTCTTCCTGAACGGCAACGACCCCCAGCTTCTGGATGACTGGTTCGGCCGCGGGCCGGAGCTCGATCCGGAGGCGCGGCTCGTGGTACGGGGGGTCAAGCTCTACTCTGACGGTGCCCTGGGCAGCCGCGGGGCGGCGCTCGTCGAGTCCTACTCGGACGATCCGGGCAACGTCGGTCTGCTGATCACCGGCAACGCCGAGATGTCGAGCATCTGTGAGCGCGCGCTCGAGTCCGGGTTCCAGGTGGCGACGCACGCTATCGGCGACCGTGGCAACCTCGTTACCCTGGACGCCTTCGAGAGCTGCTTCGGCGAGCCGCGCCCCGAAGCGCGGTTCCGGGTCGAGCACGCGCAGGTGATGCGCCTGGCCGACATCGAGCGGATGGCGCGTCTCGGGGTGATCGCGTCGATGCAGCCGACCCACGCGACCTCGGACATGCCGTGGGCCGAGGATCGCGTCGGTCCCGAGCGGATCGTCGGCGGCTACGCCTGGCGCAAGGTACTGGAAGCCGGTGGGCGACTCGCCCTGGGGAGCGACTTCCCGGTCGAATCCGCGGATCCGCGCCTCGGCCTCTACAGTGCGGTGACGCGCCAGGACCTCGACGGCAGCCCGGAGGGGGGGTGGTACCCGGAGGAGCTGCTCACCCGCGAGGAGGCGCTGCGCGGCTTCACCCTCGACGCGGCACACTCGCTCTTCCTCGAGAACGAGATCGGCTCGCTCGAGGTCGGCAAGCGTGCCGACCTGGTCGTCTTCGCGGACGACATCGTCGCGGCGCCGGCGGCCCGCCTACCGCGGATCGCGGTCGACATGACCCTGGTCGACGGCATGGTGGTCTACGAGCGGGAGGGTACGCAATGAGCCGCCTGGCCAGGCGGGTGCTGCATTCCGTCTGCCTGCTATCGTTGTCGGCAGCGTTGCCGACCGAGACCACCGCGCAGACCGATCCCTATCTGCAGCTACGGCTGCGGATGGTCGAAGAGCAGATCGAGCGTCGGGGCGTCAGGCGCCACAGCGTGGTCGAGGCGATGAAACAGGTGCCCCGGCACATGTTCATGCCGGAGGCGTATCGAGAGGATGCCTACGCCGATGGGCCGCAGCCGATCGGTGACGGTCAGACCATCTCACAGCCGTACATCGTCGCCCTGATGACCGAGCTGCTCGAGCTCGACGGGGACGAGAAAGTGCTGGAGATCGGCACCGGCTCGGGCTACCAGGCGGCGGTCCTGTCACTGCTCGCCAGGGACGTCTACACGATCGAGATCCGGGCCAAGCTGGCCGAGACGGCGAGGCTCACACTCGAAGAGCTCGGCTACGACAACATCCACTACCGGGTCGGCGACGGCTACGCGGGCTGGGTGGAGGAGGCGCCGTTCGACGCCATTATCGTCACTGCCGCGCCCGTGGAGGTTCCCCAGACGCTGGTCGACCAGCTCAAGATCGGCGCCCGGATGGTGGTCCCCGTCGGCCGCTACTTCCAGGACCTCCAGGTCATCACACGTACGGAAGATGGCGTTCAGACCGAGTTCGCGGGCGGAGTGCGCTTCGTGCCGATGATCACGGACGGAGACTGAGCCCCTCGAATCCACACGCTGCGGTCCAGCTCCCTGGCGGCGCGGGCGGCTGGTGTCCACCCTGGGGACGGCGCGCGGATCTCGGACTGCAGCCGTTCGCCGCGCGCCTCTGTCGGCTCCGCGCCAGATCGCGGTGCCCTTCCCAGAACGTCTACGGCGCTCGGCTCATGCCCCCGGGCGGACACCAGCCACCCACGCCGCCCGGGTCACCTTCGCTCCTACGACCCGACCGGCTCGCGTGGCCGCTCTTCGATGATCTCGGGCGCCTCGAGCTCGCGACGGCTCTGCTCGGCGACCTTCAGCTCCTCGAGCCGTCGGCCCATGGGCATCAGGCGGTGGTTGAACGAGCCGACGGCGCGGTTGTAGGCGTCGAGGGCGTTGCGCAGGCCCCGTCCGAGGGCCGAGAAGTCGGCTCCGAACTTGGCGGCGCGCTCGTAGAGGTCACGCGCCGCTGTCGCGATGCTCTGGGCGTTCTCGGCCAGGGCGTTCTGCTGCCAGTAGATCGCGACCGTGCGCAGCAGCGCCACCAGGGTCGTGGGAGTCGCGATCAGCACCTTGGAGCGTAGCGCCTGAACCTGGAAGTCGGGCTCCTTGGCGAACGCCGCGCCGAGGAACGAGTCGCCGGGCAGGAACATCACGACCAGGTCGATCGAGGCGCCGGCCGCCGCGGCGTAGTCACGGCCTGCGAGTGTTCGCACGTGGGCGCGCAGGTCGCGGACGTGGCGCGCCAGCGCGTCCTCCCGCTGTGCCGCGGTACTCGCCTCGGTCGCCTCGAGGAAGGCCGTCAGCGGAGCCTTGGCGTCGACCACGATCTTGCGCTTGCCAGGCAGGCGGACCACCATGTCGGGCCTACTGCCGTCGGGAAGCACCACCTGCTCCTCGAAGTCGCAGTGAGCGGACATGCCGGCGAGCTCGGCGATATTGCGCAGCGCGATCTCGCCCCAGCGGCCGCGTACGTCCGAGCCGCGGAGCGCGGTATCGAGCGACGTCGCCTTCTCCTCGAGGGCGGCAGTCGCCTGGGCGAGCAGCTGGACCTGCTGGTCGATGCGCGAGTAGGCGTCGATGCGAGCCTTCTCGATCTCCACTGTCTTGCTGTCGAGGCTGTCGAGCCGTTCGCGGAAGGGAGCGAGGAGCGCTTCGATCGCCTGGCGGCGTTGGTCGAGGTCGGCGCTGGCACGTTCACGCGCAGCGGACATCGACTGCTCCGCCAGTGCCAGAAACTGCTCGGTGTTCCCCTTGAGCGCCGCTGCGGCCAGCGCGCCGAACGAGTCTTCAAGCTGTTTTCGTGCCGAGTCGACGAACTCTCGCTGCTGCTCGAGGGCGCGCGCCGACCCCTCGAACCGCTCCTGGGCGATCCCCAGCTGGTGGTCGAGCTCGCGTACCGATCCGTGCGCCTCCTCGAGCTCCTGCTCGAGCGTCTCGCGCATCTCGCGCTCGAGCTTCGCTTTGGCTTCGGCGGCCGAAAGCCGCTCGGCGTCGTCGAGCCGCCGGCGCTGCTGGTGGGCGGAGGCGACCAGCCAGGCCAGGCCGGCCCCGAGCGCGAACGCGAGGAACAGCTGTACGAGGATCGGGATATCAGTCAAGACGGTTGGTGGAGCAGAAGGGACTTGAACCCTCGACCCCCACGTTGCGAACGTGGTGCTCTCCCAGCTGAGCTACTGCCCCGCCTAGGGGCGGATTGTAGCCCAGGGAGCGTCGGTGGAAAAGCGGTGGGGAGGCGGTGGCGGGAGGAGCGACTCTCGCAGGCGCCGGCCGTCCTCGCAGACTTCGCTGCAGCGGTGCCCGGCGTCCGCGAGAGTCGCTCTCCCGCCACTTCTGGGCAGAGTTGGAGTGACAGCGGCCCCCGACGAGCCGCTGGTCAGCGCTCCTTGGCGGCGACGGCCTGGGCGATCGCTTCCAGATAGAGCGCTTCGAGACGCTGGGTGATCGGTCCCATCCCCTTGCCGTCACCGATCGGGTGGCCGTCGACGGATTTGACCGGGGTCAGGGCGCCGAAGGTACCGGTGACGAACGCCTCGTCGGCGTCGTAGACGTCGGTGAGCGAGAAGTCCTTCTCCAGCACCGGGATGCCCGCGGTCCGGCCGGTCTCGATCACCTTGCCGCGGGTGATGCCGTTCATGCAGTAGCGGCCGGTCGAGGTCCACGCCGCGCCGCCCTTGACCATGAAGAAGTTGGTCGCGTTGCAGGTCGAGACGAAGCCGTGGATGTCGAGCATCAGCGCCTCGTCGGCCCCGGCCGCGATCGCCTGGTTGAGGGCGATCACTTCGTGCAGCTTGCTGTGGCAATTGAGGCGCGGGTCGAGGTAGTCGGGCGAGCCGCGCCGCACCGTCGACGTGAACAGCGATATCCCTTCGGCCCGGGTCTCCGGGCTCGCCCGCTTGTGCTCGGCGATGATCACCAGGCTCGCGCCGCCGACCGTCAGCCGGGGATCCTGCGAGGGGGTCTTCTTGACGCCCCGGGTGACCATGAAGCGGACGTGGACGTGGTCGTGCATGTCGTTGGCCCGCAGCGTCCGCCAGATCGCGTCGGTCAGCTCCTCGCGGGTCATTCCGGGGTCGAGGTCGATCGCCTTGAGGCCCATCCAGAGACGGTCGAGATGCTCGTCGAGGAAGACAAGCACCCCATTGTGAAGCCGCACCGCTTCCCAGACGCCGTCGCCGATCAGGTAGCCGCCGTCGAAGACCGAGATCTTCGCCTCGGCTCGTGGCAGAAGATCGCCGTTGACGTAGATCCCGATCTCTTCGTTGCGCGGATCGTCGAGCGCGTTGTGGGTACCGTGGACGCCGCGGCTCATCGGCTCACCAGGGCTCGGTGTCGCCGGTGAAGGGCAGCCGCGGCCGCGCGAAGCCACCCTCGCGCAGGCGGACCGCCAACGCCTTGCGGGAGTCGTCCTCGCCGTGATTCAGGAAGATACGCTCCGGACTCGCGGCCAGACTCTCGCACCAGTGCAGCAGGTCGTCGCTATCGCCGTGCGCCGACAGACCGCGTAGCGACAGGATCTCCGCCCGGACCGAGACCGATTCGCCGTGGATCCGGACCCGCTTCGCGCCGCTGACCAGCTGCCGGCCGCGGGTGCCGGAAGCCTGGTAGCCGGTGAAGATCACCGCCGATCGCTCGTCGCCGAGGCGCCGCTTGAGGTGATGAACGACGCGCCCGCCGTTGGCCATGCCGCTCGAAGCGACGATCACGCAGGGGCTCTTCCGGTTGTTGAGCGCCTTCGACTCCGACGACTTTCGGCAACGCCTGAAGCGGTCCGCCTGGAGCGCACTCAGATGATTCCTGACGTCTTCGGCCAGGTCCTCGTCGTGCTCCTGCTTGGCTTGCTGGTAGAGGTCGGTCGCCTTGATCGCCATCGGGCTGTCGAGGAAGACGTCGTCGGGGTCGAGCTCGTCGCGCTCCACCAGGTGGGACAGGTGGTAGAGGACCTCCTGCGTCCGGCCGAGAGCGAACGCGGGGATGATCACGCTGCCGCCGCGCGCGAAAACGCGCCGGATCGCCTCCCGGAACTCACTCTCCGGATCGGAATTGGCGTGCAGGCGGTCGCCGTAGGTCGCTTCGAGCACCAGAGCGCTCGGCTCGTCGAGCGGCGGCTCCGGGTCCTTGAGAATCGGTACGTCGTAGCGGCCGACGTCGCCCGAGAAGCACCAGGTTCGCCGCTCTCCGTCAGACCCCTTGGCGCTGACCTCGATCGAGCCGGCGCCGAGCAGATGGCCGGCACGGCGGTAGCGGACGGCGATCCCGGGCGCGATCTCGTGCCGGTCGTCGAAGGAGACCGCTCGGAGTCGTTTGATGGTGCGCCGGGCGTCCTTCTCGGTGTAGAGCGGTTGCGGGTTGGCATGGCCGCTGTAGCCCTTCTTGCGCGCGTAGCGTGCCTGTTCCTCCTGGATGTGCCCGGCGTCCTGGAGGATGAGCGAGACCAGGCCGCGGCTGGCGCGGGTGCAGTAGATCGGTCCCTCGAAGCCCTCGGCGAGCAGGCGCGGCAGCAGGCCGGTGTGATCGAGGTGCGCGTGGGTGAGCACGACCGCGTCCAGCTCGTGCGGCGCGAATCGGAACGACCGCCAGTTGCGTTGCTCGAGCTCGTCGTCTCCCTGATACAGGCCACAGTCGACCAGCAGCTGGCGGTCTCCCCAGCGGAGGAGGGTAGAGCTGCCGGTGACCGAGCCGCAGGCCCCGCAGAAAGTCACTTCGGCCATGAGTCGGATCTCTCCTGAGTCGTGATCGATTTGGCACGCGAGGAGGCGTTGCGCTCTCTCGCCGGTGGTTCCAAAGGCGGGCAGTCTATCAGCGGCGCTGTGGTAGATTGTCCTTCTGGAGTCGCTCGCCGACGAGCGCTCGGTAACAGGACAGGGACCCTTTCAGTACCGCCTGAAGCTCAGTCTGGAGTAGAGAGAGATGACCGACGAAGTAACACCGATCGAGGGAGCGACCGAAAGCTCGAAGCCCGCCGCCAAAACCGCCGCCGCCGACAAGCTCGAAGCGGCGCGTCAGAAGGTCGCCGAGGTCGCCTCGGGCATGCGACAGGGTGCCGGCAAGGCCGGCTCACAGATCCGTGACGGTGCCGAGCGCGCCTCCGGGGTGGCCCGCGAGAAGTACTCGGTGGCCAAGGACAACGTCCGGCAGGGCTACGACCGGGTCTCGAAGGACCTCGATCAGCTGACCCAGGACGTCAACGAGTACGTGCGCCACAACCCCGGCAAGTCGGTGCTGATCGCCGCCGCCGTCGGCTTCTTCCTCGGCGCGATCATGCGCGGCGGGCGCCGAGATTGAGCGCGGTCAGCTCGGCGGACCAGGTAGTCGATGAGCTGCTGCCCGACGAGCTCGACTGGACCGACCTGGTCCTCCGTTACCCCAAGTCGGCGCTGGCGGTGGCGGCGCTGGGCGGCTTCCTCCTCGGACGGAGCCGGGGCCCCGAGATTGTCGATGCGCTCTCCCAGTTCGCCGCCAACCAGGTGACGGACGGCGTCAATCACTACCTCGGCCAGAAGGTCCTCTGACCGACACGAAACTCACTCTCCTGCACATCTCCGACGTCCACTTCGGCCCGCCGCATCTCGAGCAGCAGGCCGAGGGCGTGCTGGAGCTGATCGAGCGACTCGGCCCGCGTCTGGTCGCCATCTCGGGCGATCTGACCCAGCGGGCGAAGCCGCGCCAGTTCCGGGCCGCGCGCCGATGGGTCGAGCACATTCAGGTGCCGGTGCTCGCGGTGCCCGGCAACCACGACGTTCCGCTCTACCGATTCTGGGAGCGCTTCCTGGCACCGTTCGGCGCCTATCGCCGGCATTTCGCCGAGGATCTCGAGCCGGTCTATCTGGACGATTCGCTGCTGGCGATCGGCGTCAACACGGCCTACGGACTGACCTTCACCGGCGGTCGGTTCCGGCCGCGGCGCCTGGCGGAGGTGCGGCAGCTGCTTGCGTCGGCCCCGGACTCGGTCTACAAGGTCGTGGTGGCGCATCACCATCTGGTGCCCGCGCGGCGGTTCGATCTGCAGACCGTCTCGAGAAACGCCCATGCCGCGATCGAGCTCTTCGCCTCGGCCGGCGTCGATCTCGTCCTGAGCGGCCATCACCACCAGGCGTACGTCGCCAGGTCGGACGAGTTCTACGCCGAGGCCCTGCCGCCGGTGCTGATCGCCAGCGCCGGCACGACCACCTCCGACCGCGGGCGCGGCGCCGAGGTCGGCGTCAACACCTGCTTCCAGATCGAGGTCGACGACCGCCGGCTCGAGATCACCACCCTCCGCTGGCGGCCCGATGGCGAGCGATTCGTCGCCAGCAGCCGCCATCTCTATCCACGTCGAGCGCTCTGGTCCGGAGGCCTGGAGCCCTGAGCCTGCGCGGGCTCTGCGCCCTGCCGGGCACCCTGCGCGAGACCCGGCTCGACAACGGGCTGACCGTCTGCCTGATCGAGAACCACCAGGCGCCGCTGATCAGCACGGCGCTCTGGTATCGGGCTGGCGCTCGCGACGAGCTGCCGAGCCACAACGGGCTGGCGCACTTCCTCGAGCACATGATGTTCAAGGGGAGCGGGCGGTACGCAGCCGGCGAGATCGATCGCCGGACGCGCGAGCTGGGGGGCTCGAACAACGCCTTCACCAGCCACGACTCGACCGCCTACTACTTCAGCTTCTCCAGCGAGCACTGGCTGGAAGCGCTCGACATCGAGGCCGAGCGCATGGACGATCTGACCCTCGACCCTGAAGAGGTCGATCGCGAGCGGCAGGTGATCGAAGAGGAGCTGGCGATGTACGAGAGCGACCCGTGGGACGCGCTCGACAAGGCGGTCCACCGGGTGTTCTTCGACGATCACCCCTACGGCCGGCCGATCGTCGGCAAGCGGAAGACGCTCGGCGCGATCGATGCCGAGGAGCTCAGGAGCTTCCACCGCGAGCACTATCGGCCGGACAACGCGGTACTGGTGGTCGCCGGCGCGATGGGCGCCGAGGCGTTGGCGCGGATCGAGGCGCGGTTCGGCGACAAGGAGCCGGGTGCGCCGGCGCGACGAGCGCTCCCGGAACCCGTTCGTCCGACCTGCGCGGACCGGGTCGAGCGACGTCAGGGCGACGTCGCTCGCCTACTGTTGGCGATCCCTTCGCCCGGCGCCGACGATCCGGACTATGCGCCGCTGCGCCTGCTCCTGACCGCTCTCGGAGGCCCCAGGACCAGCAGGCTGGCCGCCAAGCTGGTCGAAGACGATCAGCTCTGCGTGGGCGTCTCCTGCGAGATCACCGAGTCGACTGAGCCGTCGATGGCCGTGGTGGCCGCCGAGCTACTCCCCGGGGTCGAGCCCGCGGTCGTCGAAGAGCGGGTGCAGGCCGAGCTGGCGCGCCTGCTCAGCGAGCCGCCGAGCACTGACGAGCTCGACCGGGCCCGCCGGATTCTGGTCGCCGACTGGGTCTTCGGGGTCGAGCGGATCCACCAGCAGGCGTTGGCCGCCGGGCTGGCCGTCTGCCTGTTCGATCGCGACTACCCCGAGCGACACCTGGCTCGGGCGCTCGACGCCACCCCGGACGACCTCGCCAGGGTGGCGGAGCGCTGGATCCGTCCGCGCCAGTCTTCGGTCACCGGATGGTCGCTGCCGGAATGAGCTCGGAGCGCCTGGAGGTACGCGGCCGTCACGTCGATGGCGCTCCGGTGGTGGCGGTACGGGTCTGGCTGCGCGGCGGCAGCCGGATCGAATCGACTCCTGGACAGGCGCTGGTCACGGGACGGCTGCTGACCGAGGGGACCGCCCAGCGGTCCTGGCGCGAGATCGCCACGGCCGCCGAGGGGCGCGGCATGGCGCTCGCCGCTTTCGGCGATCTGGAGTTGAGCGGTGTAGCGATCGACGCCCTGGCGGCCGACTGGGAGCTGGCGATCGACTGGTCCGCGGAGATGGTCCTGACGCCGGCGTTCCCCGAGGAGCGCTGCGCGTGGGCGATCCGTCACGCGCAGGGCGAGCTCGCCTCGCTCGCCGACCATCCCGAGGCGAGCACCAGCTGGGCGTTCATGGATCAGCTCTATTCTCCCCATCCGGCCGGCCGACCACCCCAGGGCGATCCGGCGAGTCTCGCCTCGCTCGACCGGCTCGCCTGCCGCCGGTTTCACGAGCGCGCTCTCGCCGGCGGGGTGATCGTCACCGTTGCCGGACCGATCGACCCCGCGGCTGCCGAAAGCCGTGTCCGCGAGCGGTTCTCCGAGCTCACGGGCGAGCTTGGCGAGCACCCCTCGCCACCACCGCCGGACGCACCCGAGCCCCGCCGCGACTGGCCCGTTCCAGGAGAGCAGGCGCATCTTTTCCTCGGCCGGCCGACCGTGGCGCGGGCCGATCCGGCGCTCCCGGCGCTCCGGCTGCTGTCGGTCGTTCTCGGCGCCGGTGGCGGCTTGAGTGGCCGCATCCCCTACCGCGTCCGGGAGCGTGAAGGACTGGCGTACGCGACCCACGTCGACGCCGCCGCCGGTGCAGGTCTCGATCCGGGCAGGTTCGTGGCCTATGTCGGCACCTCCGTCGGCAGCGTGACCCGCGCGATCGAATGTGTTCGGGAGGAGCTCGCCACCCTGATCGCCGAGGGCGTCAGCGAGGCCGAAGTGGAGGAGGCGCGCGCCTATCTGCTCGGGCGCGAGCCGTTCCGACGCGAGACCGCCAGGCAGTGGGCCGACCTGATGGCCGCTTCGGTCCACTACGACCTGCCGCTCGACTCGCCGGAGTGGGTGGTCGAGCGGCTGCGAGCGGTCGATCGAGCTCAGGTGGAGGCCGCGGCGCGCGAGCATCTCGACCCAGACGGCCTCTTCATCACCGTCGGCGCTCCCGCTACTTGAGCTTGCGGACGGCCGAGAGGCTGGGCGGGAAGGTGACGTCGATGTCGCCGTTGGTGTTCTGGAGCTCGTGCTCGCCTTGCACCTAGGGAAACAGGCTCTTGTCGATCCCGGGGATGATGCGCAGGGCGTTGGCGTAGTAGATCTTCCGCAGGACCTCGTCCGGCAGATCGAGGCCGTAGATCTTCCAGAACGCGTGCCGCCGCCGGTAGTAGTCGAAATAGTCGTCGGCGGTCTCGAGCGCGCGGAAGTAGACGCGGTACTCCTCCGGCGCCCAGGCGTCCTTGCCGAACAGGACCCGGTCCTGGTAGCGGACGAGCCAGGCGCGTGCGAAGCGCGGCTGGCGGCCGAGCTCGGCCAGCACCGCACCGATCTCGGTATAGACGTTGGGAAGCTCGTCGAGCAGCTGGCCGAGTCGCGCCAGGTCGTTGCCCATCCAGCCGAGATGCGCGTTGATGAAGGTTGTCCCCGGATGGCGCCGGAAGACGTCGTGCTGCTCGCCGATGATCTGCTCCCACGGAGGGTTGCTGTCCGGTGGGCGGATCCTTCCCGGCCGCTCGATCAGCTCGAACAGGCGCTCGTTCTGGCCGTCCTTGGGCAGCCAGAACTGCGCCGGATCGGCGGAGTGGATCAGCACCGGGATGCCCAGCTCGCCACACTTCGCCCAGACCGGGTCGATCCGCGGGTCGTCAACCGGGATCCGCTCTCCGGCCGCGTCCACCGCGTCCATGCCCAAGCTCTTGTAGATCTTCAGGCCTTGCGCGCCGTTGCCGACGTCCGCTTCGACCGCCGCCGCGGTGCGCTCCCCCCACCCCGGCTCGTCGATTCCGCGGAAGTCGATGTTGGTGAAGACGACGAATCGGCCGGGTGCCGCGCTCCGTCCGTTCTCGACCGCCCGTCGCAGGTACTCGGGCTCCTGGAGCGCGAAGCGGGTACTGCCGTCAGGCATCTCCACGCGGCGGAAGCCGCGGCCGCTCAGGTTGACCATCACCGCCATGTTGAGCTCTTCCATCTCGGCCACCACCGGTGCGAGGTCCTGGTCGGCCATCGCGAACTGGTGGTTGTGGACGTCGATGAACGGGTATCGGGCGCGGATGACGCGGGTTTCCGGCACCCGCAGGGTGGAGGGCGGGTCGTATTCGTAGAACGGGATCTCGAGCTCGGTCTCCGGCGAAGCGCCGTCCTGGGCCTCGAGTGTGCGGAGGCCGAGAGCCCAGGCGGCCACGAGAGCGAGGCCGAGCAGCACCGTGACTCTAGCCAAGCGGACCATGATGGCCGGCAGGATACCTCCTCGGCCGCTGCGGTAGCTCGTCGCTCTCAGTTCTGGCCAGGCAGGCCAGCGGCCCAGGCGCGAATCCGGTCGTGAATCTGATCGCGGACCTGGCGGAACTTGATCCGCCTCTCTTCCTCGGAGCCTTCAGCCGCGGCGGGATCCTCGAACGGCCACAGAAGCCGCTCGATCGCCCCCGGCCAGACCGCCGGGCACTCCTTGGCGGCGCCGTCGCAGACGAGGATCAGATAGTCAGGGGCGAGGGTTCCGAGGTAGTCGCGATAGTCGGTCGGTTCACCCGCGAGCTCGATCCCCTCCTCGCACATGACCTCGATCGCCAGCGGATGGATCTCGTCGGCCGGTCGGCTGCCGGCGCTCAGCACCTCGAAGCGATCGCCGACGTGGCGCTCCAGATAGCCGGCCGCGATCTGACTTCGCGCCGAGTTGCCGGTGCACAGAACCAGGATGCTGGGCTTGCGAGTCGTCATCTGGTCCTCGGCTACCGAGTCCGGTCAGAACTCGATCTGCATACGGATCTGTAGGGCGCTCGGATCGTCGTCGCCGGCAACCTCGTCGGTGTCGGCGATCACGTAGTTGGCCGTGAACCTCAGATGAGAGGTGGCGTAGTAGTTGATTCCCAGGGTCACCGCCTCACCTTCGCCACCGAGTATGTCCTTGTCGGTCAAGTCGAGGCTGCTGAAGCGCAGAGCGAGCTCCAGGGCCCCCTTGCCGGAAGCCGGCTCGACCCGTCCGAACGCCCCGTCTTTGGCCTTGTACGGCCGCCGATCATCGGTCAGGAAGAAGCTGACGTAGGCGTAGTAGCCCGTGAATGACAGATCCTCGGCGGCCCGGCGGCTCACCTCGAGGGTGGCGTATTCGGCCTGAGCCGAGAACCGAGCCCGGACGTAGGCGGCTTCGAGGCCGTAGCGGATGAAGTCGCTCACATCTTCGATCGCTCCGGTGTCGAGGATGCGATGACTGTCCTGATGGGACTCGGGTCGGACTCTCAGCCGTATCGTGTCGTCCGCGTCCTCGTTCCAGGAGGCGCTCAGTCCCAGGTGCACCGCCGAGCCATCGGCCGGCTGCAGCTGGTAGACGAAGCGGCCGGCGGCTCCGTTGCCTTCGACGAGGCCGTTGGCTTCGTCGCCGTAGGCGGTCGCCATCCAGGTGTAGCTATCGCCCCAGCCCTGATAGCCGATCCCGAGACGCCTACCTTCGGCCAGACCGCTGGTGAAGGCGCGCTCGTTGAAGGTCGTGTACTTGGAGCTGGTGAGTTGCTCCAGACTAACCGGCTGCTTGAAGTTGCCGAACCAGAACCGACCGTTGCTGGGGCCGCTGTATCGCACGTAGCCGTCCTTGAGCTCGGGATCGTCGGGCGCGAAGTCGTATTGCACCTTGTAGTCCCAATGCTCCGCGAGCTTGCCCTTGGCGAACAGGCGACCTCGCCTCACCTCGCCGCCGTCGTCGAACTGGAACTTGTCGCTGTCGAAGAAGGTGTAGTCGAGCTGCAGCCGGCCACCGAAATCGACGGTGGGGTACTTGTCTTCGGCGAGGGTCGCCCCAGGAAGCACGAGACCCACGAGTATGCCCACGCCGAGCGCAGACAGACGACGTCTTGACATCAATTGCTCCTCCCGGTTGCGAGTATTGACCATCGGTTGGGGCGGTTTCGACCCCTGGCAGGGTAGGCTGCCGATCGAAGCCTAGGCGCGGGTCTCGCACGATGCTGCGACGCACGTGTTACAGCGTTGCGACAGACGGGCGGCCCGAGGGCAGAAGGGCTCGGAACGTACTTCCCCGGCCGAGCTCGCTCTCGACCTCGACCTTGCCGCCATGCAGCTGCGCCGCGTGCTTGACGATCGCCAGACCGAGGCCGGTCCCACCCTCTTCGCGCGATCGGCCCTTGTCGACCCGGTAGAACCGTTCGAAGAGGCGCTCCAGTGCTCCGGGAGGGATGCCTATCCCGGTGTCGGTGACCTCGAGGATCATCACCTCGGCGCGCTCGAACAGCCGCACCTCGACACGGCCCTCCGGCCGGTTGTACTTGACCGCGTTCTCCAGCAGGTTGGTCGACAGGCGCGCCAGCGCCTCGGCGTCGCCGTCGAAGTGGCGGACGGTCTCGAGATCGACCGAGATCTCGAGGCCGCGGTCAGCTGCGGCGTCACTGGTCAGCTCGACGGCTTCTTCGACGATCGAGCGCATGTCGACTGGAGCCCAGCCACTGCTGGCGGCCGGATGCTCGAGCCGGGAGAGGGTCAGCAGATCGGAGAGCAGGGCCTCGAGCCGCTCGCACTGCCTCAGGATCCGTCGGGTGAAGCGTTCGGCTGCCTGCGGGTCCTCGAGCGCCCCGTCGGCGAGCGTTTCGGCGAAGCCACGGATCGCCGAGAGCGGCGTCTTCAGCTCGTGCGAAACGTTGGCCACGAAGTCGCGGCGGATCTCACCGGCCCTGAGAAACGGCGTCAGATCGCGCGCCAGGACCACCACGCCGGCGCCGTCGGTGAGCGGAGCACTGGTGACGATCACCGTGCGCGTCTGTCCAAGGCTGACCTCGAGCTCGATCTCGGTCTCCTTCCCCGACTCGAGGGTCTCGGCGACCGCCCGGTCGAGGGCGGCCTGCTGCGTCAACTCGATCGCCGTGGTGCCCCCGGCCTCGCCAGAGACACCGAACAATCGTTGCCAGGGCGGATTGACCAGCACGGCGCGACCTCGGGCGTCCGCGACCAGCACACCTTCGGAGAGGCTGTCGAGGACGGCGCGCAGGTGCGCCCGTTCGGCCGTCAGATTCCCGAGGCGCGCTTCGATGTCGCGCGCCAGCTCCTTCACCTGGTCGCCGAGCGAGCCCGAGTCCCGTGTTTCGAGGCGCCCGTGTCCACCGTCGGTCTCCGAGCCGACCAGCTCGGCGAGCTCTGCCACTCCGGCCTTCAGTCCGTCCAACTCGCGTCGGCGCGGCCACCGGGAGCTCAGCTTCGGCCAGGGCATCGGCTCACGCGCGCAGGCGGTAGCCGACGCCGATCACGGTCTCGATCCGTTGGGCTTCCTCGCCCAGCTTGCTTCTCAGCCGCCGGACGTGCGTGTCGACAGTCCGGCTGTCGACGTGCTCGGCGTATCCCCACACGTCGGTCAGGAGACGGGCTCGGGTCTGGACTCTTCCGGTGCGCTCCATCAGCACCTTCATCAACCGGAACTCCGTCGCAGTCAGCGGCACCTCGGTACCGTCGACCAGAAGCCGATGTCCGGGGACATCGAGCTGCAGGTCGCCCAGCTCGTAGGCCCGAGCCTGCTGGCCGCTGTTCTCCGCTCGCCTCAGAACCGCCTTGACCCGCAACACCACTTCACGCGGGCTGAACGGCTTGGCGAGGTAGTCGTCGGCTCCGAGCTCGAGCCCGACCACCCGGTCGACCTCCTCGTCCTTGGCGGTCAGCATGATGATCGGCAGGCTCTCGGTGCGCGCGTCGCGTCTCAGGATGCGCGTCAGCTCGAGACCGTCCAGGCCGGGCAACATCAGGTCGAGAAGCACGAGGCTGGGGAGGCGCTTGCGAATGGCCTCGAGCGCTTCGTCGCCCCGCGACCGGGTCTCCACCTCGAAGCCTTCGCGCTCGAGGTTGTACTCGAGTATCTCGGCGATGTCGGCCTCGTCTTCGACGACGAGGATGCGCTGCCTCGACATTTCGACGGCGGAGCTTAGCACGTGGCTTCTCCACAGCAGGTGTGGAAAAGTCTGCGGAAAAGGTGCGGGAGACGACGGTTTCGAGCCGCTGGTACCGGCAGCGGCACGGATTGAACAAGCTCTTGTGCAGCCTGGGTAAGTCTCTTGTTTGTCGCAATTACTGGCAGGGCCGGCGGGCGGCGCGCGCGACCCGTCCGAGCGTGCCCGCCGCTTTTCCACAGTCGCCCCGCCTCCGGCTTCGTAAGTCATTGTCGAGCAGAGACTTAGGTCGCAGGTCGAGGAGCCGTCCCGGTTGGTATAGAGTCGGCGTTCTCGAAGTTCTGGCGTTGTTCGAACCACCTGGGAGGCGTGACTCTGAGCTCTGAAGAGAGTGCCTTGCGCCGTACACCGCTGTACGAGTGTCACCTGCGCGCCGGGGCCCGCATGGTCGACTTCGCCGGCTGGGAGCTGCCGGTGCAATACACCGGCGTGATCGAGGAGCACCGTGCGGTGCGCGAGCGCGTCGGCGTCTTTGACGTCTCGCACATGGGCGAGTTCCGGGTCTACGGTCCGGGTGCCGAGGAGTTCCTGCAGCGGAACACTCCGAACAACGTCGTGCGTCTCAAGAAGGGTCGCGCGCACTACAGCGGTCTGATGACCGAGCGCGGTACCTACGTCGATGATCTGCTGATCTACCGGCGGACCGAGAGCGAGTTCCTGCTGGTCGTCAACGCCGCCAACCGCGCGCGGGATCTGGCGACGCTCGAGGAGCGCGCCGGCGAGACCGTCCACGTCGAAGACCGCTCGGACGACTACGCCCTGCTCGCGGTCCAGGGACCGCGGGCCGAGTCGGTGGTCGCCGAGCTGACCGCGGATCCGATCGCCGACCTCCGCTACTACGGCTTTCTCGAGGGCGAGCTTCTGGGGGCGTCCGCCCTGATCTCGCGCACCGGCTATACCGGCGAGGACGGCTTCGAGCTCTACGTCGCGGCCGAGCAGGCAGAGGCGATCTGGGAGGCACTGCTCGCCGCCGGCGCGACCGAGGGGCTGGTGCCGGCCGGCCTGGGCGCGCGCGACACCCTGCGGCTGGAGGCCTCGATGGCGCTCTACGGCCACGAGCTCGACGACCAGACGACGCCGCTCGAGGCCGGCCTCGGCTGGGTGGTCAAGCTCAAGAAGGGCGACTTCATCGGGCGCGAGGTGCTCGCGGCCCAGAAGGAGCAGGGCCTCGACAAGCAGCTGGTCGGCTTCGAGGTCGTCGAGCGCGGTATCGCTCGGGAAGGGCACGAAGTGCTCGCCGGCGATCAGGTCGTCGGCACCGTCACCAGCGGCGTCTGGAGTCCGACGCTCGAGAAGGCGATCGGCATGGCCTATCTGCCGCCGGCGCTGGCCGGGGTCGGTACCGAGATCGAGATCAGGGTACGCAAACGGCAGCTGGCGGCGCGCGTCGTCGAGATGCCGTTCTACCGCCGGGGCGAGTAGGATTCCAGTCAAGGACGACGAAGAGGAGAGAGATGTATCCGACCGATAGGCAGTACTCGAAAGATCACGAGTGGATCCAGGTGGAAGGTGACGTCTGCACCGTGGGCATCACCCACTACGCCCAGGAGGAGCTCGGCGAGGTCGTCTTCGTCGAGCTGCCGGAAGTGGGCCAGAGCTATGACGCGAACGAGGAGATCGGCACGATCGAGTCGGTCAAGGCGGTCGCCGAGGTGTTCACTCCGGTCGCGGGCGAGATCGTCGAGGTCAACGGAGCGCTGGAGACCGAGCCCGAGCTGGTCAACGGGGATCCCCACGGCGGTGCTTGGCTGGTGAAGATGAAGGTGGCCGGGGACGCTCCGACCGAGGGGCTGATGACGGCCGCCGAGTACCAGGCGTTCGTCGAAGGGGAGAGCTCATAGCCGCAGTCCCGCGAATGCGTCTCGAGCCGGTTCTCTTCGGAATCTTCACACTCGCTTGGCTGCTGGCCATCTTCGTCCTGGCGGTTGGCCGCTCCCTGGACAGCCCGCTCCCGGTAAGCCTCTATCACCTGTACGGGCTGGCGGTCTTCGGTGGCTGGCTGAGCGGCAACGTCTACGTGCAGAGGACCGCCAGGACGCCACGCAAGGCGCGACTTCGGGCGCTCCTGGTCTACCTGCTGGGACCCCCCGGACTGCTCTTCCTGACCCACGGCTTGACCTCGGTGCAGAGTCAGGCGCGGGTGCCGTTGGCGCCGGTCTACGCCCTCGGCATCTACGTCGTCTTCTTCATGGTGCCGGTCAGCTTCCGGCGGATGGCCGAGCCCCGCGAATAGGACGACCGTAATTCGGGGACAGGTTATCTATTTCGGACGAGCTTACGAGCCTTGCCAAGGAGTTGGTCAGCCCGCAATCCCGTCCGAAATAGATAACCTGTCCCCGAATTACGGTTCGAGGAGCATCGCGTCGCCGTAGGAATAGAAGCGGTAGCCTTCGGCGATCGCTTCGCGATAGGCGTCGAGAATCAGCTTCCGACCGGCGAAGGCACTGACCAGGATCAACAGGCTCGAGCGGGGCAGGTGGAAGTTGGTCAGCAGGAGATCCACCACCCGGAACTCGAAGCCGGGTCGAATGAAGAGGTCGGTCGAGCCGGCGCCCGCGGCGGGTGTGGCCCCGGCTTCGAGGGCCGCGGCTTCGAGCGTGCGGACCACGGTGGTCCCGACCGCTACGACCCGTCCGCTTGCGGCCCTCGTCGCCTCGATCGCCGAAACGGTCGCGGCCGGGATCTCGTAGCTCTCGCGGTCCATCACGTGCTCGTGCACCAGCTCCGCGGTGACCGGCTTGAAGGTACCGATGCCCACCCGTAGGGTCACGCTCGCCGTCCGTACACCGAGCTCTTCGAGCCGGCCGAGGATCTCCTCGGTGAAATGGAGCCCGGCGGTCGGTGCGGCGATGGAACCGGGCTCCCGGGCGTAGACCGTCTGATAGTTGGTCCGGTCGCCGGGCTCGTCCGGCCGTTTGATGTACGGGGGGAGCGGCACGTGCCCGATCGCCTCGAGATGGGGCTCGACGTGGTCCGAGAACCGGAGCCGGAAGAGCCCGCCGTCGGCGCGTCCGAGCACCGTGGCCGTCAGTCCGTCGCCGAGCTCGATCGTCGTTTCGGGCCGCGCGCGCCTCCCGGGCCGCGCCAGACAGAGCCACTCCCGCTCGGAGGTCTGCTCGGCGAGCAGCAGTTCGATCCGGCCTCCGGTGCCGGCCCGCTCGCCGTAGACGCGCGCCAGCAGGACCCGCGTGTCGTTGACGACCAGGAGGTCGCCCGGACGCAGTAGCCGCGGCAGGTCGGCGATGCCGCAATGCCGCTCGGCCCCCGAGCGGTACGGGCAAAAGAGCCGGCTCTCGCCCCGCGGTGCCGGTCGCTCGGCGATCCGGTCCGGCGGCAGCTCGAAGTCGAAGTCGCGGGTCAGCATCGGCGTCGACCCAGCCTACCGGGAGCGCGGGTCGAGCTGAGCACGCAAGCCGTCTCCGAGGAGGTGGAAGGAGATCACGGTGAGCGCGATCGCCACCCCCGGGAAGGTGGCGACCCACCAGGCCGTGGTCAGGGCGTCGCTCCCCTGGGCGATCATGTTGCCCCAGGTCGGACTCGGTGTCGGCACGCCCAGGCCGAGGAACGAGAGGCTGGCCTCGACCAGGATGATGTCGCCCACCCGTAGGGCCGTGTAGGCGATCACCGGCGTCAGGGCGTTGGGCAGCAGATGCTGGAAGAAGATCCGCGTCGGCGCGGCGCCGACCGCATCGGCCGCGAGCACGAAGTCGCGCTGCTTGAGGCCGAGGATCTCCGCCCGGATCAGCCGCGCGGTTCCCATCCACCCCGTGCCACCGAGAATCAGGATGAGCACCGTGAAGCTGACGTCGAACATGGCAGCCAGCGCGATCGCGATGAACAGATGCGGGAACGCCATCAGGGCGTCGGTGAGTCTCATCAGGAGACTGTCGATGCCTCGCCCGGCTGTCGCCGCCACGCCGCCCACCAGAACGCCGAGAAAGAGTGCCAGGGCGGCTGCGACCAGCCCGATCCAGAGCGAGCTACGTGCTCCGTAGAGCAGGCGACTCAGGACGTCGCGGCCGAAGCGGTCGGTACCGAGCGGGAAGGATCGCGCTCTGAGAGCGCCGGCCGGATCGGCAGTCGCCAGGTCGGCGAGCGGTACCAGCCGGCGCTCGCCGAGCCGCTCGATCTCGAGGCCGTCGTCGACCACGCGTGCGCTCTCGGCCAGCAGGGTCGAGCCGTCGCCCAGGCGGATCTCCGTCCTGCTGCTTCCCGGCGTCAGGAACCGACCGGCGACCGGGTCGCTCGGCTCGATCGGGTCGGCGGGCGACAGCCGCCCGGCGCCCGCCGCGAGCAGGATCAGCAGGGCGAGCAGGGCGCCGCCCCAGAGCGTCAGCCGTCGATCGCCCTTCACCCGGCCTCCGATCGGCGCACGCGCGGGTCGGCGGCGGCCAGGAGCAGATCGGCCAACAGACTGCCCAGGATGACGAAGAGCGCCGACAGCGCGGTAGCGGCCATCAACACCGGATAGTCGCGCGTGCCGATCGCCTCCCACGTCAGCCTGCCCATCCCGGGCCAAGAGAAGACGCGCTCGACGACCAGTGCGCCGCCCACCAGGTATGGCAGCGATAGCCCGAGCAGTTGAGTCAGCGGTGCGACGGCGTTGCGCAGGCCGTGCACCCAGAGCACGGTCCGCTCCGAGACCCCCTTGGCTCGCGCGGTCCGTACGTAGTCTTGCTGCAGCACCTCGACCAGGCTGCCGCGCAGCAGCCGCACCACGCTGCCGAGAGTCGCCAGACCGAGGACCAGCGCTGGCAGCGCCAGGTGGTGGAGCCGGTCGAGCGTCCGGCCGATCAGCCCGAGGCTATCGCCGTCGAGGCTCTGGGTGTGGCCCGGGGGGAAGAGCGGCAGCGTATGGCTCAGGAGCAGGATCGCCATCAGTCCGAGCCAGAATGCGGGGAGGGCGTAGAGCAGGACCGACAGGAACCGAATGACGTGGTCCTGCAGCCGCTCCGCGTGACGCGCCGCGGTGACGCCGAGCAAGAGCCCGAAGGTGAACTGGACCAGGAGCGCCGCCAGGCTCAGCAACAGAGTCGGCGGTCCGTAGAGCGCCAGGAGCTCGCTGACGGGCCGTTTCGTCGACGGCGAGATGCCCCAGTTCCAGTGCAGAACGACCGCTCGTAGCCAGGCTACGTAGCGCTCCGGCAACGGCCGATCGAGACCGTAGAGCGCGTTCAGCTCGTCGGCGTACTCGGCCGGCACCCGCGGATCGAGGTAGACCGCTCCCGGCCCCCCGGGCGCCACCTGGATGACGAAGAAGGTCAGCGTCAAGACCAGGAAGATCAGTACGGCGGACGCTGCCAGGCGCCGCAGTAGATACGCAGTCATCACGGAATCACGAATCGGCCGAATGCTATCCTCGATAGATGCCCGAGGGCGGCTCCGCGCGCTTTTCCGGTTCTCGCCGCCTCCTGGTGGCCTCGATCGTCCTGGGCGTTTTCGTTCTGGTCGACCTGGGTCTCCTGGGGTGGCTGATCTTCCGCTCGCTCTCCAAGCGGGAGGTCGAGCGGGTCCTGCTCGAGACCCGCCGCGAGGCGGAGGAGGTGGCCGAGCAGCTGGCCGGCACCGCTGCCGAGGACGGCCAGGATCTCTACACGCTGATCGCGGTGGAGCGTGAGAAGCAGACCTATATCGACACCATCCTCCAGAGGCGCGAGATCATCCAGACCGTCGAGATCCGCAACCTGGAAGGTCACCTGGTCTTCCGCGCCCAGGGCGAGCGCTTCGATCCCCCGCAGGCGGCGATCGACGGCGCCGGCATCGAAGCCCAGGAGGTACCGCTCCAGATCGAGACCCAGACGACCGAGCGCTCGGAGACGGTCAACTACGACATGGAGATTCCGATCGGCGATCTGGGCATGCTCCACATCGGCATCAGCCAGGTCCAGCTCCAGGAGCGGGTCGAGGTTCTGCGCGGTGAGCTGGTTCGCCAGACCTCGGTCCTCGGCGCGGTCACGCTGGTCGTTCTGCTGCTGGCGTACTTGACCATCTGGTGGCTCTGGCGGCGCGGCCGGAAGCTCGAGGAGCAGGCCGCCGAAGCCGAGCGGATGGCCTACATCGGCACGCTGGCCTCGGGACTGGCGCACGAGATCCGCAACCCGCTCAACTCGCTCAACCTGAACATGCAGATGCTCGAGGAGGAGGCAGCCGGTCCGACCTTCGGTCAGTCGCGAAGCCGATTGTTCGAGGTCACCCAGCAAGAGATCCATCGACTCGAGCGGCTAGTGACCGACTTCCTGTCGTACGCCAAGCCGCGGCCGCTCGAGATGGAAGAGCTTCCGGCCGTCGACCTGCTCCGGCGCTGCGGCGATCTTCTGGCCGCCGAGTTCGAGACCCACGGCGCCCGGATCGTGGTCGAGGACCTGAGTGGCGGCGGGCTGGTGCGGGTCGATCAAGCGCAGCTGACCCAACTGCTGCTGAACCTGGCCCAGAACGCGCTGGCCGCCACCGAAGAGAGCGATCGCCCGCCGCGGATCACGTTTACCGCCCGCGCGTCGGAAGGAGCAGTCCACCTCGAGGTCGAGGACAATGGCGTCGGCATTCCCGAGGAGGAGTCGCGCAGGATCTTCGACCTGTTCTACTCGACCCGCAAAGGCGGCACCGGCCTCGGGCTCGCAGTGGTCCGGCGCATCGCCGCCGATCACGGCGGCAGCGTCGAGGTCGAGAGCACGATCGGCGTCGGCACCCGGGTGCGGCTGACGCTGCCGCGCGTGAGCGAAGTGGCGCCTCAGCCGATCGGGCGCGAGTCATCCCAAGAAAGCGGGGACACAATACTCATTCCGCCGCGCCGCAAGCCCCGGCCGGTCGCGAAATGAGGTCCCTGTCACCGCGTTTCTAGGCCGGAGCTTCCACCAGCTCCTCGTACTCCTGCTGGCTCAGGAAGGTATCGACGTCGTCGTTGCCGCACACCTCGCAGATCGCCTCGGCGACCTTGCCTTCCTTCCACTCGAAGACGTAGGTCGGCGACTCACATTCGACGCAGATCAGGAACTCGGGCTCGCTCATCGAGCCCAGTATAGGGACGCTCCCGATGCGCGCGTGTGAAATCGGCCGCACTCGGCGGCGGTCAGGCGCCCGCGCCAGGCTTAGCGCTAGAGCGCGGTCTCGCTCCGGAAGCGGAGGGTCGCTTCGACCAGTGCGCGCGGTCGTTCCCACTGGATGCCATGGCCGCACTCGGGTACGATCTCGAGTCGACCCTCGGGCAGCGCGTCGCGCATGGCTCGCGCGACCTGGGGCTCGAACATGCCGTCACCGTCGGCCCAGATCAGGCCGACCGGCAGCTCGAGGCGGCGCAGGTCGTCGGCGTCGAAGCTGTCCTCGACTCGAATGCTGTCGATCACCTGGCGGACCGAGGGCGAGCGATAGGCGGCGAGCAGACCGCGCCGGGCCAGGTTGAGCGGGAAGGGGGTGCGATGGAACAGCGCCTTCTGTAGCTGTGCGACTCCTTCGAGGTCATCGATCCGGACCAGCCGCTCGATCCGCTCCCAGTCCTGATCACGATAGCCGGCGCAGTTGACCAGCAGTAGCCGGCTGACCAGCTCCGGCCGGGCGAGTGCCAGTCGGGTTGCTATCCATCCCCCGAGGCTGATGCCGGCGACCGTCGCCGGACGCTCGCCGAGCCGCGAGCGCATCATTCGGGCAACCGCCTCGACCCCGTCCCGGATGTTCAATCCGTCGCGGCTCCAGTCGGTTCCGCCGAGCATCGACAGCTCCGGCACCAGCAACCGGCAGTTGCTCCTCAGGCGGCGCGCCACCAGGGCCCAGCTGATCGAGGTCGAGCCCATCCCGTGGAGGAGGACCCACGGCTCGCCGTCCGGGGGCCCGAGCTCGTTGACTACCAGGCGCAGCCCGGGCGCGGTCTCGGTCGTCCGGCGCGCCCCCAGGGCGCGCATCACCGTGGCGGTACCGACCGCGAAGAGCTTGAGGATCACGGCCGGAGACTAGCAGGGGGACTGGGCCATGGAACGATTGACCCTTTCGCTCGTTTCGTGCTACTTTCTTTGGTCGCGCCGCGGCGCGAAATGGAGGAGTTTGTCCAGTGTACGCAGTCATCGAAACAGGTGGAAAACAGTACCGGGTAGAGCCCGGTGACGTGATCGATATCGAGCTCCTGCCGGAGGCCGGCAAGGGCGGCGCCAAGGGCGGGAAGATCCAGTTCGACAAGGTCCTGATGGTCTCTTCCGACAAGGGCGTCAGGGTCGGTTCGCCGACCGTTTCCGGCGCCAAGGTCACCGGCGTCAAGGTCGATCAGGTCCGCGGCCCGAAGGTCGTGGTCTTCAAGATGAAGCGCCGCAAGGGCTACCGACGTCACAACGGTCATCGACAGGACCTGCAGCGGGTCCGGATCGACAAGATCCAGGGATAGAGCGCCGAGCGCAACAGGCAAGAGGTATCAGCAATGGCTCACAAAAAAGGTCAGGGTTCCAGTCGCAACGGCCGCGACTCCAATCCCCAGTATCTCGGCGTCAAGAGGTTCGGCGGCCAGCCGGTGACCGGCGGCACGATCATCGTCCGCCAGCGCGGCACGAAGTTCTTTCCCGGGCTCAACGTCGGGCGGGGTCGAGACGACACCCTGTTCGCCAAGGCGGACGGCGTCGTCCAGTTCCAGAATCGCGGTCGCCGCGGGACGTACGTCAACATCCTGCCGAGCGACTAGCAGAGTCCCCTTGATCTTCATCGACGAGGCGGTGCTCCACGTTCAGGGCGGGCGTGGCGGGAACGGCTGCGTTGCCTTCAGGCGCGAGAAGTTCGTCCCCAAGGGCGGCCCGGCGGGCGGCGACGGTGGCCAGGGAGGCTCGGTCTTCCTGGTCGGGAACGAGGGGCTCAACACCCTCTACCATCTCCGCAATCGACGGCTCTATCCGGCCGAGCGCGGGCGTCACGGCGAAGGCTCGAACAAGACCGGCCGCTCGGGCGAGGATCTCGAGATCGCGGTGCCGCTCGGCACCGAAGTCTTCGACCGCGAGTCGCGCGAGCTGCTTGGAGAGATCCTGAACCACGGCCAGCGCCTGCGGGTCGCCGCCGGCGGCCGCGGTGGCCGCGGCAACGCCCGCTTCGCCACCGCGACCCGCCAGGCGCCGCGGCACGCCCAGCCGGGTGAGGCCGGCGAAGAGAAGCTCCTCGAGCTCCAGCTCAAGCTGCTCGCCGACGTCGGCGTCGTCGGCCTGCCGAACGCCGGCAAGTCGACGCTGATCAGCGTCGTCTCGGCCGCCAAGCCGAAAATCGCCGACTACCCGTTCACCACCCTCGTACCGCAGCTAGGGGTCGTGGCCAGAGGACCGGAGAGCGAGCCGTTCGTGATCGCCGACGTTCCTGGGCTGATCGCCGGAGCCGCCGAGGGCGCCGGGCTGGGGACCCAGTTCCTGCGCCACGTCGAGCGCTGTCGGGTGCTCTTGCATCTGGTCGACCTGTCGGCGGGCGAGGCGGACGCCGTCGCTGACCTCGAGGCGGTCGAGCGCGAGCTCGCGAGCTTCGATCGGGGCCTGCTCGAACGAGATCGGATCCTCGTCGGGAGTAAGCTCGACGTGGTGGACGAGCAGCGCCACGCCGAGCTGCGGGCGGCGGCCGAGCGGCGGGGCCTGACCTACCACGAGATCAGCTCGGTGACCGGTGCCGGCATCCAGGAGCTGATCCGGCTGCTGGAGAGCCGCGTGCGACAGGGACAGGCGGCATGAAGCTCGGCCTCTTCGGCGGGTCCTTCGACCCGGTGCACCGTGGCCACGTTCTGCCGGTGCTCGAGGCCCGTGAGCGCCTCGAGCTCGATCAGGTGATCTACCTGCCGACGGCGGACCCACCGCACAAGCCGGGGCGCCAGTTCGCGCCCGCCCACGCTCGCTACTCGATGGTCGAGCTGGCGCTGCTGGACGAGCCCGATCTGCAGGTCTCGGCGCTCGAGCTGACACCCGGCCGAGCCGCGTTCACGGTCGATACCGTGGAGCACTTCGAGGCCGAGTACCCAGACGCCGAGCTCCACGTGCTGATCGGCGGCGACTCGTTCGCATCGCTCGACAGCTGGGGGCGCTGGCGCGACATCGTCGCCATGGCTCGGATCGTGGTGCTGGTTCGCCCCGGCTGGGAGATCGAACGGACGCGTCGCGATCTCAGCCCGGAGCTCGCCCGCGTGGCCGAGGGTGAGCGGGTGCATTTCCTGGCCAACCCGGCGGTCGAGGTCTCGTCGACCGATCTGCGCCAGCGGATCCACCGCGGCGAGGAGATCCCGGCGCAAGTCATGCCACCCCTGGTGCTACAGTACGTACGGAAGTACTCACTCTATACATGACGAGCGAGACCCTCCCAGCGCAGGATCTATCCACGGTTCGCGTTGCGGTGGCGGCGGCGCTCGATCGCAAGGCGCTGGAGCTGCGAGTCCTCGATCTCGATGCGATCAGCGATTTCACCGAGTTCTTCCTGATCTGTAGCGGCACCAGCGATCGTCAGGTGCAGGCGATCGCCGACGCGATCGTCGAGAGCCTACGTGAGGTCGGCCACCGGCCCCTGGCCGTCGAGGGCTACAAGCACGGCACCTGGATCCTGCTCGACTACGGCAGCTTCGTGGCCCACGTCTTCGACCAGGAGACGCGCTCGTTCTACGCCCTCGAGCGCCTCTGGGCTGACGCCCCCGACGTGACCGAGCGCGCGCGGGGCTGACCGGCGATGTCGCTCGACGCGCTGCTCGAGACTTCGCCGTCGCTCGCCGAGACCCTGCGCGGTGCGCGCCGCGCCGCCGAGAGCGAAGCCGGGGTACTGATCCTCGGCGAGCCGGGGACCGGGCGCTCGAGCCTCGCGCGGGCGCTCCACGACGCCAGTCCCAGGGCCGCTCGAGCCCTGGTCGAGGTCGATGCCGCCGGCATCCCGACCACGCTCTTCGAGAGCGAGCTGTTCGGCTACGAGCCGGGGGCGTTCACCGGTGCCGCCGACTCGCGGCCCGGGCGGGTGGCCGGCGCCGTCGGCGGGTCGCTGTTGCTCGATCACGTCGAGGAGATTCCGCTCGCCGCCCAACCCAAGCTCCTGCGCCTCCTGTCGGAGGGTCGGTACGCGCCGCTCGGTGGCGAGGAGGTCGAGGCCGACGTTCGCTTCCTGGCGGTCGGGGCGGACGATCTGCCGGCACGCGCGGCGCGCGGCGCGTTTCGCGAAGATCTCTACTACCGTCTCGAGGTCGTCACCTTCCGGTTACCGCCTCTGCGGCAGCGGCGCGAGGATCTGCCGCGGCTGATCGACTTCTTCCTTGCCGACCTGACCGAGCGTCTCGGGCGGCCCCATCTGAGGCTCGCCGACAGCGCCCGGACCTGGATGCTCGAGCACAGCTGGCCTGGCAACCTTCGCGAGATGCGCAACGTGCTCGAGCGGGCGATGGTGTTGACCGACTCGGGCGAGCTCGACCCGGTGGCGCGCGAGACCGCCGAGGCGCGGCCGAGGTCCCTGGCCGAGGTCGAGCGCGACGAGATCGTCAAGGCGCTCGCCTACACTCGCGGCCATCAGGGGAAGGCTGCGGCCCTCCTCGGGATCAGCCGCAAGACGCTCTGGGACAAGCGGAAACGCTACGGGATTCCGTAGGCTCGACGCGGCCATGGCGGATCCCGCTTGATGGTTGACGTGTCGCGGTTTGTTTCCATCGCTCTGTGCCTCCTGACGTTGGCTGCGCCCGCGGCCGGCGTTTGTAGCGCCGGGGCCGACTCGCCGGACCCGTGCGCAATGCAGTCCGCGCACGAGACGATGAGCTGCGCGGACGAGATCGCGCCTTCGGAAGGCTGCTGCGATCCTGGCGCGGTCGACGTGCGCACCGACCTGATTCTCAAGCGGCCCGGCGAAGCCAACGCCTACGCGGCAGCGGCTTCCCAGGTCGCAGTTCCCGGTTCGTCCAGCCTCGCGACGCTTGGACCTACCGTTCAGAACGAGGCGCCGCCCCCACGGCCGGCGCCCTACCGGCTGTTCTCGGCACTGTTGCTCTGATCCTCTTCTGAGCGAATCGTGACGGATCGCCTTCCCGTGGAGGGCGGTTCAACCCAACACGTTCCTTCGGAGGAGTCAGATGGCACTGACAGCTACTCGCCTCTCGATCGCCGCGCTCTTGATCGCGGCCGCCGCGGAGGCTTCGATAACCCAAGTTCAAGAGCCCACGCCCGAGAGTGGGCCGGCCGACAGGCTCTTGCGGGCGACATCCGATCCAGCGCTCCGGTCGCTGGCGGAAGAGGCGCTGGTCCGAAATCCGGGTCTGCGCGCGGCGAGCGCGCGCTATCGTGCTGCCCTCCTGGAGGCGCCGAGGGCGAAGGCACTTCCCGACCCCGCCGCGGAGGTCATGGCGTTTCCGCTCTCGCCGGAGACCCGCGTCGGGCCGCAGAGACTGAGCGTCGGGGTCTCCCAGGCCCTGCCCTGGGCGGGGAAGCGCGGCCTGAGGGAGAGTGTCGCGCTTCACTCGGCGGAAGCGCTTCGAGAGGAAGTCGCGGCCGATCGCGTGACCCTGGTGACCGAGGTGAGGAGCGTCTACTACGAGCTGCTCTTTATCGACCGGTACTTCGACATCACCAGGGTCTTCCGCCAGCACCTGGTTCAGCACGAGGAGATCTCGCAGGCGAGATACGCGACCGGCGTGGGGCCGGCGCAAGCGGTCATCAAGCTTCAGGCCGAAATCACTCGCGTCGAGCGAGAACTGCTGAACCTCGAGTCGCGACGGATCGATCTGATCGCGAAGCTCAACCGGTTCCGCGATCGACCCGCGGCGACGCCCATCGAGCGCGCGGCTCTTGGTGCTCCGGTTGAGAAGGCTGAGCTCGATGCGGCCGTGCTCGTCGAGCGAGCCCGCGTTCTGCGACGCGAGCTGCACGCTGCGGACGCTCGTATCGCTCGTGCCGAGGCGCTGGAGAGGCTGGCCGAGAAAGGCTACCGCCCGGACTTCGTGGTCGGGATGAGCTACACGCTGGTCGATCCTCGTGACGATGCCGCGGCTCGTCTGATGCCACCGGAAGGCAACGGCGACGACATTCTCGGGATCCGCGGCGGCATCCGCATCCCGCTTTGGCGCGACAAGCTCGCTGCCGGCGTCGAGCAGGCCGTCGAGCTTCAAATCGCCGCCGCCAGCGCCAAGCGCGACCTGATGCTCTCGATCGAGACGGCGATCCAGGACCTGACCCAGCGTCTGCCACTCTGGTGGCGGCAGCTGCGGCTGGTCGAAGATCTGCTGGTCCTGCAGGCCGAGGAATCACTGCAATCGGCCCAAGCCGGCTATGTCGCCGGCACCCTGAACGCTCTCGATCTGCTCGATGCCGAGCACATCCTGTTCGAGGCTACGACCGCGGCGGCTCGCGCCAAGACCGACTACCTGGTCGGCCTGGCGCAGCTGGAAGGCGCGGTGGGAGAGCCGCTCGGCTCGCTGGAGTGACCCGATGACGGAAACCAAATCGAACCTGTCCCGACGGCTCCGACCGCTCCTCTGGATGGCGGCGAGCTTCCTTCTTTTCTACGTCCTCTTCTTCGACCCGCTCGGAGTCCACCCGGTCGACCGCTGGCTGCAGAGCGCGCTCGGCTACCACACGATGGAGCAGATGGCCGCTACGGAGCAGGCGGCCGCTCCGGCCGACGGGCGCGAGGTCCTCTTCTACCGCAACCCGATGGATCCGACCATCACCTCGCCGGTGCCGGCCAAGGACGAGATGGGGATGGACTACGTACCGGTCTACGCCGACGAGGCCGAGCGGGCGGTGGGCGAGGGCACGACCGTGAGCATCGATCCGGCGGTCATCCAGAACATGAACGTCCGGACCGCGCCGGTCGAGCGGCGCAGCCTGACCCACGAGATCCGCACGGTCGGCTACCTGGAGTACGACCAGGAGCGGATGGTGACCGTGACCACCAAGTACAGCGGTTGGGTGGAGAAGGTCTACGTCAACTACATCGGCGAGCCGGTGCGCAAGGGCGACGGCCTGTTCGAGGTCTATTCCCCGGAGCTGGTCCAGACCGAGCAGGAGCTCCTGTCGGCCATCGAGTACGTGGAGAGCGTCCGGGACGCCCCGGAGGGCGCTCGGCGGCGCGCCGAGGCGCTGGTCGACTCCGCTCGTTCCCGGCTCAACTTCTGGGACATCTCGCCGGCGCAGATCGCACAGCTCGAAGAGACTGGCGAGCTCTTCCGCACCCTGACCGTCACCGCGCCGGCCAGCGGCCTGGTCATGAAGCGGATGGCCGGCCTCGAGGGGATGGCGGTAACGCCGGGGATGGAGGCGTACCACATCGCCGACATCTCCTCGCTCTGGCTGTCGGTCGAGGTCTTCGAGGACCAGGTCGCCTGGATCCGGCCGGGGATGGAGGCGGCGGTGGCCTTCGCCTACTTCCCCGGCGAGAGCGTCCGCGGGACGGTGCGTTTCATCGAGCCCGAGTTCTCCGAGGAGACGCGGACGCTGGCGGTCAAGATCGCGGTGCCCAACGACAGCGGGCGTCTCCGGAAGGGGATGTTCGCGACCGTCATCTTCGAGCCGATCGCGGTCGCCGACGCCCTGGTCGTGCCCTCCGAGGCCGTACTGCAGACCGGGCGGCGGAGCGTCGTCATCGTGGCCCGCGAGGGCGGGCGGTTCGAGCCGCACGAGGTGGTGCTCGGACACGCTTCGGAGGGCTACTACCAGGTGCTCGACGGTCTCTCGGGTGGTGAACGGGTCGTGACCTCGGCTCAGTTCCTGCTCGACTCCGAGTCCAGGCTGAGAGAGGCGATCCAGAAGATGCTGACCGCCGCCAGCGAGCCGATGGCGCCCGACATGACGGAGACGAGCGGCGCCGGCGAGTCGATGGGGCACGAGATGCACGACATGACCGAGCCGATGGAGAGCGAATCGACCGGCACCATGGACCATAGCGATCACGGCGACCAGCCGATGAGCCACCAGGAGTGACGAGCGATGTTGAACCGAATCATCGAGTGGTCACTCCGTAACCAGCTGCTGATCCTGGTCGCCCTGCTGCTGGCGGTCATCGGTGGCATCTGGTCGGTGCGCACCATCCGAATCGACGCGATCCCCGATCTGTCCGACGTCCAGGTGATCGTCTTCAGCGAGTATCCGGGTCAGGCGCCCCAGGTAGTGGAGGACCAGGTCACCTATCCGATCACTTCCAAGATGCTCTCGGTCCCGTTCGCGAAGGTCGTGCGCGGCTACTCGTTCTTCGGGTTCTCGTTCGTCTACGTCATCTTCGAAGACGGAACCGACCTCTACTGGGCCCGCTCGCGAGTGCTCGAATACCTTTCGGGCCTCGGGGCGCAGCTACCCCAGGGGGTGACGCCGCAGCTTGGCCCGGACGCTACCGGCGTCGGCTGGGCGTTCATGTACGTGCTCAACTCCGAGAACCGCTCGCTCTCCGAGCTGCGGTCGATCCAGGACTGGTATCTGCGCTACGGTCTCGCCGCGGTCGAAGGCGTCTCCGAGGTCGCCTCGATCGGCGGCTTCGTCCGCCAGTACCAGATCGAGGTCGATCCGGTCCGGCTGCGCGCCTACGGGCTGTCGCTAGGCGTGGTCAAACGGGCCATCCAGGAGTCGAACCTGGACGTCGGCGGGCGGCTGGTCGAGATGGCGGAGCGCGAGTACATGGTCCGCGGCCGCGGCTACATCGAGGACCTGCGGGATCTCGAAACGATCGTTCTCTCGGCCGGACCGGGCGGCGTGCCGGTCAAGCTCGAGGACGTCGCCAACGTCAGCGTCGGACCGGAGATCCGGCGCGGTCTGGCGGACTGGAACGGCGAGGGCGAGACCGTCGGTGGCGTGGTCGTGGTGCGCTCCGGGGCCGACACCCGGACCACGATTGCCAACGTCAAGGAGCGGCTGGCCGAGCTCAAGGTCGGGCTCCCCGAGGACGTCCATATCTCGGTCGCCTACGACCGGAGCGCCCTGATCGAGCGCTCGATCGACACCCTGACCGACACCCTGATCGAGGAATCGATCGTGGTGGCGCTGGTGTGCGCGCTCTTCCTGTTCCATTTCCGCTCGGCCCTGGTGGCGATCCTGTCGATTCCGGTCTCCATCCTGCTCGCCTTCGTGCTCATGCGGGTCCAGGGTCTGGGGGCGAACATCATGTCGCTGGGCGGCATCGCGATCTCGATCGGGGTGCTCGTCGACGCCGCGGTGGTCATGGTCGAGAACGCCCACAAGCACTACGAGGAGTTCAAGGGCAAGCGGCCGCACTTCGAGATCATCCTGCGCGCGGCGCAGGAGGTTGGCCCGACGCTCTTCTTCACGCTGCTGATCATCACGGTCTCCTTCCTGCCGGTCTTCACCCTCGAGGCCCAGGAGGGGCGGCTCTTCAAGCCGCTCGCCTTCACCAAGACCTACTCGATGGCGATGGCCTCGATCCTGGCGGTCACCCTGGTTCCGGTTTTGATGTTCTGGTTCGTACGTGGCCGCATCTTCAGCGAGCAGCGTCATCCGGTCTCGCGCTTCCTGCGCTTCGTCTACACGCCGATCCTGAACGGCGCGCTGCGCTGGCGCTGGGTGGTGATCGGGCTGATGATCGTGGTGCTGCTGGTCACTGTCGTCCCGTTCCAGCGGATCGGGTCCGAATTCATGCCGCCGCTGTGGGAGGGAGACCTGCTCTACATGCCGACCACCTTCCCGGGCCTGTCGATCACCAAGGCCAAGGAGATCCTGCAGCAGACCGACCGGATCATCCGGACCTTCCCTGAGGTCGAGTCGGTCTTCGGCAAGGTCGGCCGCGCCGAGACGGCCACCGATCCCGCACCGCTGTCGATGCTCGAGACGACGATCGTGCTCAAGGACCCGAGCGAGTGGCGGCCCGGCTTGACCAAGGACGGGCTGATCGCCGAGCTCGACGCGGCGCTCCAGTTCCCCGGACTGACCAACGCCTGGACGATGCCGATCAAGACCCGCATCGACATGCTGTCGACCGGTATCAAGACGCCGGTCGGGATCAAGATCGGCGGTCCCGACCTGGAGGTTCTCGAGCGCCTCGCCGAGCAGGTCGAAGCGGTCGTCAAGCCGCTGCCGGGCACTCTTTCCGCCTACGCCGAGCGGGTGATGGGCGGCTCCTATCTCGACTTCGATATCGACCGCGAAGCCGCGGCCCGGTTCGGACTCCGGGTAGGCGACGTGCAGGACGTCATCCAGTCGGCGGTCGGCGGCATGAACGTGTCGTGGACGGTCGAAGGGCTCGAGCGCTATCCGATCAACGTCCGCTACCCGCGTGAGCTGCGCGACAATCCGCGCACCCTCGAGCAGGTGCTGGTGGCGACGCCGACCGGAGCCCATGTGCCGCTCGGCCAGGTCGCGAAGATCGAGCTGCGCGACGGGCCTCCCGGCATCAAGTCGGAAGGTGCGCGGCCGAACGCCTGGGTCTACGTCGACTTGAAGGGGATCGACGTCGGCACCTGGGTGGAGCGCGCCCGCGAGGAGGTCGCCGAGCAGGTCAAGCTGCCGCCCGGCTACACCCTCGCCTGGTCGGGGCAGTACGAGTACATGGAGCGGGCGCGCGAGCGGCTGACCCTGATCGTGCCGATCACCCTGGTGTTGATCCTGGTGATCCTCTACATCAACACGCGCTCGATCGTCGAGACCGCGATCGTGCTCTCGACCATCCCGTTCGCCCTGGTCGGCTCGGTCTGGTTGATGGACGGCCTCGGCTACAACTGGTCGGTGGCGGCGTGGGTCGGGATGATCGCGCTCGCCGGCCTCGCCACCGAGACCGGCGTCGTGATGCTGCTCTACCTCGACCTCTCGTACGAGAAGTGGAAGAGCGAGGGTCGAATGAGAAACCTCGACGACCTGCTCGAGGCGGTCAGCCACGGTGCCGCTCAGCGAATCCGGCCGAAGACCATGACCGTCCTGACGACGTTCATCGCGCTCGTGCCGATTCTCTGGGCCAGCGGCACCGGGGCCGACGTCATGCGACGGATCGCGGCGCCGATGGTCGGCGGTCTCGTCACCACCTTCCTTGGGGTGCTGTTCGTCTCGCCGTCGATCTACTTCATCTGGCGGGCAGCCGGTCTGCGGCGAGAATCGCGGCGGGTCTAGGAGCTCATTCCTTGTTTGAGCAAGGAAAATATCCTTGCTATCATGAGCTCGTGTCCAAGATCACTTCGAAACTGCAGGTCACGATTCCGAAAGCGATCGCCGAGCAGTACGGTCTCAAGCCCGGAGACGAGATCGAGTTCAAGGCGGCTGGTGACGTCATCCGGGTCATTCCGCCAGGTCATCACAAGCGCCCGCGCCTCAGCCTCGAGGAGCGCCTGAGGCTCTTCGACGAAACGACAGAACGGATCAGGAAGCGGTGGGAGGAGTTGGGTCTGCCGAAGGAGCAGCCGTCCGATCGAGGTTGGACGAGAGAGGAGCTCTACGACCGTGGCGAGCCTCGTTGACACCAACGTTCTCGTCTACCGGTACGACCAGCGTTTTTCGGAGAAGCGGGAGATCGCCGCAGAACTGTTGCGACGCGGCATCTGGGACGGGGACCTGCTCTTGCCTCACCAGGCCGTCATCGAGTTCGTTGCCGCGGTGAGTCGACCACGCAAAGATCTCGGCGGCACGCCGCTGTTAGAAAGGGCTTGGGCCTGCGGCGAAGCGGAGCGCATGATGCGCGACTTCAAAGTGGTGTATCCGGACGAACAGGTCTTGCGAGCCGCGTTCCAAGGCACTCTTGCCTACCAGCTCTCCTGGTGGGACGCTCACCTCTGGGCCTACGCCGAGGTCAACGGTGTGCCGGAGATCCTCTCGGAGGACTTCGAGCATGGTCGTCACTACGGCTCGGTTCGGGTCGTAGACCCGTTCCTTGCAGCTTCCGGCGAAGTCCACGAGCTGCCGGCGATGTACGAAGCGACGTGAGCTAGCTCCGGTGGTGCAACCCTGCCGCGGTCGGTCGCGGGGCTCACCGGACGCTATGGCCCTAGCGACCCTGCCAGTCCGCTTGGCGCTTCTCGAGGAACGCCTTGACGCCTTCCTTCTTGTCCTCGGTGGAGAAGGCGAGGCAGAAGAGGTCGCGCTCGTAGACCAGGCCGTCCTCGACCGATAGCCGCTGGCTCGCCCGTACCGCTTCCTTGGCGATCTTGAGCGTGAGCGGGCTCATGGCGGCGATCTTGCCGGCGATCTCGAGGGTCGTCTCGCGCAGCTCCTCGGGGGTCGTGACGATCTCGACCAGGCCGATCTCCTTGGCCTCGGTGGCGCCGATCATGTCGCCCGACAGGATCAGCCGCATGGCGTGGCCGATGCCGACCTGGCGAGGCAGACGCTGGGTGCCGCCGCCCCCCGGGATCAGCCCGAGCTTGATCTCGGGCTGGCCGAAGCGAGCGTTGTCGGAGGCGATTCGGAGGTCGCACGAGAGCGCCAGCTCGCAGCCGCCGCCCAGGCAGAAGCCGTTGATCATCGCGATCACCGGCTTGGGGTAGTTGGCCATGACGTCGAACACCCGCGGGCTACGCATGGCGTGCCGCTGGTCGAACGGCTGGCGGCCTTCGAACTCGCCGATGTCGGCGCCGGCGACGAACGATTTCTCGCCCGCGCCGGTGACCACGATGACGCCGATCGCGTCGTTGGTCTCGATCTCCTCCAGCTCGGCCATCATCTCGACCCGGACCTGCTCGCTCAGCGCGTTCAGCTTGTCCGGCCGGTTGATCGTCAGCACCGCCACGCGCCCTACATCCTCACGCAGAATCACTTCGCCCATGCCTCGTCTCCTATCGGTGTTTCAGGCTGCGGCCGCGTTTCGAGGAGGGCGGCCACGCCCTCGTTCATCTTCTCGGTTCGAATCGGCTCCAGAGCGCGCGTCACGCACCGGGGGTCGCCCTCGCACTCGACGGTCCTACCCATCCTCGAGCGCTCCCGCGGTCTCCAGAAACTGTCGCCAGAGCTCGAGCTGGTAGGGCATCGAGGTCAGGTTCTCCGGGTGCCACTGGACGCCCTTCAGCCACCAGTCGTCGCCGCTCCATTCGAAGCTCTCGAGGACCCCGTCGGGCGACCAGGCGACCGCCCGCAGGCCCGCTGCCAGCTCCCGGACCGCCTGGTGATGCCGGCTGTTCACGAACTCGTCGTGCCGGGCGAGCGCGTCGCCGAACGGGCTCTTCTCGGTGATCCGCTCGAGCCGGTGCGCCGGCCGGTCGAGCGGCCCCTGGAAGGCGTGGTTCTCGACGCCGGGGAACTGCAGGCCGAGATCCTGGTAGAGATCGCCGCCCAGGAAGACGTTGGTGGTCTGCATCCCCTTGCAGATCGCCCAGACCGGCGTCCGGCCCCGTTGGGCGCCCGCCAGGAGCTCGAGCTCGAGCGCGTCGAGCGCCTCGTTGATCCTGAGCTGGGCGTTTTCGAGCGGCTTCTCGCCGAAGTGGCGGGGATGGATGTCCGGTCCCCCGGCCAGCACCAGGCCGGCGGCGCGCGCCGCGAACCCACTGAGATCCGTGCCGTTGACGTCCGGCGTCAGGACCGTCAGCTGCGACCGGTGCAGGCCGGCGGCGAGCAACGCGTCGCAGTACTCGACCGCCTTGCGGTCGGTCTCCACGCACACCAGGACCTGCCCGGCCACGATGTCGCCTCTACTTGCCGACCCAGACCGTCTTGGTCTCGGTGTAGTAGTCGAGCGCCGCGCTCCCGAGCTCGCGGCCGAAACCGCTCTGCTTGTAGCCGCCGAACGGCGCGCCCGAGTCGTACCAGTTGTACTGGTTGATCCAGACGGTGCCGGCCTTGAGTTTGGCGGCGACCGCGTGCGCCTTGCCGATGTCGCGGGTCCAGACGCCGGCCGCCAGGCCGAAGATCGAGTTGTTGGCGAGCTCGACCACCTCGCCCGGCTCCTCGAACGGGATGGTCACCAGGACGGGTCCGAAGATCTCTTCCTGCGCCACCTTCATCTGGTTGTCGACCCCGGTCAGGATGGTCGGCTGCATGAAGTAGCCCTTGCCGTTGACGTCGGCGGCCACTCCGCCGTGCGCGACCTCGGCGCCTTCCTGCTTGCCGATCTCGACGTAGCCGAGCACGCTCTCGCGCTGCTCGCTGGAGACCAGGGCACCGAGCTTGGTCTTCGGATGCTGAGGATCGCCCGGCACCAGGCGAGCGGTGCGCTCGACCAGCTTCTCGAGCATCTCGTCGTGCACCCGCTTCTCGACGAACAGTCGCGAGCCGGCGGCGCAGACCTCGCCCTTGCCGTAGAAGATGCCGTTGTAGGCGCCTTTGACAGCAGCGTCGAGGTCGGCGTCGGCGAAGACGATGTTGGGCGACTTGCCGCCCAGCTCGAGGGTGACGCGCTTGATCGTCTCGGCCGCGTCCTTCATCAAGCCCTTGCCGACCTCGGTCGAGCCGGTGAACGAGATCTTGGCGACGTCGGGATGCTCGACCAGCCGCCTGCCGACCTGTGAGCCGCTACCGGGGACGACGTTGAGCGCTCCGGGCGGCAGCCCGGTCTCGCTCGCCAGCTCGGCGAACTTGAGCGCCGTCAGCGGCGTGTTCGAAGCCGGCTTGAGCACCACCGCGTTGCCGCACGCGAGCGCCGGCGCGATCTTCCACATCGCCTGGATGATCGGGAAGTTCCACGGCGTGATCGCCGCGACGACGCCCATCGGCTCGCGCAGCGTGTAGGCCATCGAGAACGGCCCCGCGACCGAGAAGGTGTCGCCGTGCACCTTGTCCGCCCAGCCGGCGAAGTAGCGCAGGGCGTCGACCGCCGCCGGCACGTCGACGTAACGCGACTCGAAGATCGGCTTGCCGTTGTCGGAGGTCTCGATCCGGGCGAACTCCTCGGTCCGGGCCTCGAGCGCGTCGGCGATCTTCCAGAGCAGCTTGCCGCGATCGCGCGGCGAGGTCTTGCCCCATTCGCCGTCGAGCGCCTGGTGGGCGGCAGCGACCGCCGCGTCGGCGTCGGCGGCACTCGCCGCGGCCACCTCACAAAGCGTCTCCTCGGTGGCCGGATTCTCAGAGGCGAACGTGCCGCCCGAGCCGTCCACCCACTCGCCGCCGATGAACAGCTTGGCGGGCGGCAGCTGGAGCGCGGGCTCGACGTCCGTCGTCGTGGCGGTCGTCACCGTCAGGCTCCCTTGAACTCGGGCTTTCGCTTCTCGACGTAGGCCGCCAGACCCTCCTTGGCGTCGTCACCCTGGAAGAGGAGCTGCTGCAGCTCGCGCTCGATCGCCAAGCCGCTCTCGAACGGCACCTCGGCGCCCGACTGCACCGAGCGCTTGATCCGGCCGACCGCCTTGGCCGCCATGTTGGGCGGGCAGAACTTCTTGGCGAAGTCGTGCACCTGGTCCATGAAGTCGTCGCCCTCGAAAATGCGGTTGACGCAGCCGAGCTCCTTGGCCTCGTCGAAAGTGAGCAGCTCGGCGGAGGTCATCAGGTCGATCGCTCGGCTCTTGCCGACCATGCGGGCGAGCCGTTGGGTGCCACCCGTTCCGGGCAGGACGCCCAGGTTGACCTCCGGGAGGCCGACCTTGCCGGCGTCCTTCTTGGCGATCCGCAGATCGGCCGCCATCGCGATCTCGAGGCCGCCGCCGACCGTGTGGCCGTTGAGAGCGGCAATCACCAGCTTGGGCGTCTGCTCGAGCCGGTTCAGGGTCTCGTTGGCGTGCAGGCAGAAGTAGTACTTGAAGGTCGGATCGGACGTCTGCAGCATGTTGATGTTGGCGCCGGCGCAGAAGAACTTCTCGCCGAGACCGGTGACCACGATGACGTGCACATCGACGTCGAAGCGGGCTTTCAGGATGCCCTCGTCGAGCTGGCGCATCATCTCGTGCGTGTAGGTGTTCGCGGGCGGATCGGTCAGGGTCAGATAGGCGACGCCGTCCCGGACGTCGTACTGAACGAGGGTGCGCTCCGCGTTGTCAGCGATGGGCTGAGCCATGGTCTACCTCCGATTGTTCGAAAGCGCTCAAAGAGCGGATCTACAGGATGTCCAAATACCTGGCAGCAGGTTGTCTAGTTAGTAGAGAGGCCGGCAAGTCGCCGGAGCTCCCGCGGCAATTCTTTCACGAGGTCCGGTCCCCGGCAAGAATCGGCCGAAATCGGCCTCCTTCTTTTCGGCGTGTCGAGTGTTAGACTTTTCGATGAGTCACTTGGAGCGTTGGGGTAGTTTCTCCAGTCACCGATGATCACCGGATTCAACACCGACGTCCGGCACGGTGACGTCGTTTTTCACGTCCAGACCGAGGACAAGGGGACCGGCAACCCCTGCATCGAGAGCCTGGTCTACGTCGGTGGACAGATCCTGGCGCGCAAGCGGGCCGGCTACCGTAGCCTGCTCGACGGCGACGAAGGCACCAAAGCGGTAGCGGAGCTCATGGAGCGCCAGCATCGATCGATGATCGAGGAGATCCGCTCCGGCAAGATGGACGACAAGGTCGCCGGGATGAAGGGCCTGTCCAAGCCGGCGGCCGAGGCCCCGCCAGCGGCAGCACCGGCCCCGGCGGAGCCGGCCGAGGCACCACCGCCAGCCGCGGCTCAGCCCGAAGAAGAGGAGAAGCCGGCCGCGACAGCCGCTGCGGCGCGATCCCAGCCTGCGCCGCCGCCCGAGGCCGTGCCGCCGCCGATCGACGCCTCGACCGCGATCCCGCAGCAGATGCCGCCGCTGCCCGAGGCCCCGAAGCCGCCCCGGCGGCCGCCGCCACCGATGCCGCCTCTACCGCCAAGGCCGCCACGGGACGAGCCGAGCGAGGCGACCGAGCCGAGTGGCGGCGATCGGAGCCTCGACCAGGTCATCCTCGACTACCTGGAGATGGAGTCGGGCCAGGACAAGCTCGTCCTGTCCATGGATCGCAAGTCGGGGGAGATGACCGCCGGCGCCGAGGCGGTCGTCCGGTTCCGGACCGAGTCGAGCGTCGACTCCGACCCGATCGGCGAGGCGCTGATCACGGTCAAGCTGATCTCGACCTTCGAAGAGCCCTACATCCTGGGCGAGGGTCGCACCGACGACAGCGGTGAGCTCGAGCTGAAGCTGGTCATCCCCGAGCGCCAGGCCGGGAGCGGTGCCCTGATCATCACCGCCAAGAGCTCGATCGGCGACGCCGAGATGCGGCATCTGATCTGACGTGACCGAGACGACGTCGATCACCCTGACCGTCAACGGAGAGGTGCGCACCCTCGACGCACCGCGCACCCTGACCGAGTTCCTCGCCGACCTCGACTTCGACCCACGCGCGGTCGCGGTCGAGTACAACGGCGTGATCCTCAAGCGCGATCGCTACGCGGAGACCGATCTCGGCGAGGGTGATCGCCTCGAGATCGTCCGCTTCGTCCAGGGCGGTTGACAGCTGGCGCGCCGCCTGCCCTGGACGTATAATCGCCGCCTGGTCGGGCCGCTAGCTCAACTGGCAGAGCAGCAGACTCTTAATCTGCGGGTTCGGGGTTCGAGTCCCTGGCGGCTCACCAATCTTCCGCCTCCGGCTCCAGCTTGGCGAGCCGCCAGGTCCTCGGCGTTCGCGCCGGCGCCTTCGGTGCCGTCGCTCGGAGCGAGTCCCCGTTTCGGGCGATCAATCTTCCGCCTCCGGCTCCAGCTTGGCGAGCCGCCAGGTCCTCGGCGGTCGCGTTGGCACCCGCGGTGCCACCGCTCGGAGCGAGTCCCTTTTTTTCGGCGATCAGTCTTTCGCCTCCGGCTGCAGCTTGGGCGAAGCGCCAGGTCCTCGGCGGTCGCGTTGGCACCTGCGGTGCCACCGCTCGGAGCGAGTCCCTTTTTTTCGGCGATCAGTCTTTCGCCTCCGGCTCCAGCTTGGCGAAGCGCCAGGTCCTCGGCGTTCGAGTCGGCGTCGATCCATTCCTGACTCCAGACTTCCTTCCAACGGCGTCGCCAAACCGCTAGCATGGTCGACACTGGGAGCTCGCCGGTTGGACCAGCTGGTAGGAACCCCATGAGCCAGAGTGCGTCAGGACTGCACCGAAGCGTTCTCGCTACCCTGATCGGTGCACTGCTAGCTGCGGGGACCACCGCTTCTGAGCCGTCGCGCGAGGTGCGATGGTCGTCACTGCCGGTCGCCGACCTGAGCGACGACTGGCAGCCCGGCCCCCTGGTCGAGGACCTGCTGGCTAGCACTCGCGGCCGGCGGAGCGCGTCGACCTCGGCGCCACCGACTTTCGTCTGGCCCCTCCGGCAGAGCCCGCGGCACGCGGACGACGGCTACTGGGCCTCGGTCGGCTTCGTCGATCATGACCCGAACTTCCCCGGCTCCCTGCTCGACTACGAAGGGGGTCGAAGGACGTACGACCTACCCTCGGGCTACAACCACACCGGGACCGACCTGGTCGCCTGGCCGTTCGGCTGGGTGAAGCAGGCCCTCGGCCAGGTCGAGGTCGTGGCCTCGGCGGCCGGCACCATCGTCCTCTGGCACGACGGCAATTTCGATCGGGAGTGCGACGCCGGGTTCGACGAGGAACGGCGGGCGAACGTGGTGGTGATCCAGCACGACGACGGCTCGATGGCGGCCTACGGCCACCTGAAAACCGGTTCTCTGACGCGCAAGCGGGAAGGCGGGTGGGTCGAACAGGGTGAGTACCTGGGTCTGGTCGGCAGCTCGGGCTTCAGCGGCTATCCGCATCTCCATTTCGAGGTGTTCGACGCGTTCGGGGGTCTCATCGATCCGTTCGCGGGGCCGTTCAATCGCTTCAACGACGAGTCGTGGTGGAGCGACCAGCCGCCCTACTACGACACCCGGCTCCTGACGGTGATGACCCACTCCGCGGAGCCGCTCGGCGGCCAGTGCCCCGGTGGCGAGCGGACCTTCGTCGAGCGCCGCTTCGCCCCCGGCGACGACGTTCTGCTGGTGGCCTACTTCCGCGACCTCCTGCGTGGTCAGCCGATGCGATACGCGATTCTCGACCCCGCGGGAGAGGTCTTCGAGAAGAGGAAGGTAAAGTCGCGTGACCCTCACCTGGTGCTCGCCGGCATGATGGGTGAGCTGACCCTGCCCGAGGACGCCGCCGCCGGAGTCTGGACTTACAGCGTGAAGTTCGAGGGACAGAAGCTCACTGGCAGCTTCGAGGTCGGCGACTTCGAGCCGGTGCGCGCCGCTCGGAGTGTCACGCCCAGGAACCTCCGGGCCGGCTCGCGGCGGAAGCTCAAGATCCGCGGGCTCGGGTTCACCCGCGACCTCGTGGTGGATATCCACGGGCGGGCGGGAGCGGAGAAGGGCGTCCGGATCCGCCGGGTCAAGATCGGCGACAAGCGGATCCTTCTGACGGTCACCGTGGACGCCGCAGCCGAGCCCGGCCCGCGGGACATCGTCATCACGGCTCCCGACTACAGCCAGGTCGTTCTCGAAGACGCCTTGCGGGTGGCGGGGTAGCGCCTCAGGGGCACAGATTCGGATCGAGCTCGAGGTTCAGCGTCCCGCCCTCCTCGACGGCCACGTCGTTCAAGAGCTCGATGCAGACCCCGGCGCGCAGTGTGATGACGCCGCCATCGGGCACGACCAGGTCCGGTCCGACGGTGATGCAGTTACAGGCCTCGAACTCATGGACGCCGCCAAGAACAGCGCTGTGGAGGTCCAGGTCCTCGGGGGTGGTGCAGTTGTCGGTACAGATGAAGGTCGCGGTCAAGGTGGCGTCTGCCAGGGGAGTCGCGATCGTGTGCTCGGCAGCGCCGCCATCGGACCAGGCGATGAACTCCCAGGTAACGCCGTCGATGATCTGCGGCGTCGGAGCGCCGATCGTCCGCGGAAAGTTGGCTACGGCGCTCGCCACGACCGGCTCGACCCCAGCCTGGCGCTCGAATTCGAGCTCAAGGCCGATTCCGGGCGGATTCGCGGCCAGCGTGATCTCGGAGACGTTCGGCACCACGTCGACGGAGGTCGACGCGGAGATCGCGCCGAGACTGCCGAGTGGTGATCCGGAGTCCGTCGCCGTGAGGTGGATGCGATAGAAGACGTCGGTTGCGTCCTCGCCGGAGGTCGGGATGGTGAAGCTCCCTGAGTCGATGCCCTCGATCGGGCCGAGGAAGGGATGGGTGTGCGTGTCGTGGTGGAAGATGACGGTCCAGGACATTTGCGAGGCCGCCAGGCTGCCGTCCTGTGGATCGGTCGCACTGCCGCTGAACGCGATGGCATCGCCGGCGTTGTAGAACGTTCCCGGGGCCGGCGCGTCGATCGAGACGGACGGGCTCTCGTTGCCGACGACGATCCGCAGCGGCGGGGCGGTGTCGACGGAGTTGACCTCACCCTGCTGATCGTCGACCGTCAGAATCGCCTCGTAGACGCCGTCAACGCCGTAGGTGTGCATTGGGTCGACCGAAGTGCTCGACGAGCTGTCGCCGAAGTCCCAGGAGTAGAGCAGCGGCTGACTGTCGGGATCCGAGGAGGCCGACCCGGTGAACTGCACCTCGAGCGGCGACAAGCCCGACATCGGATCCGCCGCGGCGATCGCCTGCGGCTGGCTGTTGGCGCCACCGACGTAGCAGACCTCGTGCACTCCGCCTTCGGTGCCGAAGAAGAACAGGCTCACCCAGGTCAGGCAGCCGTCGGGCGAGATCAGGATGTCGACTACGTTGTCGGCCTCGGTGATGAAGAGCTCGATGCCCTCGAGGCGGTAGTCCTCGGTCAGGCGCGCTCGGCGTATCCAGTTGGCGGAGAAGTCACCGAAGAAATAGTTGTCGTGGTACTCGACCGGGAAGGGACCGGAACGGTAGACCGGTCCGCCGGTGATGGCACCGCCGCGGACCGGAGGCGTCTCGGTGCCGTGACTGTACTCGTAGATCGGTGCCGTGACCGAGCCTGGCAGCGGCGGCGGATTGCAGGTCTGAAACGGAGCCGAGCCTTCGAAACACGGATAGCCGTAGTCGGCTCCGGGCACACCGGCGTAGACCGCCTCCCATTCGCCCTGGCCGACGTCACCGATGATCGGTGCCTCGGTGTCGGGGTCGATGCCGAAGCGAAATGGGTTGCGCAGACCCCAGGCCCAGATCTCCGGCAGGATCCCCTGCTGACCGACGAAAGGATTGTCGGCGGGGATCGTGCCGTCGGGGTTGATGCGCAACATCTTGCCGCGCGGATCGGACAGGTCGCGTGACAGCGGGTTGGGGTCGCCGTCGGTGTCGTTGTCGCCCATCGAGATGTAGAGCGTCTTGTCGGGTGCGAAGCGGAGAGTGCCGCCGTTGTGATTGCCCGCGCTGGTGAGATAGGGAGCCTGGTAGATCAAGACCTCATTGGAGAGCTGCGAGCCACTGTCGGTGAATCGGGAGACCCGGTTCCGGGATCCTTCGGGCTCTCCCGGGACGTTGCAGGGACCGGTCGCCGCGAACCTGCGGGTGTAGTAGAGGAATACGTGGCGGTCCAGGCCGGCCGGATCGAGATAGTCGGGTGAGGGCGCGATCCCGAGCAAGCCGCGCTCTCCGGTGCTGTCGACACAGTCGATCGTCAAGGCCGTGCTGACGACTCCGGTCGTGGCGTCCCGGACGCGGACCCGCGCCTGGCCTTCGGTCGAACCGTCTCCCTTCTCGAGCACCCACAGGTCGCCGGTGCCCGGCTCGTACTCGGCGGCGGTAGGGTCTGCCGCTCCCGTGGCGGCATCGTCGGGCACGACCAGCGTGTCGACAAAGCCGGCCGGGGGGGTCGCTGCGAGGATCTCGAAGTGCGCCGCGCACTCTTTGGCTCGATCCATGACTACGGAGCCGTCGCCGCAGTCCGCGTCTTCGGACCAGCCGACGAAGATCGAGTCGGCACCCGCTACGGGCTCGAGCGTCACGACGGTACCGTCGGCATAGGAGCCGCCGCACTGACCGCCGCC
>CAMYOG010000058.1 GCA_947259925.1 Thermoanaerobaculia bacterium
GCTGCGCAAGGCGCTGGCGATCGATCCAGGCTTCGTTCCGGCGTACGTCAACCTGGCCGACGTCTATCGCCTCGGGGGGCGAGATTCGGAAGGTGAGCCAATCCTCCGCCAGGGTCTCACGGTCGCTCCGGAAGCGGCATCTCTTCGTCACGCCCTCGGACTGCTGCTGGTGAGAACGCAGCGCACGGGCGAGGCGCTCGAAGAGCTCGAGAAGGCGACGACCCTCGCTCGCGAGCAGGTTCGATACGCCTACGTCTACGGCATCGCGCTCAACTCGGTCGGCTCGGGCTCGAAAGCCCTCGAGGTGCTCGAAGGGGCGCACCAGCGCGCACCGGCCGATCGCTCGGTGCTCCAGGCTCTGGCGACGATCCATCGCGATCGGGGTAAAGCGGCCGAAGCGCTGACCTACGCGCGCCGGCTCCTCGAGCTCTCTCCCGAGGATGCCGGAGTTGTGCAGCTCATCGATCAGCTCGAGGCGAATTCGTAGGCAACGCACGGTGCGAGGCGTCTCGATAGTCCATGCGGCGGACAAGCTCCGCCGTCACCAGTTGCTAGAGTTGCGCGCTCGGACGTCTCCAACTCCGGAATCGAAATGACTGCTGACCAGGTCTTCCTGTTCGCCGTGCTCGTCGTGCTCTTCGCGCTGCTCCTCTGGGGGCGCGTCAGGTACGACGTCGTCGCGGTCGGCGCTCTGATCGTCTCCTACGTCGGCGGCGTCATCCCCAAGGGCGAGATCTTCGTCGGGTTCGGACATCCGGCGACCGTCATCATCGCGCTCGTTCTGATCGTCAGCCGCGGTCTCTACCGGTCCGGCGCGATCGAGGTGCTCGCGCGTCACCTGGTGGTCGCCTCACGTGGCCTGCGCACGCACATCGGCATCATGTCCGCGATCGCCGCCGGGCTCTCGGCGTTGATGAACAACGTAGCCGCACTCGCGCTGTTGATGCCAGTGGACCTGCAGGCGGCGAGGAAGGCCAAGCGCAGTCCCGCGCTGACGCTGATGCCGCTCTCGTTCGCGTCGATCCTCGGCGGCATGGTGACGTTGATCGGTACCCCACCGAACGTCGTGATCGCCACCTTCCGTGAGCAGGCGCTCGGCGCCTCCTACAGGATGTTCGACTTCACGCCGGTGGGCATCGTGGTGGCAGCGGTGGGCGTCGCCTACGTCGCAGTGATCGGCTGGCGGCTCATCCCCGTCGAGCGACGGGCGCATGACAGCCCAAAGGAGCTCGGGGACCTCTCGGGGTACATCGCCGAAGGCAAGGTACGCGAGAAGTCCAAGGCGATCGATATGCGCTTGCGCGAGCTTCAGAACGTGGCCGACGAGGACGACGTCAACCTGCTCGGCCTCGTTCGGCGAGGCAAGCGGGTGCCCGGCGCGGCGCGCAACGAAGTGATTCGCAAGGGCGACATCATCGTGCTCGAGGGGGCGCCCCAGGGGATCGAGCAGTTCATGGGAGCGGCGGGTCTGGAGGCCGCCGGTTCCGACAAGCACGGCGGTGTGGCCGGCGAGACGCTCGAGCTGGTCGAGGTCGTCGTGCCGCAGGGTGCCCGAATCGAGGGACGATCGGCGCTGGACGTTCGACTCCTGTACCGGCACGGAGTGACGCTGCTCGGCGTGTCGCGCAGCGGGCGGCGCTTTCGCGACCGCGTGCGCAAGCTGGAGATCGAGGCCGGCGACCTCCTGCTGCTCTTCGGCCCCGCCGGCCGGATGTCGAGCATCGTCGAGTGGTTGGGATGTCTACCGCTCGCCGACCGGGGAATCCGCGTGATTCAGCGGCAGAAGGCGTGGGTTGCGGTCGGCGCGTTCGCCGTGGCGATCGTGGCGGCGAGCCTCGATCTCCTCTACCTGCCGGTGGCGCTGGCCGCCGTGGTGGTCGTCTACGTGTTGCTGCGCATCGTGCCGCTCTCGAACCTCTACGAGGCGGTCGAATGGCCGGTGATCATCCTGCTCGGCTGCCTGATCCCCATCGGTACCGCCCTGGAGGCGAGCGGCGGCACCGCACTGATCGCCCGGACGATCGTCGACTCGGCGCAGGGGCTACCTGCCCCGGCGGTGCTCGCCATCCTGATGCTGGTAACGATGACGCTCTCCGACGTTCTCAACAACGTCGCGACGGCTCTCATCGCCGCGCCGATCGGTGTCGATATCGCACACCAGCTGGGCGTCAACCCGGATTCGTTCCTGATGGCGGTCGCAGTCGCCGCCTCGTGCGCCTTCCTGACACCGATCGGGCACAAGAACAATACCATCATCATGGGGCCGGGCGGCTACAAGTTCGGCGACTACTGGCGAATGGGGTTGCCTCTGGAGCTGCTGGTGATCGCGGTCGGGCTGCCGGCGATCCTGGTGTTCTGGCCGCTCTGATGCGGCTCAGTCTTCCAGCACTTCGACCACCTTACCCCCGCGAGCGGCAGGTCCTCGAGCTGGTCGTCACCGGCCTCTTGAACCTACAGATCGCGGCACGCCGCGGGACCAGTGAGAAGACGGTCAAGGTCCATCGCGGTCGCAGGGCGGCTTCGCGTCGGTAGAATCGCCCGATGAGTCATCGTCTGCTCCACAGGTGGTTGCCGCTCGTGGCGATCCAGGCGTTGATCTGTGCAGCGCCCGCGCGGCCGGAGCCGGCCGACTACAACCCGGCCGTCCGACCGGACCCCGCCGGCACGCCGACCGAGGTGTCGGTGGCGGCTCTGGTCATCGATCTCGCCGACATCGACGACGTGAAGCAGGAGTTCACCATCGATGTCTACGTGATCGTGCGCTGGCGAGACGGACGGCTGGCGGCGGATTCCGAGCTCGACGAGGAGCGAACCCTGCCGCTCGCCTCGGTCTGGCATCCGGCGCTCGGCGCCCTGAATCGGCGCGGCGCGTCGATCATGCTGCCCGAGGTGGTGTTCATCGACCCGGACGGCAACGTCGAGTACTCCCAGCGCTACTTCGGCCAGATCGGCTCGCCGCTCGATCTCCAGGAGTTCCCCGCCGACACCCAGACGCTCGAGGTTCGCATGCTCTCCTACCGCTATGGTCCGGACGAGCTCGTGGTCGGTTCCCGGGGCGCACAGCGGCTCGAGCGCATGAGCGTGAGCGGCTGGAGAGTCGGCCAGCCGCGGCTCGAACCCTCGCTCCTCGATCTCCCAGAGGTAACTCGCGCTGGAACGAGCCTCCAGGTCGAAGTGGAGCGCGAGACCGGCTACTACGTGCTGACGATGGTGATGCCGCTCCTGCTGATCACGCTCATGGCCTGGGCGGTGTTCTGGATCGACCCCTCACTTCTACCGTCGCAGGTGGGCATCGCGACGGCCTCGGTGTTCACCCTCATCGCGTTCCGCTTCAGCCTCAGCCTGCGGCTACCTGAAGTGTCGTATCTGACAACCGCCGACTGGTTCGTGCTGACCGCCACCCTGCTGGTCTTCGGCGCTCTGGGCGAGACCGTTTACGCTGGGCGGCTCGCCAAGCTGGGGCGCGAGGACGCGGCGCGTCGAGTCGACTACCATTCTCGCTGGATCTACCTGGTGGCACTCACCACGCTCTGCCTCCTTACGCTGTCGTAACGCGGTATCGTTCCGCAGGATGACTGCCGAGCCCAGCGGCAGGCCGAGCGCGCGACGCCCCGAACAGAGCTTGCCAGGTCTTCTGCGAGCGACCCTCTCTGGAGGTGTGTGATGAACCGGCGGCGTTTCTTGCGTGTGGGAGCTCTGGCGCTCGTGGCGTCCTCTCTCTGGGGCGCGGCGGTTGGTGCGACCGAGATCGAGCCCGGGATCTACCGGGTCGACGGCATCGACGAGACGCTCCCCAACGACGACCTGGCGCCGCTCGCCGGGATCATCAAGAAAGCCGAGATCGTCGGGATGGGAGAGTCGGTACACACGGTCGGCGACTACTACCGGGCCAAGTTCCGGATCTTCAAGTACCTGGTCGAGGAGCTCGGCTTCCGCGCCCTGGGCTTCGAGTCGCCGTGGAAGATGGTCCCCTACGCCTGGCCCCCCTGCCAGCCCTGAGAACCCACTCCCTTGCACCTCTAGGTTCCGGGCGGGGGCGTCCCTCTCCCCCCGTGAGGGAGGGAGAGGGGTTCGGGTGCCGGGAGGGGGTGGAGGGTGAGGAGGGCGATCCGATCAAACCTGATCGGCGATCAGCGGCGGGATCTCGATCGCCCGGATGCCGCCCGGCTCGTCGAGCACGCAGCAGACCGCAGTGATCTCGCCGCGCGCGACCTTGGTCTCGCCCTTGACGAAATCGAACCGGTAGGTCATCGATTTCGTCCCCTTGCGGCCCACCGTGACCTCGATGTCGAGCTCGTCGCCGAAGCCGATCGGGCTCAGGTACTCGCAGGATGCATTGACCCGTGGCCAACCGATCTCGTGGCCCTCGTGCTGCATGTGCACCTCGGCGCCGAGCGAGCGTAGGAACTGGTGCTCCGCGGTCTCCATGAAGACGAAGAAGCGCGAGAAGTGGACCAGGCCGCTCAAATCGGTGTCGGCGAACTCGACCTTGCGTGTGGTCTTGAAGGTCATCATCTACTCCGCCAGCGCGTAAAGCAGATCGACGTAGAACTTCTCGATCTGCGCCAGGTCGGCGATCTCCGAGCCCTCGTGCGGCTCGATCACCATGTACTCGTTCGGTGCGTGGGCGCCCGAGCCGTGGCCGAGGCCGCCGGCGACCAGCGGCAGGCCGAGCTCGGTGAAGACGTAGTAGGGAGCGCTGCCGCCGATGCGCGGCGAGACGTCGGGTGTCTTGCCGTACTTGTTGTAGACGCGGATCGCGGCCTGGACGAGGGGCGCCTCGACCGAGGTCTGGGCCGGTGGGTAGCCGCCGAGCTGGCGGATCTCGAGGTCGCCGAAGCCGTTGTCGTCGAGATGCTTGCGAATCATCTCGAGCGCCTCTTCGGGCCGCTGGTTCGGCGCCAGTCGCGAGTCCATCTTGGCGGTCGCCATGTGCGGCAGGATCGTCTTCGAGCCCTCGCCGGTGTAGCCGGCCCAGATGCCGTCGACGTTGAGCGTCGTGGTGTAGAGGTAGCTCATCAGAAGATCGCGGCCGGTCATGTCGTTGGCGAAGCGGTCGACGGCGAACGCCTGCTTGAGCATCGTTTCCTGGGTCTCCCAGTCGTCGAGCAAGGCGTTGATCAGAGTCTCCTCTTCGTGCGTCGGCGGCCGGATCGGGTCGTAGTAGCCAGGGATCAGGATCGTGTTGCCGTCGACCGAGGTCATCGAGGCGATCGCCTGGATCAGCTTGAGGACCGGCGAGTCGACCATCGCCTTGAGCGAGCCGTGGATCTCGGCCTCCTTCGGGCCGCCGGTCTCGTTGCCGCGCGCTTCGAGCTCGAAGTAGAGGATCCCCTTGACGCCCAGGAACATCGAGACGTCGCCGCGCGGATCCTGGGAGTTGAACGGGAAGAGGACGCCGTCGGCGCTTCGCAGCCGGTCTTCGTACTTCGCGATCACCTCCGGGTAGTTGGGGGAGCCGATCTCCTCTTCCCCTTCGGCGGCGATCATCAGGTTGACCGGCAGCGTCCCCTCGACCGCCAGAATCGACTCGAGCGCGTTGAAGAAGGCGCGCTCGGGGCCTTTCTGGTTGGTCGCAGCGCGGGCCATGATCACGCGCCCGAACTGATGGTCGATCACGTTGGCCTCGAACGGCGGCGACTCCCAGTCCTCCGGGTCGACCGGCTGGACGTCGTACATCAGGTAGAGCACCAGCGTCTTGTCGGCGCCGGCGTCGTAATAGCCCCAGACGCCCGGATGCCCGCTGGTCGGGACCAGCTCGGCCTCGGCGAAGTCCATCCCCTCGAGGTCCGAGCGCAGCATCTCGGCCATCTCCTGGATACCGACGTTCTGGGCGCTGATCGAGCGCTGACGGAGCCAGCGCTGGATACTGCCGAGGTGAGCGTCGAGGTTCTGGTCGATGTGCGCGTAGACCGCCGAGTGCTCACCCTCGTAGCTGCCGAGGGCGGCGGCGTCGAACGCCTCGTCGGTGGTGGCCGAGAACTCGGGTGGTCCACCGGCCGCGAGCGGCGGAGCCGCGATCAGGACCAGTGCGACGACGACCAGCGACAACCTTCTTCCAGGCATGAACCTCCTCCGTCCGAAGAAAAGCGGTGACAGGATACTCATTTCCACAATCGGTACCTCTCAATTCGGTGGAGGAGAGATGAGTATCCCGTCACCGCATCTCTGGCCACGAGAGGGAGAAAGGGCGGGGCCGTCTCAGCGCCGCCAGAAGGTCGGTGCGACCTTGTACTCCATCCCCTTCTCGTACTCGACGCCGTCGGTGTCGAGGCGCATCGTGATGTTGAACTTGTTGCCCCAGTTGAAGATCGAGGTGGCGAAGACGAGCTCGACGACTTCCTCCTCGGTGAACGCTTCACTCAGCTTGGCCCAGAAGTCGTCGTCCACCGAGTGCGGGTCCATCGCCATCCGCTCGGCGAGCTCCACCGCCAGCGCCTCGCGGAGCGCTAGCGAGCTGTAGTCGCCGGAGAGGATCGCGTCTTCCTTGGGCCGTACGTCGCCGCTCACGGCGGCGGTGCGCACGGCGCTTCAATAGGCGCAGTCGTTCATCTGCCCCGTCTTGACGCGCATCATCTCGAAGATGTGGGGCTCGATCCGGCCGCCGCCGAAGAAAGCGCCAAAGACCGGAACGATCTTCTTGAGCAGATCGGGCACGCGAGCGATGACGCCGAACATCTCGGTGTCCTTCCACCAGCCCTCGGCACCCTCCTGGAGCAGCTCCTGAAGCTCCTCGTCGGTGGTCTGGTCGCGGGTTATGGGGGCGATTCTCGACGGCATGACACGTCCTCCTCCAGGCTCGTGATCGTGGTGATCCCGGATCCTAGCAAGATGGCCGCCGTCAGCCGACCAACCGCCGGTAGACGGCGACGATCGCGTCGGCGTTCGCGTCGTCGGTGAACCGCGAGCGAACCGCCGCCTGGCCGCTAGCCCCGAGCTGCCGCCGCCGCCCGGGGTCGATCACCAGCTCGCGAATCCCTTCGACCAGGCTCTCGGTCGAGCCCGGCTCGGTGAGCAGGCCGCCGCCGGTCTCTTCGATGAGCTCCGGAAACGAACCGTGCCGGGGCAGCACCACCGGCACCGCATCGGCCAGCGCTTCGAGCACGAAGATCCCCTTCGACTCTTGATAGACGGTCGGCACCGAGAGAATGTCGAGGGAGTGCAGGAATGCGAGCTTGCCCTCGAGATCGACCTCGCCGACGAAATCGACCCGCTCGGACAGACCGGCGCTTTCGATCTTAGCCAGGCACTCGTCCTTGTAGGGGACGTCACGGGCCCCGAGATAGCCGGCGACACGCAGCCTGAGGGCGTCGCATTCGGGGAGCTTGGCCAGACGCACGAAGGCGTCGACCAGTTGAAGCAGCCCCTTCTCGGGTGAGATCCGGGCCAGATAGCCGAGCTGGACGGAGCCGTCGGCGCGCGGCTCGCGCTCGTGGCCGTGCCCTTCGAGCCGGATGCCGAGCGGCACGACGGCTATCCGATCGGGCGACACCCCGAGCAGCTCCGCCATGTGGTCGGCGTAGTAACGGCTCGGCGAGATGAACAGGCTGGCGTCCATCGCGCGGCGCCGCATCTCCTCGATGACTGTCGTATGAAACGGCTCCGGGAGATCGTCGATGAACAGGTCCTCACCCTGGAGTGCCACCACCACCGGCACCCCGACCTCCTCCCGGATCCGCTTGACCATGCCGAGCAGCATCGAGTTCGTGATGTGCACGACGTCGGGCTTGAAGTCGTCGCGCAGCCACGCGACCAGGCGCTCGAGCTCCTTGTGCTGGTGGCCGTCCTCGCCCTTGAGGACGTCGAGCGCCATCCAGCCGAGGTCCTTCGGATCGGTGGTCGAGCCGAGCTTGGAGACCAGCTTGAGGACCGACGGCCGGTCGAGCAGCCAGTCGAGCGCGCGCGGCGTGTGCCGGAAGAGCGACGACTTGCCCTGGAGATAGACGTTGAGTGCGCCGTAGAAGACCTCGCCGGTGCTGACGTTCTCCTCGTCGGTACGCATCGGCGTATAGGTCGGCATCAGCGCGACCTCGTGCCCGTCTCGGATCAGGGCCGCGGCCAGCGTGTTGTCGTGAATGCAGGTGCCGCAGTACATGCCGCCGGCGCCCGCCGCGATGTAGGCGATTCTCATGGTCGTATCGGGTTTCGTGGCCGCACGCTGCGGGTTGCACGGAGTGTATAGCCACACACCCCGCCGGGGCCTTTAATGCCCGCACCGGTTCGGCTACCTTCGTGAGCCCATGCCCTCGCGCAAGCACATTCTGGGCTCGGTCGACCGGTCGCTCGAGGCGCTCGCCGATCCGCTGATGACCGCCGACGAGTTGGCCGAGGCGTTCGCCGCCCTCCGCCAGGCGGGCAAGGCGCCCGGAACGCTCCTATAATCACCGCTGCAATCGATGGGCGGGATGGGATCCAGAGACGTCCGGACGCCCTTGCGGCTGCCGCGCACCGATCGCGAGCGGGCGCGGGCGACGCGCGGAACCTTCCTGCTCCACCTGCGACCGATCAAGCTGCCGCGTCGCGCGATCCGTTGGGCGCACACCTTCGGGCTCGGGGGCTCGTCCTTCGTGCTCTGGCTCACCCTGGCCTCGACGGGGATCCTCATGCTGCTGGTGTATCAGCCCGTCCCGGACGTGGCCTACGACTCGGTGCGTACGCTCGAGGACGGCGTGCGGTTCGGAGCGCTGGTGCGCGGCGTCCACTACTGGAGCGCCACCCTGCTGATCGCGGTGGTGCTCCTGCACACCGCCCGGGTCGTTTTGACCGGCGGTTTCCACCGCCCGCGGCGGCTGAACTGGGTGATCGGCGTCGGCCTCCTCATCGGCGTGCTCGCGTCGGCCTTCACCGGCTATCTGCTGACCTGGGATCAACGCGCCTTCTGGGCGGTGACGATCTCGACCGGCATGTTGGCCTACGTGCCGGTGGTGGGCGATGCTCTGCGGGGGGTCGTCCTGGGCGGCCCCGAGGTCGGCGCGGCGACCCTGCTGACCTTCTACACCTTCCACACCACGTTCTTGCCGACGCTGGCGATCGGGCTCATGGCCTTCCACTTCTGGCGGGTGCGCAAGGCCGGCGGCGTGATCGTGCCGCCCGGGGACGACGACTCCGCCGGCGATGGATCGAGCGCCCGGGACAAGGTCTTCTTCTTTCCCGAGCTCCTGGTGCGCGAGATCGCGCAGGCGCTGGTCGTGCTGGCCGTCGTCTGCGTGCTGGGGGCGCTCGTCGGCGCCCAGCTCGGAGAGCGCGCCAACCCGGGGATGAGCCCCAACCCCGCCAAGGCGCCCTGGTACTTCATGGGATTCCAGGAGCTCCTCATACACCTCCACCCGGTGTTCGCCGTGCTGGTGCTGCCGCTGGCGACGATCGCCGGCTTTGTGGCGCTGCCGTGGCTGGGCTCTGACGACGGCCCGACGGGAACCTGGTTCCTGTCGACCGCCGCGCGGCGCGCGGCCGCGATGGCCGCGGTGGCCGCCGTCGCGCTGACGGTGGCGGGAGTCTGGATAGACGACTGGCTCGCGGGCGCTACGGCCGCGAGTCCCGGCTGGCTGCCGCGCGGGCTGATCCCGACGGCGGGGCTCGCCGCGCTCACCACCGCACTCGTCGCGTTCGCCCGCCGCCGGTTCGTTCTCGGACGCAACGAGTCGCTGCAGACCGCGGTCGTGTTCCTCTTCGTCATCTTCGTGACCCTGACCGTGATCGGCGTCTTCTTTCGCGGCCCGGGGATGGCGCTGACCTGGCCCTGGGGGAGCGGCGGATGAGCCGGAGAAAGCGCGCCCGCCGCCGACCGTCCGCCGCGCCCACGGCGAACGCGACGACCGAGGCCGAGCCCACCGCGACACCGCGTCGCCGGCTCCTTGGCTGGATCTGGGCCGGCCTGCTCGCGGCGCTCACGGCGGAGATCGGCTGGATCGTGGCCTCATTCCTGCGCCCGCGCGGCGTGTCGCGTTCCGACGATGCGTCGCTGGTCATCGCCGGCCCGGTCGATCGCTTCGAGCCGGGTACCGTGACCGCCTTCCCCGGAGGCAGGTTCTACCTGGCGCGCCTGGAGGACGGCGGCTTCCTCGCCCTCGACCGCACCTGCACGCATCTCGGCTGCACGGTGCCGTGGGACGCCGAGCTGGGCCGCTTCTCCTGCCCCTGTCACGCGTCGTCCTTCGATATCGCCGGGGTCGTGCTGGCGCCACCGGCGCCCCGGCCGCTCGACTTCTACCGCGTCCGCATCGAGAACGACGTCGTCAAGGTGGACGTCTCGCGGCGCGAGCGCCGGCGGGAGCATCTGCCCTCGCAGGTGACGCGGGCGTGAGCGGCCAGCCTCGAGAGCCCGGCGGTCCCGATCCCGCCTTGCGCCGCTGGGAGGCCGTCGGCCTGGTCGCGCTGGCCGCGATCGTCGCCACGATCCCGCTCTCGCAGCTGCGCTCCGGCAACGAGGCGCCCCGCCGGCTCGCCGATCAGGAAGCCGCCTTCGTGGGCAGCGCCTCCTGCCGCGACTGCCACGTCGCCGAGTTCGAGCGCTGGACGGGCTCCGATCACGACAAGGCGATGGACGTGGCCACCGAGCAGACGGTGCTCGGCGACTTCGACGACGCGACCTTCTCGGACGGCCGCGTGAGCTCGAGGTTCTATCGCCGCGACGGTAGGTTCCTCGTCCACACCGAGGGGCCCGACGGCGAGATGGCCGAGTTCGAGGTGACCCACGTCTTCGGTCACGATCCGCTGCAGCAGTATCTGGTGCCGTTTCCCGGCGGCCGTCTCCAGGCCCTCAACCTGACCTGGGACGCTTCCGAGCAGCGCTGGTACCGCCAGTATCCCGACCAGGACATCCCGGCGGGCGACTGGCTGCACTGGACTCGCGGCGGGCAGAACTGGAACGGCATGTGCGCCGAGTGCCATTCGACCAACCTCCAGAAGGGCTACGACCCGGGGAGCGACTCGTACCAGACGACCTGGTCGGACATCGACGTCGGCTGCGAAGCCTGCCACGGCCCAGGCTCGCGCCACGTCGCCTGGGCGCGCATCCAGCCGATGGCCCGGCCCGACATCGCGGAGTACGGCCTGGCGGTGACGACCTCGAGGATCTCGCCGGCCGGAGTGGTCGAGCTGTGCGCGCCGTGCCACTCGCGCCGGGCGGAGCTCGGCGATTACGATCACACCGGCGCCGAGCTCCTCGATCACATGCTCCCGAGCCTGCTCCGGGAGGGCCTCTACCACTCCGACGGCCAGATCCTCGACGAGGTGTACGTCTACGGCTCGTTCCTGCAGAGCAAGATGTACGCGCGCGAGGTCTCGTGCCCGGACTGCCACGACAGTCACAGCCTCGCGCTCCACCGCGAGGGCAACGAGCTCTGCCTGCAGTGTCACCAGCCCGAGGTGTACGACACGCGCGACCACCACTTCCATCAGAAGATCCACGAGGGCAAGGAGTCGGAAGGCGCGAAGTGCGTACGCTGCCACATGGTCGAGCGGCCCTACATGGTCATCGACTGGCGCGCCGACCACAGCTTTCGACTCCCGCGGCCGGATCTGTCGGCCGAGGTCGGCACGCCGAACGCGTGCACGCAATCCGGCTGCCACGACGACAAGCCGCTCGAGTGGTCGATCGACGCCTACAGCAAATGGTACGGGGAGGCGCGCAAACCCCACTTCGGAACGACCTTCGCGGCTGCCGGCAACGGCGATCCGGCCGCGCGGCCGGAGCTGACCCGGATCGCGGAGAGCGAACTCGCTCCGGCGATCGTGCGCGCTACGGCGATCGAGCTCCTCGCGCGCTCACCGGCTGCGGCCGAGGGCGCAGCGGTGCGCGCCGCGATCGCCGCGCCCGAGCCGCTTCTGCGTCGAACCGCCGCGGCCCATCTCGAGCTCGCCTCGCCCGCGGACGTCGAGCGGCTGGCGCCGCTCTTGTCCGATCCGGTCAAGGCGGTGCGCATGGTGGCGGTCGCGCGCCTGGCCGCGGTGCCGCGCGATCTGTTGAAGCCCTACCAGAAGGAAGCCTTCGACGCCGCCCTCGTCGAATACCGCGATGCGATGGCCTACACGCTCGACTTCGCGAGCTCGGCCTACAACCTCGGCAACCTCGAGGTCGGGCTCGGCAACCCGGAGGTGGCGGAGCGCTACTACCGCCAGGCGATCGCCATCGACGATCTGTTCACGCCGGCGAAGGCCAACCTGGCGGTGGTGCTCAGCGGCCGGGGCCGCAACGGCGAAGCGGAAGAGCTTCTCCGCGAGATCCTGAGGGACTACCCCGAGAACTCCGAGGCCATGGTCTCGCTGGGATTGCTGCGCATCGAGATGGGCGATCCCGACGAGGGCGCCGAGTGGCTCGCCCGCGCCGCCGTCGCGCGACCCGAGGACGCGCGGGTGCACCGCAATCTCGGCCTGCTCCTGCAGCAGCAGGGGCGGCCCGACGAGGCGGAGGCGGCGCTGCGCCGGGCGTACGAGCTCGCTCCCGGGGACCTCGACATCCTCCACGTCTGGGCCGATCACCTGCTGCGGAAGGGCCGGCGCGAGGAGGGATCGCGGATCGTCGAGCGGCTGATCGAGCTCTACCCCGATCAGCCGATCGGCCGCGAGATGAAGCAGGCGTTCGGACTGTGAGACCACCTCGGGGGATCAGGTCGTGACCGGCTCGGCGACCGCGCTGGCGCGTCTCACCGCCTTCGTCGCGCGCGAGAGCGAGCGGCTCGGTGCCGATCGCGCCGAGCTCCTGCGGCGCGCGGGTCTCTCCGAAGAGGCCCTGCGGGATCCCGACCGGCGCCTCCAGGTGCGCCTGGACCTGCGGCTCTGGCTGGCGATGCTGGAGCTGCTGCCGGACCCGAAGCTGGGACTGCGGCTGGCCGAGCGCCTGGAGGCGCGCGACCTCGGACTCGTCGGCTACCTGATGCGCAACAGCCCGACCGTGAGGGAGGCGCTCGAGCGGCTCACCCGCTTCAGCCGCATTCTCGACGAGACGTATCCTCCGGAGCTGCGAGTCCGCGGCGGCGAGGCCGTGTACTCGTCCGACTCGGTCGCGTATCCGATCGCGCGCCTCGAGCCGGTCGCCGACTGGGAGCTCGCGGCCGTGGTGACGCTGGTCCGCCGGCTGGCCGGACGGCCGGTGGACCCGAAGGAGGTCCGGTTTCCCTACCCACGTCCGGCGGACGTGACCGCCCACCGCGCTCTGTTTCGAGCCTCCCTCGTCTTCGACCAGGCCCGACTCGAGATCGTGTTCCACCGGGCCGATCTGGAGCTTTCGGTCGTCGGTGCCGACCAGGAGCTCGGTCGCTATCTGGAGCGCCATGCCGAGACCGTGGTGGCGGCGCTCGTACCCGAGGGAACGGTGGCCCAGAAGGTCGAGCGCGCCCTGTGGACGGGCATGAAGGAAGGCCGGATCTCGCTGACCGAGGTCGCGAAGCAGCTGGCGATGAGCGGGCGCAGCCTGCAGCGCCGCCTCGAGAGCGAGGGCACGACCTTCGCCAGTGAGCGCGACGCGTTCCGTCGCGAGATGGCGATGTCACTGCTGCGGGAGCGCGATCTGGCGATCTGGGAGGTGGCCTTCCTGCTCGGCTACTCCGAGCCCAGCACCTTCTACCGTGCCTTCCGACGCTGGACCGGCTCGTCGCCGCGCCGGTTCCGGGCGGCGTTCGATCGTCGCTCGGACAGCCCCGGTGCTTGATCCCGGACCGGAGAGAGCCTTGGCGGTCATCTGCCAGGGCACGCCGAAGGCCGGCGCGAGCTCCAGGAGGACGGAGAGGATCTCGCCGTAGCAGCGCAGCGCGATCCCCGGATCGCTCGGCCAGAGGCCCTGCCGCCGGAGGATGTAGACGGAGGTCTCCAGCAGATAGGGCTCGGACGCGACCTGCCGGGCCGCCGACGACAGGCCGGAGCGCTCGGTTCCGGCGCCGATGCGCAGTTCGGTGAGTGGAGCGAGGATGTCGCTCGCCGCCGTCCCCGGCGCCGTGTGCCGGCGGGTCGCGAACTCGCTCACGAGCCAGCGCGAAAGGTCTCGGGCGTATCTGATGCGGCAGTCGAGCCCGCTCATTCGGTGTCCGGGAACCGCGGGGTCGCCGGCTGTCCGACGCTGCGGTTCAATCGCAGACTAGCGACGCCGCCGGCCGCGGTCATTGACCGCGCGCGACAAAGCGTGGCGGGCCGTGCCTGGCCCAGGCGTAGGAGAGGGTCTCGCGCCCTCCCTATCGGATTCTTCGGCTCCAGTCGTCAGAACCGGAACGTGGCGACGGCCTGGATCTGCTGAGCCCGCCCGCGCGCCCGGTCCTTGTTTCTCCTCTCGCCCCAGAGGTACTCGAGCCCGAGGTCGATCGAGGAGATCGGCGACCAGATCACGTTGAAGCTCGCCCGCAGCGTGCGGTCGTAGGAATCGGGCGGCTGGAAGTCCAGGTTTGTTACGTTCACGACCCCGTAGACGAACGTCGAGCGCAGGTTGTGGAGCCAGCTCCCGACCAGGCGGCTCTTCCAGAAATGCTGGAACGAGACATAGCCACCGAATGCCGGCAGCGCTCGGAGGCGACCCTGGGGGTCGAACACGGCATCCTGGCCGCCGACCGAGTCGAGATCGTTCAGGTACCGGCCGAGGCCGTCGCCGTAGCTCACCTGGAACCTGAAACTGTCTCGTTGGTTCCAGGGCATGAGGACGGAGCCGCTCGTGGTCATTCCCCAGGCCGAGGCCCGGACGCGCTTGCCACCGCCCTCCGGTTCGCCCACCAGATCCCGGATCAGGATGCCGCCCCGCATGTGTCCCCAGGGGTAGTCTCGGCCGGCGCGGGCGATGAAGTCGGGCACCAGGCTCACCCCCTGCCCGCCAGTGATCTCGGGTGCGGGGTCCTCGAGGCTGATCGCCAGCCGCCGACCGCTCTCGGTGACCCGGCTCCAGCGCAGCCCGGCCTGCCGAAAGTTGATCTGGGCGTTCAGACCTTCGAAGTCCAGATACTCGGGAACCGCCTGACGGTCCACCAGGTTCGACCAGGTCTGCCCGATGAGGAACTCTCTGAACTGCCCGTAGGCGTGGCGCAGGCGGTAGTTGTCGGTGCCTCCGTCCCCGGCGAAATCGCCTTCGAGGAAGGCGCGGAACTGCCCGACGCTCGAATCCATGCGCATGTCGAGGCTGAGACGCGAGCGCTTGGCCGAGAACGTCGACCTTCGAGCCTCTTCCGCGGTCTCGGTGCCTTCTACCGGAATCGAGCCGACGACGAATCGATCGTCGCTGCCGATCGGATCGGTGTTATAGACGTAGCCGAGCCTGACGAAGCCGCCGAGCTGTCCGGCGAGATTGGTGCCCGGAATCCGGATCGAGCCCGGGAACTCGCCCGCTCGCAGAACGTCCTCGGGAGCGTCGGGCGGGCTGTCGAGCTCCTCTTCGACCCGGGCCAGCCGTTCGCGAACGGCGATGTCCTCCTCGCTGGGCGCGAGCTGTCCCTGTTGCGCCGCCAGCTCGTCGAGGCGGGCCTGCATTCCCCGCAGGAGCTGGTGCTGCTCCTCGAGCTGTTGGGCCTGAATCTCGATCTGCTCGCGCTGCTGACGGATCGCCTCGCTCTGGGTCTCGATCAGGCTCTGCTGACGGTCGAGGATCTGTTGCACCTCCGCGAGCTCCGGCGTGGCGGGCTGGCCCATGGCGGCGGAGGCCGTCAGGGCGATGGCGAGAGCCAGTGCGAGCCCCGGGAGGGTCGAGAACCTCATGTGCTTGCTCATCTGCATGGCGTTGTCTCCTGATAACCGCAGTTGGCGGCCGCGTCGAGAACCGGCCGCACGCGCCTGCGCAGGGGCTTAGCGCCAGGCGCTACCGAGCACGATGTAGTAGGCCCATTCCTCCGGCCCCCGCGCAACGTCGATGCCCCCCCAGAAGCCGACCGCCCGGGCCAGCAGGTAACGGAAGCCGGCGCCGCCGGCGTAGATGTCGGAGAAGTTGGCCTGGGTGTCGGTGCCTTTGGTTGCACCCGCGCCGCCGAACGCGAGAACCGACCAGCGGGGATGGACGACCCAGCGCGTCTGGAGCTCCAGGGACGCGGCGCTGTCGCCCTGGTAGCGAAGGGCGGGAACGCCCCGCAGGCGGACAAAGGGCAGGCCGTAGAACGGCGCGTCGCCGTCGGTGGCCTGCGCGAACAGCCGCGCACCGAAGAAGACCCGGTCACGGCTCAGCGGGTGAAAGGCCTTGAGGTCGAGGTCGAGCTGGTCGTAGTCGAAGTCACCACCCAGGGACTGGCGATGGAAGGTCGACTTGAGGAGCATCTCGAAGCCCTCGAGCGGCGTGAAGAGATTGTCCCGGCTGTCATAGTAGGCGATGGCCGCCAGGCCGGCGTTGGTCGAGTCGAGAGCCGCCGGGTCCACTCCCGGCACCTCCGAATCGATCTCGAAGACCGCCTCGGCGTTGAGATAGATGTAGGAGCCACCGAGAAACCAGCGGCTCGAGCCGAGGCGAAACCTGAGATCCTGGTACAAGACACCACCGGTGATCTCGAAATCGAAGGGATCGTCGTCGACATAGAAGCTCAGGTTGAGCTCGGTCGCCGCCGCGGCTCCCAGGTAGCGCACGCGGTCCCTCCGCCAGGAGCCGAAGTGCCCGGCGCCGAGCACCCAGCTGCCGTTCGACGTCACCAGCCCGAAGGCGGCCGTGGCGCTCGGAGGCAGCCGCTCATCGGCCGGCAGCAGCTCGCCGTTCTCGTCGGTCAGTTTGTTCTTGCCGTGAAACCAGACCGGCGCCAGCCCCAGTCCGACGCCGATGGAGGGCTCGGTGACGATCAGAGGGGTCGGCACGAAGCCGCTCTCGCTCAGGACGGAATCGCTGATGTCGAAGTAGTTGTCCTCGGGATCTCTATAGCCCCCGGTCGCGGGGGCCGTCGCGGCGAGCAGCGCGCAGAGCGCGATCGCGGTGAGCAAGCGTGATGACGCTTTTTCTGGATCCTTCAACGGCTCGGGCTCGTTCTACGCATGGCTCCCATCGCCTCAGGATATCCACTTTTCGTCGGCGACGAACAGGACGTCCACGACCCACGAGGGCTGGAGGGCGGCCAGCTCCTCGGTAACGCTCTGCCGAACCTCGTCGAGCTCCTCGATACCCTCTAGCGCGGTGCCGGCCTCGACCAGGACGTAGACCAGCGCCGCCCTCTGGCGGCCCACCTTCATCATCCGGATGACCGTACGGCGCACCGGCAGCTCGCCCATGACCGCCTCGACGCGCTCGCGCACCGCGTCCTGGGCCGCTTCCGGCGGCGCCCCGAGCAGCAGCTCGCCTACGTTCCGCCCGACGACCCTCAGCGGGACGGGGGCGGCGAGCAGCACCAGCAGGATCACCAGCGAGGGGTCGACGAAGGGCAGAAACGGCTCGAACCGGGTGCCGGTGGCGAGATAGGAGGCGCCGAAGGCCAGCGCCACCGCCAGGCTCAGAAAGCCGTCGATCCTCCAGCTCCCGGCCTCGACCTCGAGCAGCGGCGACTCGGTCCTGCGGGCGCCGCGCTGCTGGAGGGCGGCCACGGCGAAGCAGCCGGCGGTGGCGATCACCGCGTACACCACGCCCCACCCCATCTCCATCGGCCGGCCGCCGTCGAGCAGGCTGAGAACGGCGGTCACCAGCGCGAAGCCGCACACCAGCATGCTCAGCAGCCCCTTGACCGTGTTGAGCAGCGGCTCGAAGCTCGCGTACCCGAATTGAAAGCGCTCGTCCGCGGGCTCCCGGACCAGCGCGGCGACGCGCAGAGTCAGGACGCCCATGACGAGGTTGATCAGCGAGAAGAACCCGTCGAAGAGGATGGCGCCGGAGCCGGTAAAGACGGAGAACGAGAGACCGAGCAGCGCGAAGAAGAAGCTACCGAAGATCGAGAGCCGAAGTGAGTCCCGCTCGCTGTCCATCGATCGCCCCTTCGCTAGTTGCCGTACGCGTCGGACGAGTGCCGACTCTACAGCCTCGCGCTACCAACGGGCCTTGCCGAAGATACCGAAGCGCAAGACGTCGACCTTTGCGCTGCCGATCCAGTCGCTGGAGTTGACGTCGACGTCGATGGCGCTGAAGCTACCCCCGAAGCCCCACGAGAAGCCCTTCCAAGCGAGATGCTCCGCCACCGCGCCGACGATCGTCTGCGAGCCGTTGAAGTCGTCGATCTCGATGTCGAAGACTCCGAGGTTGGCCCCCAGGCGCCAGTTCGGGGAGATGCCGTAGCGGTAGTCGAGGTTGAAGAACGGCATGGGGGCGGAGGCCGCGGCGGTCTCCCGCTGGGCCACCGCCACCGGAGTACCTTGGGGGAGGAGGGTGATTTCGGTACTGGTGGAGATGTCGAGCCAGCGGAAGCCGAGACCGAACCCGAGGGCCCAGCGGTCACGAAGCCACGGATAGTAGTTGTAGCCGAAGAGGAGCTCGTCGAGATCGAAGGCGGTGGTCACCGTGGCGTCGACGGGGATGACCAGGTCGCCGAAGCGCAGTTCCGTCGATACCGCCTCCGTTCCGTCGCGCTCGACGGCGTCCCAGCGGCCGAAGATGTTGTGGCGCCGCCCGGGCTGCCACTGAAAAACCAGAGAGGGCGTGAATTCGTCGCTCGAGACTCCGAGAGTGTCCTCGAAATCGATTTCGGTGCCGCCGATGTTCAGAGCATCGACCCGGATGGCGGTGTCGAAGCTCAGACCGCTGACGCCGAGCCCGATGCTGAACTTGTCGAAGAGGGAGTACTCCTGGGCCTGGGCCGGTGAGGCGGCAAGCAAGCCGCCGGCGAGCACGGCGATGGCGGCGATGGCGATCAGGGATTTCGCGGGTCGGATCTTCATGGTTCGTACCTCCTGTTAGGGACGACGGTTGACATGGAGTTCACGCCTCTCGTCTTCAAGATCAACGCCACTCGCCCGAGACCCGTCGGAAGTCCCCTGGTTTGAGTGACTTGACCTGACGGTTCGGCTGCCGCACGGGCCCACGGGCGCCGCCGCTCCGACCCCGTATTTCGTGTCGGCACGGGATCTAGTATTCGCGAAGTCGGCCACTCGGCCTGTTCACTCCGCAGCTTCGGTCTCGTGCCGGTAGGTCGAGCGAAGAGGAAGTGGAAGCGATGTTACATTCACGTAGCGGAATCCAAAATCGAGCCACTATCGAATGGATCGAGGGGTGGCTCATTGAGTGGGAGGAATCTGTGATGAGCAGGACAAAGAGCAGTCTCGCAGCTTCGGTTTTCTCGGTTCTTGGATTGATTCTGGTGTTGGCGAACGTCGAATCGGCGGAAGCCGAAAGCCGCCTGCCCGAGCACTTCCAAGCCAACGTGATGGCAACGGCTGGCGCCGCGGGCGGGCGGTCGACGATGCTCGAGATCAGGGTCCTGGGTTGGACCAGCGAGGAAGAGCGCCAGCAGCTCCTGTCCGAGATCATCGAGTCCACCTCGCAGCAGAAGCGCAATCGGAACCGCGCCGTCGCGCGGGCTTTGCGAGGTGCCTCCAGGGTCGGCATCGTCTTCCCGCGCGCGAGCACCGGCTGGCCGCTGCACTACGCCAAGGAGTTCCCGCTCGAGGACGGGGGCCGGCGCATCCTTCTCGCCACCGACCGCCCGGTGACGTTCACCGAGGCCTACGGGAATCTGATGTTCGGCGACTTCGACGTCACCATCATCGAGTTGAATCTCGACAAGGACGGCAATGGCGAGGGGATTCTCTCGTTGGGCACCGAGGTCAGCTGGAACCCTGAGGCCGAGAAGCTCGAGGTCACCAACTTCTCCTCGCAGCCGCTCCGACTGGGCAACGTCCGGAGGGTAAAGTAGCGTCCGGGAAGCCGCGGTAACGGGTAGGGAAGCGGAGGAAACGTCGGGTGGGAACAGGGGTGCCGCGCGGTCTGCTGATCCGCTGTCTCGTCGCGCTGGGCTCGAGCCTCGGACCGACGGCTGCGGCCGCGTCGTCCGGGTCGCCGAGCCCGGAGTCCGACGTCGCCGCGGGAACTCGTGTCGCCGGGTTCTACGGCGAAGTGATCCAGGTGAGGGCGGAGAAGGTCGAGGAGCCGCTCGAGTCCGTTGGCGTCACGCTCTCGGTCCTCGGGGACTTGGAGCTCCGCGAGCGCAGGATTCGGACGTTGACCGACGTGGCGGCGACCGCGCCGAACGTCGTGATCGAGCCCACGATCGGGGGCCAGAACCCGTCGGTGACGATTCGCGGGGTCGGTCTCAACGCCTTCGATCCGGCCAACAACCCGGCGGTGGGCATCTACATCGACGAGGTTCCGCTCTCGAGCCTCACCATGCTCTCGTTTCCGATCTTCGACATGGAGCGCGTCGAGATCCTGAAGGGGCCGCAGGGGACGCTCTATGGCCGCAACAGCGCCGGTGGGGCGATCAACTTCTTTACCCGTCGCCCTACCCGGGAGCGGGACGGGTACGTGTCGATCGGCGCGGGAGCCTTCGATCTGCTGGAGCTGGAGGGGGCCTACGGAGGTCCGATCGGCCGGCGCGGGTCGGGACGGCTGAGCGCCAGGATGGCGGGGCGCGGCGCGAGCTTCGATCGGAATCGACTCACCGGCGACGATTTCGGCGATCACCGAACGTGGAGCGGCCGGGGTCAACTGCGCTTCGAGGGCGAGGCGTGGGAGCTGGACCTGAGCCTCGAAGCCTCCCGGCACGAGGGCGCGGCCCATCCCTACAAGCACTTCGGGCTCTTCGACCCCGGCTTCGTGGACGCGGCGCTCGAGGAGGGGGCGCTGCCCCTCGAGCTGGGGCTCGGCTTCGTGACCGGGGCGATTGCCGGCGACGACATCCTGTGCCGATCGGTGCGGCTCGGAAACGTGGACCGATCGGGGTGCGTAGACGCCTTCGGCTTTCGCGATGCCGATCCGGACAACCGCTCTCACTTCCAGACGCCGACCGACGGTAGGGTGGAATCCGCGACCGCGGCCACGACCCTGCAACTCGTCGTCGACCTGGGAGGGTCGACGCTGAGCTCCATCACGGGCTACCGTGAGCTCGACCGCGAGTTCACCGAGCTCAACGACGCCAATCCGTTCGCCACGCTGCATTTCGAGCACGACAACCGAATCGAGCAGCTCTCGCAGGAGCTGCGGCTGAACGGTGCCACCGCTCGAACGGATTGGATCGCCGGCATCTTCGCCACAGCCGACGACGTCGAGGTCCGGACGCCGGTTGTCTCCGACGAGTTTCTTTTCACCCGTCTCCTGATCGAGGCCTACCAGGAGACGAGGTCTCTGGCCGGCTTCGGGCAGGTGACCGTCGGTCTGTCGGACCGGCTCGCCCTGGTCGGCGGGCTGCGCTACACCTGGGAGGAGATCGACTACGTGGGCGGCACGACCGATTCGAACCCGTTCGGCACGAGCCGGCTCCTGCCCTTCGCGGACCCCTCCGCGCTCACCTTCCGAGACGATCGGATCTCCGACGACGATCTCTCCGGCAAGCTCGGGCTGGAGCTCCGCACGAGCGACGATTCGCTCCTGTTCGCTACGATCTCGAAGGGCCACAAGAGCGGTGGCTTCTTCGCCGATATCACGCTGTCGGACGAGGAGCTCGTGCCCTACGGGCCCGAGACCCTCTGGGCCTACGAGCTCGGCTGGCGAGGCGAAGTCGGTGACCGGGCGCGGCTCGCCGGCTCGCTCTTCTACTACGACTATCGGGACGTGCAGACCTTCGTCCAGACCGATCTCGCCTTCAAGCTCGACAACATTCCGGAGGCGGAAGTTCTCGGAGCCGACTTCGACTTGAGGTGGGCGGTCTCCCCGGGCCTGGACCTGGGTCTCGGACTGGGCCTGCTCGACACCGAGCTCGGCGCCTTCGTCGGCGCGGAGGGACCGGTGCCGGCCGGAAACCGGCTGGCCAACGCCCCGGAGGTCAGCTTCAACGCGCTGGTTGGATATCGCTTGCCGCTAGCGGCGGGCCGGTTCGTTTCGATGCAGCTCGACGCCAGCTATCGTGACGAGGCTTTCCGCGACGCCGCCAACACCGAGCTCATCAAGGCGGATGACTACTGGCTGGTGAACGCACGACTCGCCTGGTCGCCTTCTAGCCGGCTCGAGCTGGCGCTCTGGGGCCAGAACCTGACCGACGAGGACTACGTCGAGATCGGAGCCCTGATTCCCCTGCTGGGCTCGGGTTTCCGGTCCTACAACGAACCCCGCCGCTGGGGCGTCTCGTTGACGGTCGATCTCTGAGCGCGGACGATCCCGAGCTTCTTCATGCGGTAGCGCAGCGTGTTGGCGTGCAGGCCGAGGATCTCGGCCGCCCCGCCGGCCCCCGCGATCTGCCCGTCGCAGGCCTCGAGCACCGCCTGGATGTGACGGCGCTGCACCTCGTCGAGCGTCACCAGGCCGTCGCCTCCGGCGGCCGGAGGCGCGACCCGGTCCATCCGCCCCTCGTCCAGCTCCAGGCGGCCGGCCAGCTTGAGCACCGACCCTTCGGCGGCATACGAGGCGCGCTCGACGACGTGCTTGAGCTCGCGCACGTTTCCAGGCCAGGGGTATTGCTCCAGCCGTCGCAGGACCTCGCGCGGCAGCTCGGTGAGCGGCACGGTCCGACTCTCGTTGATGCGCCGTAGAAAATGGAAGACCAGCGGCGCGATGTCCTCCGTCCGCTCGCGAAGTGGCGGGACGCTGATCGGATAGCCCTCCAGACGATAGAAGAGGTCCTCGCGGAAGCGCCCCTGGCGAACTTCCTGCAGCAGCCGCCGGTTGGTGGCCGCGATCAAGCGGACGTCCACGTGCAGGATCTGGTTGCCGCCGACGCGGCTCATCTCGCCATCCTCGAGCACTCGCAGCAGCTTGGGCTGGACCTCGAGCGGCAGCTCGCCGATCTCGTCCAGGAAGAGCGTGCCACCGTCGGCAAGCTCGAAGCGTCCTCGACGCCTCCGGTCCGCGCCGGTGAACGCTCCTCTCTCGTGGCCGAAGAGCTCGCTGCTTTCGAGCCCTGGAGGCAGCGCCGCGCAGTTCACGACGACGAAGGAGCGGTGCGCGCGCCCGCTCTGCTCGTGAATCGTCCGAGCCACGAGCTCCTTGCCGACGCCGGTCTCGCCCTGTATCAACACCGAGGCATCAGTGTGCGGGGCGACCTCGCGGATCTTGTGTAGGACGTATTGGAGGCCGTCGCTCGTGCCGATGATGCCCTCGAATCCCGCCCGCTGCCCGATCTCCTCGCGCAGGACCAGGTTCTCCTCCTCGAGCCGACCCTTGAGGCGCTCGAGCTCTGCCACCGTGCGCTCGAGCCGTCTCAGGGCATCGCGCGTGGCACCCTCCGCCCGCTCGCGCTCGGTGACGTCCGCGCCGAGGCCGAGAGTCTCCCTCTCATCGCCGTCGTTCTTGACGAGGGCCACGTAGCGCCATTCGATGGTGCGGCGCAGGCCGTCGCCGCCGAGCATGCTCTGGCGCGCGGCTCCCGTCCCGCCCTCGCCCGGCACTCTGGACAGGGACCTCGAGGCGGCCTGCCGCTCTTCGGGCGCCACCAGCTCCACCAGCGGTCGACCGATCACGTCGGCCGCGGGTGGTCCCAAGACCTCGACGAAGTGCGGGTTCACCTCGCGCACGAGGCCGTCGGCGTCGAGGCGGATGATGAGCAACTGAGCCCGTTCGACCAATTGGCGATAGCGCTTCTCGTTGGTCGCGATCTTCCGCGAGAGACGGGCTGCCTTGGCCGCCACGCCGGTGAGCTCCCAGGTCATGAAGACGACGACCAGGAGGAACGCGAAGGGGTGGAGCGGGGGCACCTTGAGCAGGCCGAGATCCATGGGAATGATCGCCAGCACCGAGACGCTCAGAACCACGAACGAGGCGCCGATCCAGCGAGCCAGGCCGTGCCGGCCTTCCCTGGCCAGGCGCAGCATCGTGTCCAGGAGCAGGATCAGGAAAGTGACGTTCGCCAGGTCGCCCACGAGGCGCCAGGGTCCGGCCGGGCCGACGCCGAACGAGATCGTCTCCCCCCAGGGAAACAAAACACGTTCGATCGAAGTAAGTTGAAAAGCCAACGCTTCCGGGGACGCGAAGCCGACTAGGGCGGTGGCGGCGAGCAGCGCCAGAACCGCCGTGAGCAGGGGTCGTCGCACCCGACCGGTGCGAACCGACAGAAAGACCGCCAGCAGGGCGAGGAACGTCGTGATGGACACCGCCTGCCAACGCAGCGCCATATGGAGCTCGGCGGGGCTCTGCGCGGTCACGAATCGGCGTTCCACGAAGAACGCGTCGAGCGCGGCGGCGAGCGCGCAAGCGGCGAACAGCAGGCTTCGCAGGCGCTCGGGCGAGCGCGCCGCGATCATCGCCCAAACGCCGCTCACGGCGGCGCAGACGAGGGCGACGACCAGGTAGCCGGACTGGAAGAGATTCAAGCGCCAGACTCCTCGAAAGTCGGCAGAGTATCATCGACGGAAACCACATCCCGTCACGGTATTTCGTGGCCACCGGGGAATTCCGCGAGCTCTCGATTCGTGGCGGAAGCGCCGCGGGGAGCTATCTCCTACCCCCTCAGCAGCTTGGAGAAGCTCGACAAGCCCGGCCCAGAATGGCACCGGGCGTGCAGTTCCCTTTCACGAGCATTGAGAATGTCCGAGGCCGAGAGCACCAGAGAGGAGAAGAACGAGGGCCTGCTCCTCGCTCTGACGACCAGGCCCAGCCAGCGCCGGGAGTTTCTTCTCGCGCTCGAGGAGTTCCGCGATCGGGTGCTCGCCGAGCCCGGATGCGCGCGGTGCGAGATCTACGAGGACGTCACGCAGATCAATCGCTTCGTCTGGAGCGAATGGTGGCCGGATCGGAACTCGGCCGAGCGGACCGTCCACGAAAACCGGTTCCGCGCCCTGCTCGGGGCGGTCAAGCTACTGGGGACCATCGAAAGCCTCGACTGGGTCAGCCGGCGGCGGAGTCACGGCGTGATCGGCAAGCAGAAGTCCACTGGACGGGAGAGAGGAGTTTCGTGATGAGGGTGTTCCCACTCGCGCTGGGCGCGATCGGCCTCGTGCTGGCGCTGCCGGCGTCCGCGCAGACCGTGCACGTCGACTACGACCGCTCGGCGAACTTCGACAGCTATCGCACCTTCGCCTGGGCGAAGGCGCCCGACAACAGGATGCCCGGCGAGTCGCCCTTGACCCACTCGCGGATCAAGAACGCGATCGAGCACCACCTGGCCGAAGCTGGACTGGTGGAGAACACCGAAGAGCCTGATCTCTACGTCACCTACCACACCTCCTCGAAGGAAGAGGTGAGCTTTCACACCTCGAGCTTCGGCGCCGGCTACGGCCCGAGCTGGGGCTGGGACCCCTACTGGGGCGGCCGCATGTCGACCTCCACCACGACGGCGCATTCCTACGAGCGCGGCACCCTGGTCGTCGATCTATGGGACGCCGACTCCAAGCAGATGGTGTGGCGCGGCACGGCGAGCGCGGTGGTGTCGTCGAACCCCGAGAAGGAAGAAAAGCAGATCTACAAGGCCATCCAGAAGATGGTCAAGACCTTCGACAAGAAGTACCGCAAGGGTCGATGAGTGATTGGAGCGATCGGACGAATGGGCGGGAACCGTCCCGACCGAAGGAAAGGAGCTTGATGTGAAGAAGCGGAGTGTCTCGATAGTTCTCCTGGGTGTGCTCGGCCTGGCGCTCGCCGGCGCCGGCGTGGCCCAGGACAAACCCAACATCGTCGTCATCTGGGGCGACGACATCGGCGTTGACAACATCAGCGCCTATCACCGCGGCATGATGGGGGGCTCGACGCCCAACATCGACCGCATCGCCAGCGAGGGCGTCCTGTTCACCGACTACTACGCCCAGCAGTCGTGTACCGCGGGCCGCGCCTCCTTCATCACGGGGCAGAACCCCTTCCGCACCGGGCTGCTGACCATCGGCATGCCGGGCTCCGAGCAGGGCCTCCAGGCGAAGGATCCGACCCTGGCCGAGCTGCTCAAGCCGATGGGCTACGCGACCGCCCAGATCGGCAAGAACCACCTGGGCGACCGCAACGAATTCCTGCCGACCGTGCACGGCTTCGACGAGTTCTACGGCAATCTCTACCACCTGAACGCCGAAGAAGAGCCAGAAGATCCCGACTATCCGAAGGACCCGGCGTTTCATGAGCAGTTCGGCCCACGCGGAGTTCTCGACTGCGTAGCTTCAGACGTCGACGATCCCACCTCCGACCCGCGCTGGGGCCCGATGGGCAAACAGAAGTGCACGGATACAGGCCCACTGACCCGCAAGCGCATGGAGACGGTCGAAGAGGATCTGCTCGAGCGATCGCTCGCCTTCATCGACAAGTCGCACCAGGCGGGCAAGCCCTTCTTCCTCTGGCACAACTCGACGCGCAATCACGTCTGGATCCGCCTGAGCGAGAAGTGGGAGAACAAGTCCGGCTACGGCATCTACGCGGACGGCATGATGGAGCTCGACTACGTGGTCGGCGAGCTGCTCGACAAGCTCGACGAGCTCGGCATCGCGGACAACACCATCGTCCTGTTCTCGACCGACAACGGCGGCGAGATCTTCACCTGGCCCGAGGGCGGCAACCATCCGTTCCACGGCGAGAAGGGCAGCACCTGGGAAGGCGGATTCCGAGTGCCGTCGCTGGCCCGGTGGCCCGCCAAGTGGCCCAAGGGCAAGATCGTCAACGACATCTTCTCGCACCAGGACTGGCTGCCGACCCTCATGGCGGCGGCGGGCGAGCCCAACATCAAGGAGAAGCTCCTGACCGGCTACCAGGCCGGCGACAAGACGTTCAAGGCGCACCTCGACGGCTACAACCAGATGGACCTGCTCACGGGTATGGGTCCCGGCAAGCGTAAGGAGATCATGTACTTCGACGCCGGGGGGCACTTGAACGCGCTCCGATACGGCGACTGGAAGCTGATCTTCACGCTGGTTGAGGGTCCCATACCGGAGGCGTATCGGAAGTCCCCGACCTGGCCGCGGATCGTCAACCTGCGCCAGGATCCGTACGAGCGATTCCTCTTCGAATCCCAGATGTACACCCGGTGGTTCGCCGACAAGATGTGGACCATGGTGCCGGCGCAGACCTTCGTTGCCGGCTATCTCGAGACGCTGAAGGACTTCCCGCCCACCCGTGGCTCCAGCCTGAGCGTCGATGCGGTGCTGCAGCAGCTGCTGACGCAGAAGGCGCGGCAGTAGCCGCAGCCGAAGGCTGGAGTACGCAGCACCTCACCCGGGGGCCTGACGCCCCCGGGTTCTAGGAGTCTCAAGAGTGAAGTGTGCCCGCATCATGCTCGTCGCGGTCCTGCTGACAGGCGGTGCCGTGCTCGCGGCCGACGAGCAGGGCTCGAACACCGAGCCGGAGGAGCCGGCTGCCCGCCCGCGCTACTTCCTGCTACCTATGGAGATCGACGGCGATTCGGGCGCCGCCAACGGCGATGCCGTCATCGGCCGGATCCTGCCGGCCAACTCCATTCCGCTCGGCGAGAAGTGGCGGCTGCTCAACATCGCTATCGTCAATATCGCCGATGCGCCCGGCGGCAGACCCGGTACTCCGGGAAACCCGGAGTCGCCCCCCGGCCCCAGTGTCTTCGGGCTCGGCGACATCAGCGACGCGGTTCTCTTCGCGAAGCACCGCAGCTGGTGGGGCTTCGGCGTCATCTTCGGGCTTCCCACCGCCACCGCCGATGCCCTGGGCAGCGGCAAGTGGTCGATCGGGCCGGCGTTCCGGGCCGCGCATCAATCGGGACCCTGGCTCCTGACCGCGCTGATTGGCAACCTGAGCTCCTTCGCCGGCGACAGCAACCGCGCCTCCACCAACCAGTTGCTGGCAAGGGTCATCGTCCGACGGACTTTCAAGAAGAGGTGGTTCTTCATCTACGCACCCATCATCACCGCCAACTGGAACGCGAGCTCGGATCAGCGTTGGGTGGTACCGGTCGGCGGCGGCTTCGGCCGGCATGTGGACCTGCACGGCACGCCGCTCAACATCTCGCTCCAGGCCTACAGCAATGTGGTCCGACCCGACGGGGCGCCGCACAGCGTGTTTCGGGTCGGCTTCGCGATTCCATTCCGCCTGCCGGACAGGCTAAGGGACTAACGCGTCCCAATGACACCAGGAAGAGAGGAGAGATTCCCAGTGCTGAACCTCGAGATTCCCAGGGCCCGATGGTTGGGGCTACTCATGATTGCGGCGTTGTGCTGTCTCGTCACCGCGATCGTCCCGCTGCCCGCTGCTGCCGAGGAACACGGCACGGCCGAAGAGCACGGCACCAGCGAAGAGCATGCCGAAGAGCACGAGTCGAGCGCCAAGCGGCCCCCGAGCATCGACGCGATGGTGAATTGGTTCTTCGTCAGCATGCTGCCCGGCGAGGACGACGCGGAGGCCTGGGGCATCGAGTTCGACGCCTCGTTCGACCTCGGCCCCTACCGGGTCAAGAACATCAACTACTTCGAGCTGGCCGACTATCCGCGTCAGATTCCCGGCCAGCCGCCCGGCAACGAGGACATCGATCCCGGCATCAAGGTCAACACCGGCGTCAACGACCTGATCTCGGGCTTCTGGGCCTCGAGACGAGGCAAGCCCCACCGCAAGCATCATCTCGCCTGGGGCGCGGCGTTCACGTTTCCCACCGCGTCGAACGACAGCCTCGGCAGCGGCAAGTACTCCCTAGGCCCGGGCGTCGACTACGAGTACGAGCACGGCAACTGGTTCGCGGGCTTCATCGCGCTCCAGCAGTGGTCGGTCGCCGGCGACTCGAACCGCAAGGACGTCAACTTCATGATGATCAAGCCCTTCGCCTACTGGGCGCTCACCGAGAAGTGGAGCTTCACCTACGTGCCGTACGGCATCTCCGTCTACTGGAATAAGCCCTCTGGTGAGAACATCTACTTCCCGGTCGGCGGCGGCTTCCAGCGCAGCTTCGGCAAGCGCGTCAACGCCTCGCTGCAGGGCTTCCAGAACGTGCTGCGGCCGAACAAGGGCACCAAGTACGACGTGCGATTCATGCTCGAGTTCGTCTTCGAGTAGGCTGGCGAGGATGGCACGGAGCCAACAAGCTCAAGGACTAGATAAACCGCTCGCGGCCCCCAGAAGCGCAAGAGATTGGGGGCGGAGCAGTTCGAATGGAGGTAGCGAATGAAGAAGGTATTGATCTGCTCCCTCGCGATGAGCATGCTCGCGGGTGCCTGCGCTCAGGGTCCGCAACGAGCTCCAGACGAGCGCTCCACGCAAGCCACGTGGGCGGAGCTGAGGGGACTGGAGTTCCCCGACAACTATCCCACCGACGAAGCGGCGCAACGGCTCTACGACGAGACGTTGTTCCACCGTGCGACGCAGGTCGTGCTCTGGTCGCTGCCGGCAACCACCCTGTGGGCGATGAAGAAGGGGTCGGAGGCGCAGTTCGGCGAAGGCTCCAACGTGTTTCCCATCTGGAAGGACCGGCTCAGCGCCGAGACTCTGGTGAGTACCCCCAACTCGGACGTCATCTACGGCATGGGCTACCTGGATCTCCAGAAGGACGGACCGACGGTGATCGAGGTGCCGCCGAAGCTCCAGGGCATGCTCGACGATTTCTGGCACCGGCCGCTCACCGATGTCGGCTTCGTAGGTCCCGACGAGGGCGAGGGCGGCAAGTACTTGATACTGCCGCCGGATCACGAGGGTGAGGTGCCGGAGGGCTACTACACCTTCACCTCGCCGACGTACAACGTCTTCGTCTTCTGGCGTGCCTTCATCGAGGATCGCGACACCACCAAGCCGGTGGCGCTGATGGAGCGCACCCGCATCTATCCGCTCGCCCAGGCCGACAATCCGCCGGAGATGGTCTTCCCCAACGGCAGCGGCCAGCCGGCCGACATGCTCTACCCGATGGACTACAGCTACTTCGAGGGCCTGGCCGACTTCGTCCAGAACGAGTACGTCGGGCCGGAAGACTGGTCGATGCGGGGCATGATGGCGTCGCTCGGCATCGTCAAGGGCCAGCCGTTCGAGCCCGACGATCGCATGAAGGAGATTCTGGCCGCGGGCGCCGAGGTCGGGATGAAGATGGCGCAGGCACTGCGCTTCGGCGAGAAGCTTCCGAACACCCACTACTACGACGACCGGCAGTGGCACAACGTGCTCAACGTCCTCGACGTGGAGTTCAAGCAGGACTCGTATCTCGACATCGATGCCCGCGTCGGCATGTTCAAGATCGCCTATTCGATCAGCCCGGCGATGGTGCTGAACATGGTCGGCAAGGGGTCCAAGTACCCCTTCGCCTATCGCGACGCGGACGGAGACTTCTTGTCGGGCGCCAACTCCTACCGGCTGCACATGCCGCCCGACGTACCGGCCGCCAACTTCTGGTCGGTAACCCTGTACGACGCCGAGAACGCCTCCGGGCTCCAGAACGGACAGCCCTTCCCTTCGATCGGTTCGCTGTCCGACCTGCAATACAACGACGACGGATCAGTCGACCTGTACTTCGGCCCCGAACTGCCGGAGGGCGCCCCGGAATCCAACTACCTGCGGACCGTCCCAGGCAGGGGCTGGTTCACGCTGCTGCGGCTCTACAGCCCGACCGAAGCGTTCTTCGATCAGACCTGGAGGCCCAGTGACTTCGAGAAGATCGGCTGAGATAGCCAGTCAGATGACGGAAGGAGATTCAAGGACGAAGCAGCTACTCGTACTGAAGACGGCGGTGCTCTGCCTATGACGTCAAGCGTTTCGGTCTCACGGTAGGTCCCGAGGTCCCCATGACCGTAACCGAGCGGGCCTACACGAGCCCGATCTGGTACATGCCCTGATCGCGGAAGCGCACGAGCTTCGGGGCGGGGCATTATCGAAAGAAGGTAGCGCATGAAGAAAAGAGCAGCCATGAGGCCTGCACTGGCGGTCGTGGCCGCGCTCTCGATTGGCTGCGCCCAGCCTGGCCAGCAGCCGGCCTCGAGCGACTCCGGTCCCCCCGCGGATTCGACCACCGCGGTCGGACTCCCGTCGTGGAACGAGGGCGCGGCCAAGGAAGCCATCGTCGAGTTCGTCGCCCGGGTCACCGACCCGGCCAGCGCGGACTACGTCCCCGAGCCCGAGCGCATCGCCACCTTCGACAACGACGGCACCCTCTGGTCCGAGAAACCGATCTATTTCCAGCTGCTCTTCGCCATGGATCGAGTCAAGGAGCTCGCCCCCGAACATCCCGAGTGGAGAGACCGGCAGCCGTTCAAGGGGGTGCTCGAGGGTGATCTCGAAGCCGTGGCCGCCAGCGGTAAGCGCGGCCTGCTCGAGATGGTGCTGGCGACGCATGGCGGGATGAGCACGGCGGAGTTCGAGGAGATCGTCGAGAGTTGGCTCGCCACCGCCCGGCACCCCGACCGCGACCGCCCCTACACCGAGCTCGTGTACCAACCGATGCTGGAGCTCCTCGACTACCTGCGGGCCCACGGCTTCCAGACCTTCATCACCTCCGGTGGGGGCATCGAGTTCATGCGACCGTGGGTCGAGGAGGTCTACGGCATTCCGCCGGAGCAGGTGATCGGTTCCAGCGTCAAGGTCGAGCTCCAGGAGCGCGACGGCGAGCCGATCCTGGTGCGACTGCCGGAGCTCGACTTCATCGACGACAAGGAGGGCAAGCCGGTAGGCATCCACAAGTTCATCGGCCGGCGACCGATCGCGGCCTTCGGCAACTCCGACGGCGACTTCCAGATGCTCGAGTGGGCCACGGCCGGCGAGGGGCCGAGCCTCGGGGTGCTCATCCACCACACGGATGCCGAGCGCGAGTGGGCCTACGACCGCGACTCGCACGTCGGCCGCCTCGACCGAGGCCTCGACGAAGCCGCCGAGCGGGGGTGGGTCGTGGTCGACATGACGAGGGACTGGAACATCGTCCACACCGGTCCGCCGCAGACGGCCCAGCGGTAGAGATCCTCGAGAGAGGAGTTGGCGAACGAACAAGGAGACCGTGAGGCCGTGGGCACTAGCAGACGAGCTCAGCCTGTGGGCAGGCGACTAGCCGGATTCGCCCTGCCGCTCGCGCTGCTCGTCGGCGGCGCGGCCGCGGCCGCGGCCGAGGATTCCGACGACGAGAGGAGGCAACGGCGAACCGGCAGATGGCTGGAGGACCGGGCCCAATACGATCCGCGGCCGTACGAGGAGGGCGTGCTCGCCGAGGGCTGGCCGGGGACGAGCTTCTTCCTCCGCAAGGACCGAATGTGGCTCGAGGACGGCGTAGCGTTCGGCGGCTACTTCTCGGCCAATGTCCAGTCGGGCAGCGAAGGCGGCAAGGCGCACTCGATCAGCGAGACCCTGCTGCTCGCTACCTGGGAGCCGGTGCGGCGCGGCAACACCGCGGGCCGGCTGGTGATGGGTTTCGCCTACGACTTCACGTTCGGCCGACCCACGACGCGGAAGTTCGCCGACAACCTGGGGCTTGTCGAGACCCCGAACGACCTCGACACCGACCCCGACCTCAACTTCGCCACGCTGGGGCTCTTGCACTGGGAGCAGGAGTACCATCGCGGTTCTGGCCGCGGCTGGGGCTGGCGCGCCGGGCAACTCTACGGGCCCTCCTACTTCGGCATCTCCGGCTATCTGGACGACGACCGTAGCTACTTCATGGCTCGACCGCTCGCGACCCCGGCTGGCGCCCAGTGGGTGGGCGGCAACGATATCGGGCTGGGCGTCGATCTGACCGCCTGGAACGGGCCCTGGTACGTCTCCGCCGCGGCGATGGACGGCAAGGCGAACCGCCAGTATCCGCACTTTTCGAGTCTCGCCGACGGCCAGCTGCTCTATCTCGGCGAGGTCGGCCTGGAGTTCGATCGCGGCGGCCCGAACGAGGCCGCGGTGCGCCTGACCGGGAGCCATCTCGACGTCCACGACGGCGCCGCTCCCGACAAGGGGCCGGGCCAGTCGGCGATGGTCTCCGGGTATCGCACCTTCGCCGGCCGCTGGGCCCTCTCCGGACGCTGGAGCCGCTCCTGGAAGCGGCTGTCGTCCGACTATCGCGAGCTCTATGCGCTCGGCCTTCTCTCGCTTCGGCCGCTGTCGCGATCGCTCGACGTCGCGGGCCTCGGGGTCTTCACCGGCCAGCCGAGCGACGCCTCGCGGGGCACAGAGTCGGGAGCCGAGCTCTTCTACCGCCTGCAGCTCACCCAGGCACTGAATCTCATGGGGAGCGCTCAGTACTGGAGTCGCGACCGGGCCGGGGGCGGCTCGGGCGCCTGGGTCGGCGGCCTGCGGGTCAACTTCGAATTCTGACGCCCAACCGACAACGACCTCGGTTTCTACGCCCGCCACTGCTGGAACGGGTCGGCGATTCGCGCTCTAGGTGCATCGCGAGTCCCGGCGAAACCTCAAGGGGCCGCCTGCCGCAGGCGTTCCAGGGCACCGCTCCTATGGGCGAGCTCGATCGCCTGCTCGAGCCATCGCAGCCGCTGTGCCGGCGTTGCTGAGAGCCATGTCTCCAGCTGAGCGCGCCGGTTTTCCTCGAAGCTGACCCTCCAGCGCTGCTCGTCTTTCGGTTCGCTCACTCCGCGTCTCGCTCTCGCCGGGCGATCTCCTCGAGCTGCTCGATATCGACCAGGTCCTGGGGCCGGCCGGCGATGCGCTTGAGCTCGATGAGATCGGCGAGCGAAGCGATGCGCACCGAGGTCGCTTCGAGCTCCACGAGCTTCGACCGGGACCAAAGATCCTCGAAGTCGAGTGGGTTCTCGACGAACAGGTCGACCGCCCGCATCGGGTCGTTCGGATCCAACATCGAGAAGACCTGCATGCTCTTCTCCCGCGTCCACTCGGCCCGCTTGGCGGGGTCTGCGAAGTCGCCGGCCGGGACCGGTGCTCGCGGCTCGAAGCCGAGGCTGGTCAGGCAAGTCACGACCTTCTCGGCCTCGGCAGGACTGAGATCGATGATCAGATCGACGTCTGCGGTGAACCTGGCGAAGCCGTGGAGAACGGTTGCCACTCCGCCCACCACCACGTACCGGGCCTCGGCCTCGTTGAGCGCCTGGAAGATCGGCTCGAAGAGGGGCACCGAGCGAAGTATAGCCCTCGCTCTCCTGGCCGCCCTCTAGGGTGCTTCGCTCCACTCCTCTCGGCCTTCTCCCGCTCCGGCCGCTATCGCGATCGCTCGACGTCGCGGGCCTCGGAGTCTTCACCGGCCAGCCCCGCGACGCCTCGCGGGGCACCGAGTCGGGGGCCGAGCTCTTCTATCGCGTGCAGCTCACCCAGGCACTGAATCTCATGGGGAGCGCTCAGTACTGGAGCCGCGACCGGGCCGGGCGCGTGGGTCGGTGGCCTGCGGGTCAACGTCGAGTTCTGACGCCCACGAAATGTGGGAACGGCATTTCGTGTCCGAGTCGGGAAGGGCCACGAATCGCCAAGGTTTTTCCTTGTTTCTATGGGGCCGAGAAGGGACTCTCGGAATGGCACAGAGCTTGATAAGCCCCCTGCGAGCAGGGGTCGCATTCCGACAAGCGACGGCCCGGTTTCTACATCTAACGGCAACAGACCGAATGGGAGAGTGAGATGAAATTCGTAAGTTCGAGGCTATCCGTAGCTGCCCTGACGATCGTCCTCGTGATGGGCTGCCTGGTGGTGGGATCGACGCCGGCCGAAGCCGCCGAGTTCAGCGTCTTCGGTTCGTACATGGATTCGGACGATCTGAATGACGCGCCGGGCCTCGGGTTCCGGGTGGCGTTCTTCGAGCAGATCCAGCTCCAGATCACGGCTTCCTGGTACGACAAGTTCGATGGACTCGTTGTCGTGCCGAGCGGTCCCGTCCAGATCGCTGGAGCGACCCCGGTGGTGGTACCGATCGATCTGATTCCGATCGACGTGGGTGGCGCCTACTACTTCGATGAAGATGCCACCGGCGCCTACCTTGGAGCCGGATTGTCCTACTTCATGCTCGACTCCAGCCTGGGCAACACCAATACCGACAACGAGCTCGGTTTCTACGCCCAGATCGGCTACCAGTCGGGCGGCGGCTTCTTCGGGGAGCTCGTCTACCGCCTGGCCCAAGGGGAGGTCGAGGGAGTTCCCGTGGTCGGCCCGGAGAGATTCCGGACCGTCAAGTACGACTTGAACGCGATCGCGGTGAGCGTGGGCTGGCGCTTCTAGCCTGAGGCAGCCGCGGGCTTTCGACGGAAGGGGCCGAGCTAGGCGCTCGGCCCCTTCTCGTTTCGAATGACGAGCTCACTCCGGTGTCTCGAGGGGGACGGACGGAAAGTACGTCTTGAAGCGCCCGCGGTCGGCAGTCGCGAGCGTCCAGCCCATGATTCCGGCATGGGCGCCGATGAAGAAGTCGGGCAGCGGCATCGGAGCGGTCTTCTTCGCAGAGGCCCGCCGCTTTCGGTACTTCCGGAAAGCGATTGAGCACATCTCGGCGGCGGCAGACGGCACATCGAGAACTTCGACACCCCAGCTGCGAACTCGATCGGCGACCGTCGGCGGATCGGCGTCGCCAACACATACCTCGGCCAGGCTCACCGCGTTGATGGCGGCGCCGTCACCCGCCACCGCATCGGCGATAGTCTCTCTGGCCCATTCGAAGAAGGGCGAATCAGGATCGAAAGCGTAGATCACGACGTTGGTGTCGAGCAGGATCATGGCTCTCGAGTGAGCCCGCGCAGCTCCTCCCAGCTCTTGGTGGGCCGCAGCGGCGCTCTACGCATGGCTTCCAGGCATGCCCGCCGGCTCTTGCGGCCAGACGGCTTCGGCTTCTCCAGCCGGACCAGGAGGAAACGGCCGTCCGCCTGCTGCTGGATGTCGAACACATCCCCTGGGCGTCCGTTGGGGAGCAGGATGCGCTTCTTGGCATCGACTCTAGACGAGCTCATGGTGGGATTATCCCACATTCAGGTCCCGGGTACTCATGAGGCCCCGGGGACCTGGCAGCACCAACGACGCCTTCCTACCGGCTGAGGATCAGTCGGCAAAGAGCTTCCGGGCCGTGTCGCCACGCACGTAGACGGAGTCGACCCTGCCGAAGGCCGGATCAGAGTGCAGGTGGTTCGAGTAGCCGCTTCCACTTCAGCGCCGCGGCGAAGGCTACCACCCGGCTCACGCCATCATCGTTACCCGCGCGGTGAAGCGAGCAGACCGTGCAGCCGGTGGATGGAGCCGGCGCCAATCGTCAAGCGCCGCAGTGACCGCCCTCTTCACGCCGGACCCGACGCACCTCGAGTAGCGCCTGATCCGCCATCAGGCTCGCTTGCTGGATCGTGTCGACGTCGTCGTCCAACGGAATCAGGGCTTCGTAGAGCCTCTCGGCCTCCGCCTGGTTCTTGCGGTCGAGCTCGACCAGAGCCTCGATCCAGTGCGCCACGAGCCGGTGGTCGGCAACGTCCACGGTGGCTGCCGCCTGGGCGAGGAGCCTCGCCCGGGCGTGCTGACAATCGATCAAGGCATCGAGCGCGTTGACGTTGTCCTGTCCGATCGCCGCCACCCAGGCCTCGTCGGTCTGAGGCAGGTCGGCGGGCATGTACGCGGGCGTAGCCTTCTGTTCGGCCTCTTCCCGCTCTCTGGCTTCGGCCGCCGCCCGCTCGGCTTCCTTGCGACGCAGCTCCTCCAGCTCTTCCTGCCGAGCTCTCTTGCGGTCCTTCGACTCCGAGATGGCGCCGGCCGCGGCGCCGCCCGCCGCGCCCAAGGCGGCTCCCTCGGCGGCCGAGCCCAGATCTCCGCCGACCAGCAGGCCGAGAACGGCTCCGCCGGCGGCGCCCTTGCCGGCCCACCGCCCGGCCTTGCCCGCCAGTACCGGCGATGTCATCCAGACCAGGATCACGAGGATCAGCAGGGGCGTCAGAATCGGTGCGATGTGGCGATGTCCAGTCATACTCCCTCCGTTCGTTTCTTGCCTTCAGAAGGAGACGTTCCAGTCGAGGCGGAACCGGTTGCCGCTCTCGCGGGTCGTGTCTCCCGGATTCAAGAGATCGATGGCGTCGACGAGAAACAGCCGGGCGAACAGGTTCATGCCGGGCCGGATCGTGTAGATCGCCCGCAGCTCGCTGCCCTCGATGTTGGTCGCGCGAACCTGATTGGCGTTCCCCCACCGGACCCAGTCGTCCTGGATGTAGGAGCTGTGCGCCGAAAGAGCCTCCAGGTGGGCGTAGAAGAACCCGAGCTGCCAATCGCCCGCGGAGGCCCTCTCGCCCCAGAGGAGCTCGATAACGTATCCATCCACGTCATCCTGGTGGAGCTCGCCGAAGCTGCCGGCCGGCTCGTCGCCGTAGTCGTCGGTGTTGTGGGTCAGGTCCGCGCCGATGCGTAGCGGTCTCCCGAACGCGCGGGTCCGGTACTGCAGCTGCAGGCCGAGGACTCGGTAGTCGCGAGTGTTGTTCTCGGTCAGGAGGATCTCTCCCGCCGGGTCGTCGGCATCGGCTCGGGTCGCGAAGAAGCCGCCGGCCAGGGTGATGCCGGAGTCCCCGAAGTCCCGCTCGTACGAGACCTGCCCGATGGTCCCCGTGCCCGAGAAGTCCCGCATACCCACCGGCAGGGCGACGTAGTTGAGGCTCCAGGTCATCGAAGCCCCGCCGAGGTCGTGCCGGAAGCTGCCGCCCGCGCCGGCATAGGTGACGTTGTCGAAGACGAAGAAGTCGTCCTGGCGCCAGAAGGAGAGCTGGTTGCGGCCGGCCCAGGCCTCGAAACCTCCGTGCGCGTAGCGCAGGAACCAGCGGTCGAGATTGAGCTCGTAGGGCCCCGTACTCCCACCGTCGAAGTCGTGAACGGTGATGTGGGGCGATTGCTGCGACAAACGAGGGCCGGTGCGCGCCTGAGCCAGGGCCGACCAACGGTCGCCGAGCCCTACCTCGACGCCGCCGCGAAGCCGGACGCGCAGCCGCAGCCGGTCGTCGCGCTTCGCGCCGTCGCCCTGTAGCGAGTCCCAGTCCTGCTCCAGCCTGAGTCGGGAATCGCCGAAGAAACGGAATCTACCGGTCTTCTCCTCCGCGGACGCGGCGGACGCCACGACCAGCAGCAGGAGCCAGGAGATCACCGCGAGCTCCCACCCGGGGCGGTTCATTTGCAGCCCCCTCCGTCGACCGTGAGAGGAGCCACGTCTGAGACCTGGTGGGGAACGCATGCTAGCTCCCGGCTCTCTCGGCCTCGGCCCTCGCCTTGCGGGCCTCGTTCAGCGCCTTCTTGCAGAGCTTCTTGTCGGCGGTCACCCGCTTCAGCAGTCCCGTGGCGGCGAGTGACAGGCCGCCCGTGCCGATCGCCAGTCCGGTGGCGGTGGCGGCTGCGAGGGGCTTGGTCTCGACCTCGGGGGCCCCGAGGGTGCCCCCGACCTTGACCAGGCTGTCGGCCGCCGAGGCCAGGCCCAGGCGGAGTCCGCGCGGCTTGGTGGCCCAGCGGAAGGCGAGCTCCTCGGTCTCGAGATCGACCCGGCCGACGCCGAGGACGTCCAGATACTCGGAGCGCGTGGCGACCGGTTCCAGCTCGACGACACCGTCCTCGACTCTCGCCACGGCGACGATGCATTCGAGGTTGGTGTAGTTGGAGGCGCCCGCCAGCGGATTGAAGGAGCGGATGAGCCCGACGATGCCGCCGAGAAGCGGCAGCCTCGCGGCCGCGAGCTCGACCAGCGTGAGATCGATCTGGCCGGCGCCGGCCGCCACGATCAGGTGGCCGTCGAGGCTTCTGGCCATGGCGTGAGGCGAGTCGCCGACGCCTTCGATCGAGAGATCGAAGTCCAGCGGCACCGCCCGCGCGAGGTCCTCGTCCGGCGTGAGGCCCGGCGACTTGATGTCGGAACCGGTCAGCCGTCCGAGAGCGCGGTAGCCCGACGCCACCGGCTCGAGAGTCAGCCCCAGTGAGATGGCCCCCGCCGTCTCACCCGCGGCCGAGCTGCGCTCGACGTCGAGACGCCCGTCGCGCAGGCTGGCGATCACCTCGACGTCGTCGATCCGGCCGGCGCGGGCGGTGACTTCGTCCACCCGGTAGGCGACTTCGGCGTCGATCTTGTCGAGCACGCCGAGCTCGAACGGCTCGTCGGCGAAGACGAGCTCGCCCTCCTCGGCAGCGGGCTCCGCTGCCGCCGCCTCGATCTCGCCGGCCGGGCTGACTGCTGCCGACGGCTCCGGGAGGCCGAGCAGGGTGGGCAGGTCGATGCGCTCGGATCGGAGCTCGAGCCGTACGTAGGGCTTCTCTCGCAGATCGACGCGCAGCGACCCCGCGAGGTCGCTCGCACCGAAGCGCGCTTGGAGATCCTCGACCAGGAACTCCTGGGGACTGCCCGCGAGGCGGGCGCCGACCTCGTACGGCTGATCCGGGAACCCCTCGGGCTTCTCGAGAAGCTCGGCCAGGACCGTCGTATCGGGCCCCTCGGCTTGGAGCTCGAGCCGCGTGCCGACCATCCGGGGCGGCTTGCCCAGCGTTCCGTCGAGCGCGACCCGGTGGTCGCCCAACCAGGCCCGGACCTGGTGAAACCGGGTCTCCTCGCCCAGGATCTCCGCGCGACCGCTCGCCCCGAAGGCCTGCGCCGGCACCCGGACGCCGGCCATCTCGCCGACCACCGAGGCGTCGGGCCCGGTGACGTCGGCGGTCAGCTCCAGGCCGGTGGCGCGCGCGAAGCTGGCAAGCCTCGCCTCGGCGCGGACTTCGATGCCGCCCAGGGTGGCGGTGACGTCGCTCAGCCCGAAGCCCGACTCCGTGAGCCGCAGCTCGCCGGTGACCGCGTAGCGGTCGGGCGGCAGATCGGGGACCCAGTCGAGCCCGGCCCCCGACAGGATCCGGCCGGCCGAGCCGGCGTCCGAGCCGGCGACCGACAGGAGAAGCTCGGTAGACCCCATGCCGGGGAGCGGACCGACGGCGCCCGACGCCGTGGCCCGGTGGAGGCCGAGCTCGCCCACCATCTCCTCCAGGCGGTAGATCTCGCCGTCGATGCGCACCCTTCCGGCGACGTCGAAGGGGTCCTCGGGGAGCGGCGGCAGCTCGCGCCAGGCGCCGAGGTCCGAGAGACGGGGCCCGCGCGCTTCGACCTCGAGGTCGGTTCCGTCGAGGTCGGGAAGCGGGCCCACGAGCCCGGCGACCTTCAGCTCGATGTCGCCGGCCCGCGCGGCGAGGTCGTCGAGCGCGTAGCCGGCGGGCGACGCGCCGAGGCGTCCGCTGACATCGAAGGGCTGTGCGGGCAGACCGGCCAGCCCGGCCAGGCCCCCCGCCCGCGAGACATCCGGGCCGGCGACACGGAAGAGCACGTTCGAGCCGGCGAGGCCGGGTCCGGCGTCCAGGCGGCCGCTCGCCCGCAGCGCGATCTCGCCCAGGCTGCCCTCGACCCCTTCGAGCTCGAAGCGCCGGGCGCCGAGAGCGCGCACCCGCCCGGCGACCTCGTACCGCTCCGCGGGCAGCTCGAGCAGCTCGGGCAGCTCGACGGGAACGAGGGCGGCGGCCCGCGCCAGGTCGGGACCGGCGGCTCGAAGCTCGAGATCGGTGCCGGCGAGGCCCGCGACGGGGAAGACGACGCCCTCGGCCAGCACCTCGCTCTCGGCCGCCTTCAGCACCACCGGCCGCAGACTCAGCCGGTCGCCACCCCAGCCCAGGTGCCCCTCGATCTTGAGCGGCGAGGAGGGCAGCCGGAAGCCGGCCAGCGCGGAGAAGGCGGCGGGATCGGGGCTCGCGATCCGGAGGTCGATCGCGGCGCCGGCGAAGCTCGGCGGCCTCCCCAACGTGCCGTCCAGCCAGAGCCGGGTCGCGCCGATCCGTCCCTCGAGTCCCTCGGCCGCGAGCTCTCCTTGCCGGCTCGCCAGTCGGCCTCGGATTCGGTACGGACGGGGCGGAAGATCGATCCCGGCCAGGCCACCGAGGCTGGACAGGTCCGGGCCCTCCGCCTCGATCACGACTTCCGAGCCGCTCATCTCGGGCGCCCAGCTCAGCAGGCCGTCCGCGGAGAGCCGGTGACCTCCGATCCGGGCGGCAAAGCGCTCGAAGGCGGCTCCCGAATCGGTCAGCCGCGCCTTGCCGGAGACCGAGAACGGGCCCGGCGGCAGGCGGTCGATGCCGTTGATCGCTCCGAGCGACTCCGGACCGGGACCCCGGGCATCGATCGTGAGGTCGAGGTCCCGGGGATCTCGCAGAGAGCTCACCCGGCCCGTGGCCTCGATCTCTACCTCGCCGACCGCCGCGTCCAGCTGGAGGTCGAACGGTCCGCCGGGCTCGACGGGCGAGATTGCGCCCGAGACGCGGAACGGTCCGGCGCCGAGCGGCGGCAGGCCGAACGCGCGGGCGACGCCGGCGACGTCGGGGCCGTCGATCTCGATCTCGAGAGCCAGGCCAGCGAGCGTCGCCAGGTCGGCGATCGCTCCGCCCAGGGTGAGGTCGACGTCGCCCCATCGACCGGTGAGCTCGTGCTCGATGCTGCCGGCCGCCAGGAGCTCCTCCAGCGGACCGACCCTGCCTGCCAGCTCGAAGGGGGTCTGCTCGAGGCTGCCGCTGGCCTCGAGATCGAGCCATCCGGCCGCGGTCGAGCGCACCCGGAGCCGCTGGACGCTCGCCTCGCGGGACTCCTCGCGGGCCGGGTCGCGGTAGCGGATCTCGGCGTCCGCGAGCTCGAGGGCCTCGACGAGGACCTGGGGCACCTCGTCGGCGCTCACCTCGAGCTCCCAGTTGCCGCGACCCTCGCCGTCGGTCTCGAGAAGCAGCTTCGCTCCCTGGAGACGCAGATCGACGATCCGTAGCGGCCCCGAGATCAGCGACCAGAGGCCGAACGAGATCTCGACGCGATCGGCGCGGGCCATCAGCGGGCTGGTGCTCCAGCTCGGGTTGGCCAGCCCGAGGTCTTCGAAGACGAGCCGCGTCACCCCACCCGGATCGGCCCGGAAGCGGCCGATGGTGACCTCCCGGTCCACCCGATCCGAGGCCGCGCGGGCGATCGTCGGGCTCCAACCGCTCAGATCGGCCAGCTCCAGGTAGAGCAGGACGGCGGCTGCCAGAAGCACCGGCAGGGCGATCAGTGCGAGTAGGAGCTTCCGAGACATTCCGGTACACGTCGACGGAGCGCGCGAGCCAGCCTGGTCCGCTGTCGATGACCGCCGTCGGCGTCGCGTGCTCTTTCGAAGCTGAGACTGCAAGATCAAAGCCGCTGCGGAGTTGGGCTCAGCGAGGCGCCCATCCAGCCGGATCCGTCGAAGAATCCGGCGAATTCCTCGAGAGGAGCCTCGTTCCTGGCTTCCGGGACGAGCACTGCGGTCCTTCGCGAGACGAGATCCCGTGACGACATTTCGTGCCGGCTCGTTCGAGGCCGCCGCACTGTCCGTACACCAGAGGAGGCCTGCCGGAGAATCGTCAACTCCGATTGGCTCATTCCGGACTCGTGCCGGGGCGTTGGCTTGTTGGCACTCGGCATGCAGTCGAGTCGACCGACCATGAGTGTCATGCGACGACGTCCCCGCCGAGGGCGGCTTGCCCCTCTGCTGATCGCGGCGTTGGTAGCCGGGAGCGGGGCGTTTCCCGCCGGCGCCCAGGAAGAAGGCGCCCAGGAAGAAGAGGCCGCGGCGCCCGGCCCGATCGTCACCGATCGCCCGACCGACAGCGCCTCGCCCGTTCTGGTGCCTCCGCGCACGCTGCAGATCGAGGCGGGCTACAAGTTCACCCACACCGACGACGGCTCGGGCCGCACCGACACCCACGAGCTGCCCGACCTGCTGGCCCGCTTCGGTATCAACGAACGGGTCGAGGCGCGCCTGACCGCGACGGGGTGGACCTTCCGCGACGCTACCGCAGGCGACGACGACGGCTTCAACGACGTCAGCCTGGGCGCCAAGTTCGCGCTCGGCGAGGGGCGCGGCCGCCGGCCGCGGACCTCGCTGCTGGCCGACGTGAGCCTGCCCGTGGGCCAGACCGGGTTCACCAACGACTACGTGATCCCCAAGGTCCTCTTTCTGGCGGAGCACGGGCTGACCGGCGGTGCCGGGCTGATCTGGAACCTCGGGCCCAGCTTCGTGAGCAGGAAGAAGGACGACGAGCGGCGAACGGACGTGGTGCTCAATTACGCGATCGCCATGAGCGGAGCGCTCGGCGGACCCTGGAGCCTCTTCGGCGAGGTCTACGGCAACTTCGACTTCGGCTCGGACAGCTCCGACAGCCACACCGTCCAGGCGGGCACGACCGTGCTGCTCGGCCGGACCTTCCAGCTCGACGTCCGCGTCGGGTACGGTCTGGTCTCCGGCGTGCCGGACTGGCTGGCCGGAGCCGGCCTCGCCTTCCGTATCCCAGGCTAGCCCGACCTTCTCACCAGCTTCCTACTGCGCCGCCGCATGCACCTGAATCTGCAGGACTTCGTTCGGTCGGGCATCCTCGACGTATGTCGAATACGCCTGCGGTGCCCTCGGTCGCAAAGCCCAGCATCTTCAGGCACCTACGCCGGCTCGCTACGAAAGCCGGTGAGAAGGTCGGGCTAGAGGTCCGTTGCGTCCTCGCGCTCGGGGAGCTCGGGGCTCGACGGATCCCCTTGCTCGGTCTTCTCGCGCCGGCTCAGGTTCACCAGCGTCTGCCCGGCGAACTCGGCGTTCGGCATGGTCAGCAGCGTACCGTCCGCTCTGCGGATCTTCGTCGAGCGCAGGCCCACCTCCTCGAGGCAGCCCTGCTCATCTCCCATCTGCACGGATTCGCCGATCCGCACGGGCTGATCGGCGTACAGGCTGATGCCGGCGATCAGGTTCTCGAGGGTGCTCTTGGCGGCGAGCGCCACCGCCAGTCCGCCGACGCCCAACCCGGCGACCATCGCGGTCACCGGCAGACCCAGCCGCTGGCCGGCGAAGAAGACCCACGCCAGGACCAGCACTAGCGCCAGCGCTCTCGAGCTGACGCGAATGAGCTGCTGGCTCAACGGCCGCTCGAGCGCCAGGCCGCGAACCAGGTACTCGGCCCCTCGAGTCACCACCACGACCGTGAGCCAGGCGCCGCCGAGCATCGCCACCAGTGTCAGGGCCAGCCGCAGGTAGAGCCCGGGAGCCCCCCAGATGGTCAACTGCTCGAAGCTCGCTCTCCGCACCACGAGAGGGATGGCGATCAGCGCCACCGGGCCTAGGAACGCCCAGAGCCGGTTGAGGCCGCGGCTCTCCGCGACGGGCCGCGTGTACTTCCTTCCGGCGCGAAGCGCGACCAGAACCAGCGTGCCGGCCGCGATCAGCACCAGGCCGAGCCCCACCCACTGCCAGGTCGCTTGCCCCCCGATCTCGCGCTTCGTCCAGGCGGGGAGGCGGGCGACGAGCGCGCTGATCCACTTCGACTTGCTGCCGAAGCGGAACTCCTCGTAGATGGTTCCTCGCTTGCCAGGCTGGTAGGGCAGATGGCGCACCCGCTCGAAGAACTCCGCCGTCCGCTCGACGGTTGCGGCCGAGAACAGGAACTGGCCGGCGCGGTCGCCCTCTTCCATCTTGACGATCTCGATCTCGGTGTGGGGGACCCTCCAGGCGGTCAGCCCCTCCTCTGCGACCCGGCTCGCGTCCGGGATCTCGGATCGCGGCGGCAGCTCGAGGCGGTCGAGGACCTCCTTGAGGAGCAGGGTCGCCTCGCCGCTGGCACGCTCGGCGGTCCGTGGGGCGAGGCGGCTCGGATCGATACAGCCCTGCGCCACGGCGTACGGTCTCCGAAAGGCCGGGTCGCCCGCCTGGTAGAGCGCCACGGCTTTGTCGACCGACTCGAGCAGGGTCTCGAGCGTGGCGCGCGGACTCGAACGATCCGGAGGCGCCAGCGGGTGTGGAGTGCCGGGCGAGGAGGCGGCGGGAGCCTGCGCCGTGAGCGGGGCGACGGCGAGGAGTGCCGCAAGGACGAGCGTATCGATTCGAAGTCGAACAGTCTGGCTGCTGCGCATCGCCCGCTACTCTAACCGAGCGGCCTCGTCCGGCTGCGCCCACTTGCGTACCGACACCGCCGCGCTGATCTCCTCGATCACCGCCAGCGAGATCTCGCGGGCGATCCGCTCGAGCTCGCCGTCGGTCAACCCGTCGACCAGCCCGTCGACCGTCTGCGCGAGGATCGATTGCAGCGCCTCGCGGCCCTCTTCGCTCTCGAGCGTAGCGGCCATGGTGTCGGCGATCGAGTCGAAGACCGCCTGGCCGATGTAGATCACCAGCGGCCGCACCACCCGGTCGGGCAGCGGCAGACGGCGCAGCGCCTGGGCGCTCTCCACCGCTCGCTCGAGGTTGGCGTCGAGGAAGCCTCGCGCCTGCTGGCGGAGGTCCGCGTTGGCCAGCACGTCGCGGGTCCTCACCGTGAGCTCGTTGGCGAGGGCATCGCGGTGGGGTTCGACGGTGTCGCGGATGATCTGTTTATGTCGCCCGTCGCGTACCTCTTCGGCGGTCTCGCTGAGAATCCGCAGGGCGACGATGTCGCTGATCTCCTCGGCGATGATGTTGTAGATGTACGTTCCGGTACGGGTGATGAAGTCGTCGCCGACGCTCGTCAGCTCGCTCCGTCGCAGGCGCACGTAGATCGACCCGATGCGGATGAGCCGGAAGAGGCGGAACTGGCGGAGGGGGATGATGCCCAGAAGGTCGTACCAGTTCAGGATCGGGTAGAGAAACCACTTGGCGTAGGTCTTGCGCCGCACCGCCAGAAACCAGCCGGTGTAGAACTCGATGGTAAAGATCACGAGAAAGGGCAGATCGATCAGCCAGAAGTGGTCGGTGAGCTTGCCGCCGAGATCGTAGGCGCGGTAGAAGTTGATCGCGAAGTGGCGTCGCGCCTGCGAATCGAAGCGTGCGAGCCTCGCCGGCAGCCGCTCGGCGTCCCAGCTCCAGTAGAGCTCGAAGCCCTCGCCGGCGGTCCGAGGCTGCAGGCCCTCGATGCGCAGCTCGGTACCGAGAGCGGCCTTGACGGCATTGAAGGCGCGCGTCTGCCCCGAGCGCTCGAAAGGACTGTCTTCGAGCATCTCGCGCGAGAGCACCCGGAGCTCGGCGAGCCGCGGCTCGATCTCGCCGCGGCGTGGCTCGAGGTCCTCCGGAGTCGAGGTGGGCGGCACGATGGCGGTGAGCTCGTCAGTAAGCTCCAAGTAGCGACTGGTGAGCGGATGCGACTCGATGCCCTTGACTGGATCGTAGATCCGGGTGACCACCGGCAGGTGACGAAAATAGTGCGGTCGCAGCCAGAGGTAGGTGAGGTCGAAGAGGATCAAGCCGACGTTGATGGTGGCGAGGTAGACCATCAACAGGTCCCACAGAAGCCGCGGAGTGAGCCGCCGGCGGAAGGCGCGGAAGCGCGTCAGCAGGCCCACGATTCGAGGGGTATCAGGAGATCTCGCCGGATTCGGCTCACGGTCAGTCGACTCGATTGCAGGCCGAGTGCCAGGGAGCCAGCGCCCCGGCACGAGTCCCGAATGACCCGATTCGAGTTGCTGTTACTCTGGCCCGGCTCATCATAAGCGCAGACCGTTCCGCCGCCTCGAACGACCCGCCACGAAATGCTGTCACGGGATATGGTCTCGCGGAGGACCGTGGAGCCCGTACCGGGAGTCGGCGACGAGGCTCCACCCCGGCATTTCGACAGATTCTTCGGTGGAACTCGGCGGGGACGGGCGCCTCGCTGGGCACGAGTCCTCGGCGGCTCTCGTCTTGCACCTACTTCTGAAGCTACTTTCACCGTGGCTTCTGAACGGGAGGAGCTCGTCATGCCGCCGAGAACCGTCGCTCGGATTCTCTCAGTCGTCCTGCCGGCTGTCGTAACGCTCTTGATGCTGTCCGGCACCGCCTGGGCCGCCAAAAAGGCAAAGCAGACCGAGACCGTCATCACCGAGGAAGAGCTTCAGCTCGAGCTGATGAGCTACGCGGATCGCTACGCGGCCACGGTCGCACAAGCGGTCGACGACGTCGAGCGGCTCGACCCTTCGCCCGAGACGCGGCGGGTAGTGCTCGGCGACATGGTCTTCTCGGCGGCGGCCGCCTTCACCACGGCGGCGGATCCCGAGGTAGATCTCGCCCTGCTCGACCTCGTGGTCATGACCTCGCTGGGCCGGATGGTCTTCGAGGACTACTGGCGTCCACGGATCGGAGCCGCCGCCGACCCCGCGATTGCCGCCCTGACCAAGCTCGAGAGCGAGGTCTGGACCGTGGCGGCGCCGATTCTCAGCGAGCCGCAGCGGCGCGAGCTCCGCGACCGGATCACGGCCTTCCACAGCGCCAACCCGGAGCTGAGCACCTTCAGCCACCTGCGGTTCGCCGACTTTCCATCGCACCAAGAGGGGTCGACACTCCAGAAGACCAGCGGTCCAGGAGGCGGGATCTTCAAGTCGGTCAAGCACGTCAGCGAGCAGGTGCAGAAGACGCGCATCCTGGCTGAACGCGGCATGTACATTGCGACCAGGCTGCCCCTGCTCTCGGGAGGGTTCGCCGACATCTGGGTCTCGCGACTCGCGGCCAACCCCGCCGTCGACAAAGTGCTGGCCGACACCCATGCCTTCGCCGAGGTCGCCGACCGTTTCGCGGTCGTCGCGGAAGGGCTGCCCGAGACGATCACGACCCAGCGCCACGAGGCGATCGAGCAGCTGGGCAGCGAGGTGAGCGTCCTCCGCGAGGAGGCCTTCGACGACCTCTTCCAGCACATCGCCAGGGAGCGCGAGGAGATCATCCGGCGGATCACCCACGCCGACGAGCAGCTGGGAGCCCTGCTCGAGGCGCTCAGTGAGACCCTGGCGGAGTCCAACACCCTGGTGGCCGCCGCGGACGATCTGGCCGAGCGTTTCGCCAAGGGACCCGAAGCCGATCCTTTCGAGATCGAGCCCTACCGATTGACCATCGACCAGGCGGGCGTGCTCGTCCAGCAGCTCACCACCCTGCTCGAGGCGACGCAGGAGACGCTCGACTCGCCGGGTGCCGAGCGACTGGCACCCGCGGTGAACGAGACGATCGACGCGGTCGGTCGGACCACGCACGAGCTGGTCGACCACACGTTCTACCGCGCCCTGATTCTGATCGTGCTGGCACTCGTCGGCGCCGTCGTCGCCATGCTCGGCTACCGCTGGCTGGCCAAGCGGATGTTCCCCGAACCGGCCTGATGCCAAGCTGGGAGTGGGTAGTGGTACGGAAAGGGCCGGCGCACCCCAGACGGGGCATAAAGCGCAGCGCCCCCACTCCGTCACCACAAGAGGAGACTTGCCAGGCCTTGTCGCCTGGCAAGGCTCTCTCGGGCTCCCCGGTCCGAAGGGGCGCGAGCCAGCCCCGGGCGGGGTGCGCCGGCTCTTTCCGTACCACCACCTGAGCGTGTGTAGCGCGGTAGTCTGGACCCATGCCACGATCGGAGGAGCGATGAGCGGAAGCAGATGGGGGTCTCGATTCGGTGGGTCGCTGGTGCTCCTCGCGTGCACATTGACCGCCGCGGTCGGCGCTCAGAACCAGATCGGCCTGAAGCCGGACGAGTTCGCGCTGATGGAGGCGGCCTACACCGGCAGCCTCGAATCGGTTCAGCGCCTGGTATCCGCGGGTGTCTCCGTGAGCGCGGCCGATGACGAGAACCGCACGGCCCTGATGTGGGCGGCGTTCAACGGCCACGCGCCGGTGATCGGCTACCTGCTGGAGAAGGGCGCGGAGGTCGACACCAGGGACGGGAACGGTCGCACCGCTCTGATGTACGCCTCGAGCGGCCCGCATCGAGAGGCGGTGGAGGTGCTGCTGGAGAACGGCGCCGACGTCAATGCCCAGGGCGAGCTCGAGGGCTTCACGGCGCTGATGACGGCCGCCGCGGAGGGTCAGGTGGAAGTCGTGCGGCTGCTTCTCAGCCATGGGGCCGACGCCAGCTTGAAGGACAAGGACGGAGACACCGCCGAGAGCTTTGCTGCCCAGAAGGGCCACTCGGCCGTTGTCGACGTTCTCAGGAACCGGCGCGAGCCGGGCTAGTCCGTGCGCTCCGGAAGCTCGGGATTCGGCAGCTCGCCCCGCTCCCGCCAGCGGGCGACCTGGGCCTCGACCTCGCGCACCCGCGCCGGGTCGGGTCCGCGGTCCTCGGCGGCGTAGTGGATCTCGGAAGGTAGGGCGAGCGCGGTGCCGGCCTCCTCGACGATGGCGAGCGCCCGCATGAAGAGGTCTTGACGGATCTCTTTGAAGCGCGGCCATTCGGTGGTGTTGGCGAAGGCCTGAAACTGAACCTCCAGGAAGTAGGGGCCGAAGCCGATCAGCTTCGCGTCGGCGTCCTCCGGGTCGAGCTCGGGATGCTCGACCAGCATGGCCTGGAGCTTGGCCAGCAGGTAGTGGAGCTGGTCGCCGGTGGTGTCGTAGCGCAGGCGCAGCGACGTCTGCAGAAGAGTCTTCTCTCGACGGCTCAGGTTCACTACCGCCAGCTTGGCGAACTCGGCGTTGGGCAACGTGAAGAGCGTGCCCTCGGGCGTGCGGATCTTCGCCGAGCGGAGGCCCACCTCCTCGAGACAGCCCCGGCGGTCTCCCAGCTGCAGCCATTCGCCGATCCGCACCGGCTGATCGGCGTAGAGGCTGATGCCGCCGATCAGGTTCTCGATCGAGCTCTGAGCGGCCAGCGCCACCGCCAGTCCACCGACTCCCAGGCCGGCGATCATCGCGGTCACCGGCAGGCCCAGGCGCTGGCCGGCGAAGAAGATCCAGGCCAGGACGAGCACCAGGGCCAGGGCTCTCGACGTCACGCGAATGAGCTGCTGGCTCAACGGCCGCTCGAGCCGCGCGCCGCGGATCAGATGCTCGGCGCCACGCGTCACCACGACGGCCGTCAGCCAGGCGCCGCCCATCATTGCCAGCACCGTCATGACGAGCCGCAGGTAGAGCCCGGTCTCCCCCCAGATGGTCAGCTGCTCGAAGCTGATCCTCCGAACCAGAAGAGGGATCGCGATCAGCGCCGCGGGCCCCACGAACGCCCACAACCGGTTGAGGCCGTGACTCTCCGCGACCGGCCGCGTGTACTTCCGGCCGGCGCGAAGCGCGGCTGTCGTCAGCGCGCCGGCCGCGATCAGGATGAGTACCAGCAACAGCCACTGCCAGGCCGCCTGCCCCGCGACCACCTGCTTCGCCATGTCGGGCAGGCGGGTTACGAGCACGGTGATAAGGGGCGACTTGCTGCCGAAGCGCAAATCCTCGTAGATAGCGCCCTTCTTGCCGGGCTGGTAGGGCAGATAGCGGACTTGCTGGTAGTAGTCCGCGACGCGCTCGACGGTCTCGGCCGAGAAGAGGAACTCGCCGGCGCGGTTGCCGTCTTCCATCCTGACGATCTCGATCTCCGTGTGCGGTACCGTCCAGGACTTCAGCGCTTCTTCCTCGACCCGGCTCGCGTCCGGGATCTCGGATCGCGGCGGCAGCTCGAGGCGGTCGAGCACCTCTTTGAGGAGCAGCGTCGCCTCGCCGGCGGCGCGCTCGGCGGTCCGTGGGGCGAGGCGGCTCGGATCGATGCAGCCCTGCGCCACAGCGTACGGTCTGCGATAGCCCGGGTCGCCCGCCTGGTAGAGCGCCACGGCTTCGTCGAGCGACTCGAGGAGGGTCTCGAGCGTGGCGCGGGGACTGGAGCGATCGGGAGGCTCGAGAGGGTGCGGGGCGCCGGAGGCCGCCGGAGCCTGGGCCGCGAGGGGAGCGGCGACCATCAGCGCCGCGACGGCGAGCGCGCCGAGTCCGCGGCGGGGATTCCGGCGGCCGCGCGCCCCTCTACCCGAGTCGAGCCCGACGGTCGTCCACCTTCCCAAGCTCTGCACTACGTTTTCCCTCATCGCTCCTCCTTCCCCGCGGCCACTGCCTGACGCGCCTTCAGGGCCTCCTTACAGCGCCTTCTCGCCGAGCTTGCGACCGGGTACGAGACCAGTATTGCAGGATCAAGGCCCTGTCGCGCCTCTCCGCTCGGGTTGCGCGACCAGACGTCCGCCTCCCGAATCGCGGCCTCGTCCCCGACGAAACCACATCGCGAGCTGGGAAGACTCGTCGGTGGAGACGAAGATTCGCCACGGTATTTCGTGGGCACGGGCCTAAGTCGCGGCTTCGAGCGCGCGAACGCTGGCTTTTCGAGCTTCTTGCGGTGTCGGAGGCCTGCGAACCGTTGGCACTGCTCCTGCAGTCGCACACCGGTATTGAGCGAGTGCAACCCAACGAGCGATCGCGCCTCGTGGAGTGGAGCCCGCGGCAGTGGTGCTCCGCGGCTCGAGGGTGAGCGATGACGGCTGGCGGACGGATCGGCAACAACCTGCTTCTCGTGCTGGTGGTCGCGGCCGTCTTCGGCGTGCCCCTCTTTCCGGCGTCGCTGCACTGGCTACTCTACAACCTGGCCTACACCGGCATCTACTTTCTGGCCGCGATGGCGATCGAGCGGCACCGCCGAATGATCCTGTTGCTGGCGCTCTCGGCGGTGGCCCTCGAGTGGACCAGCGACCTGCTCGGCCTGCCGCTCCTCACCGCGCTGGCCGGGATCGTGAACGTCGTCTTTTTCATCTGGATCGCGACCCTGCTGATCGCGCAGATCGCGCGCTCGAAGCGGGTGACCGGGCGGCTGATCGTGGAGGCGATCAACGGCTATCTGCTGCTCGGGCTGGTCTTCGCCGCGCTGGTGATACTGCTCGGAGACCATCAGCCGGGTGCTTACAGCTTCGGCGGTGACGGCGCGTCGGCGGCGGGCTCCGCGATCGAGGCCAGCGACTGCCACTACTACGCCTTCGTCACGTTCACCACCGTCGGCTACGGCGACCTGCTGCCCGAGACGCCCCAGAGCAAGTCGCTGGCGACGATGATGGGGATGGCGGGCCAGCTGTACCTGGCGGTGATCCTCGCCATGCTGGTCGGGAAGTTCAGCTCGAGCACCGGCAGCGGCGACGATCCGCCGCAGGCCGAGTCCGAGAGACGGGAGGAGACATGAGCGAGCACTCGCACGAATCGATCGGCCGCAGCCAGCTTCGCCGGCTCGAAACGCTCACGGATTGCGTCTACGCGCTGGCCCTGGTGACCGTGATGCGCTGGCTGCCGCTGCCGGAAGAGAGTGTCGTCGTCGGCGAGGAGCATTGGATGCTCGAGCTCTTCGCCGAGTTCTCGGGCAATCTCGTCGCCGCTCTGATCGGCCTGGTGTTCATCATCATGTACTGGCTGCGCAGCAATCAGCTTTCCGCTCATCTCGAGCGGACGGACAAGATGCACACGGTCTTCTCGATCTTGTCGGTGGCCGCCGTGGTGCTGTTGCTGTACGTGGTCCGGGTGAGCGCCGAGGTGGCGGCTCCGGCACGCCGCTCCGGGGAGAGCCTCGCGGTCTTCCTGATCGGCGCGATGGGTGCGGCGGCGTGGTGGCACGCACGGCGAAAGGGCCTGGTACGAGCGGGCATCTCGTCGGAGGAGGCCTCCGGAGTGCAGCTGGAGGCCTACACCGAGCCGATCGTCGCCCTGATCACGCTGCCCTTCGCCTACGTCGGCGAAATCGTCTGGAACGTGGCCTGGCTGGCCTATATCCCGGTGGCCGCGCTGCTCCGGCGTCGGTCACTCCGCAAAGCCGAGAGCGACCGGCCGTAGCCGAGCAGCTGCCCGACCGCCCGGCCGCCGGGGAGCGCGAGCGGATGCTCGGATGGCTCGGTATATCGTCAGCCGTAGCCGGGATGGTCCTACGAACAGAGTGAGCCGGCATTGAGCGGATGTCGACAGGTCCGATAACCGAGTCCAAAGAGAAGAGGCCTCGCCTCAGCCTTTCGCGGGCCGTTCTGCTGGCGCTCGGTCTCGGAGTCGCGACCGGGCTCTTCTTCGGCGAGCACTGCGCGCCGCTCAAGGTGCTCGGCGACGTCTTCATCGGCCTGCTGCAGATGACGGTGCTGCCGTACATCGTCTTCGCGTTGATTGCCAACATAGGCAGCCTCGAGGTGGACGGGGCCAGGGCGATGGCGCGTTGGGGCGCGGCGACCATGCTGGTGCTCTGGGGCGTGACGGTCGCCGTGATCCTCGTCATGCCTCTGGCGCTACCCGCATTTCAGAGCGGCTCCTTCTTCAGCTCCAGCCTGGTGGAAGCGCGCGAGGAGATCGACTTTCTCGAGCTCTACATTCCGGTCAACCCCTTCCGCTCGCTCGCGGAGAACCTGATCCCGGCGGTCGTCCTCTTCTGCATCGTTCTGGGAGCCGCGCTGATCGGCTCCCCCGGGACGGACAGCCTGCTCACGCCGATGAGGGTGGCGCTCGACGCCATGGGCCGGATCGTCAGGTGGGTGGCGAAGCTCACGCCCCTCGGCGTCTTCGGGCTCGCGGCGCACGCGGCGGGAACCCTGACGCTCGAGCAGTTCGGCCGTCTGCAGGGCTACGTCATCCTCTACGTCGCCGCCGCGGTGCTGCTGAGCTTCGTGATCCTGCCGGCGCTGGTGGCGGCCGTCACTCCGTTCAAGATGCGCGAGGTCGTCGGCGTCTCGAGGGACGCCCTGATCACCGCCCTCGCTACCGACAACGTCTTCATCGTGCTGCCGCTGCTGATCGAGGGCGCCAAGGATCTCTTCGAGCGTCACGGCCTGCGGACCGAGGCGACCGATCGGGAGATCGACATCGCGATGCCGCTCGCCTTCCCGTTCCCCAACGCCGGGCGCCTGCTGGCGATGATCTTCATTCCGTTCGCCGCCTGGTTCGTCGGCCGCTCCCTTCCGCTTGCCGACTATCCGGTGCTGATCGTCTCGGGTGTCTCGAGCCTGTTCGCCAAGGTGACCGTCGCCGTGCCCTTCCTGCTCGATCTGGTCGAGCTGCCGGCCGATCTGTTCAATCTCTTCCTGCTCGCCGGCGTCTTGGCCGGGCGCTTCAACTCGCTAGCCGGCGCCATGCACCTGTTCGCCTTCACCCTGATCGTCGCCGCGGGCGTGAGCGGCCTGGTCCGGCTGCACCGGCCCAGGGCCATGGGGGGTCTTCTGTTGACGGTGGCGGTCCTGCTGGTCGCGATCGCCGGGGCTCGATTGATCATCGGGCGCACGTTGGAGACGCTGGCCGCCCAGGGCAGCGTCCTCGACCGGATGGAGCTCAAGTACCCGGCGAAGCCGGCGAGGGTTCTCGAGAGCATGAGCGCCGATCCGCTCTCGCTGGCCAAGGGCGAATCGGTGCTCGACCGCATTCGCCGGCGCGGCGCCTTGCGGGTCGCCTTCAACCCGCAGCGGCTGCCGTTCTGCTACCTCGACTCGGCAGGCCGCCCGCTCGGCTTCGACGTCGAGATGGCTCACCGGCTGGCCGACCACCTCGGTGTCTCCCTGGAGCTCGCGCCGCTGGGTCTCGAGAAACTCGACCCGGATCACACCGCCGAGTACTTCGATCTGGCGATGGCCGGGATTCCCGCCACTCCGAAGCGCTACCGTGACTACCTGCTGAGCGATCCGTACCTCGAGGCCACTCTCGCTCTCGTCGTGCGCGACCACCGGCGCGACGACTTCGACTCCCTCGAGGAGGTGCGGGAGTCGGACTACGGTCTGGCGGTTCTCGACGAGCCGCTTCTCGTAGAGGGTGCGCGCGAGCTTCTGCCGCGCGCCCGCGTCGTGCCGACTCCCGATCTCGAGACCTTCTTCGAGGGTCGGCTCGAAGGGGCCGACGCCATGCTTCTGATTGCCGAGGTCGGATCGGCCTGGACGCTCCTGCACCCCGAGTTCCACGTCGTGACGCCCTGGATGGATCGACGGAGCGTGCCGCTCGCCTACGTCATCGGGGGTCACGATCGCGAGCTCCGCGCGCTCATCGACGACTGGATCCTCGGACTGAAGCTCGACGGCACGATCGACGAGCTCTACGAGCACTGGGTCCTGGGTCGCGCGGCGGAGCAGCGCGGCCCCCGCTGGTCGATCGCCTGCGACGTTCTCGGCTGGATCGACTGACCCGGCTTCGGGTCGCCGCGAGGCCGCTCCACCTGTTAACCTTCCGCAGCTTTGTCGAGCACCGGAATCATGAACGAGTCTCTTCCTAGAGAGAGGTGTCAGATGGTACGACTTCGTATGGCAGGGCGGGTCGCCCTGCTGCTGGTGACGATCGCGGGCCTGTCCGGCCCGACGTCGGTCGTGGCCGCCGACGGCAAGCCGAACATCCTCGTCGTCTGGGGCGACGACATCGGCATGTCGAACATCTCCTACAACACGCGCGGACTGATGGGATACCGCACGCCCAACATCGACCGCATCGCCAACGAGGGCATGGCCTTTACGGACTACTACGGCGAGCAGTCCTGCACGGCGGGGCGCTCCTCGTTCATCACCGGCCAGAGCGTGTTCCGCACCGGCCTGTCCAAGGTCGGCCTGCCGAACGCCGAGCAGGGCATGCAGAAGGAAGACCCGACCATCGCCACGGTGCTGAAGGCTCGAGGGTACGCGACCGGCCAGTTCGGCAAGAACCACCTCGGCGACCGGGACGAGCACCTGCCGACGATGCACGGCTTCGACGAGTTCCTCGGCAACCTCTACCACCTGAACGCCGAGGAGGAGCCGGAAAACGAGGACTACCCCACCGACTTCGTCCTGGCCGACGGCAAGACCTTCCGCGAGCGGTACGGCCCGAGGGGCGTCATCCACTCATGGGCGAACGCGGACGGCAGCCAGCGCATCGAGGACACCGGCCCGCTGACGAGGAAGCGCATGGAGACGGTGGACGACGAGACCTCCGACCGCGCGCTCGAGTTCATCCGCGAGGCGCACGCCGCCGGCAAGCCCTGGTTCGTCTGGTGGAGCGGCACGCGCATGCACTTCCGCACGCACGTGAAGGAGGAGTTGCGCGGCATCTCCGGCCAGGACGAGTACTCGGACGGCATGGTCGAGCACGACATGCACATCGGCAGGTTCCTGGACCTGCTGGATGAGCTCGGCATAGCCGACGACACGATCGTCCTCTACTCGACCGACAACGGTCCGCACATGAACACCTGGCCGGACGCGGCCATGACGCCGTTCCGCGGCGAGAAGAACACGAACTGGGAAGGCGGCTGGCGGGTTCCCGCCTTCGTGCGCTGGCCCGGCAGGATCGAGGCCGGCTCGGTGACGAACGAGATCGTGCACCACATGGACTGGCTGCCGACGTTTGCCGCCATGGCCGGCGATACGGACGTCAAGGAGCGCCTGCTGGGCGGCACCCAGCTCGGTGCCCGCAGCTACAAGGTGCACCTCGACGGCTACAACATCCTGCCGCTGCTCACCGGCGAGACCGACAAGAGCCCGCGCAACGAGATCTTCTACTTCTCCGACGACGGCGACCTGACGGCGCTGCGCTTCCGGGACTGGAAGGTCATCTTCATGGAGCAGCGCGCCGAGGCCACGTTCCAGGCCTGGCGCGAGCCGTTCGTGCTCCTGCGGGCGCCGCTGCTCGTCAACCTCCGCCGCGATCCCTATGAGCGGGGGATGGTGACCTCCAACACCTACGACGACTGGTGGCTCGACCGGCCCTACCTGATGCTGCCGGCGGGCGACTACGTGGGCAGGTTCCTGGCGACGTTCAAGGAGTTCCCGCCGCGGCAGAAGCCGGGCAGCTTCACCATCGGGGACGCCACCAAGGCGCTGACGCCGCCGGGGGGCTGATCTTCGCGCCTTTTCGACTCGTCGTCGGAATCCCTGTAACGGGACGGCCGGTGCGCACCGGGCGCCTCAGGCTAGGAATTCGCTGAAAGGCCGACCTCCTCCAGATGCCGCGCGATCAACATCTTGATGAGGGACTGCCGGGGCACTCCCAGCCTCGAGGCCTCGCGATCGAGGGACTCGATCATCCAGGTGGGGAAATCGACGTTGACCCGTCGTTGCTCGTGACCGGGACGCCGGGCCTTCGACAGGTCGAGATACCTGGTGATGTCCTCACCCGCGTCGAACTTCCTGTCGAGCTCTCTCGCCTTAGCCTTCATAGAATGCGACCTCCTCTTCGCGGGATCGACGAACCGAGATGATCCGGAGGCGGTCGTCGCGGTAGGTAACGATCGCGGACCAGTGCAGATCCTCGATCTTCCCGACGATCAGGATCCTCGGCTCGTCGCTGGTCCTGGCGGGGACCGCAATCAGGTCTGGATCGTTCCACAGTTTCTGCGCCTCTTCGAAATCGATCCCGTGTGTCTTGTGGTTCGAGCGGCTCTTGCGGGCGTCGAACTCGAACTCCATGGTATAGAATTTATACCTCTGGGGTATCTGAGTCAAGACGTCAGCGACCGAAGGTAGGGTCCGCGGCGCAGCCCGACAGATAGACGAGCTCGCGGGCTACGGGACGTCGCGTTTGCTCAATCGGCTTCTCCGCGAACCGCGCGACCGACAGCGGCTTTGAGCCGCCAGCCTGTGCTTCAGGCGCGGATGGCGCGAAACCCGCGAAGACTGTCGCGCCCGGCCAATGCTCCGGCCGATCTCCGAGCGTAGCGTTTCCTCAGCCGCAGGAAAGAGCCGTGAGCCCTGCGCGGAGGAACGTCATGAAGAGAAGGCTGATCTACTGGCCGGAGTTCACGCTCCTGCTGCTCGTGCTGGCGATGACGGCGGTCTTACTGTCGACCCTCGTGGCCTGGAGGCCGTAGATGCTCGGCATCGACCGAATCGGGGGCTGCTTCAGCGATCGGCGATCGCTGGCTCAGATCGGGGGCTGGAGAGCCTACCTCCGCCAGATCGGCTGGAGTCTCAATTTCAACTTCGGTCGCGGCCCGATACCGCGTCCGGAGCCCTCCCGGGCTGGAGAAGTGGCGGTACGATCGCGCTATCGCGAGGCGGCCAGCCAACATCAGGCTAGAACGGAAAGCCGAAGTTGATCCGGTACGCGACCAGGTCGTCGCCGGTTCGATAGCTGAGTCCGATGCGAGGTAGCTTCACGCCCCAGATCCGTATCGGCGGATCGGTCCCGAAGCTGGTGCCGACCTCGTACTGGCTCTCGATCTCGATCGGCGGCTGACCGATCTGCTCGAAGACCAGGCTGGACACGAAGCGGCGGCCGACGAGGAAGACGCTGGCGTCGAGCGGACGTCCGGCGATATCCACGCCGAGCGGAAAGCGGAAGTCGACCCCCGCTTCGACGATTCCGAGCTCGTCGGTGGACCGGTTTCCGTCGATGCCCGATACGCCGTTCCGCTTGGCCCCGGCGCCGAAGCTGCAGGTGTAGCGTCCCCGTGGCCGTTCGAGAAGCGCCCGGACGCCGGTGGAGTAGACGAGCACCCGGTCTCCGCCGGCCGAGATCTCCTTGCCGAAGCCCACCTCCGCAAAAGGCTTGAGGAGCCACGCTCGGCCGGCAGGGAATTGGAACTCCACTCCCGGCGTGACGACCACCGTTCGCAAGTTCGCGCGGAGTGCGTCGTCGCCGGCGATCACCGCTCGCAGATCGTGGAACCCGAACGACACCGGAAAGGTCAGCTTGAGCCCCCAGGGGTGCTCGACGATCGAGCGGAGGGTGTAGGAGATGGGGATCCGGTAGGTCTGCACCGAGCGGCCGGAGACGCTGAAGCTGCCGAGGCCGCTGTCGAGTACGTAGGCGTAGTTGATCAGCTCGTCCGGATCGATCTGCAGGGTGGACGAGGTCTGTGCCGAGAGCGCGCCGGACACCGTCGACGAGAGGAGCGCGAGTGCGAACAGGGCCCTGGCCCGGCCGCGACCCGCCCGTATGGCCGCCGAGCGCCGGTTGGGCCCGTCGAGCCCGCTACCACGAGGCTCTGCACGAGGGCGATCGCCAGGAAGCTCATGGGTGGTGTCGAAGAGGAATGCGCGTGGCGCCTGAATGATCGTTTGTCGTCGACCTCCTCGCAGCGCTCGAAAGGCAATACGTGTGCCAAGCGGAGAGTCGAGTTTCAGCCGGCTCCTGGCAACCACGGTGCTCGAGCCCGGGGGGTCGAGACGGTATTCCGTGACGACATCTCGTGGCCGCTCCCACAGCCGGCGCTGTTGACGGCGATGCAGCCGATGACCCCGTCGACCGCACGCGCCTCGCCTGGCTGCCGATGATACGCGTCCGATGTCATTGCGAAACTCGAGCCTACGTAGTAGAGCTGGGTAGATGAGCCGGTCATCCCGAAACCTCGGGCCAGCCCTGGCCTCGATACTGCTGGCATTCGGGAGCGCTTCCCGAGGGGCCGCCGAGCTGACCTTCGACCACGTCGTCATCGACCCGAGCAACCCGGCCAACCCCCACTGCAAGACGCTCGGAGACATCGACGGCGACGGGCAGGTCGACGCGATCGTCGCCAGCTCGTCGGACGGCGGGATGTTCTGGTACGAGTATCCGGACTGGACCAAGCACACGATCCGGGCCTCGGGCTCGTGGACCACCGACATGCAGGTGGGCGACGTCGATGCCGACGGCGACCTGGACGTCGTGATTCCGGACTCGAGCGGCCTCCGGTGGTACGAGAACCCGCTTCCCGGCGGCGACCCCGCGGTCGACACCTGGACCGGGCACCTGATCGGCGCCGCCGGCGCCAACAACCACGACGTGGAGGTCGGCGATCTGGAGCCCGACGGCGACCTCGACGTGGTCACCCGGCGCAAGGGGGGAAACGGGACCTACTTCTGGCGGCAGGGGACCACGCCTACGGCCTGGACGCAGGTGACGATCTCGACCGAGAGCGGCGAGGGCGTCGGGCTGGGCGACATCGACGGCGACGGCGACCTCGACGTGGCCCAGAACGGGCAGTGGGTCGAGCAGGTGACGCCGACCAGCTGGACGGAGCACACGATCGATACCAACTGGCCCGACGACGTCGGCGTGCTGGTCGCGGACGTCGACGGCAACGGCACCGAGGACGTCGTGCTGGGTCCGTCCGAGAGCTCCGGGCGCCTCTCCTGGTACGAGGCGATCGACCCAAAGGCCGGCCCGTGGATCGAGCACGCGATCGACGGCTCGGTCTCGTACCTGCACACCTTCAAAGCGGTCGACGTGGATCGGGACGGAGACCTCGATCTGGTCACGGCGGAGATGCACCAGTCGTCGAACCCGGACGAGGTGAGCGTCTACTTCAACAACGACAGCGGCACGAGCTGGACCCAGCAGGTGATCGCCGAGGGTGGCTCGCACAACGTGCGCGCCGGCGACATCGGCGGCGACGGCGATATCGACGTCTTCGGCGCCAACTGGAACGACTCGGCACCCAACTCGGCGGTGGTCGAGATGTGGGTGAATCAGTCGTCTCCTCTCGACCTCGATCAATGGCAGCGGCACATCGTCGAGACCTCGCTGCCCTGGAACGCGGTCTTCGTCGAGGGCCGGGACCTGAACGGTGACGGCCTGCCGGACCTGGTCGTCGGCGGCTGGTGGTATCCGAACCCCGGCTCGCTCGGTGGCGTCTGGTCGCGTCAGACGATCGGCGCGCCGCTCCACAACATGGCCGCGGTTCACGACTTCGATCGCGACGGCGACCTCGACGTCTTCGGCACCGACGGGCAGGTGGGCGGTGAGGATCTCTCCTGGGCCGAGAACGACGGCGCCGGCAGCTTCACCATTCGCGACATCACGAACACCGCGACCAGCGGCGACTTCCTGCAGGGCGTCAGCGTCCGTCAGGTTCTGGCCGGCGGGCAGGAGGAGGTCGTGCTGTCATGGCACAACGGCGGCAACGGCACGGCGCTCCTCGCCGTCCCCGACGATCCGACCACCACCGCCTGGCCGCTGAGCGTCGCCAGTGCGACGACCAACCAGGAGGAAGTTCCGGTCGGCGATCTCGACGGCGACGGCGACGCCGACATCCACCTGGGCACCTCGTGGCTACGGCAGGAGGCCGGCGGCACCTTCTCGGTGCAGAGCGGCATCAGCCTCGGCGGCGGAGCGGTGCCGGACCGGGTCAAGCTCGCCGACCTGGATGGGGACGGCGACCTCGACGTCGTGATCGGGGTCGAGTTCGGCTCGGCGTTGGTCTGGGGAGAGAACGACGGGTCCGGGGGCGGCTGGACGAACCGCGCCATCGCTTCCGACTTCGATTACTTCAGCGTCGATGTCGGCGACGTCGACCACGACGGCGATGTCGACGTCGTCGGCGGGGCACACCAGGGCAACGGCGAGGTCTCGCTCTATGCGAACGACGGGACCGGCCTCGGGTGGACGACCCAGGTGATCGACAGCGGCGACTCGACCCAGATCGATCATCACGACGGGACGGTGCTGGTCGACATGGACCTCGACGGCGATCTCGACCTCGTCTCGGTCGGCTGGACGATGCGTAGCCTGGTGATCTACGAGAACCTGGCGATCGACGACGGCGGTGGCGGCGGTGGCGATACGACTCCTCCGGTCATCACCTCGGTCCACGCTCTCGGCCAGGCGACGCGGGTGGTCGTCGACTTCAGCGAGCCGCTCAGTGCCGGCTCCGCGAACGCCCCACTCAACTACACGATCTCGGGCGGCGTGACGGTCTCGGCGGCCGCGCTTCACGCGAACCAGACGGCGGTGACGCTGACGACCTCGGCGCTAAGCGCGGGCACCGACTACACGCTTACGGTCGACAACGTCCTCGACCTGGCCGGCAATCCGATCGAGCCGGGATCGACGGCGAGCTTCGGTCTCGGCGCCGGCGATCCGGACCCGAGCCTGGTCGCCCACTGGCCCCTCGACGCAGGGAGTGGCAGCGTGGCGGTCGACGCCTCGGGCAACGGCCACACCGGCTATCTGATGAACGGAGCCGGCTGGGCTTCCCCAGCGGCGTCGCTCGACGGCGTCGACGACCACATCGACGCCGGAACGTTCGACGTCTCGGGCAGCGCGCTCACCCTGGCGGCCTGGATCAACGCCGACGGCTTTTCGCACTGCAGCTCGCGCGACTGCCGGATCCTCTCGAAGGCGACCGGCACCGCCGAGGGCGATCACTACTTCATGCTCAGCACCATCGCCAGCGGTGCGGAGACCCGGCTCCGGTTCCGGCTGAAGACCGGCGGCGTGACCACGACCCTGATCGCCTCGAGCGGCGACCTGGCAGCCGGGCAGTGGCTGCTCGCCGCGGCGGTCTACGACGGCTCGGAGATGGAGCTCTTCCTGAACGGCCAATCGGTCGGCAGCACCGCGAAGAGCGGACTTCTGAGTCAGGACGGAACGGTGCCGGTCTGGATCGGCGGCAACCCGACCGATCCGAACGCCAAGCCGTGGGACGGGCAGATCGACGACGTGAGGATCTACGACCGGGCGCTGACCGGCGCCGAGATCCGGGCGCTGCCGCCGGCCAGCGCCGAATCGATCTTCAGCGACGGCTTCGAATCGGGCGATGTCTCGAGCTGGACCGACAGCGAAGGCGTCGTGGACGTCCTCGGGGCGGCGGCGCGAACCGGCACCCGCGGAGCCCGCGCCCGGGCGACCACCAGCTGCTCGGCTCCGGACGTGGTGGTCATCGAGCCGCCGCCGCCGACCTTCCAGGGCACCGAAGAGGCATGCCGCGAGATCCAGGCCGGGGCGGTCGAGATCGTCGCCCCCGGCGCCACCCTGCGGGCGGGCGAGCTGATCTCGGTCGACAACGGCTTCACTGTCACCGCCGATCTGGTGCTCGAAGTGGACTCCGCACTGCTCCCCTTCGGCTGGATGAGGGACGACTCCCCGGCCGGCGAGACGAGCTACACGGCCGAGTTCCATCTCAACCTCGACAATCTGACGCTGAGCGCCGGTGATCGGCTGGAGCACCTAGTGGCGAGCTCGAGCGCCGGCGGGATGACGTTCCGCCTGGTCCTGCAGCCGGACGGTGGCGGTGGGGTCGAGGTGACCTTGGAGGCGCGGCTCGACGACGGAACGGTTGCGGCGTCGGCCGCCGGCCAAGAAGTGGACATGCCGGCCGGATGGCACACCGTGCGGCTCATCTGGCGGGCCGGAGCGGGGGACGGCTCCCTGGCCCTGTGGTTGGACGGTGTCGAGGCCGGAGCGCTCTCGAATCTGACCAACAGTCTCCACCGTGTGGACGGAGTCGACTGGGGCGTCGTCGCCGGCTCGCTCGACGGAGCGACCGGCACGATCGACCTCGACGCCTTCTCGTCCTGGCGCTAGCGGGTGAGAAAGAACCGCTCGACCCGCTCCGCCGTCGGCGCCGGGGTGAGCAGCGAGCCGACGATCATGGCGACCAAGGACGCACCGAGCAGCGGTACGACCGGCATCAGCCCGGCGATCGTGTAGCCGGGGTTGCTGGATCCCTGGACGAAGAAGTAGGCCCAGAGCGCGCCCACGGTGAGCACCGAAGCGAACGCGCCGCCGGCGGTCGAGCGCTTCCAGAAGAGCGCCGCGAACGGCAGCGGCGTCAGCGCCGCGAAGCCGGAGAAGGACCAGACGCCGAGGCTGAAGATGCTGCGGTTGACGGCCAGCGAGATCAAGAAGGTGACCGCCAGCACGCCGGCGACGAAGAAGCGGCCGAGAAGCACCTGGCGGCGGTCGTCGATATGGCCGCTGTAGTGCCGGACGACGTCACGCGTGAACATGGTACTGATCGCCAGGGTCTGCGAATCGAGCGACGACATGATCGCGGCGAAGACCCCGGCCGCCAGCAGGCCGGCGAGGAGCTCCGGGGCGTGAATGCCGATCAGCTGCACCAGGATCGTGTTCGCCGCCGGTCCCTGCAGCCCGGAGAGCTGGACCGCACCGATGACGCCCACCAGCACGCTCGGCACCCAGACGATGACCAGGCAGATCGGGTAGGCGACGATCGACAGCTTGAACGATTCCGTACGGTTGGCGGTGAGCCAGTGTGCGTAGATGTGCGGGAACATCCCCAGGCTCATCGGAATCGCGGTGTAGCTGAGCAGCTTGAGCGGGGATATGAGCTCTCCTCGGGCCAGCAGGTCGGGTCGGGCCTGGGCAACGCTCTCCAGAGCGCCGGCGAGGCCGCCCGAGCCGCGTAGGATGACCAGAAACGTCAATCCGCCCAGGATCATGAAGACGAGGGTCTGGAAGGTGTTCGCCCAGGCGGTGCCGCGCATGCCACCGACCGTGACGTAGGCCACGACCACCAGGCAGATCGCCAGGCTGCCCACCCATTCGGGCACCAGGCCGCCGCTGATCTGAGCGAGCGTGATGCCGCCGCCCTTGACCCCGATCAGCAAGTAGGGGATCAGCAGGGCTACCAGCACCAGGAAGAGGACGGTGCCGAGGGCGTTGGATCCCCAGCGGTCGCGGAAGTACTCGACCTGGGTCAGGTAGCCCAACCGTTTGCCGAGCGCCCAGATGCGCGTTCCGAGGAGGTAGATCAGGACCGGCGAAACGATCGCGGTCGAGGACGCCATCAGGGCGAAGACGCCGATCCCCCGGTGATAGGCCTCGCCTGAGGCACCGAGCATCGAGAACGCGGTCATATTGGTGCCGAAGAGCGTCATCAGCAGGATGAACGGCCCGATCGTCCGGGTGGCGACGAAGTAGTCCTCGCCCGAGCCGCGGAAGAGCCGGTGGCTGAGGATGCCGATGGCCAGCACCAGGAGCAGGTAGGCGGCGATGATGGCGACGACGATCATCGCTTGGGGTCCCCGGATCTCGGTGACCATTCGCCGCCGTCCTCGCGCGCCGGCGCACGCCTCTCATCGGCGTCCACGTCGAATCTCGGCCACGCCCACTTGACCAGCATCGCCAGCACCAACGAGGTCACGAGGCAGAAGACGACGTGGTAGAGGAGACCGACCGGCAGCCCGAGAACCAGCCGGGTGTCGTTCCAGAGCCAGAAGTCGTAGCGCAGCAGGAACAGCGCGACCAAGGCCGCGTAGAGCGCCCAACGCCGCCTCCCGGTCGTGCTCGGGGGCTTGCTGCTGCTCTCTCGTCTCCCTTCCATCCCTGCTCCAGGCGTGGAAGACGCGATTCTAGTCGCTGTCGCTCAGCCCGCCCGCCCGCCCGCTTCGACCGTCTGCTCGGGCAGCGTCACCCACTGATCCAGCGCCGCCATCAGCTCGTCGACCGGCTTGCGGAAGACGTTGCCCATCAGCAGGTCGATCAGCTGGCCGCGACAGTCGGGGTGCTGCTGCAAGAACTTGGCGAAGTGGAAGTCCGGATCGTAGAAGGCGTAGACCAGCTTGCGCAGTGCTTTGACACCGGCGCGCAGCTCGGGCTCGAAGCTCGACAGGGCGACGCGCGAGATGTCCCCGGCCGCCAGCGCCTCGTGGATCGCGTCGGCCGCCAACTCGCCCGACTTGAGCGCCAGGAAGACGCCGCTCGAGTAGATCGGATCGATGAAGCCGAAGGCGTCGCCGACCAGTACCCAGCCGTCTCCGGCCGCCTGGGTCGAGTGGTACGAGAAGTCCCGGGTGGCCCGAATCGGCTTGATCCGCTCGGCGCCGATCAGCTTCTTGCGCAGGGCCGCACAGCGTTCGAGCTCCTCGAGAAAGACCTGCTCCGGATCGCTCGCTCTGCCCTTGACCAGATAGTCGACCGGACCGACGACGCCGACGCTCACCTGGTCGTCGGGCAGCGGGATGTACCAGAACCAGCTCTTGCCGTTCTCGGTGTGGAGGATGACGGTGGCGCCCTCGTCGATGCCCTCGCCGCGCTCGGCGCCCCGGTAGCGGGTGAAGTACGACATGTGCTTGAGGCGCGTCTCGATCTTGCGCAGGCCCCGCTTCGAGGAAAGGAAGTGGCTCTGGCCGGTGGCGTCGACCAGCACTCGGCAGGCGAGATCGATCTCCTCGCCGTCCGAGCGCAGGCGCGCGCCGATCGCGCGATCGGCGTCGAAGATCACCTCACGCAGGCTGGTTCCGCGGCGCACCTCGACGCCCTGCTCGGCGGCGTTGTCGAGCAGCATCTGGTCGAACTCGCTGCGCAGAACCTGCCAGGTGTGCGAGCTCTCGTGCGGGTCGACCTCCTTGAAGTAGAACGGGGTCGTCGACCGCCCGTCGGGCGCGTAGAACTGGACGCTCCCCTTCTCGGGGAAGGCGCTCGCTCGCATCTTGTCGAGCATGCCGAGTCGCTCGAGCGTCCAGTAGGTCGCCGGCATCAGCGACTCGCCGACCTTCTCCTGGGGCTCGGAGGAGCGCTCGATCAGGAGCACCGAATGCCCTCGTTGGGCGAGCAGGGTCGCGGTGGTCGCGCCCGCCGGGCCACCGCCGGCGACGATGACGTCGAAGCCGTTCGGGCTCGACATCGGCGTTAGAAGCGCCTCTCGATGCCGAAGTACCCCGAGCGCGGCTTGCCCGGAATGACCGAGCTCGAGCCGAAGCCTCGGGTCTCGTACTCCTCGTCGGCCAGGTTCTCCAAGTGAAGGCGCAGGCGCCAGTTGCCGATGGTGTACGAGACCGCGGCATCGATCAGCGCGTGGCTATCGATGGTCGCGAGGTTGTCCTCGGCGATGAACTGATCGTCGATGTAGCGGACACCGCCAGCCAGGTTCAGACCGTTCCGGAAGCGCTTGCCGAGCCAGAAGCTGGCCAGGTGCTCGGGCGCGAACGGCGAGTTGTTGCCGGAGCGGTCCATGTTGAGCGGGATGAAGGGGTCCTGCGAGATGACGATCAGCTCGGAGAACGAGGTCAGCTCCGAGTCGGTGTAGGCGTAGACGAAGGTGCCGGTCACGCCCTGGGGCAGGTCGAAGGCGGCCTCGATCTCGAAGCCCTCGCTCCGCTGGTCACCGGTCTGCTGGGTGAAGCCGTTGTCGTCGGTGATCGCGATGTTCTCGCGGTCGAGCTGGAAGGCCGCGAAGGTCGTCCGGATGCGCCCGTCCCGCCACGACTTGCGCAGGCCGATCTCGAACTGCTCGCTCTCCTCGGGCTTCGGCCCGTCGGTCGAGCGTGGTGACGGCGGCGAGAACGACTGCGCGGCGTTGGCATAGACCGAGATGCTCTCCGATGGCGAATAGGCGATCCCCAGGAGTGGGCTCAACTCGCTGTCGCTCCGGGAGATGCCGCGGGCGTCGTCCTCGAAGTCGATGTTGTCGAAGCGCAGTCCGATCATCATTTGCACCTGCTCCGACAGCTCGATCTGGTCGACCAGATAGGGCGCGATCACGTCGCTCTGCGCGTCTCCGACCACCGACTGGCCGGGCAACAGGATCAGAGGCTCGGTGGCGGTCTCGATCGGGTTGTCGAGGCCGATGACCGGCAGGAACGCCACGTCGAGCGTGAACTCGTCGGTGTAGCGTGCGACCTCGAGGCCGGCGAGCAGGTTGTGCCGGATGCTGCCGGTCGTCCCCTGGTAGAGGAACTCGAACTGGTTGCCCCAGACGTTCTGATCGTCGTCGAGCAGGGTGAGCGTTCGTGGCACGAGCGCTCCGAACGGAGTCGGGAAGGCGCCGAACAGCAGCGTGCCGTTCGTCTGCCAGTCGAGCGACCGGCCGTAGAGCTTGTTGCGGATGCTCCTGGTGTCGGAGAGCTTGAGCTCGTAGTCGATCTGCAGGCGTTGGACGTCCTGCTCGGAGAAGTCGAACGGCGAGGCGTACGACCGCTCGCGATCGATGTCGGGCAGCTGGCTGGTCGGGAAGAGGAGCGGGATGCCGGCGTCGGGCATGTAGTCCGAGCTCAGGAACTCGAAGTTGATGTTGAGCGAGCTCCGGTCGCTCGGTTTCCAGGTGATCGCCGGGTTGATCGCCGTCGCCTCGCTCTCGGTCCGGTCGCGGTAGCCGTCACTCTCCCGCCAGAGGCCGTTGAGGCGGAAGCTCAGGTCACCGGTGTTGTTCGACCGGTTGACGTCGAATCGTCCTTCGAGAGTGCCGTGGCTGCCGCCCTCGATGCCGGCGATGCCGAAGTCGCTCGGCACCGGCTGCTTGCGGACGATGTTGACCGCGCCGGCGAGCGGGTTGCTGCCGTAGAGAAAGCCGGCCGGACCCTTGAACACCTCGACCCGCTCGGCGTTGTACATCTGGTAGAAGGTCGCCTCGGGCTCCGGGGCGCCGTCGGTCAGCACCAGGCCGCTCGAGACCGAGTCGAAGCCGCGGACGACGAAGAAGTCGAAGACGCCCGAAAAGGTCTGGGTGTTGACGCCGCTGACGTTGTCGAGAGCGTCGGTCAGCACGCGGGCGTTCTGCTCGCGCAGCAGGTCCGAGGAGACCACGCCGACGTTCGCCGGAGTCCAGCGGAGCTCGACCGGTAGCTTGGTGGCGATGGTGTTCGAGGTCGGGATGAACGGCAGGCTGTCCTGGACGAAGACGACGTCTTTCTCGACCGCGGCCGGTTGATCAGCGGAGTCGCTCTCGACGGCCTCCGACGTCGCCGCCGCTTCTTCGGCGAGCGCCGGGCCGATCGGCGCGAGGAGGCCGATCGAGAGGCAGAGGGCGTTGCGTAGAGACAGGAATTCCATGGTGGACTCGTTCTTGTTTTCGTCTCGATGGTTGTGGTGGATTCAGGCTTTGGATGTCAGTTCGCTGTCAGCGCGAGGGCGACGAGCTCCTTCTGGCTGCGGACGAACAGTCGGCCGTCCGCCAGGCTCGGCATGGTCCAGGTCTTGGCCTTGAAGAGCTGATGTCGCGCTTCCTCCCGATAGCCGCTCGGATCGGCCTTGACGCTCGCCAGGAGGCCCCTCTCGCCGAGCACGACCAGGCGGCCGTCGGCATACAGGAGCGAGCCCTTGCTGAAGCCCCGCTGGGCCCAGAGCTCGCTACCGGTAGCGACCTCGATGCACTTCAGGATGCCGTTGTCGAAGCCGTAGAGGTGCTCACCCACGAGCACCGAGCTGTTGAAATGGTTCTTCATGACGCGGTCGCGCCAGATCTCCCGGACCCCGACCCTGCCGCTGGCGACGCTCATCTCGAGCAGTGTCGCGCCCTTGTCGTACGAGGTCGAGATGAAGACCTTGTTGGGAGGTACGAACACCGGCATCGCGGCGTTCACGTCGTATGACGTCTTCCAGGGGTGGCGCCAGTAGACGCTGCCGTCCGCGGGCGCCACCGAGACCAGAGACGAGCCGGTGAAGAAGAGGATCTGCTCGACGCCGTCGACGGTGATCGCGAGCGGCGTCGAGTAGCCCGGTTTGTCGGTCTCGGAGTTCCAGCGCAGCTCACCGGTCTTCTTGTCGAGCGCGACCAGCGAATAGCCGGGGCGGCCGCCGACGTCGATCAACAGGAGATCGCGCAGCACCATCGGCGAGGTCGAGACACCCCAGCGTGGCACTCGGGCGCCGAACTCCCGCACCAGGTCCACCCGCCATACCTGGCTGCCGTCGTCGGTCCTGAGGGCGTAGAGCTTGCCGCTGGCGCCGAGCACGTAGACCAGCTCGCCGTCGAGGGTCGGCGTCGAGCGTGGCCCGGCTCCCTGCGAGTCGCCGCGATTGAAATCGGTCCGGACGCGCCAGAGCTCGTCTCCAGTGGCGGCGTCGAGGGCCACCGCGAGCTCGTCCCGGCCCGAGCCGAACATGGTGAAGACCCGCCCCCCGGCGGCCGCAATCCCCGAGTAGCCGTCACCCAGCGGGTAGCGCCAGAGGACCGACGGACCGGTGGCCGGCCAGCTGGTCAGAAGCCCGGTCTCGGCCGAGCGGCCGTCCTGGTTCGGGCCTCGATACTGCGGCCATTCGGCGGCGGTGGCCAGTGCGGCCACGGTGGCCAGCGAGAGGGCGATGAGTAGCGTGCGCATGGAGCAATCCCTGAGACTTTACTTACTCTTTTTCGGGGTCGAAGGTTGCAGAGCGGCGTGTGATCCCCGGCGTCGCGGGCAGGGAGTGCAGCGCTCGTTCCGCCCGCGGCAGCGATTCTATCGCTTCGGGCCGTGGGATGATTCCTCGATGGCGCGACTGCTCCTCCTGTTCGTCCTGGTGCCGCTCACCGAGATGCTCCTGCTGATCGAGATCGGCAGGCGGATCGGGACCCTGGCGACCCTCGGCCTGATCTTCTTCACAGGTGTACTCGGTGCGTGGCTGGCGCGGCGCCAGGGGCTGGCGGTCCTCGAGCAGGTCCGCGCGGAGACGCGGGCGGGCCAGGTGCCGGCCGGGCCGCTGATCGACGGCGTGCTGATCCTGATCGCCGGCGCGGTCCTGATCACGCCCGGCATCCTGACCGACGTCTTCGGGTTCCTCTGCCTGGTGCCGGCGGTGCGCGCGGTGTTCAAGAAGTGGCTGCGCGAGCGCTTCGAGCGAGCCGTGACACGCGGCGAGGTCCACGTCTCGGTTGGTCCGAGCGGCCCGATGCGTGACGTGACGCCGAGGGAGCCGGGCGGCGACGTCGCAAAGCTGGACGACGGGCAGAGCTGACCCGCCGCGCTCGAGGGGACGCTCTAGGTATAGCGCGCGCCGAAGTAGCGCGGGTCGTAGAACTCGGGCAGCAGGGTGTCGACCCGGAGGAGTCCGGCGCGCGAGAGCTCGACCACGCCGTCGCCGATCGCGAGCATGCCGCGCTCCTGGAGTCTCGCCAACGGCTCGGCGAAGCGCTCGAGGATGTCGACGCCGAACTTGCGCTGGAAGTAGTCGCTGCCGATGGTGCCGAGCTTGAGCTGGAGGATCAACTCGCGGGTGAGCTGCTCGTCGGCGGTCGTCTGTTTGCCTCTGGCGATCGGCAGCTCGGGCTGGCTGCCGCCGTGGCCGAGGCGGGCCAGGTACTCGCCCCAGCCGTCGACGTTCTGGAAGTGGACGGCCGACAGGTGCGAGAAGGAGGCGACGCCCATGCCGATCAGGTCGGCGCCGCGCCAGAGCGAGTTCCGATAGACGAAGCGGCAGGTCTCCTTGTCCTTGACCATCGTGTAGGCCGAGGAGACCTCGTAGCCGGCTTTCGAGAACTCTTCGATGGCGTACTCGTGCCAGCGGCGCTTGGTCTCCCAGTCGGCGATCGGCAGCATCAGATCGCCGTTCAGCAGGCTCTTGGTGAAGCGGGTGTTGAACGGCAGCTCGAGCTGGTAGACGGTGACGCTGTCGGGCGCGACGTCGAGCGCTTTCTCGACCGCGTCCCGCCACTTGTCGTCGGTCTCGCCGAGCATGCCGGCGATCAGATCGATGTTGAGCTGGTCGAAGCCAATCCGCTCGAGCCAGGGGAGCACCCGGAAGATCTCCTTGGAGACATGGGCGCGGCCGTTCTCGCGCAGGATGTCGTCGTCGAAGTGCTCGATTCCGAGGCTCAGACGGGTGACGCCGATCTCCTTGTAGGCCTCGAGCTTGGCCTCGCTGAGCGTCCCCGGCTCGCACTCGAAGGTGACTTCCTCGACGTCGTCCCAGGGAAAGACCGCTTTCACCCGGTCGACCAGCTCGCGCAGCTGCTTCGGATTGATGTACGAGGGCGTGCCGCCGCCGAAGTAGACGAACCTGGGCTTGCGACCAAGGAGTGCCGGCTGCTCGGCGTAGCGCTCGACTTCGCGCGCCATGGCGTCGATGTAGGCGCCGATCTCGTCGTATTTCTTATCGGTGTAGACCCGGAAGTAGCAGAACTTGCACCGCTTGCGGCAGAACGGGATGTGCAGATAGAGGCCGAGATCGACGTCCGGGCGCGGCGCGCTCGCGAGCGCTTCGTGGACGTGCGGCAGCTGGTCTGCGCTCCACGACGAGTAGGGCGGGTAGTTGGAGACGAAGACGCTGCCGACCTCGCTCTCGGTTCCCTGTCGGCCGGCGGTCGCCGGCTCGGGCTGGGTGGTCACGAGCCCTCCCGGTTGGAGCGAAAGGCGTAGACCAGGCCGTCGAGCGTGCCGATCACCAGGTGGCCGTTGGCGATCGCCGGCGAGGCGGTGATCGACGAGCCGGTGTCGAAGCGCCACTCGGCCTCGCCCGAATCGAGGCCGAGGCCGAGGATGTCGCCGTCCTTGGAGGCGATGAACACCCGCTTGCCGGCGATCACCGGCGACGAATCGATCCGCGCCTTGGTGGCGAACGTCCAGCGCGACTCGCCGCTCTGGGCGTCGATCGCGTGCACCAGCTTGTCCCGGCCGCCGATGATCACCTCGTTCTCGGTCACCGCCGGCGACGAGTAGAACGGGAAGTCGCGATCCGAGTGCTGGTAGCGCCAGAGGATCTCGGCCTTCTCCAGGTCGATGCCGAGCACCGTGCTCTCAAAAGTACCGACGAAGGCGCGCTTGCCGAGCAGAGCGGCGCTGCCGGCGACGTAGCCGTCGAGCTGCACGCTCGCGACCTCGGTGCCGTCGCTCAGGCGGACCTGCCGGAAGAGGCCGTCGCAGCCGGCGAAGTAGGTGTGTCCATCAGCGACGCCCGGCGAGGCGTGCACGTAGTTGTCGGTCTCGAGCTTCCAGGCGAGCGAGCCGTCGGCCCTCTTCAGCGCGTACAGGAAGTTGTCGTAGGAGCCGAAGATCACCTTGTCGTCGACGAAGTTGGCCGACGAGATAATGCCGGCGTCGGTCTGGTAGGTCCACCTGACCTTGCCGTCCTCGGCGCCGACGGCGTGGAAGACGCCCGCCTCGTCGCCGAAGTAGACGACGCCGTCGCGCACCGACGGCGACGACTTGACCTCGTCGCTCGCCTCGTAGGTCCAGAGCACCTCGCCGGTGGCGAGGCTCAGCGTATGCAGCTTGCCGTCGAGCGAGGCGACGTAGACCCGCTCGCCGACGATCGCGGCGGTCGACTCGATGGCGTCGCTCGCCTCGAAGGTCCAGACCGGCTGGAGATCGCCTTCGAGCGGCGCGCCGACGCCGGTCAGACCGGAGTCGCCCCGGAAGTGGGCCCAATCGGCCCCGGCCGCCGTCGCCAGGAGAACGGCGACACAATACGCGATAGCTCTAGAAAGCCGCTTCATAGAGTTCCAGATAGTCCTGTTTGCGCAACGGGCGCGGGTTGTGCTCGCCCGTCCATTCCTGGCTGGCCAATTCCGCCAACTCCGGTAACGATTCGAGGGACAGGTCGAATTCCCGCAGCCGCCCGGGCAAGCCGGCCAGCTGCCGCAGCTCCTCGATGTGCCGAGCCAGTCCCTCGGGTCCGTCAGGCCAGATCTCCCGGTAGTGGGCGTCGGCGACCTCGCCGTTGAACCGGATCACCGACGGCAGCATCAGACCGATGGCGACGCCGTGGATGATGTCGTGGCGAGCGGTCAGCGGATTGGCGCCGGCGTGGGCCGCGCCGAGCATCGACGCCTCGATCGCCGCGCCGGCGAGGTGAGCGCCGATCAGCATGTCGCCGTGAACCCGCAGACGGTCCGGCCGATCTTCGCGCTCGTCGAGGCTCGCCTCGAAGTTGGCGGCCAGCAGCGTCCAGGCCTCCCGCGCCAGGCCGCTCGAGGTGTCGTTGCGGGTCCTGGTGACCAGGCTCTCGACCGCGTGCGAGATGGCGTCGATGCCGGCCGCCGCCGCGGATTCCCGGGGCACCGAGAAGGTCAGCTCCGGATCGAGGATGACGGTGCGGAACGCCGCTCCCGGTGCGCCGCAGGCCATCTTGCGTCCGGTCACCGATTGCGTGATCAGGGTGTACGACTGGGCGTCGCTACCGGTCCCGGCGGTAGTCGGCACGCCGATCGACGGCAGCATTGGACGCGTCGCGTGGCCGTAGCCCCAGTAATCTTCCATTTCGCCGCCGTTGGTCAGTAGGAAGTTGACGCCCTTGGCGCAGTCCATGGCACTGCCGCCGCCGATGCCGACGATCAGGTCGACGTGATGCTCGGCGGCGAAGTCGGCCGCCGTCCGCACCAGCTCGGACGACGGGTTGGGAACGACGCCGTCGAACGCCGCGTATTCCACGCCGGCCGCGGTCAGCGCGGCCTCCGCCCGGTCGATGTGGCGGGCGGCCCGCAGGGCGCCGTCCGCCACCAGCAGCGCGCGGGTAGCGCCGAAGGCCCTGGCCGCCTCGCCCAGCTCGGCGAGCCGGCCGGCGCCAAAGCGGACGGCGATGCCGCCGATCTCGGTCTGCCAGCGGTCACCGTCGGGAAGTGCCGATCTGGTCTGTGGAGCGGATGCCATCGTCTCTCGTCTGACGGGTTGTACGGCTCCCGCCCCTCGCGGTTCTTCCCGGGTCGGGTCTAGGCGGCTACCTCGGGTCCCGCGATCGACCGCTGCTTGAACAGGTGCTCGAACAGATTGCCCTCGTGCGGCTGGTCCCAGGCGACGTGGCAGGTCGGGATCGGGCCGAGGTTGAGCCGCTCGACGTTGACGGCGGAGAGGAGCTCGCGCTTGAGCGCCTCGTCGTCGGTGATCGCACTCACCACCAGGGTCGAGCCCATGCGCCGGATCAACTGGTCGCGATCGACGCCGATGACCGAGACGAACGGGAACAGGAACTCGGCCTGTGCCAGCTCGTGCCCCGGGTCGGCGCAGTAGACGACGGTCGGCAGGACGAACGCGCAGCCTCCCGCCTCGGCCACCCGGCCACCGCTCCGGTACTTGGCGGTCAGATCCTCGGCACCGTCGCCGAGCCGCGCGTCGATGTAGTCGGACATCGCCTGCGCGGCGGCCAGGCTCGGGAACGCCGCCAGGGCGGCCTCTGGATCGTCGAGCGGTCGCGCCTCGATCCGCGCCAACCGGTCGGCCAGCGCCTCGGCGATCTCCGCGGCGTGCGAGCACGCCCAGACGCCCGATGCGTTGACGCATGAGCGGCCGCCGTTCTCGACCACCGAGGCGGCCATCGTGTCGATGTGCCGCTCCCAGCTGGCCGCCTCGCCGCCGGTGACCACGACCTTGCTCCAGCCCGGACCGTGGATCTGCACGCCCGGCTTGCTACGCCACTGCGAGACCGTGCCGGTATCACCGAACAGCAGCGAGCGCTCGGTGCGCTGCAGGATCTCGCCGGCGCCCGAGTAGTCGGTCGGGTAGAAGCCGAACGCTGCGCGCGGGCAGCCGGCGGCGATGAACGCCTGCGCCACCCGGTGCGGCGTCCACGGCTCCTGACGGCCCGGCTTGAGCGCCAGGGTCACCTTGAGCGGGATCGCCGGCAACCAGAGGGCGTGGACGCCGGGGGAGTTGCTCGGCAGGACCGCGCCCAGGACCTCGGTCTCGCGCCGATAGGAGACGCAGCGGCCGTGCTGGAATCCCCAGCCCTGATCGAGGATGCTCATGTCCAGACCGCGGGTCAGTCCGCCGAGCACGGTCTCCATCTCCGAGAGCACGTAGTGCGACTTGGTCATGTTCTTGCGCGCCAGCGACTCGGGCAGACCGGTGGTCGCGGACAGGCACCTGACGTAGTCGTCGGGGCTCTGGCTCTGGTCGCCAACCGGCAGCTCGCCATTCAGGAAGAGATCGGCGGCGCGCTTCGAGATCTCGATCAGCTCGGCTACCGAGAGCTCGGCGAGCTTCTGCTGGGCCTCCGAAACCCGGTCAAGGTCGCGCGCGATCAGGCCGGAGTTGGCCTGACTCACCTCGGCGACGGTCTTGCCGGTTCTCACGTCGGGCAGCTCGATGACACTCAGGCTGCGGTACGGCTCGCCCTGCCGAAGGACCGGAATGTGGATCATCAATAGACTCCTACGACCACCGAATCGGAGAGTTGAGTGAACAGGCCGAGGTTGGTCACTCCGTCCCACGGATAGGGCTCGATCGGCCGCGCCCGCATCCCTTCGTCGCGCTCGAGGAAGCGCGGCATGAAGAACTCCTTGGTCAGCGTCGTCAGCATGACGCGCCCGACCTCGCCGTACTCGACCGTGCGCTCGGGATCGTCGGGATCGACGATCTCGAAGATCGCCCGCGGCGCCGGCGCGTAGTAGGTGATCGAGTAGTCGTCGGCGGGATCGAACGGCTTGCAGCAGGCAAGACCCATGAGGGTATTGCCGTAGGTGGGGATGAAATCGATCCCGGGCACCAGCTCCTCGCGCGCAAACCGGTGGAACTGCGCGTTCATCTCGGTACCACCGCAGAAGATGCCTTTGATACCGAGCTTGGACAGCGACACCTTCTCGCACAGCGCCTCGAGCAGCTTGGGAGTGGTGAACAGGCAGTGGATGTTGTCGTGGCCGCGCAGGATCTTGAGGCCCTGGTCGACCACGTGCTCCTTGTAGGCCTGCATCCCCTCGTGGTTGCCCGCCTTGATCATCTTGTTGACCCAGCGCGGGTCGAGATCGACGTGAAAGGCGATGCCGCCCCGGTGCTGCGCGAGGTGCTCGATCGCCAGGCGCAGCCGGCGCGGCCCGGTCGGACCGAGCATCAGCCAGTCGCCGCCCTTGGGAAAGGTCTCGTCGTTCAGCGTCTCGCTGAACAGCTCGTAGTCGGTCTGGAAGTCTTGGATGTTCACCCGGCTCTTGGGCAGGCCGGTCGAGCCGCCGGTCTCGAAGACGTAGAGCGGCTGATCGGCCAGCGCCTTCGGCACCCAGCGGCGCACCGGACCGCCGCGCAGCCACTCATCCTCGAAGTGGGGGAACCACTTGAGATCGTCGTAGCTGTGGACCTTCTCGCGCGGATCGAAGTCGAGCTTGGCGGCGAAGTCGAGCCAGAACGGGCACCCGGTCTCGGGGTTGAAGTGCCACTCGACCATCTCCTTGACGTGAGCGTCGAGCCGCACCCGGGCTTGGCGGGCCTTTTCATCGAGAGTCATCGTCATCGTCGTCACCATCTTGCACCTCGATTCGCGCGCGCGGCGCGAGCGGTGGCGCTTACGGGCCGGACTGGGTCTCCTGCGCGCCCTCCTCGAGGGCGAAGACCGTGTTGCGACTCATCACGTAGAGCACACCGTCACGGGCGACCGGCGTGGTGTAGACCGAGCTGCCCATGTTGATCTCGCCCAGCACCTCGGGCTGGCCGTCCGTGCCCTTGCCCGCCTTGAGGATCGCCAGGTCGCCGTCCTCGTCACCGAGATAGACCTTGCCGTCGGCGACGTAGGCGGAGCCCCAGACCGCGGCGAAGGCGTCGTACGTCCAGTAGTGCTCCCCGGTGTCGGCATCGAGGGCGTAGAGGAAGCCGGAGAGATCGGCGATGTAGACGATGCCGTCGGCGATCGCCGCCGTCGAGATCGTCCGGTGGAAGGCTTCGGAATCACCGAGGTCGGCCTCGCTCAGATGCCAGATCTTGCCGGTCTCGCTGATGTCGCCGCGCTTGGTGGCGTCGATGGCGTAGAAGTGGCCGACGCCCTCACCGTGCTCGGGGTCCTGACCGACGCCGATGTAGACCCGGTCCTGGTAGATCACCGGGGTCGAGACGAGGTTGTTGCGGGTACCCATTCCGCCCAGCTGCCAGACCGAGTCTTCCGGGTTGGCGTCGAAGCGCCAGAGCTCCTTGCCGGTCTTGGGCTCGAAGGCGTAGAGGACGCCGTCACCGCCGGGGAACACCACTTGCGGCACGCCGCCGACGACGCCGTACGCCGGGTTAGACCACGACCCATGGAGGATCTTGGTGCCCGGTGCGGCGCTCTCCCAGACCAACTCGCCGGTGTTCTTGTTGACGGCGATGAAGCTCGGGGCCAGGGGAGTGGGGATCGTCAGGTGGCCCTCGTCGACGCCGTTGCCGGTGACGGTGAAGATCAGGTCGCCCACGATCACCGGGCTGCCGACCGCCAGGTTGTGGGGGAAGACGTCGAGCTCGCCGATCATGTCGAGCTTCCAGACGATGTCCTCGTCGATCTTCTTCGAGCTCGACTCGGCGGCGAACGGTCCGTCGTTCTCGCCGTCGTGGAAGCCCTCGGTATCCGAGGCGATCAGCTCGGCCCGGTTCGACACGTAGTAGAGTCGGTTGCCCTCGACAAACGGCGCGGCGCAGACACCTTGGAGCGGCCAGTCGTGCACCCGTCCGGACGGCAGCTTGTCGTGCACCGCCTGCCAGAGGAACTCGCCGGTCTCGGCGTCGAACGCCATGACGTTGCCCTTGTCGCCGGTGACGGCGGGGTTGCGGGCGCCCTCGTTGTTGGTGCCGGCGTAGAGCTTGCCGCCGGCGATCACCGGGCCGCCGTAGCTCTGCGAGCCGAGCGGCTGGCGCCACTTGACGTTCTTGCCGGAGGATAGGTCCCAGGTCGAGGGCAGACCGGTCTCGTCCGAGACCATGTTCCGGCTCGGCGTGCCGCCGTACATGCCGACGTCGTCGGGAATGTTGGCGGCCGCGACGGCCCCGGTCAGGACCAGGGTTGCGAGTACTGGAATCAGGAAAAGGAGTGGCTGTCTCTGTCTCATTATCGGTCGCTCATAATCTTGATGTTGTCGTAGTAGATCGGGGCCGGCGAGTAGCCGGAGAGCCCCGGAGCACCCTGCCGAATCGGCAGCGGGTCTTCGACGGTGATCGTCCAGGCTTCGGGCTCGTCTTCGCCCTTGGGCCAGACCTTGCCACGGATCAGGCCCTTGCCGTCCTGCTCTCCCACCGTCAGCTTCATCGAATACCAGGTTCCGTACTCGAACGGGAAGTCGATCTGCTGCATCATGCGCAGCTCCGACTGCCAGGAGCGGACCTGGAGGGTCTGATAGGCGCCGAGCAGCTCCATGGTGTAGCCGCTGTTGATCAGTCCGACGTCGCCGACCTTGCGGCCTTCCTTGGTAGCCATCACGTCGCCCTGGATCGTGTAGTCGGCGTCCTCCGGATGACCCAGGAAGGTGATGTGCCGGTGGATCTTGACCGGCGACGGTCCCTTGGCCATCACCTTGTTACCGTCCAGATCGGCGACCGCGAAGCGCGCCCCGTAGGCCATCTGGTAACCGGGCCGTGCGCCGACCTCGACGCCTTCGAAATCCTCGGAGATCGGCAGGTGCCGGGCCACCCGAACGCGTGCACCGCCGAGTATCGTCGACTCGTCGCGCCGATCGCCGGCCGAGGTCGTCGCACCGGTTGTGAGCTGGCTGGCCGAGTCGCGGGTCGAGACGGTCATGCGCGCGGTCACGCGGCCGGTCAACGAGCCCGACTCGGAGCTGACGGTCAGCAGGCCGTCCTTCGAGATCTCGCCTTTCAACCCGTCGAGGTCCCACTTGACTTCGGGCTGTCGGGAGAGCCGGCGGCCCTTGGCGTCGTAGGCCCGAACCGAGAACTGCTGGCTGGCGCCCGGGCGGAGATGGACGTCCGCGGGGACGATCTGGAGGTGCGCCGGGTTGACGCCGGGCTTGCCCTCCTTGGGCAGCACGCCGGGCTCGGACGCGGCGACCTCGAACGAACGGTCCTTGTCGCCCAGGCAGTAGATGCCCTCTTCGGTCGCGAAGTAGATCCGACCGTAGGCGATCGCCACCGAGCCGTAGATCTCGGCGTCGCGACCGTCCGGGGTCCTGATCAGCTCAGAGTCGAGGATCTTGCCCCCGGTCTCGCCCGGCTCGATAATCACCACCCGGCCGTTGACCTCGGTGATGTAGATCTTGCCGTCTGCGACCACCGGCGAAGCCTTGCCGACGCGCCCGTAGTTGACCTCCCACAGGTGCTCGCCGCTCTCGGCGTCGATCGCGTGCAGGTTGGCCGAGTTGTCGGCGACGTACAGGATCCCGTCGTGGAGCGCCGGCGACGGAAAGCCGGAGCCGATCGGGAGCCGCCAGGCCTCGTGGCTCTGGGTGACGTCACCCGATCCGGTGGCGTCGATGGCGACCACGCGACCCATGTTGCCTTCGTCGATGTTCTCCTCGCTGTGCGCGCCGTAGACCCGGTCGCCGTCGGTGACCACCGAGACGTTGATGCCGCGCTTCGAGAGCTGAAAGCCCCAGACCGGCTTGCCGGTGCGGGCCTGGACCCCGTAGATGCCGCCGCCACCGTTGCCGGCCACCACCAGGCGCTGGCCGTCCACGACCATGACGTTGGGAGTCGACTGGGTGTTCTTGTCGGCCTGCGAGGTGGCGGGCTGCGAGACCCAGAGCTGCTCGCCGGTCCGCTTGTCGAAGGCGCGGATGCGGTGGAGCGGCCTGCCCTCGGGTCCCCAGGAGGTGTTCGAGAAGGTGATGATGAGGCGGTCCTCGTCGACCAGCGCGGTCTGGGTCCGGCCGCCGTAGCCCTCCATGAACCCGAACTCCTCGATGAACGGTCGCTTCCAGACGATCTCGCCGGTGGCGCTGTCGAAGCAGTGGAACCAACCGGCGACGCCCTGGTGGTAGATGTAGCCGGTCTCGGGGTCACCGGTCACGCTGCCCCAGCCGACGCGATTCCACGGCACGGACGTGTGGTAGACGTTGAACCGGTACTCCCAGAGCTTCTCACCGGTCTCGGCGTCGAAGCAGGCGACCAGCTCCTGGCGGGTGATCCCTTCGCCGACGCGGCCGCTGGCGCAGACCCGGCCGTCGAAGACCACCGGCGTCGAGCGCCCGGTGAAGTCCTGGCGCCAGATCAGGTTCTCGCCCTCGACCGACCAACTCGAGATCAGGCCGGTCTCGGCCGAGGTTCCATTCCGCGCCGGTCCGCGCCAGTTTGGCCAGTCCTCCGCCGCTGTGGGCGGGCTCGCGGCGAGCGCCAGGACGAGCATCAGCCCGAGGGTAGATATCACAGCTCTTCTCACGCCGTTTCTCCTTCTGCTACGCGTAGTGATCGCGGTGGGACGAGTCGGGTGGCGTCCGCCGAAAGCGTCCGCTGAGCGCAGGAGCGCCATCCTATCTGAATCGACGCCGTGGCCCGATCCCGTTTCGTGTCGCTCGGCCCGGAGGTGCAAGCGACCTTCGGATTCTACGTTAGTCTGACCATCCATGAGAGCGCTCACCTTTCAAAAGCCGTACCGGCTCGCCTACGAGGAAGTGCCCGATCCGGCGCTCGAAACGGCGCGCGACGTGGTGGTGCGAGTGGAGCTGGCGGCGGTCTGCGGGTCCGATCTGCACGTCTACCGGGGGCACGAGACCGGACTCGACATCGGAACCGTCATGGGCCACGAGTTCCTGGGGGAGATCGTGGACTTTGGGGCTTCCGTCGACACTCTGCGCGCGGGCGATCGGGTGGTCAGTCCGTTCACCACCAGCTGCGGCTCCTGCTTCTACTGCGAGCGCGGCCTGACCGCGCGCTGCATCGAAGGAGCGCTCTTCGGTTGGGTGGAAGGGGGCGAGGGGCTGCACGGCTCTCAGGCCGAGTACGTTCGGGTGCCGCTGGCGGATGCAACCGTGACCAGGGCGCCCGAGGGCCTCGATCCGGAGGTCGCGCTCCTGGCCGGGGACGTGCTGGCAACCGGCTACTACTGCGCCGAGTCCGGCGGAGTGGGTCCCGAAAGCGTGGTCGCCGTGCTCGGCTGCGGACCGGTCGGGATCATGGCGATCGTCGGCAGCCTCGAGCTCGGATCCGAAGCGGTCTACGCGGTGGACGGCGTCGCCGAGCGGCTCGAGCTGGCCGCGGAGCTCGGCGCCACGCCGGTCGACCTGGCGGACGGTCCGGTCGAGCGGCTACACGGAGTGACCGAGGGGCGGGGAGCCGACGTCGTGCTCGAGGCGGTTGGCTCGCCCGAGGCGACCCGCCTGGCGGTCGATCTGGTCCGTCCGGGCGGCACCATCGCAGCGGTCGGCGTCCATACCGAGGAGCGATTCGCCTTCTCGCCGGTCGAGGCGTACGACAAGAACCTGACCTACCGCGCGGGCCGCTGTCCGGTGCGGCCGCGATTGGATCGGATGCTCGAGCTGGCGGCGAGCGGTCGCTACGATCTGGGCCGGATCATTTCCCACCGGATGCCGCTCTCCGAGGGTGTGCGCGCCTACGAGATCTTCGACCAGAAGCTCGAGGGGTGCACCAAGGTGGTGCTGCGGCCGGACGCCGACTAATCGGTTCGGCCGCTTCCGACCAGGGCCCCTGCGTCTGACATCACCCATCCGCCTCGGTATGCTCGGCGGGCCGGCCGCTGCGACCGCCGGCCAACGATGCCCGCCGCCAGCCCTCCTCCGAGCCCCTTGCGCCGCCTGCGTCGCCGGCTGGTCGTCGTACTGATCGTCTACTGCGTCGGCGGCGCCGTCAGCCAGAAGCTGCTCCCCGGAGTGGACGAGATCATTCCGTTCTTCGGCTGGTCGCTCTTTTCCCGGGTGCCGCCCGTGGGCAGCCGCTACGAGCTGATGATTCACCGCCACCAGGGTCGCGCCGTGGCGCCACCGGCCGCCTTCCTGCGGGCGCCGGAGAGGATGGTGAAGGGCGACCGCTACCTCGCCCACAAGGTCATCGCCAAGCTGGGCGCGGCGCTCGACGAGGGCGACGGCGCCGAGGCCGAGCGCCTGCGCCGGCTGCTCGAGCGCAACTACCTGGCCGGCGCGGTCGAGTACGAGGTCGTGTTCGAGAGCTACGACCCGCTCGTCAAGTGGCGGACCGGGGAGAGCCTCGAGCGCCGCGGCCTGGGGCGGTTCGCGACCCGGAGGCGCGCGCCGTGAGCCGCGGCCGGCGGCGGCTCGACAGGTTGGCGGCGCTCTTCCGGCCGCCGCGGGGCGTGCCGGCGGGCCGCGCCCTCACCCTGTTGAGCGGCGGGGAGAGGTTTTGCGAAGCCCGGGCCCTGGTCGCGGCGTTCTACGCGGTGCTGTTCTTCCTCGCCACCGGGAGCCTCTTCTCCTGGGAGGGGTACCTGGCGGTCACCGAACTCGACCCGCGCTGGCCGGTCTTCTGGCTGCGGTGGGTCGAGCCGCGGGCCGGGATCGCCGCCGTCCTCGCGCTCTATCTCGTGGGCGGCCTCGTCGCCGTCACCCTGACGCGCTACCGGCTCGCCCGGATCGTGGTCTTCGTGACCCTGCTCCAGTTCCTCGCCTTCCGCTTCTCGTTCGGCTCGATCAACAACGGCTCGCACCTGGGGCTGCTGCTTGCCTTCGTGCTGATCTTCCTCCCCGCCGGCTGGCACGCGCGGCCGGTCCCGGGACGCGCGACGCGGGCGGCCACCTTGCTCGTCTTCTCCGGCTGCCAGGCGATGCTGATGCTCACCTACTCGATGTCGGGGTTCTGGAAAGCACTCGCGGTCGTCCGCCAGACCTTCGCCGGCGAGGTCCACTACCTGTACCCCCGGGGCCTGGCCCAACAGGTGGCGGCGAAGCTCATCGCCGCCGACGAGGTCAGCCTCCTCGGCCCCTGGCTGATCGAGCAAGCCTGGGTGGGCTGGCCGCTGGCGGTCGCGGCGATCTACCTCGAGCTCTTCGCCCTCTGGGCGGTGTTCCGCCCCTCCCTGCACCAGGCGTGGGGTCTGGGCCTCATCCTCCTTCACCTCGGCACCCACCTGACGATGGGCATCGGATTTCCCGAGAATGCTCTCTGGCTGGTGATCTTCTTCCTGCTGTCGCCCTTTCGGCCCCGAGTACCGGGCTTGCGGAGGGCGGTGGCCGAGCTGCCGGTCGTGGGGAGGTGGTTGGCGCGGGCCGAGCCGCGGACGCGGTAGGCGCCGTCGCGGTCGCTAAGCGCGCGATGACGAAGCAGGGCAAGCGCCGGACCTCGGGCTGAGCCCCAGCCCGCCAGACGGCGAGGAGCGCATACTCACAGGAGCTGAAGTGATCGCCACCAACGGCCTCGACCACCTGGCGCTACCGGTCGCGGACCCGCAACGCTCGGCGGGGTTCTACGCCGACCTCTTCAACATGGAGAGCGCCTTCAGCTCGCCCAAAGTGGCTTTCTTGAAGGATGCACCAAGGTGGTGCTGCGGCCGGGCGCCGACTACTCGGTTCGGCCGCTTCCGACCAGGGCCAGCACCTCGTCGAGTTCCTTGGGCACCCAGGAGCTCAGGATCTCCGGCCCGTCGTCGGTGATCAGCACCGTGTCCTCGATCCGGATGTGCAGATCCTCGTCGACGATCTCGATGATTGGCTCGACGGCGATCACCATGCCGACTTCGAACGGAATCGAGTAGTCGCCAACATCGTGCACCGCCATGCCAACGAAGTGACCGGCGCCGTAGGCGGGCTGGTCCTCGAAGCCCCACTTGTCGAAGATCTTGCGGTTGATGTCGCGGGTCTCCTGACGGGTGGCGCCCGGCACCATCGCCGCGATGATCGCCTTCTGGGCTTCCAGGGTCGCCCGGTAGGCGCGATCCTGGAGCTCGTCGAACTCGCCCGACACCGGCCAGGTGCGGGTGATGTCCATCGTCTGATAGGCGAACGAGGCGCCGTAGTCCATGACGACCAGCTCGCCATCGCGTAGCTCCTTGCCGTTCGAGTTGTAGTGCCAGACGTTGACGTTCGGACCCGAGCCGACGATCGCCGGGTAGGCGGCGTGCTCGGCGCCGTTCGCGAACATGTGGTGCGAGGCGATCGCCTCGAGCTCGTACTCGAAGCGGCCGGCCCGGGTGATCTCGATCGACTTGCGGACCGCCTCGGCGCTGATCCGGCCGTTGTAGCGCAGCACCTCGATCTCGCGCGCGGTCTTGATCGTCCGCTGCCGGTCGATCAGTGGGCTGACGTCGCGCAGCTCGTAGTAGGGATAGCGGAGCCGCAGCTGCTCGATCCGCCAGGCGTCCTCGGTCGGCTGCGCTCCCCACGGATTGACGATCCGGCGCGCCAGGTAGATCGCGGCGTCGCCGCGCGAGTTGTCGATCTCGTCGCGCTCGGACATGCGGACGTAGAGCGGATGCCGGCCGCTGGTGCGCCGCCGGGCGAGGAACTCCTCCAGATAGTGGAGCGCCTTGATCTCGACGAAGCCCCAGCGCTCGGCGGCGCCCTCCTGGTAGAGCCAGTTCCAGCCGTCACGGCTCGCCTCGCGGGCGGTCTGGGTGGGCAGGAAGATCCAGCTGTCGCAGCTGGTCGGGTCGATCACCGCGACGGCATTCGTGTTCTCGTTGCCGGTCAGATAGAAGAAATCGTGGTCCTGGCGGAAGCGCAGCCCGGCGAGCGGCCCGGTGCGGGCAAAGAGCATGACGGTAGCGTCGTCGGTGATCGCCTCACAGAGCTTGGCGCGCCGCGCCTGGAACTCCTCGGGCGGGTAGGCGAATCGAGCCGCGGTCGCCGGCAGGGCGGCGCCGAGCGCAACTAGACCGATGAAAAGAGCTGTGCAGCGCGTCATTCCGATGACCTCGTGATCCATGGCTTTACCGTCGAGCGTCCTCCTTTTGGATGCCAGGCGGTGATCTGGAGCTCGGACTTGGGCCGTTCGAGGCGGACGACCCACTCGATGTCCTTCTCCGAGTGTCCCGCCAACGTGCCGAGCTCGAGCTCGCGCTCGGACGAGAGCACGATCAGACCCTCGCCTTCGACCGTCACCCGCACCGGCACCGCTCGGCCGTGGTTCGTCCGGATCGCGAGCTCGGTCGGCGCGAACCCGATGTTGCCGACGCTCACCTCGAGACGGAAGACGTCGTCGTCGAGCCAGACAGCGTCAAAGTGGGTCACCTGGACCTGCGGCGTGTTGCGCGCCTGCATGAGCACGAACTCGACATTGCGGCGCACCTCCTCGGCCAGATCGCCGGCGAGCGGGTTGTTCGCTCCGAACTTGCGCCAACCGCCGATCTCGACCGCGCCGAGCTGCGGGTGCTCGAACGGCTCCCACTCCTTGAAGACCTGACCGCCGAGCTGCTCGTCGTCCCAGCGCAGCGCCTCGTGACCTTCGATCCGGCCGTCGCCGTCGTCGTCCTCGCCCATCTGGTAGATCTCGTTGGCGAACGCGACCACCCCGAAGACCTCGTAGAGCGCATCGATCGAGCCGCCGTAGGCGGCGTAGCCGTCCAGTCGGCTGGGGGCTCCCTGGAGATTCCCCTCCTGGTCGCGCCAGATCTGACCGCGCTTCTTGTTGCCCGAGCCGCGCGGCCAACTCCAGTCGTAGACCGAGGTCGCGAGGTTGTAGCCGGTCACCTCGAGGCCGCGCTCGGCCAACCGGAGATAGAGCTCGAGGTCGTTGGCTGGCAGCTCGAAGTCCGGAACCGAGGGCGGGCGCAGGATCACGCCGCCGCTCGAGTGGAAGTGCTGCGAGGCGGCGATATTCGGATGCGCCGCCGCGAAGTCCATCAGCGCCCGGATCTCGGACTCCGAGCCGGCGAACGGGCCGTTGCCGCGCTGGCCGACGCTCCAGTTGCCGGGGTAGTTGCGATTCGGATCGACGCCGCCCAGCCGATCCTCCTGGTACTTCTCGTCGCCGTCGTTGTCGATCCCCTCGGTCCACTGTTCGTAGAACGGTCCGGGGTCGCCCGGCCGGCGGCGCCTCAGGATGCGCGCGTCCTCCTCGCTCGGTGTCCAGTTCCCGACCCGGCTCCTCCGGCGCATGGTCAGCGCCTGATCGTCGCCGTCGAGATCCTCCGGCCCGTCCTCGTCCAGCAGGCCGTCGCCGTCGTCGTCCCAGGGCCTGAGCGTCGAGTCGTAGGGGCGCTCAGGAGTGCGCATGTGGAGCTCGGAGGTGTCCGGGATGATCGCCGGCGCGACGTAGAACGTGCGGCGCCGGAGCAGCTCGGCGACCTCGTCCTCGTCGGAGGTCAGCAAGCGGTGGATCACGCCCAGGGCCGCCTCGATCGACACCACCTCGTCGGCGTCGACGCCGCCGTCGACCCAGATCGCCGGCTTGTCCTCGGGCGGCCCGGTCGATCGATCGGTGATCGTCATCACCCAGATGTCGCGGCCCTGGAAGCTCTTGCCGATCGACTCGAGCGACGCCAGGTCGGGTCGCGCCGCCGCGGCGTCCTCGAGGAACTGCTCGACCTCCGCGAAGTCGCGATAGCAGTCGAATGCCATCTCCTCGGCGAAACGGGGGCAGGCGCCGAAGTAGAGCTTCGGGCCGAGGCTCGACTCGTGGTCGTCGAGCGCGCGGCTGGGAACGGACGTCAGGTAGAAGCACGAGAGGGCGACGAGAACGACGCCTCGGGACGGTCGCAGGTGCACAACGGGCCTCCTCTTCAAGTGTGGGGGCGAGACTATCCGGTCCGGTACCGGCCCCGGGCGCTAGCCGAGTCCGAGCAATTTCGGCAGCTCCTCCTCGAGCGCTGCTTCGGCCTCCTGCTGGCTCTCTCCGAGGGCGATCACGTCCAGCTTGCCGAAACGAGCCAGCGGGCCGACGTTGTAGAAGATGAACCGTCCACGGCCGGTCGCGGCATCGAACGCCTGGTCGCCGACGGCATCCAGGATCTCGCCGAACTCGACCCCGATCAGATCGGCATGAACGAAGTCCTGTGCGCGATAGG
>CAMYOG010000059.1 GCA_947259925.1 Thermoanaerobaculia bacterium
ACCGCGTCGGCGAGCGCGAACTTGCGACGGTCCCAGCCGACACTGCGCTCGCGCATCCAGGGAGTGACGAAGCGGCCGCCCAGAACGACGACCACCAGCGCCGAGATCGGCACCCAGAGCAGCAGCCAGCCCCCGGTCGTCGAAGCGAATCGCTCCGCGTTGGCGGCCGCGGCGTCCCACGCCAACCAACCCCTGATGTCACCGCCGAAGAAGACGCGCTCGAGAATCGGTCCGGACCACGCGGCGGCGACCACTCCAACCGGCGCCATGACCGCCATCAAGCCGAAACGCCAGCGGGAGAATCGCAGGGAGACCTGGGACGGCAGGAGCTGCCAGACGTACGCGCCCACCAGAAAAGAGACCGGAAGCGTGACGAAGAGAGCCAGCGTGGCCGGCACAAGATCCTCCAGGAAGGGCGCGAGGACCAGCGCGGCAAGAAAGCCCAGGACGACGCTGGGCAGGCTGGCCATGAGCTCGATCGCCGGCTTGATGGCGGCCTTGGTGCCGGCGTGGAGAAACTCGCTGGTGAAGATCGCCGCCAGAAGCGCCAAGGGGGCGCCCAGGAGCATTGAATAGAGCGTCGCCTTCAGAGTCCCGAAGACGAGCGGATAGAGCCCGAGCTTGGGCTCGAAGTCGTCGGTGCCGCTGGACGACTGCCAGACGTAGAGCGGCTCGTTGTAGTTCTCGTACCAGACGGGTTGGAACAGGGCCGCGAAGCTGGCCTCCGGATGCCCCGGGTCGAAGTTTCCCTGGAACAGGCGCCCACCGGCGAGCGCGACGACCGCGTCCTCCTTGGGAGCGATCAACAGGTGCGACAGCGGCTCGCCGCCGGTCTCGGCCTGGTTCGCGAGGCGTACGGTGGCGAGTTCTGCCTGGTTGGTGACGTTGGTCAGTCGAATCCGGCCGTCGGCAAAGCCCGCGAACAGCAGCCGGGTTCTTGCGGACGGGGCCAGGACCCGCACGGCCGAGTTGCTCGCCGGCGCCAATTGTTTGGTTTCGACCAGACGCGTCGTGGCGCGAGGCTGCGTCTTGAGACCCGCGACGCCGCTGCCTTGGAAGTCGGCTTGACGCAGGAGGAAGCCGCCTCTGATTGCGCCGCTCGAGCTGCCCCAGATCAGCGTACGATTGCCGATCAGGAACGTCAGAGCGGTGAGCCTCTCGCCGTCGGGAATCAGGCGACCCTTCTCGGCGAGAAAGGCATCGGCGATTTCTCCGGTGTGGACCCGAAAAAACTCGCCGCCCGTCCATCCGACGAGCACATCGCTGCCCGAGCCGGTGACTTCGAGATAGCTCGCCGAGCCTTCACCGAGCGCTTCGAAGGGCAGCTCCATGGGATCGTCGAAGCTGACGCTCCTCTTTCCAGTGAGAAAGTCGGAGCGTTCGCGCCCGGTGATTGCCACCAGCCGCTGTCCGGCCGAACTGGTCGGTTCGTCGACGAGCGCGACCAGAAAGGGACCGCTCGTTCGTGAAACTTGGCGCACCCGTCGGACCGCGCCTGAGCCGACCCGAGTGCTCGCCCCGAGCTCCACCTCCAGCTTCTGCAGTCGGTAACCGCCGGTCGGCGTCCGTTGCACGGAGCCGTCCTGGTACCCGAGCGCGGCACCGATCGGCAGGCCGTCGAGCTCTCGGCGGATCGACTCGGGCAGGTCGTCGGGGCCGCGAACCCGGCTGACGAACTCGATTCTCGCCGCCTGGACGGTCCCGTCGGCGAGGCCCAGCACGGCGTCCGATCCCTGCAGGGGAATCGAAGCCGAGATCAACTGACCGGGGGGGAAGACCTGAACGCTCGTGCGGGTCTCGCCGTTGTCCAGAAGAAACACCTCGAGCACGCCGGACGGCATCAGGGCCCACCCAAGCGTTCGATACTCGTCGACTCCAAGATGGAGGGGGTCGGCGGGCCAGTCCTTGACGACTTCCTCGATGCCTTCGATTTCGGCGGGCAGGAAGAGCGGAGCGGCGACCCAGACAAGGAACAGCGCCACGCCGAGAACGGCCAGGATCGTGCCGACGCCTCCGATCGTGATCAGTGCGCCGGCGGACCGATCGGCGACGACGACGCTGCGCTGGGTCGTGCGCTGTTTCGAGCGGCGGCGCTTCGTCGGTTCGCTGTTATCGGCGTGTTTTGTCACCATTGGGTTCCTTGCTCGCAAAGAAAGGCGCGGTCTCGGAGGCGGCGGCCGAAGAACAGGTTTTCGGCCGAGCTTGCCGCCTCCGAAACAGCGAGAGCGAAGCTAGAAATCGGCGTCGATGTCGATTCCCACTTCGGCAAGGGTGTCCTTGGCGATCTCGTAGGACACCGGCAGATAGCCGTCCTTGATCACGACTTCCTGGCCGGACTTGGAGAAGATCAGTTTGATGAACTCGCGGCGAAGCGGATCCAGCTCCTGGCCGGGCTGCTTGTTGACGTAGACGAGCAGGAACCGGGCCAGGGGGTAGTCCGCGACGCTGTCGGCGGCCGCCGGAGCCGGGGTGTCGTCGGCGGTTCGACCGAGCGGCACGGTGGCGACGTCAGCGGTCTTGTAGCCGATGCCGCTGTAGCCGATGCCGGTCTTGTCGCTGGCAACGCCCTGAACCACCGAGCTGGAGCCGGGCTGCTCTTTGACCGAGTTCTTGTAGTCACCACCGAACAGCGCGTTCTTCTTGAAGAAGCCGTACGTGCCCGAGGCAGAGTTACGGCCGTAGAGGCTGATCGGCAGGTCGGCCCACGATCCCTCGACCCCGGCCTCTCCCCAGGTCTTGATGTCGGTGGCGTAGCCGCCCGAGCGGTTGGACGAGAAGATCGCGTCCACCTGAGGCAGAGAGAGGCCCTGGCGTGCAATGGGATTGTCCTTGTGAACGTAGACTGCGACCATGTCGATCGATGTTCGGACCGCGGTCGGCTTGTAGCCGAACTGCTTCTCGAATTCGTCGATCTCGGTCTCCTTCATCGGACGACTCATCGGCCCGAAGTTGGACGTACCGGCGATGAGCGCAGGCGGGGCGGTCGAGGAGCCCTTGCCCTCGATCTCCACCTGCACGTTGGGGTAGACCTCCTTGAACTTTTCCGCCCAGAGGGTCATGAGGTTGTTCAGGGTGTCGGAGCCGATGCTCTTGATCGTGCCCGAAACCCCCTGAACCGGCTCGTACTCCGGCAGGCGCTCGTCGATCTCGACCTCGGCGGCCGCCGGGGTGACTGCCAGAGCGAGTGCCAGAGCGGAAGTAGTCAGTAGCTTCATCATTCTCGAATCTCCTTTGATTGATCTCCGTCGGGTGATCGGCTTACCAGCCAACGAGACGCTACGAGCGCTTCGTGAAGATGGGATAAAGGAGTTGAGAAGATCTCCGACGGCCGCGCCGAGGGTCGCGAGCCGCCGGTAGGGCGAGACGTCTGCGGCCTTTTCTAGGAGTCTTATTCGGGCTTGTACTACGCCAGTTAGGTCAGGCGCCGATTGCTTGCGGCGAGCGCGCCGCCCCTAGGCGTGACGGGAAGCGACGCGGGCACAATGGGTCAACGACGGTCGGAGCAGGAGGCCCGGTGGCCGCTCAGATACGCGTGCCGCCGGGTAGACGTGGAGAACGTCGGCGAGATGCCCAAGGAACTTCCTCTTGAAGTCCCGCGGCCGGCCGTAGTCGGCGCCGAACTGGGTCTGGAGTGCCTCCCAGGGGATCAGGCACGGCTTCCGCAGATAGCTCATCCGGTAGGTAAGCCACGAGTAGATGTCGAGGGCGAGCGGCGAGCCCTTGAGCGCCTTGAGTGCCCTCAGGTCGACCGGCACGGCGTGGGCGACGAGCTCGTCGTAGAACTCGGCGCTCAGGACCACGACGGAATTCCACAGCGGCTGCTGCTCGGGATCTCGCGGTGACCACCAGAGCTGGTGCTTGTAAGCGATCGAGTAGCCGACGCCGGCGGCGTGGCCCTCGACCTCGTCGGAGTAGCTGCAGCGGACCGTGGTGGAGAAGAGCCGGTGGAGCTGGCCGCGCAGCCGTGACGTTGTCCCGCGCTTGCCGGTCACCGGCGTCAGGCCCAGCTTGTACATGAAGCTCGAGAAGGTCGGGCCGAGCTCGATCTCGCGACTGCGCGTGCGGACGGCCTCCGTCGAGAGCCAGGCAAGCGCAAGTCGCGGGTAGGAGCCGTAGGGGAGTCCCACCGACGGGGGCGCGTTCATGTAGAGGGTGAAGCGGCCGTTGACGCGTTCGAACTCGTGCGTCCTCGGCCGGCTGTGGGGCAGGGTGGCCTGAACGAGGATTCGAGCCATGAAGCCGAGGGCGCCGGCGGCTCGCGCCTCCTCGGCTTCGATCTCGAGA
>CAMYOG010000060.1 GCA_947259925.1 Thermoanaerobaculia bacterium
GACCTGGGTCGCCTGACGTGGATTGCGGGCGCCGAGGATCCGCACCGGCCCGCCGCCCCGACCGAGCTCGAACCGGACGCCCAGCTCGTCCGCTCGCCGGAGCAGGACGCCGAAATCGAAGTCGGCGACGTTCCATCCGGTGATGACGTCGGGATCGGTTTCGCGGATCCGCTCGGCCAGACGCTTGAGGAGCGCCGCTTCGCTGCGGACCGCGATCGCCTCGTCGGGTGAGCTGTAGCCCTCGGGCTCGAGCAGCAACACCTCCGCCACCCCGCAACCGTGGAGTCCGACCGACAGGACGTGCTTCGCTTTCGGATCGGTCTCGATGTCGAGCGACAGAACGCTCAGCTCGGGGGTCCAGTCGGACGGCTCGATCTCCGGGTCCTCGAAGATCCGCGGACCGCTTCCGCGGCGCTCGGAAGCGCCGGCGAGCGCCACCGATCCCCGGATGCCGTGGTCGATCAGATAGCGGATCCCGTAGCGGACATCGGCCTCGTAGCAGGTGATGCCGGCGCCGTGGAGCCGATCTCGCGCGGGCACCGTGTCGGGCGGTGTCGACACCTCCACCCGGACCACCGGGTCCCCGGCCATCGTCACCCGATCGGTCTCGTGCAGCGAGCGCATCCCGTGCTGCGCCGCCCGATCGGCGTCCTCGGCCGGAATGTAGAAATGCGGCCGCGGCCGCCCATCCCGGACCAGAAATGTCTCGCCGCTCTCGAGCTTCCCCCAGACGTGCACGATCGGCCGTCCCGACTCGATCCGATACGTCGGCTGAAGGACAAAGCCGCGGTGAGCTGCTGAACTCATCGAATGACCTCAGTCTAGCCCTGAAGAGACTGATCTCCGGGATGCAGCGCTTCGAGGTGTTGCCATTCGCATCAGTGTCTGCTAATATAAGTAAAGACTTAAATAAGGAGGTGATCGATGGACTACAGCAACCCGCTGGGCACCGAGTTTCGCGAGGTTCGCGACGTAGAGCACGAAGGGCAACCGGCACGGGCGGTCGAAGGCTCGCGCGTCTATCCGACCGGGGCCGACGACCTCTGGGATGCGCTGACCAACATCGAGCGCCTCCCCCGATGGTTCCTGCCGATCAGCGGAGACCTGAAGCTTGGCGGTCGCTACCAGCTCGAAGGCAACGCGGGCGGGACGATCACGCGCTGCGATCCGCCGAAGAGGCTCGATGTCACCTGGGAGTTCGGCGGCAACGTCAGCTGGGTGAGTGTGCGGGTGGCGCCGGAGGACGGCGGCGCGCGTCTGACGCTGCTGCACACCATGCCCAAAGACGAGCCGGCCGAAGAGCATTGGCAGACATACGGTCCCGGGGCCGTCGGGGTCGGCTGGGATCTGTCATTTCTCGGGCTGGGTATGCACCTGACGAGTGGTGGGGAAGCGGTCGACCGCGAAGCCAACGAGGCCTGGATGGGCTCGGGCGAGGGCAAGGCATTCCTGCGCGCCAGCGCCGAGTCCTGGGGGCAGGCCCACGCCGCGGCGGGAGAGAACCCCGAGGTCGCGCAGGCGATGGCCCAACGGACGGGCAGCGCCTACTGCGGGGAGTGATGCACGCCTTCGACGTTCTCGGCGATCCAGTGCGCCGGCGCATCCTGGAGATCCTCGCGGAAGACCGCCACGCCTCGGGAGAGATCGTCGCGATCGTGGGCAAGGAGTTCGGGATCACTCAGCCTGCTGTCTCCCAGCATCTGAAGGTGCTGCGCGATAGTGGGTTTGCGACGGTCGAGGTCCAGGGACCGCGCAGGATCTACGAGATCGATCCGGCTCCGATCGTCGAGGTCGACCAGTGGCTCGCACGCTTTCGCCGCTTCTGGGAGCCCAGGTTCGAGGCCCTGGGGGTCGAGGTGGAGCGCGGCAAGCGCGCGAGGCGCAAGTAGCGGCCTAGAGCTCGTCTCGCCGCCAGGCGTTGGCCAGGCTATCCACGTACTCGTTCCAGCGATGCCCCGAGTGCGCCGCGATCCACTCGAGTTTGCACTTCGGATGGGCCCGGTAGAGCTCGAGCAGCGGCTTCACCAGGTCAAGGTTCTTGAGCGGGTCGCCCTTCCGTTTCCAGCCTTTCCGCTCCCAGCCCGGCGCCCACTTGGTGATCGTGTTCACGCACAGCCGGCTGTCGGAGTAGACGACGATCTCGGCGTCTTCGGGCAGCGCCTCGTAGGCGGCGATGAGCGCGGTCAGCTCCATCCGGTTGTTGGTGGTGTCCGGCTCGTGGCCGTGCGCTTGCGCCCGGATCTCGCCGTCCTCGACCCAGACCATCCCCCATCTTCCCGGCGGCTCGAGGCCTGATTCGGACGGGGCGTGCGCCGCGGAGGATCCGCCTTCTTGGCCTTCTGGCTCGGTGAGTGCTTGCGACAGTACTTCGGCGTCCAGCCGGGGTACTTGTCCAGCGCCGCCTGGGGCACGGTGAACGATTCGCCGCACAACTGGCACTCGAAGTCCGTCATCTGCGTGGGCGAATATCTCACGAAGCCGCCCTCGGAGCCGCTCCCATTCCCGCTATCTCGGTAACCACTCCACTCCTGGACTAAGATGACTCGTAAGCAGATGGCGCGGCAATGCTGCCGTCACCGAGGAATCGGGGCGCGGCGGGTCGAGCCCGCCGGTCGCCTCGGTAAGAGCCAGGAGGTGGATCATGGCGAAACGCTCTTCGTTGGTCGTCGCTCTAGTCGTTCTTGCGGTCGCCGGGGTCGGCGTCGGGGCCGCTCAGCTGGGCCTGCTCAACGACGGCATCGAGTTTCCGGACGGCACGATTCAGATGACCGCCGCTGAGACGCCGGGCGAGTTCGTGCAGGTGAGCGCCTCGCTCGTCATCCCGGACATGGCCGATTGCGCCACCGGGAACATCTACACCGTCCCGGCGCAGAAGAAGCTCCGGATCGAGTTCATCTCGATGGAGATCGACGAGTTCGGCGACAGCAGCTTCGCCCCGGTGGAGGTCAACATCAATACGACGCTCGGCGGCGTCCAGGTCAGCAACTGGTTGGTGAGGCTCGCCGACGCCATGGCCATCGGCTCGAGCCTCATCCCGTCGGTACGCTGGAGCTCGCAGGTGACCCTCTACAACCAGGGCAACGCCACGGTTCAAATGCTCGTGTGCCGCGATACGTCGACCGACGGGACAGAGGCGAGAGTGACGCTTCAGGGGCAGCTGTTCGACGAGTAGTCCGCTGTCGAAGTCGATCGTTGTCCAGGTGTATCCGTGGGGGATGACCGCCCGCGGCGGGAGCCGGGTGCCGCCGGACCGGCGACGGTGACCCGCCTGGGGCCCGCCGAGCTGGGCGCGCTCGCCTTTCTCCTGTTGCAGGGGTTCTTCGCCCTCGCCTGGGAGCGGCTCTTCCAGCCGGCGTCTCTCGAGACACCCTGGTTCCTGGGCTCGAGAGCGGCCATTGTCGTGACCCAGGTGGCGCTTGGAGTCCTGGCACTCTCGCTGGCGGCACGTGCTTCCAGTTGGCCAAAGCGTTTCGCCGACGGTGCTCTGATGATTGCCGGGGTGATGGCCGCGATCGTCGCTCTCTTCTTCCTGATCGGACCCGCGAAGCTCATGACCGGGCCGACCGATCTGTGGCCGGTAGTTCTCGTTTCGGCGTTTCTCCTACTGGCGCCGGCGGTGCTGGCCGGGACGCTTCTGGGTGGCTATTTGAAGAGCCTCCAGAAATAGCACGACCGGTTTCTTTGTTGGTAGCCTACGCGTACCGGCCCAGGTGCCGGACGTCCGTTCACCTTCAGTCACAGGAAGAGAGATCAAAGATGGGAGCTGCATACATCCTCGATGCGGTCCGGAGTCCTCGCGGCCGTGGCAAGGCCGGCAAGGGCGCCCTTTCGGGAGTTCATCCACAGGAGGTTCTGGCCCAGGCCCTGAATCGGCTGGCCGCGAAATCGGGCGTCGACCCGGCGGCCATCGACGACGTCGTCATGGGCTGTGTCAGCCAGGTCGGCGAGCAGGGCGCCAACATCGCGCGCAATGCGGTCTTGGCCGCCGACTGGCCGATCGAGGTCACCGGCGTCACCCTCAATCGGTTCTGCGGCTCGGGGCTGCAGGCGATCAACTTCGCCGCCATGGGAGTCGCCGCCGGCTGGCAGCAGGCGGTCGTGGCGGGGGGCGTCGAGAGCATGTCCAGGGTACCGATGATGTCCGACGGCGCGGGCGCCGACGGCGAGAATCTCCGGCTGCGCGCCAAGCACTATCAGGTGCCGCAGGGGATCAGCGCCGACCTGATCGCGACCCTCGAGGGCTTCAGTCGCGAGGACGTCGACGAGTTCGCGGTCACCTCGCAGCAGCGAGCGGCGCAGGCGCAAGAGAACTGCCACTTCTCGAACAGCCTGTTTCCGGTGATCGACCCGGCTACCGGCGAGACCGTGCTCGAGAAGGACGAGCACGCACGTCCCGGGACGACGCTCGAGGGACTGGCCGAGCTCGACGCGGTGTTCGCCGAGTACGGCTCCAAGCCGATCGGCCCGAACGGCGAGAGCCTCGATCAGATCGCGCTCGAGCGCTACCCGGAGGCGAAGGAGATCAACCACGTCCACACCGCCGGCAACTCGAGCGGCATCGTCGACGGCGCCGCCGCGGTCCTGGTCGCCTCCGAGGAGTTCGCCCAGGCCCACGGCGTCAAGCCGCGCGCCCGCATCAAGACTGTGGCGACCTACGGCAGCGAGCCGCTGATCATGCTCACCGCGCCGACGCCGGCGTCCAAGAAGGCGCTCGAGCAGTCGGGGATGAGCGTCGACGACATCGATCTCTGGGAGATCAACGAAGCGTTCGGCGCCATTCCGCTCCAGACGATGCGCAACCTCGGCATCGACCACGACAAGGTCAACGTCAACGGCGGAGCGATCGCCCTCGGCCACCCGCTGGGCGCGACCGGAGCGATGCTCCTGGGAACGGCCGTGGACGAGCTGGAGCGCGCGGATCTGAACACCGCGCTGGTGACGCTCTGCATCGGCGGCGGCCAGGGCGTGGCGACGATCCTCGAGCGCGTGTAAGGCCACTCCGCCTCGCCTTCACGCCAGAAGGCACCCAAAGGCGGCCACCAATCCAATAGGAGGGGTCCAAGGGGAGGCCTCTCCCCTTGTCCGAAGCCCAGGAGGGGTCCAAGGGGAGGCCTCTCCCCGTGTCCGAAGCCCAGGAGGGGTCCAAGGGGAGGCCTCTCCCCTGGTCCGAAGCCACTATGCCGTCCCTGTCTGCTGGTACAGGTGCACGTCCCGTTGTGGGAACGGGATCGTGACGCCGTTCTCTTCCAGCTCTCGCTTGATCCGCTCGGTCAGCTCGAACTTCAGCTGCCAGTAGTCACTGCTCCGGGCCCAGGGGCGGACGCTCAGGTTGACCGACGAGTCGGCGAGCTCGGCGACCACGGTCTGGAGGGGTGGATCGGCGAGTACCCGCTCGTCGCTCTCGACGACCCGGTGGATGATCTCGCGCGCGGCTTCGATGTCGTCGCCGTAGCTGATCCCGATCAGGATGTCGACACGACGGGTGTCGTAGCCGTCGTAGTTGTGAATCGAGCTGCCGTAGATCGCCGAGTTGGGAACCGTGATCTTGATGTTGTCGGGGCTTCTGAGGGTAGTGGCGAAGATGCCCAGCTCCTCGACCGTCCCCTTGGTGTCGCCCACCGCGACGTAGTCGCCTACCCGAAACGGGCGGAAGATCAGCAGCATGATGCCGGACGCGAAGTGGGAAAGGGTGCCCTGGAGGGCGAGTCCGATGGCCAGGCCGGCGGCACCGAGCACCGCCACGAGCGAGGCGGTCTGTACCCCGAACAGGCTCAGGACGGCGATCAGGACGAAGGCGAGCGCCAGGTAGTAGACCAGGCTGCTGACGAACGGCACCAGAGTGGCGTCCGCCTCGCGCTTCTCGAGGCCTCGGCGGACCGCCTTGCGGACCAGGCCGGCGACGAAGCGCCCGATGATCAGGACGACGATCGCCCCTACCACCCTCAGTCCCCACAGCGTCACCAGGTCGATCACCATCTCGATCCGCTCTTCAGAAATCATCGTTCGTCTCCTTCGGTAGCTTCTCGCTCGCTGTCTTCTGCTCGCTTGGCGGCCCACTCGGCGCGCAGCTTGCGGCGCATCAGCTTGTTCGACGCCGTCCTCGGCAGCGCTTCGACCGCGCGGACGTCGAAGATCTTGAACAACGGGTTGAGCTCGGTCTTGAGCAGGCGTCCGAGCTCCTGTTCCAGGCGTTCCAGGTCGACCTCGCCGCGGGTGACGACGTAGACCACCAGCTCTTCCGCCCCCTCGCCCTCTGGTTGCACCGCCACCGCGGCGCTCTCGTAGACCGACGGATGCGTGTCGAGCACCTGCTCGAGCTCGAGTGAGCTGATCTTGATGCCGCCCAGGTTCATGGTGTCGTCGGCGCGGCCCTGGGCGCGATAGAAGCCCTGGTGCAGGCGCATCATCTGGTCGCCGTGGCGCCGGAGCGGCACGCCGTCTGCGGCGGTCGGCGTCCCCTGGTAGTAGACCTGGTGATGATCCCGATTGAGCAGCGACTGCGACAGCCCGATCGACGGCGGCACGATGAACAGCTCGCCCATCTCGCCCTCAGCCGCCGGCCGGCCGTCGTCGCCGACGATCTCCAGGTCGAGGCCCAGGGTGGGTGTGGTGAAGGTCGCCGGGGAGGCCGGCTGGACGACGCTCCCGGTGATGTAGCCACCGCCGATCTCGGTGCCGCCGCAGTATTCGATGACCGGCGCCCGGTATCCCGTGCGGCTCGTCAGCCAGAGGTAGTCCTCGCGGTTCGACGGCTCACCTGTCGAGCTGAAGAGCCGCACGCCGGGCCACTCGTCGTAGTAGAGCGAGCCTCCGGTCCGCCACGCTCGCACCAGCGACGGCACGAGGCCTAGCACCGAGATCCCCGATTCGCGCACGAAGTCGGTGAAACCGGCGCCGGTCGGGACCCCCTCGTAGAGCGCCATCGTCGCGCCGTTGACGAAGGTCGCGTAGATCAACCACGGACCCATCATCCAACCGATGTTGGTCGGCCAGGCGACGACGTCGGACGGGCCGATGTCCTGATGGAAATGGCCGTCCATCGCGCACTTGAGCGGAGTCAGATGCGTCCACGGGATCGCCTTGGGCGTGCCCGTCGTTCCCGACGAGAAGAGCACGTTGATGACCCGGTAGGGATCGTCGATCACCGGGTCGAAGCGGTCGCTGTCGCTCAGGAAGCGATCCCACGACAGGTCGCCGGCGCGCAGATCGAGGTCGGTGCCGGCCGCGGCCGGAATGACGATGGCGCGGGGAGCTTCGGCGTCGCGCACCTTGTGGTAGAGCTCGATCGCTCGTCCGGCGCGCGTGAACTGATCGACGGTCACGACCCCGACGGCGTTGCCGATCTCGAGGCGTCGCCGGACTTCGGAGGGGGAGAAGCTGTCGGGTATCGAGATCACCCGGCCACCCGCCCGGACGATGCCGAGGTAGGCGGCGACGCACTCGACGGTCATCGGCATGTAGAGGGCGATCGGGGCCTCGTCCTCGAAGCCAGCGGCGACGAATCCACAGGCGAAGCGATTCGCCAGCAGGTCGAGCTCGCCGTAGGTGATCCGGTGGAGCTCGTCGCTGCCCTCGGCGCCGTGGATGATCGCCACCTTGTCCGGATGCGCTCGGAAGCAGCTCTCGACCGAGTTGAGCCGGGCGTCCGGAAGCCAGATCGGATCGGTCGGATCGTCGCCCACCAGGATCTGCTCCGGTTGCCGATCGAAGACGATGCCGAGGCGACGGATCGCCTCTTGCCAGAAGGCGTCGCGCTCGCGTACCGACCAGCGGAAGAGCTGGTCGTAGCCGGAGAAGCCGAGGTCGCGGATCAGGCGGCCGAGGTTGGAGCGCTCGACAGCGTCGGCGTCCGGCTGCCAGGCTTGCGGTGGTCCGTCGCCTGCCGGGCGGTTGCGGTAGATACGCGCGAACTCCTGCCACTGCTCGCTGAATGGCGGCGGGTTGCCGAGTCCGACCTGCTCGACGTAGCGGGCCCAGCGCCGGTCCTGCTGGCGCGCCAGTTCGCTCAGGGGTTCTCGCGTCATCGCTCTCTCGTCACGGTTGAGGCTCGGCCCTGGGCAGGGCGACCACTCTGACCTCCGAGCGGGCGATCGGCGCGCCGTTGCGCTCCTCGAACCAGGCGATGCCCTCGTGTACCAGATCGATCGACAAGCCGTAGTTGCGCTCCGCCGCGGGCCATCCGATCTCGATCTCGGCCTCGAACTCCTCCCCCGGTGTCACCGTGGTCGGCAGCTCGGTACGCCCGCCCTCGATCACCTCCACACCCTGGTCGGTGCGATGGAAGAGCCTGTAGCCGAGGTTGACCGCCAGGACGCGGTCGCTGCGCCAGGTCTGCGAGCTGGTGTTGCGGACCCTGACGGTGGCCACGGAGACCGTTCCGGCGCCCGCGAGAGTCGGCAGCTCGGCGGCGAGGACCTCGCGGGAGTAGATGTCGTGTGGAATCTCGGCCGGGCCGATGTAACGCACCTCCGCGACCGCCGGCGAGTTGTCTGGGGTGCGCAGCGCCAGGCGGAAGACCCGGGCGTTGAAGATCTGGTCCAGCTCCCAGTGAAACCACATCTGGTGACGCCGCCAGGGCCGCGACGGCTCGATCTCGATGATCCCTCGCTCGCCGGCCGGCCGGGCGAGCTCGAACGTCTCGCTCCGCCGCCAGTCTCGGAAGTCGACGAAGAGCTTCGGGGCGCCCGAGACCACCAGGAATCGGAGGGGTGCGTCATTGGCGTTCACGACCTCGATCTCGGTCGGCGGTCGTCCGGTCTCGAGCACGAAGCTGAAGCTTCCGAGCCGCGTGTACGGGTCGGCGAAGTGGAGCATCTCCCACTGCCAGTCGTGCAGCCAGAACCGCTCCTTCGAGCCTTCGATGCTCTGCAGGGTCGATTCGTAGGGGAGCAGTCGGAAGAGACCGGCGTAGGCATGGGCTTGCGACGCTCGATCACTCGGTCGGGTTTGCGCTCCCGAGGAAAGCGCGGAGACCAGGGCGACGATCGCTACCAGCCAGGGCGCGAGCATCCAACCCGCCCTGGGGAGCCGCCGCTGCGCGACCAGCAGGGCCGGGTAGGCGGCGAGGAAGTACCGGTTGCCGACCGCGGCGCCGCCGCCGAAGTAGTTGTGTGGCAGCAGCAGGAGATAGAAAAGCACGATCCCGGCGACGGCCGCCAGGAGCGAGAGCGCTACCCGGTCCGGTCGCCAAAACGCCAGCAGCGCGAAGATGATCGCGGCCGGGAAGTAGATCAGTATGCCGGTGTGCCGACCGACCAGGAAGTAGAGACTCGAGAAGGCGACCACCCGCGGCTTCGGCTGGGTGCGGAGCCGAACCGTCGCCAGCTCGGCGCCGCGGAACTGCTTGATCGCGACCTCGGACTCGGGCCCGTCGGGGTAGCCGACGGTCGGGTTGAAGGTGGCCCGGGTGGTCCGGTAGGGATCGGGCGCTCCGCCCAGCCAGATGGTCAGCCCGAGCGTGATCAGTACGGCGACCGCGAGGCCCAGGAGCAGGTTGGCCGCCCGCTGCCAGCGCTTGAGCGTCGCCAGGGCCACCAAGGCCCCCACCGCGAGCAGGGCGTTCGGATAGCGCATCAGCGCCGCGAAGCCGAGCAGGAGACCGCCGAGGAACGGTGCCAGCGGGCTGTCGAGAAAGAGGGCTACGTGGAGTGATCGGTCCTTCGACTTGCGCACCGCCGCCAGCGCCAGAATCAGGCCGGCGAGAGTGAACGAGACCAGCAGGGCGTCGCTCATTCGCCAGACCAGGTAGGGCAGGAGCACCGAGGCGCCGACGAAGGTGACCAGGGTCAGCAGGAGATTGCGCCGGCCGAGCCGCTGCAGGTACAGATAGGAGAGCCCGAGTGCGCCGGCGAGGGCCAGGACGTTGAGGACCACCAGCCCGTACCGGCCGACGACCAGGGTGAAGGGCAGTGCCAGAACCGGATAGAGCACTGGCTTCGAATAGGTGATCCCGCGCTCGGTCCGCTGCAGGATCAGGTTGCGCTCACCCGGCGTGGCGGTCGACTCGACCCGCTCCCGATCGGCGCTCGAGAACAGCAGATCGCCGTCCCTGGCCAGGCTCTCCGCCATGGCCATGTAGGTCCCTTCGTCGCCGCTGGCCCACGACAGAGAGTCGCGCAAACCCATCAGCGCGCCGAATCCGGCGATGGTGACAGCGCAGAGTGCGAGCGCGAGCGTCCTACTGCTCAAGTTGACTAGCGTACTAGCTAAACGCCAGGTCGAGGAGGGTCTGCTGCTCCAACTTGTGCGCCTTGGCCGAGCCGGTGGCCGGACTGGCGCTGGCCGAGCGCTTGATCGTGCGCACGTGGCGGCCGCGAGTCAGGCGCTCCAGGCGCGGCTCGACGAAGAAGAGCGCACCCATGTTGGCGGGCTCCTCCTGGACGTAGCGGATGTCACGCGCGTCGGGGAAGCGATCGAGGGCGCCGGTGAGGTCGTCACTCGGGAACGGGTAGAGCTGCTCGATCGCAACGATCGCGGTCTCGGCATCCCGGCGCTTGGCGCGCGCGGCGCGCAGCTCGTGAACGATCTTGCCCGAGCAGACCAGGATCCGCTGCGCGGTCGACAGCTCGTCCTCGGGCAGGACGGTCAGGAAGCGATCGCGCGAGAACGCGGCGACCGGCGATGCCGCCCCCGGGTAGCGGAGCATGCTCTTGGGAGTGAGGACGATCAGCGGCTTGCGCCAGCGCCGCAAGGCCTGGCGCCGCAGCAGGTGGAAGTACTGCGCTGCCGTCGACGGCTGGGCGACCTGGATCGCGTCCTCCGCCGCCAGCTGCAGAAACCGCTCGATGCGAGCGCTCGAGTGCTCGGGCCCCTGTCCCTCGAAGCCGTGGGGTAGTAGGACCACCAGGCCCGACAGGAGACCCCATTTGTCCTCACCCGCGGTGACGAACTGGTCGAGGATGGTCTGGGCGCCGTTGGCGAAATCGCCGAACTGGGCCTCCCAACAGACCAGGGTCTCGGGGTAGTCGCGGCTGTAGCCGTACTCGAAGCCGAGCACCGCGGCCTCGGAGAGAGCCGAATCGTAGATGTCGAAGCGGGCGCCATCGGTGCCGAGCGTCCCGAGCGAACTGTAGGGCTCGCCGGTCTCGGCGTCGAGCAGGATCGCATGGCGGTGATTGAACGTCCCGCGCTGGCTGTCCTGGCCGCTGAACCGGACGGAGTGTCCGTCCTGGAGCAGTGCCCCGAACGCCAGCGCCTCGGCCATGCCGTAGTCGACGCGGAGCTCGCCGGCGCCCATCTGGGCGCGTTGCTTCAGCAGCCGCACCACCTTGGGATGGACGGTGAAGCCGTCCGGCACCGTGGTCAGCCGCTCGGTCAGCGCGGCGACGCGCTCGGGCGGGACCCCGGTCTCGACCTCGAGCTCGGTCCGGTAGGCGCCACCATCGTAGTCGCTCCAGTAGGCGGGCAAGGTCCGCAGCACCGGGATCTCGGTCGCCTGCTCGGCCTGGCTCTTCTCGTCCGAGAGCTCGTCGTGGATCCGCTTGGCGAGCTTCGAGGTCTCCTGCTCGGGCACCCCGGTTCGCTCGGCATACAGCTCCCACAGGCGCCCGCGCTCCTGGATCCGCCGGTAGAGCAGCGGCTGGGTCACGGTCGGATCGTCGATCTCGCTGTGACCGTGTCGACGGTAGCCGATCAGGTCGACCACCACGTCGCTGCCGAAGCGGTTGCGGTAGTCGACCGCCAGGCGGCCGGCTCGCACGACGGCGTCCGGGTCCTCGGCGTTGGCGTGGAAGATCGGGATCGAGAGGCGCTTGGCGGCGTCGGACGAGAACCTTGTCGAGTGGAGAGCCGGCGGCTCGGCCGTGAACCCGATCCAGTTGTTGACCACGATATGGACCGTGCCGCCGATCGAGAAGCCCTCGACGTCAGCGATGTTCAGGGTCTCCGAGGTAATCCCCTGACCGGCGAACGCGGCGTCGCCGTGCATTAGAACGAGCAGCACCTTCTTACCATCGTCGTCGCCGAGACGGATCTGCTTCGCCTTGACGCGCCCGGTGGCGACCGGATTGACGGCCTCCAGATGGCTCGGATTCGACACCAGGTGGAGCGCGATGTCGCGGCCGCCACGGGTCCGATAGGTGCCGGTTGCGCCCAGGTGGTACTTGACGTCACCGGCGCCCATGATGCTGCGGGGATCGACGTCCTCGAAGCCGGCAAAGAGGTCAGTCCGGTCGAGACCGACGACGTGGGCCATCACGTTCAGCCGACCGCGGTGGCTCATCGCCAGGACGACCTGCACCGTCGCCGAGTCCGTGGACGCTTCCAGCATCTCGGTCAGCAGCGGAATCAACGCCTCGACCCCCTCGATCGAGAAGCGTTTGTTGCCGAGATACCGTTTCTGCAGGAGCTCTTCGAAGGTGGCGGCACGAACCAGGAGCTCGAGCACTCGTTTGCGATCGACCTCCGGAGTGGGACCCTCCATGGCCTCCTGCACCCACTGGCGGCGCTCGGGGTCGGGGATGTGCATGAACTCGGCCGCGAGCGTGCCGCAGTACCAGGCGCGAGCGACGTCGACGCCCGGAGCGTCGACGTCGAGCTCCGGGTGGGGCAGGGGCTCGAGCCGCCCCAGCCAGTCGAGGTCGGCCTGCAGGTATCCCCAGCGACGGAAGGCGTCGATCACCTCGAGCGCGGGGGTCTCGGACATGGCACTATTGTAAGTGTCCGGTGCGGGACGCTCGTCGCCCGACTCGCCGGCAGCCGGCACCTCGCACGCGACAGCTAGGGCTCGAGGACGCCTGACCGATCGACACCGTCGAGATCTCCGAGCATCTCGAAACCGAGCAACGCGGCGATCGTCGGTGCGACGTCCACGGTGGCAGTCCGTTGGTCGATCACGCGAGCCGTTCCCGACGGCACCCTGAGCAGCCAGGGGACGGCGGTGTCGTAGGTGTAGGGTGAGCCGTGGGTGGTGGTGTTGTCGGTGCGCGCAACCGACCACGCCTCGAACTGGACCAGCAGGTCGGGACTCCGCGCGGGGTAGAGGTTGTTGCGGTGGAGCCGCGCCATCGGGTCGTCGTCGCCGCTGCTTAGCAGCTCCGAGGCGGTCCAGACCCGCTCGACGCCCGGGCAGGCCTCGATCAGGCGTCTGGCCGTCGCCTCGACTTCGGCCGGCTTCAGGTCGGCCGCCGCGATCGCCTCCGGGTCGAACCGGAAGTCGTCGATGAACCAGTCTGCCGTCCCGAGCTCCTGATCGAGGCGCGCATCGGTCGACTGGATGCAGCTCCGCTCTTCGAGGCCGAAGCGGCGGGCGGTGTGGCCGCGCGCGATCGAGACCTCGGGCACCGGCGAGACGCCGTGATCGGAGCTGAGGGCCACGATCGTGTTCTCGAGGCCGATCCGCTCGTCGATGAACTCGAGCAGCTCGCCCAGCATGCGGTCGAGTCGCAGGAGAGCATCCAGCGTTTCGAGACTGTCGGGCCCGTAGGCGTGTCCGACCAGGTCGAGAGCCGAGAAGCCGAGCGCCAGGAAGTCCGGGTAGGCGTCGGCGCCCAGCTCCTCTTCGATCAGGATGGTCTGCCCCAGCTCGAGCAGATACCGGTCGATGAACGGGGTCCAGTAGATGTCCTCGTAGTAGAACTCGTCCGGGTGCACGGACGAGCGACCGATCGCCCGCGGCAGGGGTGAGTAGACGAGACCCCGGTCGAGCGGCTCGATGTCGTAGTCGACCCCCGCGGCCGCGGCCTCCGGTAGCGGCTCCCAGACCGTGCCGAAGAAGCGGTCGAGAAACGAGTCGTCGTGGAACTCGGCCAACCACGCGGGCTCCTCTGCGCCGTAGTAGGTCGAGGTCAGGAACCGGCCGATCTTGTCGTCGAGCCAGAACGCGCGGTCGGCCTCACGACCCACCGGCAGGACCGCGCCACGCGACTTGCCGCTCGCTCCGAACGCCTTGGATTCGGGCCAGATCTCCTTCATCCGGTCGGAGAGCGTCGGCATCAGCAGATAGTGGGGCGAGCGATCGTCGTCCCAGCGCTCGTCCTCGTCCGACTCGACCACCCGGCCGAGATCGCGGTCGTACCACTCGTTGCTGACGATGCCGTGCCGCGACGGATGGACTCCGGTCACCAGGCTGGCGTGTCCGGGCGCCGTCTTGGTCCAGGCGTGGTCGTGATGGGTGTTGGTGAAGACGATCGACTCGCGCAGCAGGCGATCGAGGCCAGAAGTCAGAAGCGGCCTGAACCGCTCGAGGTAGTCGGTGGGCAGCTGGTCGACGACCACCAGCACCACCAGACGGGGCGTCCCCTCGGGCGGCGGCTCGGAGGCGCTCGGTCTCCCGGTTGGAGCTTCGCCGGCGCATCCGACCAGGGCGATCGCCATCAGTGCGACCAGGGAGAGGGGACGCGGGAGCCGCCTGCCGAATGAGAGCATCGGACGGTTTCTAGCAAGCGGAGGCGAGGGGCGCAAGGCCGTGTGCTAGCGTGCATCCCGACGACCCTGCGGACAGAGGAGCGGGAGGTGCTACATGAGTTGTCGGTCGACGGCGTCGCTTACGCTGCTCGTCTCGCTGATGTTCCTCTCCGGTCCCGCCAGAGCCGCAGAGATCGTCCAGAGCCAGACTCTCTCACCCGATCGTGAGTCGACTGGCGAATACTTCGGCGGCTCCCTGGCGGTGGACGGGACGACCCTGGTCGTCGGAGCCCCCTCGGCGCGCTCGAACGGCTCTCGGACCGGCGCGGTCTATCTCTACGAGCTGCGGGGTGACGTCTGGGTCCAGGCCGATCGCCTGACCGCGAGCGATCCGGTCGCGGCGGATCGGTTCGGTAGCTCGGTGGCCCTCTCCGGCGACCTCCTGGCGGTCGCCGCGCGCCGCCAGCGAGTCGATCGGCGGCGGCGGGGCGCCGTCTACATCTTCGAACGGCACGGGGGCGAGTGGCTCGAGGTGAAGAAGCTGGTGTCCCGGGTTTCAGCCGGCCGGGAGCGTCCGTACGGGTCGTCGGTTCTGGCCGACGCCGCCCGGGTGGCGGTCCAGAGCAGAGAAGGGATCGACGTCCATCGTCGGCAAGGTGGTGCCTGGCCTCTGGACGAACACTTCCCGAACCGTGGCGCCCTGGCCCTGCAGGGACGAGCCCTGACGACGTCCTCGTTTGCTGGCGACGGGCTGACGCAGTTCCGCCGCCGGGCCGGCGGCTGGGTCGAGCAGGACACCCTGGTCGCGCCCGCGGGAGAGTGCTCTTGGGGCGACGTGGTCTCCCGTACCGGCAGGAGGATGGCGGTCGCCGATCCGACCGACACACGGTGTCCCGAGCTCCAGCCGGGCATGGTCCATGTCTATCGGCGGGGCGGCAAACGCTGGATGGAGGAGGCCCGAGTCCAGCCGAGGATCGCGTCGTCCTTCGGTGTCGACGTAGGGTTCTTCGGCTTCTCGACGGCCCTCGGCGACAGGCTTCTCCTGGTCAAGGCGTCCGACAACACGTTCCCGTGGGACACCGGTACGGTGTACGTCTTCGAGCGGAGCGGATCGAGCTGGATCGAGCGCCTCAAGCTGGAGGCGACCGAGGGCGAGCGGCACTTCGGCCGTGCGTTGGCGGTCGGCGACAGCCACTTCTTCGTCAGCTCGCCGGGTGAGCGGCCCGGGAAAGTACTCATCTTCCGGCAGGGCGACTAGCCGGCGCTCCACTCGCTCGAGTCTTCCAGACGCCTCGATCAGCCACGGTGGGGCAGAATGAGGCACCGATGATCGTCGAGCCGGTCTTCGAGCACTTCGGAAGATCCCATCTGGTCGCGCTCGGGGTGATCGCCGGCATCAGCTTCGGTTTTCCACTCTGGGCGCGCTCCTGGCCCGAAGAGCGCATCCGGCAGGTGGCCAGATGGCTGGCGATCGGCCTGGTGGCCTACCGGACCGGCTACATTCCCGTCGTCGCCTGGATCTACGGCGATCCAGTGCGCGATCTGTTGCCGCTGCATATCTGCGCAATCCTCTACTACCTCGCTGCGTTCGTGCTCTGGACGCGCGATCAGCTGGGCTATGAGATCGCCTATTTCTGGGGAATGGGGGGCACTCTCCAGGCGCTGCTCACTCCGGAGATGAATCGGCCGTTTCCGGATCCGACGTTCTGGTCTCACTTCGCCGGCCATGGTGCCCTGCTGATGGCGATCTTCTACGCCACGATCGCCCTCAAGCTGCGTCCGGTGCCCGGCTCGATCCTGCGTGCGCTGGTCGCGACCCTGGTGTACGCCGCGCTCCTGCTGCCGCTCAATCTGCTGCTCGACACCAACTACATGTATCTGATCGCCAAGCCCGCCTCCGCCTCGCTGCTCGACTTCCTCGGGCCGTGGCCCTGGTACATCGTGGCCGCGATCGGACTGGCCGCGGTCAGCTACGTCGTCTGGTACCTGCCATTCCTGATCAGCGACCTGACGACCGGCCGGGCTCGCGAAGCGCTCGAAGACCGGGCCGAGACGCACGGATAGAATCGCGAGCCCATGTTCCCAGCGCCGATGCGTCGCCTGCTGCCGGCACTGCTGGCGGCTCTGCTACTCCCGGGAGGCGCCCTCAGCGCCTCGCAGACGGCTGCTCCCCGTGCGTCGCCGCTCGAGCCAGCGGCGAGCGGCGGTCTGGAGGCGGTCGATCGGGCGCTGGCGAAGCTCTCGATTCACGCGCGGCTGCTGGTGATCGGCGCCCATCCCGACGACGAGGACAACGCCCTGCTCGCCTACGTCTCCCGAGGTCTCGGCGCGGAAGCCGCGTATCTCTCTCTGTCGCGCGGCGAAGGCGGCCAGAACTTGATCGGTCCGGAACTGGGCGAGCCCCTCGGACTGATTCGTACCGGCGAGCTGATGGCGGCGCGCGCGATCGAGGGTACCCGCCAGTACTTCGCTCGGGCCTACGATTTCGGCTACACGCGCTCGCTCGACGAGACCTTCGAGCGCTGGCCCCGAGAGGTTCTGCTCGAGGACGCGATCCGCGCGGCGCGCAGGTTCAAACCTCAGGTCGTGGTGGCGATCTTTCCGGCCGACGCCCGCGCCGGACACGGTCAGCATCAGGCGTCGGCGGTTATCGCAGGCGAGGTCTTCGAACGGACCGGAGATCCGAGCCTCTTCTCGGAGCTGGGTCTGCCAGCCTGGGCTCCGGCCGCGTTCTATCGGCGGGCGTGGAGCCGGGAGGAAGCGACGCTGGCCTTCTCGCTCGGTAGCCTCTACCCGGTCGACGGCCGGTCGATCGGGCAGATCGCGGCGGCGAGCCGTAGCCAGCACCGTTCCCAGGACATGGGTCGTACCCAGCCGATCGGCGACTTCCGCGGCGGCCTGAAGTGGATCGCGGGCGGCGCAGGAGAGGCAGGAGATGGGCCGTTCGCTGGTATCGACACCAGCCTGGCGGCGCTAGCCTCGACCTTGCCGGAGGGGACGCCGCGCAGCGAGATCGAGATCCGCCTGGCCCGGGTCGAGACGCTGGCCCGGAGGGCCCGCGCGAGTCTGGCGCCGGTCGCACTCGAGCGGGCGGTCGAGCCGCTCGCCTCGGTCCTGGGCGAGCTCCATGCCGCTCGGCAGGTCCTGGCGAGCGCCTTCGGCGAGCCGCCGTCGTCGACCGCGGCGGCAGCGGTGGGAGATCTCCTGGACGAGAAGATCGCGGTGGCCGAAGCGGGCCTCGCCGCTGCCGCCGGCGTGGTCGTGGACGCGGTGGCGGATCGGGAAGCAGTGCCGGTGGGCGGATCGGTGGCGGTGAGCGCGAGCTACTGGGCGACCGGCTCGGCGCCGGTCGATCTGGTGGCCATCACCCTGGAGTCCGCCGACGGCTGGGCGCCGAAAGCAGCCGAGCCGGAGGAAGATGAGGCCGCGCGGGGGCTGATCTCGAGACACTTCCGGGTCGAGGTGCCGATTGCGGCCGGCGCGTCGAAGCCGTACTTCCTCGAAAGACCGCGGAAGGGCGATCTCTACGACTGGGCGGACGTGCCCGAGTGGCTGCGCGGCGTGCCGATGCGCCCCGGGCTGACGGCACGTTTCGAGCTGACGATCGGCGGCAGCCCGGTGACGCTGGAGCGCGAGGTCGTCCACCGCTACGCCGACCAGGCGATCGGCGAGATCCGGCGCCCGGTGCGCGCGGTGCCGGCGGTCGAGGTGACGATGGAGCCGAAGCGCGAGTTCCTGCGGATCGGGATGGATACCGCGAAGCCGTCTTTCGAGATCTCCCTGAGCTCGAATCTGGATCGAGAGGTCTCTGGCGCCTTCCGGACCTGGCTGGTCGACGAGCCGGCACCCAGCGAGGGGAAAGGTATGACGCTGCCGGCCGGCGGCAGGTTGACTCTCAACTATCGCCTGGTCCCGGGAGATCTCGAGCGCGGCGCCTATGATGTTGCGGCCGAGTTCGCTACCGCCGAAGCGACGTACGGATCGAGCGTCCCGGTCCTCGAGTATCCGCATACCCGCCCGGCCCCGATCGAAGTGCCGGCGGTGGCGGAGATCAGAGCGCTAGCGATCGAGCTGCCCGAGGTCGAGCGGGTCGGCTACATTCGGGGGGCCTCCGATCGGATCCCGGAGCAGCTCGAGAAGATCGGTATCCCGATCGAGCCGCTCGATCTGGAGCGCTCGGACCGCCCGCCGCTGGCGGCCTACGACGTGATCGTCATCGGCAGCCGGGCCTACGAGGTCGATCCCGTCCTGCGGGCGAGGAACGATGAGCTTCTGACCTGGGTCGAGCGGGGCGGCACTCTTATCGTCCAGTACCAGCAGTACCAGTTCGTGCGCGGCGGGTTCGCGCCTTTACCGATCGAGATCGGACGGCCGCACGGACGGATCACCGACGAGAGCTCACCGGTCGAGGTGCTCGAGCCGAGCCACCCGGTCTTCAACCGCCCGAACCGGATCGAGGACGCGGACTGGGAGGACTGGGTCCAGGAGCGGGGTCTCTACTTCGCCGCTGAATGGGACCCGGCCTACACGCCGCTGCTCGCGCTGCGGGATCCGGGCGACCAGCCGGAGCAACGCGGCTCGCTCCTGGTAGCCGAGGTCGGCGACGGCATCTACGTCTACACCGGCCTCGCCTTCTTCCGGGAGCTGCCGGCCGGCGTACCGGGCGCCTTCCGGCTGTTCGCGAATCTGCTGGCCCTGGGGGAGCGATGAGAATCTTCTGGCCTCTGTCGTCGGTACTGCTGGCGCTCGCACTCTCGGGCTGCGGCGACGATCGCACCCGCCTGGTGCTCTACTCGCCGCACGGGCGCGATCTTCTGAGCCTGCTCGAAGCCGAGTACGAGCGGCTGAACCCGGAGGTCAACGTGCAGTGGCTCGACATGGGCTCCCAGGAGATCCACGACCGGGTGCGCTCGGAAGCGGCGAATCCGCAGGCGGACGTCTGGTTCGGGGGTCCGGACACGATCTTCGCCCGCGGCGCTGCGGACGGCCTGCTCGCGCCGTACCGGCCGGAGTGGGCGGAGCAGGTGCCGCCGACCAGCCGCAACCCCGACGATCTCTACTTCGGCGTCTACCAGGCGGTGCCGATCCTCTTCTTCAACTCCGATACCGTCGACGCGGCCTCGGCGCCGACCGATTGGGATGATCTTCTGGACGAGCGCTGGCGCGACAAGATCATCATCCGGGAGCCGCTGGCGAGCGGCACCATGCGCACCGCCTTCGGCATGGTGCTCGCCCGCTCGGTGGCCGAGACCGGCGGCCTCGAGCGCGGTCTGGAGTGGCTGCGGCGGCTCGACGGCCAGACCAAGGAGTACGTGCAGAATCCGGCCCTCCTGTTCGAGAAGCTGATCCGGCGCGAGGGGGATCTGACGATCTGGGAGTTGACCGATGCGCTACTTCAGCAGCAGCGGGGCGTGCCGCTCGACTACCGCTTTCCGACCAGCGGCACGCCGATCATCGACGACGCGATCGGTCTCGTGAAGGGCGCCCGCAACCCGGAAGCCGCCAAGCGCTTCATCGACTGGGTGGGAGGTCGCGACGCGACGTTGCTGGTGGTCCGAGAGGTCTTCCGGCTGCCGGCGCGCCATGACTTCGCCCCAGAGGAGCTGCCCGAATGGGCGCGCGAGGCGATCGACGGCATCGTTCCGGCGGAGGTCGACTGGGATCTGATCGCCGAGGAGGGTTCCGGGTGGATGGCGCGCTGGGACCGCGAGGTGCGGGGCAAAGGATAGGGCATTGGACGCCTGGGACGAGTCTGGACGCATGAGTCAGGTTGCTGCACAGCGAGTGCCGGGTGGTGGCGTCCCGCTCCCACCTCGAGGTGGGAGCGGGAAGGAGGGTGTGGGCCGTGATTCGATGGATCTAGCGAAGGTCCGCTACTCTGATTGCCCCACAGCCCCTCGTAGGCCGTGCTCGAGCCGGAGCAGGTCTTGCCCGTTGCGGGCGGAGCTTCGCTAGTGCCTTTCCTGGAGCTCAGCGGCGTCGCCAAGAGCTTCGGCGACCACACCGTCCTCGAGCGCATCTCGCTCTCGGTGGAAAAGGGCGAGACCCTAGCGCTCCTCGGCCCGAGCGGCAGCGGCAAGACCACCCTGCTGCGGGTGATCGCCGGCTTCGAATCGGCCGACGAGGGCCGCATCGAGGTTGCTGGGACGGACGTGACCGGTCTGCCGCCGGCCCGGCGCCGGTTCGGGATGGTGTTCCAGCACTACGCCCTCTTTCCGCATCTGTCGGTGGGCGAGAACGTCGCGTTCGGGCTCGAGGGTACCGAAGGCGTGAGCGATCGGGTCGCCGAGGCGCTCGATCTGGTCGATCTGTCGGGCTTCGAGGGGCGGCGCATCCATCAGATCTCCGGTGGCCAGCAGCAGCGCGTGGCGCTCGCCCGGGCGCTCGCCCCGGGGCCGCGTCTCCTGCTGTTGGACGAGCCGCTCTCCAACCTCGATCGGACGCTCCGGGAGCGGACGCGGCGCGAGATCGGTGGCCTGCTCGATCGGGTCGGCATCACCGCGGTCTGGGTGACCCACGAACAAGAGGAGGCGTTCGACGTAGGAGATAGGGTGGCGGTCCTCAGTCAGGGCAGGCTGGAGCAGCTCGGTACGCCCGAGCAGCTCTACCTCGAGCCGGCGACGCGCTTCGTGGCCGGGTTCGTCGGTCGCGCGAGCGTGATCGCCGGGAGCTGGCGCGGCGACGGTCGGGTGGCGCTGTCGACCGCCGCCAGCGACGAGATCACCTGGCACGGTATGGCCGCCGAAGAGCTGGAGGACGGCGATCGAGTCGAGCTGGTGTTCCGCCCCGAGGCGCTCGATCTCGCCCCGCCCGGTGCCGAGGGATCGCTTCCGGTCAGGGTGGTCGAGCGACGCTACGCCGGGTCGCAGACCTTTTTCGCGGTCGAGAGCGCCGCTGGCGATCGCTTCGAGGTGATCGCCGCGACCGCGGCGGCTCGTGCCGGCGACGCCGCCGCGGTGCTGCCGCGGCAAGGCGCCGCCCCGCGCGTCTTCCGAGCGCCCAGGGACTGAGTGAATGAGGTCCAGGTCGGGCATCGGAGTGGCGATCCTGCTGGCCTGGCTGGTCGGCTATCCGCTGATGCTCACGCTGCTCGAGTCGCTCGGCATCTCGTCCGGCTGGACGCTCGAGCACTTCGCGGAGTTCGCCCGCCGTCCGGACGAGTGGAGCGCACTGTGGCGGAGCGTCTGGCTGTCGGCGGCGTCGGTGGTGCTCGCCGCCCTGATCGGCGTGCCGCTCGCCTTCGTCTTCGAACGGACGGACTTTCCGGGCCGTGGGGTCCTGGGCGCCCTGGTCGCGCTGCCGGTGGCGCTGCCGCCCCTGGTCGGGGTGATCGCCTTCCTGTTTCTGTACGGCGAGAGCGGATTCGTGTCGCGGGCGGTGCAGGGGCTGCTCGGGCTCTCGGAGCCGCCCTGGCGGCTGCAGGGTCCGGCGGCGATCCTGTTGGTTCACGCCTATTCGATGTACGTCTACTTCTATCTGTTCGTGCGCGCCGGGCTGGCCCGGCTCGACACCTCGATGCAGGAGGCGGCCGCGATCCTCGGCGCCGGCCCGATCCGCACCCTCTTCCATGTGACCCTGCCGCTCCTCCGACCGGCTCTGACCGGGGCCGCGCTGCTCGCCTTCATGACCTCGCTGGCGTCGTTCTCGGCGCCCTACATTTTCGGCGGCGGCTTCCGGGTGATGACCACGCAGATCGTCTTCTCGAAGCTGAACGGCGAGGTCGAGATGGCCCAGGTCGAGACGGTGGTTCTGGCGCTGGTGGCGCTCGCCGGTCTCTGGGGGCTGGTGCGGATGGATCGTGGCCGGATCGAGGTGATCGGCGGCGTGCGGGGGGTGGCCCCGAGCCGCAAGGTGCTACGCGGCCGGCTAGCGCGGAGCACGGCGATCGCCACCGGCTGGGGACTGGCGTTTCTGTTGCTGCTGCCGCACCTGACCCTGGTGCTGATCTCGTTCGTGCCGCGGGCGACCTGGACCGTCGAGCTGCTGCCGCCGGTGCTCGACACGACCAACTACCAGGAGCTGTTCGCGCAGCCCGAGCGGTTCCGACCGATCTTCAACTCGCTCTGGATGGCGGCCGCGGCAACGGTCGGCGCCCTGGCGCTCGGCCTGGCGGCGGCGCGCTCCTCGATCCGCGCCGGCGGCCGCCTGGGTGCGTTCCTCGAAGCGCTGGTGGCGGTACCGTGGGCGGTTCCAGGCACGGTCTTCGCGATCGCGCTGGCGACCGCGTTCGCCGTCAACGCACCGGCGGTCGGCAGGTTCGTGCTGGTCGGTACGCCCTGGATCCTGCCGCTGGCCTATCTCGTGCGCAGCCTGCCGGTGACCGGCCGCGGCGCCCTGGCCGGCCTGCGCCAGTTCGACCGGTCGCTCGAGGAGGCCGCGGCATCGCTCGGCGCCGGCAGATGGCGCACCCTCTGGCGGGTCACGATTCCGCTTCTCAAGCCGGCGCTGGCCGCCGCCGCCAGCCTCGCCTTCATCACCGCGCTGGGCGATTTCGTCACCTCGATCGTCCTCTACACCTTCGACACCCGTCCGATCTCGATCGAGATCCTGTCCAGCCTGAGGCTCCAGGACACCGGCGTCGCGGCGGTCTACGGCGTCCTCCTGATGCTGATCAGCGCGGTGGCGTTTCTGCTCTGGGGCCGGGAGAGGTCGGCCTGACGCGATGAACGCGCGCGAGTTCGTCGGGCGGCTCTGGGTCCTCATGCTGACCATCGCGGTCGACATGATCGGATTCCTGATCGTCCTGCCCTTGCTGCCGTTCTACGCCGAGCGGCTGGGCGCCAGCCCGACGCTGATCGGCGGCATGGTCTCGATCTTCGCGCTCGCCCAGATGGCGACCGCGCCACTCTGGGGCCGGCTCTCCGATCGCTGGGGCCGCCGCCCAATGATCATCTCGGGCCTGCTGGTGTCGGCGGTCTCGTACGTCGTCTTCGAGTCGGCGGGCACTGTCTGGCTGCTGTTCGTCTCGCGCTTCGTCCAGGGGTGTGGGGCCGGCACCGTCGGCGTCGTCCAGGCCTACGTGAGCGACACAGTGCCGCGCCGCGATCGCGCCAAGGCGCTCGGCTGGCTGAGTGCGGCGACCAGCCTGGGAGTGATGCTCGGGCCGGCGATCGGCTCGTTGGCGGCGGCCTGGGGAGTGCTCGGCCCGGGCTACGTCGCCGCGGGGCTGTGCCTGCTCAACATGGTGTTCGCCTACATCTGGCTTCCCGAGTCGGCCAGCCGGGGCGCCGAGAAGGCCCCGCCGCCGGCGGGCGCGACCCGTCGGGCGATGATGGAGGTGCTGCGCCAGCCGACCGGCGCGATCGGCTCGCTGGTCTGGATCTACTCGATGGGCATGATGGCGTTCATGGCGATGAACGGCGTGCTGGCGCTCTTCCTCGAACGTCGCTACGCCGTCGACGAGACCACGATCGGCTGGTTCTACGTCTACGTCGGGGGTGTCTCGCTGATCATGCGGACCTTCGTGCTCGGACCGGCGATCCGCAGGTTCGGAGAGGTCGGATCGCTCCGGCTCGGACTGGTCGCGGTCGGCCTCGGCCTCGGCCTCCTACCTCTGGCCCGCAACCTCTTCGAGCTCGCCCTGGTGGTCCTGCTGGTTCCGGTCGGGACGGCGCTCCTCTTTCCGGCGACCACCTCGCTGGTCTCTCATCGAGCCCCGGCGGACCAGACCGGCCTCTTTCTCGGCGTGCAGCAGTCGTTCGGCGGCGTCTCCCGGATGGTCGGCCCGCTCTGGGCCGGCGCGGCGTTCCAGCACCTCGGCGTCGCCGTCCCCTTCTTCATCGCCGCCGGCCTGATGCTGCTGGTTCGGCTGTTCGCGACCGTCGTACGTGACGACGACCCCGACGGCGCAGACGAGCCGGTGCCGGTGCCGGCCGAGGTGGTGGCGCCGACCGAGCCGTCCTAGAGAGTGCAGAACGGCTGTCGGGAGAACCCTACAGGCGCCCAGCTCGACCGTCCGGTCCGGTAACATTCGACTGCGATGCTGCAACGAGTCGTCCTGGTTGCGGTCACGGATGAGCTGCGGGACCGGCTTCTCGAAGCCCTGGGGCCGTTCTCCACCGAAGCGGTGGAGGTGCCTTCCGTCCAACGCGGTCTCGAGCTGACCCGGGAGATCCCGATCCATCTGATGGTGATCCGCTATCCGATGGATGGCATGTCGCTCAAGGCCTTCGTGACCGAGTTCCGGGAGAGCGGTTGCGCGTCGCGCGGCGCCCAGGTGGTGGTGCTCGCACCCGGCAGGTCGATCGGCGGCCTGAAACGCTCGGCCGGTGAGGGCGTGGCGATCTTGCGCTCCGACAGCGGGCTCGAGGATCTGGCGGACACCTTCATGAGCTTCCTGCGTCGAGCGCCGCGCTTCGCCGGCAACCTCATGGTCGGCGCCGATCTGATCACGCCAACCGGCCAGGTGCGCAAGATGCTCCAGATCGCCAACATCTCGGAGAGCGGCATGCTGGTGCGCACCAAGACGCGGATGGCGATCGGCGACACGTTCTCGTTCGAGCTGCAGATACCGGAGCTCAAGTCTCCGATTCGTGGCCAGGCTGAAGTCGTGCGACTGAGCGAGGATGCCGATCTTGGGGGCAAGGCCGGCATTGGGGTCAAGATCGTAACGTTCGTCGGCGACAGCCAGGAGCGGCTGAAGAAATTCTTGAAGATGCGTCGCCTACCGCCGGCGATGGCGAAGTAGAATCATCTGCTCGGTCCGGGGCAGCAGGCCCCCGACCTCCCGAGGAAGGAGTCAGCATGAACGTGTTGCCCCCGGTACGGGTGCGACGTGAATACACGCACAACCTGGTGGCCGCGCCCGACGCGGTCTTCCCGATGCTCTGTCCGGTGCGCGAAGTGGAGTGGGAGAGCGACTGGGACCCGTACGCCGTCTACTCGGTGACCGGTGTCGCCGAAGAGGACTGCGTGTTCATCACCCGCGACGACGGTATCGAGTCGATCTGGGTCATCACTCTGCACGACACCGAGAACCACCGGATCGAGATGATCAAGGTGACGCCCGGCCTCACCTCCGCCAAGCTCGAGTTCACGGTCGAGGCGGACGGAGACGAGGCGAGCAGGATGCACGTTGCCTACACCCACACCGCCCTGAGCACGGAAGGCCGCAAAGCGGTGGCCGAGTTCGACGAGGAGAGGTGGAACGCCTTCATGCAGAAGATGGAGCGCGAGCTCAACCACTACCTGGGAATGGGAGATCCCCTGGACGACGTCGGGCATCGCTACGAGTAGGCCCGCGACCGTCGACCGGAAAGACAGACAGGAGAAGCCCGATGGCCGATCAGGAAGAGAACCTGGAAGAGCAGCAAGAGACCACGGAAGAGACCACGGAAGAGGCCGCCGCGGAGCCGGAAGCCACCGCAGAGCCGGAAGCCGCCGCCGAGCCGGAAGCCACCGTGGAACCGGAGGCCGCGGAGCCGGAAGCCGCCGCCGAGCCGGAAGCCGCCGCCGAGCCGGAGGCCGCCGCAGAACCGGAGGCCACTGCGGAGCCGGAGGCCGAGCCGGCCGCCGCCGCGGAAGTGGCTCCGGCCGAAGAAGCGGCTCCAGCCGAAGAAGCGGCTGCGGAGGCTCCGGAGGAGGCTCCCGAAGAAGAGCTCACGTTCGAGGTCCTGCACAAGAAGACGGTCGCCGAGCTGCGCGACATCGCACAGGGGATCGAGCACGACGCGCTGCACGGCTACAGCACGATGCACAAGGAGCACCTGGTACCGGCGCTATGTGCGGCGCTCAGCATCGAGGCCCACGTCCATCACGAGGTCGTCGGTATCGACAAGGATCGGGTCAAGAACAAGATCCGAGCCCTGAAGGTCGAGCGTCAGCAGGCGCTCGAGGCGGGCGACCACGCGCAGCTCAAGCTGGTGCGCCGGCGGATCAAGAGCCTGAAGCGGAAGATCCGCCGGGCTACCGTGTAGCGTCGTTCTCGCGGGTCGAGCCGAGCTCTTCGAGTAGCCGCGTCAGTGCCTGCCGCACGGACGAAGTGGTGTACGGATCATCGCGGTGCGGCGAGCTTCCGGAGCGCTCGAAGTAGGGACGCTCCGAGTAGATGCGCCCCCACTCGGCGTCGATCGCCCTGACGAAGCGGCGGAGCCGTCCTTCGGAGCCGACGATCGCCTCGGTCACCTTGGCCAGGGCTGCCAGCGGGTCTTCGAAGCCGGGCGTCAGCAGGACCGCACTCTCCCGGGTCCGCCGCAGCAGGACTACCAGCAGCGCACCCTCGGGATCGTCCAGATGGCTCTCCAGATAGTGCTCGATCTCGAACTCGGCCTGCCGCTTGCGGGTCACCGGCGACGCCCCTTTCATCAGGTCGCCCCCTGCGCGGCCGATCGCCTCGGCGATCGAGAATTTCCGCTGGGCGCGGATCTCGCGCTCCAGCTCCGCATCCTCGGGGGTCACCCGCCGTCGACGGTCGTCGCTCATCGCAGTAGCCCTTGCACCACCTGGCGCCGGTCGCGGCGGAGTCCGAGAGCTCGAGGGCCACCGCCGAGGTCTCGGGGTCGTTGTTCGCTCCGATGGCAGTGAGGCGATCGACCCACCCGACATCGATTCGGTTGTCGAGGTAGTCGGGGTGTCGCAGCAGCTCCTGGACGAATCCCTTGTTGGAGGTCCCGTTCTGTACGACGACCCGCATCTGTCCCAACGCACGCTCCAACCGGGCGATGGCTTCGGCTCTGTTGTTCCCTGTAGCGATCACCTTGGCGATCATCGAGTCGAACTCAGAAGCGATGTCGTCGCCCTCCTCGACGCCACTGTCGCCGAGTATCGTCTCGAGCGCATCGAGGATACCGTCTGTCACGTTGGCCGACGTCAAGGCCTTGGTCGCTGCAACAACCGTCACTCCTTCCATCAGGACGGCGTCCGTGTGCGTACCGCCGACGTCGATGCCTATTCTCACGACCGCCTCGCGAAGTGGCCGAGCAGCCAGTAGGCCGCCGCCGCGACCACCATCGCATCCAGTGCCGCGACGCCGAAAAGCGAAGTGACGCCCTCGGCGCCCGCGAGTGCGACCGCCGCGCCAACGGCCCACGCGCCGATGGCAATCAACCGTACTTTCTCCTGCCTTGCTTCGCGTTCCTCGTGATATGCGGCGCGGCGTAACACGATGTAGTCCACCATGATGACGCCGGCCACGGGTACGAACACGATCGCGAGATAGAACAGGAATGTCAGGAAGACATCCAGGATGTTGAGGAACGCAGCGCCGGTTCCGAGAACGCCGAGTACGACCACGAGAGCACGATTGTTTAGCGCCGGCCAGGTCGCCTCGACGCTCAGCATCGTGCTGTACAGGTTCAGCGAGTTCAGTACCCAGCTGCCTGCGATGACGATCGCGAACGCGCCCCAACTCAGGCCGACCATCAGCATGATCTCGAGCAGGTCGTCGCTGCCGAAGGCTGTGGCGGCAAGCCCGCCCGCCGACATGACCGTGACACCAACGAACAGGTAGGCAAGTACGGCCGTGTAGATAGCACCGTGCCAGTGCCGAATGAATCGCGTGACGTCGGGCATGATGATGGCGCCAACGATCACCCCGCCGACGACGGACGACATGGCCTTGCCGAGCGTGTACGTCGCGGCCATATCGCTTGTCAGCACCTCCGTTAGCGAACGGGCACCCAGTGCCTTGGTCAACAGGGCCGCCGTAACCACCATGAGCACGGGCACCAGAATAAGCGACAGCGTGTTGATCGCCCGAAAACCGTAGATCGTCGTGATCGTCATGACCGTGCCGGCGCCGAGCTCGACGACCCAGGTCGGGACCGTCACGCCGACGCTGTCGGCAACCAGGCGCTCGACGGCACCGGCGAACAGATCGATGTTGACACCGAACCAGCCGAGCAGCGAAATAGCAAACGCGACATTGACGAGCGCCGCACCCTTGTCGCCAAAAGCGATGCGCGCGAGCATGTAGGAACTCAGGCGCGTTCGCGAACCGATCGAACCCGAAATACTCGCGATGACGGCGAGAATCAGGCTGCCGCCCAGCAGGGCCAGGAACGCTACCTTCCCCGGGACGACGAGCGACACCTCGAGGCCTGTGATGAACGTAGGCAGCGAGAACGCCACCATCGCACTGATGACGCCGACGCGCCACCACGGCACGGTCCGCTCTTCGGGGACAGGCTCTGTCGTGAATTCGGTGTCCGAAACGGTCACTGACCTGGGCGTTCCGTCGATGCCTCGTACACGATACGCCCGTCCATCATCGTCAACGCCACACGAGCCTCGTGAATCTGGTGCGGCGCGAGCTCGAAGACGTCGTCGTCGAGCATGATGAGATCCGCTTTCTTGCCGACCGCGATGCTGCCGATGTCGTCATCGGCGCCGAGCTGCATTGCCGAACGGATCGTCAGGCTCCTTATCGCTTCGTCGATCGGCAGGCGCTCCGCCCGGTTGCGGACTGGCATCTCGAGCTCACCGGGTAACTGGCGCGTGATGGCCACCTCGAGCAGCGTCAGGGGCTCATAGGTCGACAGGTACGCCGCCGCGGGCCAGTCGGCCCCGAAGGTTTGCACGGCGCCCGCCTCGATGATCGACTTGACCGGGTATGCTGCCTCGACGACGTCCATGCCGACGAATGCACCGATGTTCTGGTAACTCGGGTCGGCGGCGGCCCACTGGATCGAGGTCTGCGCAACGACGTTGAGTTCGGCGAAGCGGGTGATATCCTCGGTCGAGACGAAGTCCATGTGGGCGATAGCCGCTGGCACGTCGGTCTTGCCCGTCGTCTCGCGGGCTGCTTCGATGGCATCGAGGGTCATACGCACTGCGGCGCCACCGATCGCGTGTACGTGGACGGGGACGTCGCGCTCGAAGGCAGCGACGATGAGCTCGGTCATCTTGTCCGGCTTGATCATCGGCTCGCCGACCGAGTCCGGCTGATCAAGGTAAGGCTTGAGCGATCAAGGTAAGGCTTGAGCAGGAAGGCGGTGTGCCCCTCGGGCACGCCGTCCGCGTAAAGCTTGATCGAATATGGCTGGTAGTACCTGCCCGAGTACTTGTCCCGGTACTCGAGTAACCGCCCCGATGGGTCATCGTCGTCAAACTGGTAGCCGACCGATCCGAACACGCGCAGGGTCAGCTCACCGCTCTCGTCGAGTTCGTCGAGTATCCGGTACGCCTCTTCCTGTGTCGGCGCCGAGGCGCCGGCATCGAATACCGTTGTGAGCCCGGATTCCGCGGCGAGCGGCAGCCAGCGCTGGAGCGCTCCCTTGTATGCCTCACGTTCGAAGCTGATGACCTTTTCTGTCACCAGGCTGCTGGCAGCCTCTCTCGCCGTGCCCAGTGGTTCACCGGTCGCAGGGTCACGTTCAAAGAAGCTGACACCGGGCTCCGGGTCCGCGGTGCTGGCATCGACGCCGGCCAGCTCGAATGCCCTGGACGAGTACCACGTCGAGTGCCCGTCGACCGAGCCCAGCACGACGACGCGATCGCCGAAAATCTCGTCGAGCAGCTCTTTCCTTGGTCCTTCCTTCGGGAAGATGTGGTTCTGCCAGCCGCGCGCGTAGATGGCGTCGTCGCCCGGGTTCTGGTCCTTGATCGCGTAGAGGAACTCCCCGAGCTTCTCCAGGTTGTCGGCCAGGCTCAGGTTGATTCGCTGGGCGCTGAACGATCCGGCAAAGATATGTGTGTGCGAGTCGACGAACCCGGGCATGACCAGCCGCCCTGCCGCATCGATGACGCGCGTCTCCGGCCCGATCAGCGCTGCCGTCTCTTCGTTTGCACCGACTTCGATGATGCGGTCCTGCAGTACCGCGATGCTCTCCGCCGCCGGATTCGCGTCGTCAACCGTGTGGACCCGCGCCGACGAAATCACGATGTCGGCGTAGACCGTTGCTGTTTCCGGTTCAGGTGTCCGCTCGGAGCAAGCCATCAATGCCGCAGCGGCAACCAATAGAGTTGCCGCCGGAAAAGCCTTGCGCAACATCGCTTCCCCCTTTGTTCTTGTGCTTCCAGCCTACGTCGTATCGCATCGCAAGGAAAGGGTGCGGCTGGTATGCTCGATCCCAGCAACATAGGAGTCCCCATGCGCTTCGCCATCACCCTGATTGCGTCTTTTGCGCTGTCCCTGCCCGGCTTCGCCCTGGATGCGCCCGATGGCCCCGTAGCATTCGTCAACGGAATGCTGCTGGACGGCTACGAGGCCGAACCGATCCACCAGGCCGTCGTCGTTATCGACGGCAACCGTATCGTCGCCGCAGGACCGCGACATCGCGTCGACATCCCGGATGGCGCCACGATCATCGATATCGGGGGCAAGACGATCATGCCTGGACTGATCGACGCCCACGTGCATGTGGACCTGATCGGGCACGGCGAC